>NZ_OZ032161.1:0-600000 GCF_964026575.1 Candidatus Tisiphia endosymbiont of Melanophora roralis
GAATGGAGATGTAGTCATTGCTACTTTTTATGATTGTAACTGTAGTTATTGTAGAAAAGGTCATAACTTTATTAACCAGTTAATCAAATTAGATACGGGGGTTAAAGTCGTTTTAAAACCATTCCCGATTCTTGGTGATGCATCTAATTATGCTGCAACTATTGCTTTAGCTGTTTATAAAACCACTCCGAGTAAGTTTCAAGATATTCATGATGGTTTAATGGACTTAAAATCTATTACCAAAGAATCTGTAGAAAAATTGTTACTAGTAAATGATCTAAATCCTGAAGTAATTGCGGAAGAAATCAATAAAGATGAAATAAAAAATCTCATCGACAAAAATGTTAAGTTAGCAAAGGGTTTAAAAATACAGGGAGTACCTGCTTATATTATTAATGGTAAATTAATAGCAGGAATGGTAGATCTAGACCAATTGCAGACGATAGTTGCTGATATACGAAGTCAAAATAAGTAGTTTCGCTGTTATCCGAGCTACGGTGCATGGAGACTTTGCCTAAAAATGCCAATGTAAGTAATGGTACTACAAGACCAAAAACGATGTTGACAACGCAATTCTTCAAAGTAGTACCAAACAAAATGCTACACATTATGTAAAAACAAACTATTAGAAGCAGTTTGTTAGAAGAAGCTGACACTTGATATAGTGCTATCAAGTTCATAATGGAAGAAGCAAAAATGCTCGAAAATCAATATGTTAGATAGTTATTTCTTAGAAACCGTTTGGCAGTTCATATTTAGGTTGATAACCGCATAATATAAAGTTATAATGTTCATTACAACATTCACACAAATTAAAGAAGATTTATGTCTAGATTAAGCTTAGATGTTTCGGATGAATTCCACCTTAAGCTAAAGATGCTTACCACTTGGAAGGGCATTAGTATAAAGGATTTTGTAATACAAACATTAAACAAACAAATTGAATTAGAGTATAAGCCTTATGTATCCAAAAATGTATTGAATGATGAAACAATAAAAACTATAGAAGAATCACATCAAGGTATTAATTTAAACTCTTATGATTCGAAGGAAGAATTTTTTGGACATCTTGATAGATTACAAGAGGAAGTAGAACAAGAGGTAGCCAAAGAGAATAAGAAGGCAAATAGTGACCTTTAGAATACTTTCTACCAATAAGTTTGACAAAGAATTTAAGTTAATGCTTAAACGGGGTAAAGATAGAAAAAAATTAGATAAGTTTATTGATTTATATAGAGAAAGGGCTTAATCAAGATGTTGAATATCATCTATTGTTGCCAAATAAATACCGTTTGCATAAGTTATCTAACAATTATTCAGCCCTTTGGGAATGTCATTTAGAGCCTGATTGGCTATTAGTTTTTGAGTTAAATAATAAAACCTTAATATTAGAAAATACAGGTAGTCATAGCGATTTATTTAAGAGCTAACACTTAATACCAAACGATCAAGTTCATAATGGAAGAAACAAAAAAGTAAAAATGCTTGAAAATCAATATGTTAGCTAGTTGTTTCCTAGAAGAGTATATACCTAATAACTCAAAATCAACATATCTCGATCTATTCTGAAACCTTTAAAACGCTCTAATAACGACATGCCTAGTAACGATACGTCAAGACCGCCAGTCCCTATGTGAGCTTCAACATTTCTAAAAAAAGCTCCTCTACCAATCTCAACACTATTTAATCTCACGGGAGCAGCCCTACTCGTACCATTAGCTGTAGAGTAAGTTCTAGTGTAATTTAGTTTTGATAAGTCAAATCCTAGCATTTTAGCATCACTAATAGTAAGAGCAACATCACTTGCTCCGGTATCAATCATAAATTTAATTTTTATTCCGTTTGCCACGGCGTTAACGTAGAAATGCCCATCGTTACTACGACTAATTACTAATTCTCCTTGTTTATTGACCCAATTATATGATGGTATTAGTACGGATATGACTCTTTGAGCGGCGTAATTTAACTCAAACTTGAAAGCATAACCAGTAATTATAATTAAGAAAATTCCGCCCCAAGTTAATAATTGAATAGAGAGTATCCTTATACCTTTTTGACTAAAGGAATTATAAACTATACTGATAATCACCAAAATCATTATAAAACAAGTTATACTTTTTTGGTTATCCCAAGAAAAAGCAGCAAATTGTGCAGCTACTAGTTTACGTACACAGAAAGTAATGACAATACTAATGCAGAGAATAATTATTAACTTTATAAGACTTTTATTACTCACATTAAATCACCTATATTCTCTAAAAATAATCTTGCTCTATGAGATTTGGGTTTTTTAAAAAACTCTACTGCCGGCTGATCAGCTAAAACTTGTCCGTGATCCATAAAAATTATCCTATCGGCTATGGCTTTGGCAAATTTAATATGATGAGTAACTACAATCATGGTTATTTGACTTTTAAATAAAGATATAATTTCAATAATATCTTTAATATTTTCAGGATCTAAAGCTGAAGTAGGCTCGTCAAATAACATTATTTCTGGATTCATCATCAAGGCTCGGCAAATCGCCACTCTTTGTTTCTGTCCCCCAGATAAATTGACAGGAAAGGCGGTAATTCTTTGTCTTAAACCAAATTGTTCTAATAATTTCTCTGCCTTAGCAATGGCAGCCATTTGCTTCATTCCTAAAATATTAACAGGAGCATATATTAAATTATCTTGGACATTTAAGTGCGGAAAAAGATTAAACGCTTGAAAAACCATGCCAATTTTAAGACAAAGCTTCCTTTTATTTTTTTGCGTCAATTTTTTGTCATCGATTAACACATGCCCACTGGTAGGAACTTCTAAAGCATTAATAATTCGCAATAAAGTAGATTTACCACTACCAGAAGATCCTATAATCGCTATAGTTTCTTTTTTCTTGAACTCAAGACTAATATCTTTAATAGCATAGGTTTTGCCATAGTTTCTTGAAACCTTATCGAGTATTATCATATACTCCTAATAATTTGAAAAGTTGATAGACCTACGTGAATTCGGGATAAGAATTATCCCGAATTGGGGTAACTCAGGTTTGTTAAACTATAAATTTGTAACCATCATATAGAGGTTTTATATTACTTGGCAATATTTTTGATATCTCATGGTAATCAATAAAATGATTCATATTCGTTAATAATATTTGTTGGGGTTTATATTCATCGTTCCACTGTAAAATTTTATCTAATCCTGCATGGCAATCATTAGATTCATACGCCATACAGTCTAATATCCAAACATTGATATTTTTCAAGAATGGTTTAGATTCTGCCGGAAAAGCTAGCACATCACTAGAATATACAAAATCATCCATTCTAATACCTAAACTATCTATGGAACCATGATGTTGTCTGAAAAATTGTACATCTATGGTATTAATTTTAAATTTTGCAAAAAAATCTACCGGTCTTGCAATCAGTTTGTCCGGAGCAAATAAATGTTGGTGACGATTCTCAGTTTTCAATGCTGTGCTACTGTCAGAAAAAATTTCTAGTGGTGTCTTTTGGAAAAATGGAAATATACGTAAATCATCAATACCGTTAACATGATCTGCATGATAATGGGTTAATATAGCAGCGTCCAATTTTTTAATCTTTTCTCGCATTAGTTGATTTTTGATGTCAAAACCAAAATCAACAAGAATTTGACTATTACCATCATCGATGTATATTGATGATCTAGTTCTTTTATTGTAACTTGAAGTAGAAGTGCATATATTGCAATCACAATTAATTATCGGCATACCAAGTGATGAGCCACATCCTAGCACTGTTATTTGTAGCATATACTTAAACCAAACAAAATTGAAATTGAAAATGTTTGAACTTTTATATAATTTCCATGGTCTTAATCAAGAGATATTCTTGTGGATCAATAGAATTACTAACCATTTTAGCATAATAGCTTATATTCTACAAATGATCTCTTATTGTTTTAATATTACCAATTTTGCTATCGTTTATTTTATATATTGTGGATATTTCTATATCCAGTTAAAAAAGATTCAAGATTTTAATCAGCGTCAGATCAAATTTTGGTCTATATATAATGAAATGGTAATGATTGGTATAATTTATGTTATATTTGGTTGTACTTATGCTCTATTTAAGTTTTCAGTTAATATACCTAGACCATTTTGCTCATTGCCTCTTAATAGTTTTGTAACAATTGCTAATGTTGAAGTTGAAAGATGTTTATCCAGCTTTCCAAGCAGTCACTTCGGATTAGCATTAATGGTATCCTACTGTATTTGGCCATATATAACAATGGGGCAAAAAATTATAGCATTTTTGATTGTTTTATTAGTGGCAGTCTCACGTATTACTCTTGCTATGCATTACCCAGCTGATATTATTTATAGTTTCTTTATCACCATAGTGATTATAATAGTTAGTAAAATGATTTTTAAAATTTTTACCAACAATTTAATAAAATGGTTTGGTGAAAGGATTCTTTCTCTATTATATCATTATTTTCTAGACCGCTAATATAATTAATGATTTTTATTTTGAATAAATTTCACTTATGTTTTATAGTAGTAAGATACTAAAAAAACTCTTATTATAGCTTCAAATTTATGCAAAATATGGAAATTATTGAGACTATCTCTACATCCGTATCATGTTTTGGCAAAGAACCACCTTTTGATCATCCGAGAATTTATTTGGAGATTGATTCAACCAAAGGCTCTATTGTGTGTCCTTATTGTAGTAAAACATTTGTGTTAGTAAGTAATGAAGATAAAACTCCTGTCAGATAGTACTATAAACCGCATCGCTGCTGGGGAAGTAATTGAACGACCAGCTTCGGTGGTAAAAGAACTAGTTGAGAATGCTATTGATGCATCTAGCACTAAGATAGATATAAGCTTACAGCAAGCAGGGAAAAATCTTATTATTATTTCTGATGACGGAATAGGCATGTCTGAGGAAGATCTAAAAATTGCCGTAGAACGTCATACTACTTCTAAACTTGATGAGTCAGATTTACAAAATATTCACACTTTTGGCTTTCGCGGAGAGGCATTACCTTCAATATGTTCTGTAAGTAAGATGTTGATTACTTCAAAGGCACGTGGGGCTGATAGGGCTTATCATATACAATCTAGTGGTGGGCATAATAAAGAGATTAAACCTACCATTCATAACGAGGGTACTAAGATTGAAATACGTGATTTATTCTTTGCCACCCCTGCAAGACTAAAGTTCTTAAGATCTGATAAAACTGAATTGGCAGCTTCGGTTGATGTAATCAAGAAAATTGCATTAGCTCATCCTAAAATCAGTATTAATTTATCTCATGATGGCAAAAATATCATAAAAGTAAAAGGTCAAGATGGAAATTTTGATGATCTGTTAAAGCAAAGAATAATTGATATATTGGGTTATGATTTTATTGAAAATTCTGTCCATATTAATCTACAAAGACCAGAAATATCAGTATATGGCTTTACCAGCCTTCCTACCTTTAATAGAGCTTCTGTTGAGGATCAGTTTTTATTTGTTAATAATAGACCCGTTAAGGATAAATTACTACAAATCGCTCTAAGACTAGCTTATCAGGATTATTTAGCTCGGGATAGACATCCAGTTTCAGTTTTGTTTCTACAGATAGATCCCCACATGGTTGACGTTAATGTACATCCTGCCAAAACAGAAGTAAGGTTTCATGATCCAAGTACCATACGGGGATTACTGATAAGCTCTATCAAAGATGCCCTTGCTACTAGAAGTCATATGGTGTCAACGAATATTGCCACAACTGCCTTAGGTCTTTTTCGCAATACGGCTACTACTAATAGCTTTGTTAAAACAAATAAAGCATTTCAAAAGAACCCTACCTCTTCTTCTAACAAAGTATACTCAAATGATTTGGAGAATGGGGACAATAAACAAGGGGTGAGCGAACTAGGCGTACATGAAGTACGTGAGTACGCGAATACCCCGCAGTTTTGCGAAACCAATTCTTCAAAGCAGAAGAGTATATATCCAAATAGTTTGAGTATATCTGATAATATCAGTACTTATAAGGCTCAAAATTTAACCATTCCTAGGCACAATGATAGTTCTAATGTTCAGCAACAATTAATAAAGACAGACCCACATGCTAAAGTAGAAGTGTTAGAGGATGATATCCTAGACCTAGATTGTAATAATAAACCTCTTGCAAAATTCACTTCTACTAGGGAATCTGCAGGAGGATTGAAACCTCACCCTTCAAGCAGTACGGCAAATTCCGTTACGGATTCGAGTCTAGCACCATTGCCTAAATTACCAGCAGAAGTAGAGTTATGCAAAAAGTCTAATGTTGTACTCGGAGCAGCAAAAGCTCAAATGCACGGCACTTATATAATATCACAAACAGCAGATAGTATTATTATCGTAGATCAACATGCAGCACATGAGCGTTTGGGATACGAGAAAATTAAGCAAATGATAAGTAACAATGGCTTAATTAAGCAAAGATTACTCATGCCTGAGATAGTAGAATTACCGGATGTCAAAAGAGCTGATTTATTGTATAATAAAAAGGATGATCTTTCTAAATTAGGTTTAAGCCTAGAAAAATTTGGCGAGCGATCCATCATTGTATCAGAGACTCCAAGCTTACTTGGAAATACCGATATAAACCAGCTTACCCAAGACTTGGCAGATAATTTATCTGATCTTGGTGAAAATATTTCCTTGATTCAATTGATTGAACATGTTACAGAAACCTATGCATGTCATTATGCTATCAGAGCAGGTCATAAATTATCTTCTGAAGAAATGAATGAATTATTAAGACAAATGGAAAAAACCCCATTTTCTGGTCAGTGTAATCATGGTAGACCAACTTACATCGAACTCAAACTCAAAGATATTGAGCGATTATTTGGACGTAGGTAACCTGAGGTTACGCGAATTCATGATAAGAATTTGTCAATTCTTATCCCAAATTCGCGTAGGTTAGGTAACTTGAATTCGGTGTAACAAGTTACATCGAATTCAGTATTATATATAGAAACAATCAGGTTTGAAGCGGCTGCCCACCTGATTGTTAAAATATAATACTCCATTCAATATGTGATTTTAATTATTAAAATCACATATTGAATGATGAAAAAAGTTAAAATGCACCCGCGTCAGCCGCTTCAAGAGTGCATTTTTCCTTATAGCAAAGCAAGTATCGATATAAGAATTAATAATTCTTATATCGAACTGAGGTTAGGTAGGTTTTAAACTGTATAAAAAAATAATGTAATGTCTAACTATAATAATATATTCGATCACCATATAACTAGAATTAAACAAGAAGGAAGATATCGTGAATTTGTTCCTGTTCAAAGACAGGCAAATAACTTTCCATCTGCTTGGTATGGTAATAAAGAAATTGTAATGTGGTGTATTAATGATTATCTTGGTATGAGTAAGCATCCAGATGTTACCAAAGCTGCGTTAGATGCTATATCCAAATATGGAATTGGTTCTGGTGGTACAAGAAATATAGGTGGCAATAATAGCAGCATAATAGAATTAGAGAAGGAACTAGCAATCCTACATAATAAAGAATTAGCTCTAGTTTTCACTTCCGGTTATGTTGCCAATGATACTAGCCTTGCAACACTGGCAAAAATAATGCCTAATATAGTTTTTTTCTCAGATGAGTTAAATCACGCTTCTATTATTTCCGGTATCTGTAATTCAAAAGCTGAAAAACATATTTATCGGCACATTGATACTTGCCATCTTGAAGAATTACTCAAAAAGGTGGATATTAATAGACCAAAGATTATTGTTTTTGAATCAGCTTATTCCATGGATGGATTATTTTCACCAATAGAAAAAATAGTGAATTTAGCTAAAAAATATAATGCTTTAACCTTTATTGATGAAGTACATACAGTTGGTCTGTACGGCAAGCATGGTGCTGGCGTTGCCGATCTTCAGGGTTGTGCTGATAAAATTGATATGATCCAAGGAACGCTCGGTAAGGCTTATGGCACTATTGGTGGTTATGTTGCAGCCAATCGTCAAATTATCGATTCTATAAGGCTTACTGCACCAGGTTTTATATTTACCACCTCTCTACCCCCAGTTATTGCTTCAGCAGCAACTGCCAGTATTCGTCATTTAAAAAATTCTAATATAGAGAGGGAAACTTACCAAAAGGTAATAGCCAAGGTAAAAAAATCTTTTGATAAAGCTAAAGTAAATTATTTAAAAAATGATAGTCATATTATACCAATAATTATTGGTGATCCAATTAAAGCCAAACAAGCTTCTGAAATGTTGTTGGATAAATATAATATTTATGTTCAGCATATTAACTTCCCGACAGTACCACGTGGCACAGAACGTTTAAGAATCATCCCAACACCTAACCATACCGACCAAATGATTCATGACCTCACCACAGCCCTTGTTGAAATTCTTAGTACCCTCGATATATCACCATCAATCAATTCTTACTCTATAATAAAATTACCTTTACACCCTGCAGCGTAGCATAATTGTAATCAGTAGTTAATGTACATAGTAGCATTAACTACCAAAGATGCCATTCCTACTTGCCACTATGTCATCAACTATGATTTTAATAGCAGGTGTAGCAATAATAATTCTTCTTATACTAATTATCTTTCAATAAAGAATTAATAGGATTAATAATCCAGTTCCAACTAGTGATAGACTTAATAATTTGAGGAGTTGCTTCATATTTTAATATAGCATCTGACATTCTATTTAATACATCCTGAATGGAATAGTTTGTTGTAAAAGAACTTTTCTTTTATTTCTTTCCATATATTCTCAGCAGGATTTAGTTGAGGAGACAAAGGTGGAAGATGATGAATCATTATGTTTTGTGGTATTGTTATAGAAGTTTGACGATGATTTGATGCCCCATCACATATCAACAAAATAAACTTATCAGGATGTCTTATGGATAATTCTTGTAAAAAAATATTCATACATTCTAATGTCATAGAAGGTAAGATTAGCATATCCGATACTCCAGTAATTGGACAAAATGCTCCATAAATATAACTATACTCCCGGATAACTTGTTTGGCGACACCAGGTCTGTTGCCTTTGTAACTCCAACATCTTTTTATATCATTTATCCTTCCAAAACGAGACTCATCTTGAAACATCACTTGTAATTCAAGTCCCTGTGATTTAGATTGTGTATTTGCGGCGGTAACCACTGAGCTGAGGTTTTTTTAAAAGTTTCCATCTCATCTTTATTTTGCTTTGGATGATGGGGACGAGGGAAAACTTTACGCCAACAATGACGATGTAACATTTTGTAGATTGCTGATTTAGTTACTTTCTTTTGCAAAACTTCTTCATATTTTTTCTGTATTTCTCTGACTACTACAATTTCCCCTTGTGATGCTCTATCATTAAAAGATTCCAGTATTTTACTTTCATTAGCCTCGTCCATATAGCAATGATTCCTACCACCTCTTTTAGTTTTTTTTAATACTGATTCTCCTAGTTTGTAATAAGCTGTATGAATTTGCCTAACTCGACTAATACTTAAACCGGTAATTTCAGAAATCTGTTTAGGTAAATATAAAAACTTGGCACGTAAATAAATACATTGAATCTTACGAAATGCTATCATATCTGAGGCTGATTTTAACAAAAATTCCATCCGACAAACTGTTTCTGATGGATAAACATATTGATAACCTGACATTAGCTTTTTTATTTTTATTCTATAACTTAAATTATACCATCTTCATTCTATATTGAAAGATAATTAGTATTACTACTCATCTTCTAGACGAAAAAGTGCTTAAAACACCTAAAGAATAAGGTTTATAAGGATTCTGCGATAAATTTGTAATCATGTAAATGATATTTTTTATTTGACAATGCTAGGGTTTAGAGATATAATCTCTTTCATGTATATTACAACTGTTCCAAATAGAAATTCTCGTCCTGCAATATTGCTTCGTACCTCTTATCGCGAAGACGGGAAAGTATTAAATAAAACCCTAGCTAACTTAACTAACTGGGATGATTTACGCATTGAGGCTTTTAAGAAGATGCTTAAAGGTGAATTTGATGGTTTAGATGGTGTTCCTGAGGTTGGTGAAAGTTTTGGGACTATTTTTCTACTAAAAAAAATTGCTGATGAAATTGGTATTACTAAGGCTCTTGGTACTAGAAGCAAAGAAGCTTTATTGAGTCTATTTTTGGTTTTAGCACGCTTTGCTCACCAAGGGTCTAGACTTTCCAGCGTGAAATGGGCGAAATCGCATGCGATATCTGATGTATTATCTGTCGATTCATTTGATGAAAACCATTTATATCAGGCTCTAGAATGGTTAGAAGAGAACCAAGAAAAGATCGAATTAAAATTATTTAAAACTTATCAAAAGAAAAATAACAAGCTGCCTGTTATGCTTTTATATGACGTCACTTCCAGCTATTTCGAAGGAACAGAGAATGAACTTGCGGAATATGGGTACAATCGGGATAAAAAGAAGGGTAAAAAGCAAATAGTGATTGGTCTATTAACTGATGATTATGGCGAACCTTTGGCTGTTAGAGTTTTTAAGGGTAATAGTGCTGATCCTTCTACCATTTATGAGCAGATTGAGCTAGTAAAATCTAATTTTGGTATTAAGAATATCGTCTTTGTTGGTGATAAAGGAATGATTAAGAGGACAGGCAAAGAAGCCCTGAGCAAAGAAGGATGGGACTATATTACAACCTTAAGTAAAGTTGAGATTGAAAGCTTAAAGAAAAGCGGAGTTTTGCAATATAGTTTTTTTGCAGAACAGCTATGCGAAGTAACCAATAATGGCAAAAGATATATTTTAAGGAAAAATGGTTCTATAGCCCGAAAAGTTGAGTTTGATAGGAATACCCGAGTTGAAAAATTGGTTGCAAAGATTGAAGAGCGTAATATATATGTATCAACCCATAAGAAAGCAAAGCTAGAACTTGGTTTAAATAATATTCAAAAAATTGCCAAAGAATGGCGGATAGATAAATTTATCAACCTAAAATTAGATGGCAACCAAATAGTGGTTGAAATTGATCAAGATAAGAAAAAAGAGTTGTTTGCTCTTGATGGTTGTTATGCGATTGAAACACAGATTGAAATTAAACTGATGAGTAAAGAATTGGTTGATAAAGCTTACCATAATTTACATGAAGTAGAATCGAATTTTAGCAGTATGAAGACAGGATTACTCGAAGTAAGACCGATCTTTTTAAGGAAAAGCAACAGAACGAAGGGACATGTATTTGTTTGTATGTTGGCATTAAAAATATGGCACTATATGAAAAATAAGTTGAAACAAGGTTGTGGCGTAACCAAGGATGGTAAATATAATGTAACCATTGAGGAAGCATTAAGAGAGCTGGATAAAGTATGTTTTTTATATTACACAATCAAGGGTTGCAAAGTTGCAAGATTACCAAAATTAAGCGAGTTTCAACAAAATTTATTCAATTTATTTGATTTAACGATGCCCCAAATGACAAAATCTGCAAAATGATAAAATGTAGTCAGTAACAAAAATTTAATTTTCTGTCCCACACACCGCATGACAATCTACTTCTATAGCATAATTTTTGCTCATATTTATCTCGAAGATGAGGATGAGTCGCGATAAGAGGTACGAAGCAATATTGCAGGACGAGAATTTCTATTTGGGACAGTTGTAATATACATGAAAGAGATTATATCTCTAAATTCTAGCATTGTCAAATAAAAAATATCATTTACATGACTACAAATTTATCGCAGGATTCTTGTAAACCTTACTTTCCTACCTCTTCAAACACTTCTCCCTCTCGAAGATAAGTTGCGAGTTTGCCAAAGATATCTAATATAAGAAATCAAGTTAAATTAGTTACTGATGAGTTCTTGACAGGGGAGTTGACTTTATATATATTACGGCTTACCTATATATACTCGATGAAAATCAAGAATTGCGTTGTCGTCTTCAGGTATCTTCGGTGTTCACGTACTAAATGTACGCCTAGCACCTCGATCCTTCAGCACTTTATAATTTTGATCTTCGTCTATCAACTCTTCATTTACGAGTAGTATATCATAGTAAGCCTGATAAAGGGGGTGTAGCTCAGTTGGTTAGAGCGTCTGCCTGTCACGCAGAAGGTCGCGGGTTCGAGTCCCGTCACTCCCGCCATTCGGTACAAGTTGTCGTTTTTTCAAAAATATCGAACGGGAAACGTAGGGAGGTCTCAAGTTTTTTGCCCCTGACGTTTAAGGTTCTGAAATACGAAATTTATCATTTTGCGTTTTTGAGGGCTTTCAGAACCTTTAAAAGTTTCATAGGCCTTGCGATGCTAGAGTTATTAGCGTTGTAGCGGTATCAGTAAATTTATCGTCTGCTTCATCATAAGTTTTTAGTAAACGATCAATTTCATATTGGCGATCTTTTAATTGTTGTTTTTTTCTTTGAAATTCTTCTGTGCTAAGTTCTCCATTGAGTCGCAAATCTATTAATGAATTTAATCTATTTTCATTTTCGGTATGTTCTTTCTTTAATGAAGCTGTTGCTTGGTCATGTTCAGCTTTTTTTAGCTCATTAGTGTTTCTTAGGTATGCAAGGGTCTCTTTTAGCATTTCCCGGGTCTCTCTCTTAACCTATTCTTTTAAAAACCTCTTCTATTTGCTTTAAAACCTCATCTTCCCTTATATATATTTTCTTGTCTAAGTTCTTATATCTTAAAAACATGTTATAAGTAGTTGTAAGAGGGTGACTTGAAGCAAACTAGACTGAAATAGTCGTGAACAGAATAAGTACCCTCTATCGTTAAGTTTGCTTTGAACAAATTGCAGAAGGTACTGCAGTACAGTAGCCTTGCACAATAAGATGAAGGAGATTATACTATGAAAAAAATAATAGGTCTAGATGTAAGTAAAAAATGGCTTGATGTATGTATATATATTTCAAACAGTAAACCGGAATATCATCGTTTTGCAAATGATAATTTAGGTCATGAAGAGCTTATAAAATTAACAAAATATCAAAAAATTGAGCTAATAGTGTGCGAACCCACAGGAGGCTACGAGGATGAAATTTGCCAAAAATTATATAGTAATGAGCAACGGATTCATAAGGTAAATATCTATAGTTTTAATTCATTTAGTAAGTCAGTAAATTTTTGTAAAACGGACAAGCAAGATGCTTTTAAATTAGCGTATTACGGTGATAAGATGCAACTTACAGCAAATTATATACATCAAATTGAATCAGAAAATTTGAAGAGATATCAGCAAAGACGGGAAGATTTAGTATTGATGCTTAGTAATGAAAAAAAGAGGTTGCATAATAGTGTCGATGGTATTGACAAAGAAAGCATAGAAACATTGATGGGATGCTTACAAAAGGAAATATCTAAAATTGATGATAAATTAAATGAGATAATAGATGGATCAGAAGATCTACAAGAAAAAACAAAAATATTAGAAACTGTACCTGGCATTGGCAAATGTCTAGCTAGTAAATTAATTAGTTTTTTACCTGAGTTGGGAAATAAAAATTATAGCGGCAACGAATTATCAGCTATGGTTGGAATAGCGCCATATGCTCGAGATAGTGGTAATAAACAAGGTCGAAGATTCATTAGAGGAGGCAGAAAGATATACTGCTCGTAAATGAAGGGTTGCAAAGATAGGAGAGATATTGTAGAGTTTAGGAGATTATGAGTAAGAATGTATTGACAGAAGAACAAAGAGAAAAGTTGAAGGAACGTCATAAGACAGAACGAGACGGACGCATACGTGATCGTATTAAGGCAGTTTTGATGTATGACGATGGGTATAGTAATGTAGAGATTGCTAAGGTACTACTCTTGAGCCACGAATCGATAAGAAAACATATTGTTGATTATCAAAAAGCCAATAAGCTTGATACCAACAATGGAGGTAGCACAAGCAAATTAAGTGATGGTGAGAGGGAAGAATTAGCGAGTCACCTAGAAGCAAATAATTATGTTTATGCTAAAGATATCATGCATCACATTTAGAACAAATATGGGGTAACATATACGATAACGGGAGTAACAAAATTACTATACAAATTGGGTTTTGTTTACAAGAAGGCGAAAATAGTACCGGCTAAGCTGGATTTTGACAAGCAAGAATTATTTAAGTTAAACTACAGTTTACTAAAAGGGAATCTCAGAGATAAGGAAGCCATATATTTTATGGATGGTGTTCATCCTCAGTATCAAGCAAGGGCAAGGTGCGGTTGGATAAGAAAGAAGCAAGATAAGACCTTACCAACATTCAGTGGCTGGAGAAGAAAGCACATGATTGGTGCTATTAATCTAGCTGATTTACAGTTAGTAAGGACAGAGAACCCCAAAATAAATGGGGAGCAGATAGTTAATTTTCTACAGAGATTGGAAGAGGAGAATAGTGACAAGGAAAGAATATATTTAATCTGTGACAATGCTAGTTACCACAAATCCAAGAAAGTTAAAGGATACCTAGTAAATAGTAAAATAGAGCTAGTATTTTTGCCACCATATAGTCCAAATCTTAACCCAATTGAGAGATTATGGAAGTTTATGCACAGTATTACAACTAATAATAAATTTTATCATAATTTTGAACAATTTTCGGAAGCAATAAACAAATTTTTCAGCAACATCGCCGATTATAAAGATAGGTTACGTACCTTAATAAACGATAATTTCCAAACTATTACCGTTAACCATTTCTGCAACTCTTCAGGTTAATTGAGTATACCACGAGATGCACTATATATGGCAGTACTAACAGGTAAAAATGGCTTTCAATATTTAAAAGCTTTATATGACAGACTTATTAATAATTTTAAACCTAAAAAAGTTGCGACAGTAGCTTGTATGCGTAAATTACTGGAAGTTTGCCATAAGCTTATTCAACAAAAACGTGTATTTGTTGTTAATCAATAATATTTTTTATTTATATAAAATACAGATAAAAAATATTTAATTTTTTTAAAAAGATAATTGCTCTAATCTTGCGGGACGTAAAATAGGGAATGTGGTTGGTGGGGATATTTCGGTTAGTGATTCACGCATAGCCAGTAGATTATTAGTAAATCAAGCTGAAGGCAATGTAAACATTAGCAGCTCAAGAATCTTTGCCTCTCAAATGTTTACTGATTCTCAGAAAAATATTACTATCGATGGTAGCCAAATTTTATCTGATAATAATTTATTTTTTAGAAGTGTAGCTAATTATTTAGCAATTAGTAGTGATATAGCATTAAGCCAGTTTCCAACTAATTTATTCTTATATAATTCTAATGCTAGGGATATTAATGGCAATCCCCTTGTAAGATGTGGTTTCCAATTTAAAGAAATAGAAGCACTTGGTATATTAGATTCTAGAGGTCATGTTGATAAGTCTTTTAGCGAGCTGCAATATCATTTAGTTAATAGTAGTAAAATTGATCTTAGCATTTTTCAGGCAATAGCTGAGCAGAATCCTCACAGCATTATTATTGATGCTCATACTGGAGTAATTATCGGTAGCAGGTTAAGTGCTAAAGATCATCAGGTAATTATTCGAACAAAAAATGCTTTAGAGTTACTACCGCTAACATTATACAACGCTACTATGTTTGGCGGTGGATTTAATGATACTGGCATTAGATCAGTAATTAGCAAAATTGAAGCTGGAGCAATAACTATTGATGCAGGGAGCTATCTCAAAAGCGTTGGAGCATTATTAAGAGCAAGTGTCGGTAGTCTGAAGGCAGATTACATAATGGATCAGTCGTTTATTAATGAATATAGAGTTCGGCATGATAGTTTACAAGCATTAGAACCATGGCTTAGTTCACCAAAACTATATGACATGGTGGTAAATGATCAAGTAGTTCCTACTAGGTTAGAATTCTCAGAAATCACTAAAATTGATCTTGGTAAAGGTAAGATTAACTTATTTTACCCTTATAGTAGCAAGCAAGTACATTTAAGACAAAGAGAAGGTGACCTAAACATAGACCGTGACGTACATTTTCCTTATGAAGTAATGGCGGTACATGTAGATTCAGGGAGAATATTCTTTGGCATTCCTAAAGTAGAGCATTTTATTATAAACCTTTTTGGTGGATGGTTTGGAAATAAGGGGCAAATACATTTGCAACATCACACCACTGAACATGTGCATGTTACTGGGCAAAATTTGTTTTTTGGAGCTTCGGGTGATATTGAGGTGCATGGTGAAATTCAGGCAAGTGGTGCGTTAGGGCTGAAAAGCAGCAGCGACATTAAGCTATTAGCTGACAAGCATAATTTTGGTAGTACAGTTAAACAATCGATTCTTAAAGCAGAAAATGCTTATATGATGGCCAATAACATTGAAGTTATCGGCAGCCTAATGGTAATAAAAGACCATTTTCAGATAGTCAGTCACAATGATATTAAATTACTACCTATTGCCTTAATGACCAGCTACTCCTACCACGGGAAAAAAATGACCAGTAAGGAGTATGCTATAAAGCACGTAGTATCAGAAATCAATGCTGGTGTACTAAATATAGATGCTGGTAGGGCTTAATAATAGGATATGCTACATACTCATACGCAAGGTTTAAACCTTATGACATCCGTTCGTAGTCTTTATCCAAACAGGATGGGTCTTTGCTGAGGTATGAAGTCTTTAAAATTCAAAGCTTCAATTCGAGATACAGTTTACCCATCCTACCACTATATATAACTGATCATGTTATATTTATCATGGCTTTTTTATTGTATGAATTCGATATAAGTGTAGAAGGATTATATAAAGATATAAGTCTGTTACTCTTAAATCTCTACCAGCTTGATTAGTAATTTGCTCGTCAATAATACTGGATCTAACAATACCAATATCTTGCTGAGATTGAAAACTGCTACTCTGTCCGGAAATATTACTATCGGTTACATAAACATTATCACCTCTATAGGCTTGATCAGTTACTTGTATGTTAGACTCATCTACTCTAATATCTTTGCCGGCTTGATGGGTAGCTTGCTTGCCAATAATATTGGATCTATCAATGCCAATATCTTGCTGAGATTGGAAACTGCTACTTTGTCCGGAAATATTACTATCAGTTACATGAACATTATCACCTCTATAAGCTTGATCAGTTGCCCGCATGCTAGATTCATCTACTCTAATAGTTCTGCCGCTAGTAACCTCTAATATTGTTGATTGCATCCGTGAAGCTATTAGCATAACATCACTACTTTCGCTGATGATCACAGTTTTAGATGTATTAACATTACTCCTAGCTTGAATGTAATGACCTACTGTTTGGGCTAAAAATTGAATAGCATTAATGATAGTATCATGTATATAAGATTCTGTCTTAGCATAAGTAACAAGACTATAAGCATCAAGAGTAGCACTAATGTCAAGACTTCCTTCAATAGCTAAAAGTTTAATTTGTTTAGCTGTTAGCGACTCATCTTCGAGATAAATATGAGCAAAAATTATGCTATAGAAGTAAGTTGTCATGCGGTGTGTGGGACAGAAAATTAAATTTTTGTTACTGACTACATCTTATCATTTTGCAGATTTTGTCATTTGGGGCATCGTTAAATCAAATAAATTGAATAAATTTTGTTGAAACTCGCTTAATTTTGGTAATCTTGCAACTTTGCAACCCTTGATTGTGTAATATAAAAAACATACTTTATCCAGCTCTCTTAATGCTTCCTCAATGGTCACATTATATTTACCATCCTTGGTTACGCCACAACCTTGTTTCAACTTATTTTTCATATAGTGCCATATTTTTAATGCCAACATACAAACAAATACATGTCCCTTCGTTCTGTTGCTTTTCCTTAAAAAGATCGGTCTTACTTCGAGTAATCCTGTCTTCATACTGCTAAAATTCGATTCTACTTCATGTAAATTATGGTAAGCTTTATCAACCAATTCTTTACTCATCAGTTTAATTTCAATCTGTGTTTCAATCGCATAACAACCATCAAGAGCAAACAACTCTTTTTTCTTATCTTGATCAATTTCAACCACTATTTGGTTGCCATCTAATTTTAGGTTGATAAATTTATCTATCCGCCATTCTTTGGCAATTTTTTGAATATTATTTAAACCAAGTTCTAGCTTTGCTTTCTTATGGGTTGATACATATATATTACGCTCTTCAATCTTTGCAACCAATTTTTCAACTCGGGTATTCCTATCAAACTCAACTTTTCGGGCTATAGAACCATTTTTCCTTAAAATATATCTTTTGCCATTATTGGTTACTTCGCATAGCTGTTCTGCAAAAAAACTATATTGCAAAACTCCGCTTTTCTTTAAGCTTTCAATCTCAACTTTACTTAAGGTTGTAATATAGTCCCATCCTTCTTTGCTCAGGGCTTCTTTGCCTGTCCTCTTAATCATTCCTTTATCACCAACAAAGACGATATTCTTAATACCAAAATTAGATTTTACTAGCTCAATCTGCTCATAAATGGTAGAAGGATCAGCACTATTACCCTTAAAAACTCTAACAGCCAAAGGTTCGCCATAATCATCAGTTAATAGACCAATCACTATTTGCTTTTTACCCTTCTTTTTATCCCGATTGTACCCATATTCCGCAAGTTCATTCTCTGTTCCTTCGAAATAGCTGGAAGTGACGTCATATAAAAGCATAACAGGCAGCTTGTTATTTTTCTTTTGATAAGTTTTAAATAATTTTAATTCGATCTTTTCTTGGTTCTCTTCTAACCATTCTAGAGCCTGATATAAATGGTTTTCATCAAATGAATCGACAGATAATACATCAGATATCGCATGCGATTTCGCCCATTTCACGCTGGAAAGTCTAGACCCTTGGTGAGCAAAGCGTGCTAAAACCAAAAATAGACTCAATAAAGCTTCTTTGCTTCTAGTACCAAGAGCCTTAGTAATACCAATTTCATCAGCAATTTTTTTTAGTAGAAAAATAGTCCCAAAACTTTCACCAACCTCAGGAACACCATCTAAACCATCAAATTCACCTTTAAGCATCTTCTTAAAAGCCTCAATGCGTAAATCATCCCAGTTAGTTAAGTTAGCTAGGGTTTTATTTAATACTTTCCCGTCTTCGCGATAAGAGGTACGAAGCAATATTGCAGGACGAGAATTTCTATTTGGAACAGTTGTAATATACATGAAAGAGATTATATCTCTAAATTCTAGCATTGTCAAATAAAAAATATCGTTTACATGACTACAAATCTTATAGCAAAATCCTTATAAACCTCATTCTTTAGGTGTTTTAAGCACTTTTTCGTCTAGAAGATGAGACGTGAGTACGCGAATACCACGCAGTTTTACGAAACCAATTCTTCAAAGCAGAAGAGTATATATGTCATTCTCACTTTCACACACTGGTTCTACAACCAAATTGGAGAAAGAATTTTTGACAAAAACTCTTTATGTTTTTGTAACTCTTCCTTAGTTGGTTTGATAACTATAGTATTTTTTTTATTTGTCATAGTAGTTTGAACCACTAACTCGTCTATATTTTGTGCCTTTTGGCTATTAATATTGAAACTTATTTGCCTACCTCCAGTAAGTTCAACATAAACTTCTGCCAGTAATGCCGCATCTTTAAGTGCCCCATGCAACTTACGTGAAGAATTGTCAATTTTATATCTTTTACATAATGCGTCAAGATTAGCTTTCATTCCAGGAAACATCTTCCGAGCTAAAGCAAGAGTATCGGTAACATTGGAAAGTTCTAAATACTCTGTAGAAGGTCTTTTAAGCAGAGATAACTCATAATTAATAAACTTAATATCGAATGTTGCATTATGTATAATAAGCCTGCTATTGTTAATAAACCCTAGGAAGTCGTCAACAATTTCTTCAAAAAGTGGTTTGTCTTTTAAAAATTCCCCCGATATGCCATGTATTCGATAAGCTTCCGTCGGCATATCTCGCTTTGGATTAATATAAAAATGAAAATGTTTGCCGGTTAGAACTTTATTAACCATCTCAATAGCACCAATTTCAACAATTCGGTGACCACTTTTGGGATCTAAACCAGTTGTCTCAGTATCTAAAATTACTTCTCTTAATTGCTGCATTTTAATTTTTTTATTAGTTGAGTTATTTGTTTATCTAAATCTACTAGATTAACATCAGTATTAATAACAAAATCTGCTTTTTCTATTTTAATCTGTTGTGGCAATTGAATTTGTGCTATTTTATTATAAGCTGTTAAATTAAAAGCCTCTCTAGACATTGCACGTTTTAATCTAGATTCTTCTGAGCAGAATGTTGTAACATAAAAATCAAAATATTGATCAAATCCAGCTTCAAAAAGTAATGGTATTTCAGCAAATGTAATCTCTGATTTACTATTTTGCTGTTTAAAAAGAAACAAACTTTCCACTACAAATGGATGAATAAAATTTTGCAGTTTGTTTCTTGCTGAATCATTAGCATAGATTAGCTCTGCAATTTTTCTTTTATCAAAGCTTTTTAGATCAGGTAGTAAGTTAAGAACCATATTTTGTATTTCTGACTCTTCGTATAGGTTCTTAACATATTCGTCAGCAGAAAAAGTTATAAATCCTAGATTAGCTAAATAATTTAAGACAAAAGTTTTCCCTGAAGCATAACTACCGGTGATTCCTACCGCGATCATTCTAATAAATATTTTATTTTTTCCAAGTAATTTTCACTTTAAGGAATTTAAATTTAGATAACGTAATTACCTAACTCATAATTTTTCATTTCTTTTATAAATTCATACATTCTCAGTTGCAATTGAATGTTATTACCTGGGTGAGTTGGGTCGGTTTTTATTTTATGCGAACATAACTTACCATTTCCCCCTTTTCTTTTAAAAGTTATCAAATTACCAATAAGCAAATTACCACCTTTAGATGTAAAAGATATGTCATATTTTAAATGTTTTAAAATATTTTTCATTGAATAAATATGCATAATACTTTCTTGTCTATCGTATAGTACTAGTATTTCTCGAGATTTTTTATAAGACATAGACCATTCCACTATATCTTTTACAATAGGTTTAAATATTAATACTGCTTTCTCTTTTTCACTTTTTGGAAAAAAATCATATTTTGTAGCTCCTCTTTTGGCTTTTTCAACAAGTAGATTTTGCAACCACGTTAAGCAATCCAAATTAAATTTTTCGCAGAACTTTTCAGGTGTGGTTCTTGTTAGTTGATTTAAACCAGTCTTAAAAGCCTTTATATTGGCATCAATATTTCTCCCACAAGAAAATTCCATTTTTACATCTACTTTTTCATTATGTACTCCACTACAAATCGCAGTTATGAAGTTTCCTTGTATTTTAAAGTTTTCTTGAATTTTTTGTATGATTTTTTGATGATCTCCTATGCTATTTTTAAACAGAACCTCAACATTTTTTCCTATATAAGCATTTCTATTCATAATTATGATATTCCAATTGAATCATAAATATTACTGATCATCTTTGGTATAACAGCATTGCCAAGCTGTTGATAACCTTTTATCCCTTCTATAACATGGTGATTTTTTGGAAATCCCATTAAGTTTTTACATTCATTAACTGATAATCGTCTAATTCTATTATTAATTAAATATAAGCCAGTTCTTGCACCTACTCCTCCACCAAAAGCGGAAAGAGTTATTGCATGTCCCAAGGGGCTATAGATTCTTTCTCCTTGACCGCCTTTATTAACATAACCAATTCTTAGAGGTCTTAAATTTCTTTCAATTTCTTTATTGCCATCTATTACTATGTCATCTCTTTTAATATATAAACTATCATCAACTTTTTCTTCTAAAATATCATCCAAATAAACTTTTGCAAAAGTTTCTTTTGGCGGTAAATATTTAAATTTTAGATCATTATCGTAATCTTTACGTAAACAAACAAAATAAACCCTTTCTCTTGATTGAGGTATACCAAAAAAAGAAGAATTTAGAATATGCCTATAAACTTTATAACCAATTTCATCCAATTTTATATCTATTGTTTTAATTACCGATCCATTATCAATATTAATTATATTTTTGACGTTCTCAAGCAATAAAACATATGGTTTATGATATTGGGCGATTCTAATTATTTCATAAAATAATCTTCCGTTACTGCCTTTTAATCCCAATTGCTTACCAGAAATACTAAAGGGTTGACAAGGAAAACCTGCACATAGAATATCGTGTTTTGGTATTTTTTTTTCTGAGATTTCATTTAAATCGCCATAAGGTCTTTCTCCGAAATTTTTTACATAAGTTTCTTGAATATCCTTATCTATATCTGAAGAAAAAACACACTCCATTCCTTTTCCTTCTAAAGCAATCCTAAATCCACCAATACCGCAAAACAAGTCTATAAATTTATACACATTATTCCTGTTTAAATAAGTTATGATATAGTTAATTCCGTTAGATTTGATCAGGGCAATTTAAGAACCGTACCAATAGTTGGTATAAATATAATCTTAACTACTATCGATGTCATTCCTGCAAAAGTGGAAATGACATCGCTTTTAGCTAAGAGATCATTGGGTTAGGTATATAGGATGTTAGCAAAGTCATATAAATGCTATATAAAGCAAATTTTTAAGTAATTCTTTAGTTAAATTGCCAACAAAATAAGTAAAAAAGTAAAATTATATAATATATTCTCAAAATATGACGATAATTTTACTTTATTACTACTTTGCCAACACCCTTTAATATCATTTGAGTATATATACTCTAGAATAGAAAATCAAGAATTGCATCGTTATTATCTAGCGGTACTCACCAACCTAGTCCCTCGGTAATTCCCGCCACTATCATGATTTTGATTACATCGTCTACCAACTCTTGAAATCATAGCAGTATACTCAGCTATATTTCTTACTCAAAAATTCTTCAGTTCGCGGGTACTCCTATTATTGC
Source organism: Candidatus Tisiphia endosymbiont of Melanophora roralis (assembly GCF_964026575.1). Classification (NCBI taxonomy): domain Bacteria; kingdom Pseudomonadati; phylum Pseudomonadota; class Alphaproteobacteria; order Rickettsiales; family Rickettsiaceae; genus Candidatus Tisiphia; species Candidatus Tisiphia endosymbiont of Melanophora roralis. The sequence goes on from NZ_OZ032161.1 coordinate 22,873, forward strand.
AATATACTTTTTGGACTAAAAATGACCCCAAAAATATACATATATAAACTGTTAATGAATATGCACATTTAAATAATACTTCTTTTAAAAACATCGACAAAACTCTACTTGTAGAGAATATATTTACAAAAAATCCTGACATCACAATGCCATCTACAACCGCACCCATCATTAAACCAGCAAAATTTCTTGTATCCAAAGAACATGTTGACTTGAGTTGTACAAATACACTTGTACTACAATATGTTGATAACAATATAGATACAAAAGATACAAGTATAATTCCATTAATAACACGACCATGAATATAATAATTGAAGTCCCATAACAAACAAAAGCTTACTATTATACACAACGTTACAGCAATCCAAGCTTTTTTCCTACCATATAGTTCAGATATAATATTTGCAGTTACAGCTAAAAACACAAATACTAAAGAACACTGAGATATTTTATTAAAAAGATTTAATGAATAAGTGAATATACCAAGTAGTATTACTAGTAGTATGTAAAACTTAGTGTTAATATTGTTCATATTACCTCCTTCTTTTTGTTCTAATTTTATCAAATAATATGGATTATTGTTAGTAGATAATTTAGTTGATTTTTTAAAACTTACTTTTTAAAAGACTTGCTTGCAAGAGTAGTTAAATGATTTGGAGCATTGGAACACAAAACAAATGTCTAATGACAATTTGTATACTCTTATGCTTTTAAGAATTGTTTTTTAAAAACATCAGGAACTCACGTATTACTTTAGTTTACCCCTCATTTTCAAATCCAATTCGTAGAATCATTTGAGTGTATATGGTCTTCATAAAAAATTTGCATTGCAAGCTTGGCAGCAACTTACTCTCCCATGCCTCAGGGCATAGTACCATCAGCACTACGAGGTTTCACGTTCGAGTTCGGTATGGGATCGGGTGTTTCACTCGTGCTATAACCACCAAGCTAGCAATACAAATTTTTTTGTATAATAGACTTTTTGAGACATTTATTCATAGAACCCTAATTTCAAAATAGGTCTAAAATTTGAGTTGTTGATAAAACTGAAACCCTTTTTATGTTTCCTGCAGAATTAATGCTGTACACAAGTACAACCTCAGCAAAGTAAAACAATCGAGCTATTAGTACCAGTTAGCTACACACGTTACCGTGCTTCCACACCTGGCCTATCAACGTGGTGGTCTTCCACGGCTCTGATAGGGAAGTCTAGTTTTGAGGTGGGTTTCCCGCTTAGATGCATTCAGCGGTTATCCCTTCCGTACTTAGCTACCCAGCTATGCCGCTGGCGCGACAACTGGTCCACCAGAGGTACGTCCACCTCGGTCCTCTCGTACTAAAGGCAGATCCTCTCAAACTTCCTACACCCACGGCAGATAGGGACCAAACTGTCTCACGACGTTCTAAACCCAGCTCACGTACCACTTTAATCGGCGAACAGCCGAACCCTTGGGACCTTCTCCAGCCCCAGGATGTGATGAGCCGACATCGAGGTGCCAAACGATTTCGTCGCTATGGACGCTTGGAAATCATCAGCCTGTTATCCCCGGAGTACCTTTTATTCGTTGAGCGATGGCCCTTCCACTCGGGACCACCGGATCACTATGACCGACTTTCGTCTCTGCTCGTCTTGTCAGACTCGCAGTCAGGCTAGCTTATGCCATTGCACTCTAATAGTTGATTTCCGACCAACCTGAGCTAACCATCGTGCGCCTCCGTTACTCTTTGGGAGGCGACCGCCCCAGTCAAACTACCCACCATGCATTGTCTCGGATCCTGATTCAAGGATCGCGGTTAGATATCAAGAATCAAAAGGGTGGTATCTCAAGGATGACTCCACAGTGGCTTGCGCCACCACTTCATAGTCTCCCACCTATCCTGCACATCTAATTCCTAATACCAGTGCAAAGCTATAGTAAAGGTTCACGGGGTCTTTCCGTCTAACCGCGGGAACTCCGCATCTTCACGGAGAATTCAATTTCGCTGAGTCGATACTGGAGACAGCGGGGAAATCGTTACGCCATTCGTGCGGGTCGGAACTTACCCGACAAGGAATTTCGCTACCTTAGGACCGTCATAGTTACGGCCGCCGTTCACTGGGACTTCAATTCAGAGCTTGCACCCCTCCTCTTAATCTTCCAGCACTGGGCAGGCGTCAGACCCTATACTTCGTCTATTGACTTTGCAGAGCCCTGTGTTTTTAATAAACAGTCGCTACCCCCTAGTTTGTGCCACCTATAAATGGTTGCCCATTTACAGGTCATCCTTCTCCCGAAGTTACAGATGCAATTTGCCTAGTTCCTTCAGCATCGTTCTCTCAAGCGCCTAGGTATACTCTACCTGTCCACCTGTGTCGGTTTAGGGTACGGTCTTTAATGAGGGTGTTATTTCCTGGAAAATATTCACTGCACACGCAATCCAATAAGCGTATACAATTTACTATCTCCGTCACATCCCTCAGGTTCAGGAATATTAACCTGATTCCCATCGATTACGCCTTTCAGCCTCACCTTAGGGGCCGACTAAGCCTGCGCAGATTAACTTTACGCAGAAACCCTTGGACTTTCGGCGAGAATGTTTCTCACATTCTTTATCGCTACTTATGTCAGCATTCTCACTTCCGATACCTCCAGCAAACTTCACAGTTCACCTTCACAGGCCTACGGAACGCTCCGCTACCATTTGCACTATTAAAGTACAAATCCGCATCTTCGGTACATGACTTGAGCCCCGTTACATTGTTGGCGCAAGAAAACTTATTTAGACTAGTGAGCTATTACGCTTTCTTTAAATGATGGCTGCTTCTAAGCCAACATCCTAGTTGTTTTGGTTTTCTCACATCCTTTAACACTTAGTCATGATTTAGGGACCTTAGATGGCGGTCTGGGCTTTTTCCCTCTCGACTATGGACCTTAGCACCTACAGTCTGTCTGCTATGCTGTACTCGTCGACATTCGGAGTTTGGTTGAGTTTGGTAAGTCTGTAGGACCCCCTAGCTCATCCAGTGCTCTACCTTCGACGGTAATCGCTATAACGCTCTACCTAAATAGATTTCGCGGAGAACCAGCTATATCCGAGTTTGATTGGCCTTTCACCCCTAGCCACAACTCATCCCCTACTTTTTCAACAGTAGTGGGTTCGGTCCTTCAGCGGATATTACTCCACCTTCAACCTGGCCATGGCTAGATCACTCGGTTTCGGGTCTAATTCATCTAACTAAAGTCGCCCTATTCAGACTCGCTTTCGCTACGCCTACACCTAACGGCTTAAGCTTGCTAGATAAACTAAGTCGCTGACCCATTATACAAAAGGTACGCCGTCACAGAACATATAAACGAGCTTTAAAACTCAATGTCTGCTCCGACTGCTTGTAAGCATTCGGTTTCAGGTCTATTTCACTCCCCTTATCGGGGTTCTTTTCACCTTTCCCTCACGGTACTTGTTCACTATCGGTCACTAGAGAGTACTTAGGCTTAGAGGGTGGTCCCCCTATGTTCAAACAGGATTTCACGTGTCCCGCCTTACTCAAGGACTCCAAAACTTTTTACCTATAAGGGGCTATCACCCTCTATGGCCAACCTTTCCATGTTGTTCTAGTTTTTATTCTGAAGCCACTGGCCTAGTCCGCGTTCGCTCGTCACTACTAACGGAGTCTCGGTTGATGTCCTTTCCTCCAGCTACTGAGATATTTCAGTTCACTGGGTTTGCTTCGCATAGCTATGTATTCACTATACGATACCTGCTAAGCAGGTGGGTTTCCCCATTCGGAAATCTTCGGATCAAAGCTTATTCGCAGCTCCCCGAAGCTTATCGCAGCGTATTACGTCCTTCATCGCCTTCTAGTGCCAAGGCATCCACCAAATGCTCTTATTTTATTTACTTTGATTCTTTTAAAGCTTGAGATTGTACGATGTGTACAGAACTAATTCTGCTATTTTACAGTATCCACTCACGATCATAAATTTTTATTATCGTAGTAGGTATTTAGTTTTCAGTTTTATCAACTTTTCAAACAGCTACAGGATTTTTGCCCTGTGTGAAGTTTTATACCGATTATTCAGAACAATGTCAAACATTATTTTATCTGATTAACAGATTTGTTTGTCTTTCTTTGTTAGCATTTCTATCATATCTTTCTCTATGTTCATTTGACGATATTGTTTGACTTGCTTTAGGTACTGGTGGAACAACTTCTATTTTTTTTATAGTAGCTTTATGCAAATCTACATTTTTTAGCAAAGGATTTGATTTAACTTCTTCGCTTATATTCCCAACAACTCTTATATTATCTAAATTCATTGTTTTTTCCGGATGTTTTTTATTATATTTTTTAATTTCCGGAAGAAGTGTAGTTAAAGTATTACCATCAATGGTAGCTCCTTCAAAATCTATATGTTCTTTAAAAGTAACTCTCTTAAAAGAGCATTCTTTCAATTCAGCATTTTTCAGAGAACATTTTCCTAATGTCACTTCATTAAAATTAAATCCTTTAATTTCAAAATCATCTAATTTCATATCTACTTTTTCAAAAGATAATCCTCTCAAATCTTTATTATTTAAGGAATAATCAAGTATCGGTGAATAGTCAGATGAATTATTTCGACTATATTTCTCAGCCTGCTCCTGAAAGATGGAAGATAAATCTATTTTCTTGTCCGACTTAGCTATCACAAGAGGATTTGGCAAGACATCTTCAATAATTTGGTTCATTTTTTCACCAATTACTTTTTCACGTGTTGAATTAGACACAAAATGTTTTTGAAAATTATACTTCCAAAGGTTAACAGTAGCTCCTACAGCTAAACTTAGAACTTTTGTATCAGATAACAAATTAATCAATGGACGAACCATTGCACTATATTCTCCCTTCTTATATGAAGCCGTTATTGTTCCTACTTCCTTAGCATGATCCCCTAGCGCTTTAACAATTGCTTCACCTTTTAGTTTTAGTTTTTTACCCATCTCGGTTTCGTTTAAAAATTTCTCAACCACAGGACCAAGGTCTTTAGCATGTTTTATTAAAAGCTCAGGTATTTTTTCTTGAAAAACTTCTTTAACCTTAGGATTATCCTTATTAAACTTAATAAGAGAGTTTACTAATTTACCAACTTTTTCTGCTTGTTTGGATTCAGGTACGTTCATAACATCTTTAGTTTGCTCAATGATTCGCTCTAACCCCTCTTTGTCTGCTAAACAATTTTCAGTAAGTTCTGCTATTATCGGTAAAACATCAACAATAAATGGAATAGTTGCTGCTGTTGCATCACGTACAAATTTAGGATTCAGACCAAGATATCTTATATTTTGCTGCACTTCTGTTTTATCCAAAAATTCTAAAATATTCTTTTTATTATCAGCAAAATATTGTGGTAGAGTTGATTTTAAGGCAGGAGCTAGATCTTGAACAACCTTACTAGTATTATCTAAAATAGACAATATCATGGCTTTTTGCGTTCCTATTATTTCTTCTTTTCGAGTTGGAGATAAATTTTTATTAGTCAATAATTCCAAGCCCAAATCTTGATGTTTCATATAGAACTCATAGATCATGACCATTTCAGGAGTATGCTCTAATATCGTGCTACTTGCATTAGTTGCCAGTGATACAGTATCCCTAAAAAATTCTTTTGACACAAATCTAGTAAATTTATCGTCTAGAACATTCTCAGCAATTTTGGTAATTTCCTTTTGATTAGCTGGATCACGTAAAAACTCAACTAAATCTTTCTTAACTACTTCTGCTACTTTAGGGTTAATGAAGATTTCCAAAGCATTTTTAATGATATCACTCCCTGAATTTTTGTTAGAAATTATTAGATTCTTATAAATTTCTTGTACTTTTTTATTTGATTCTCCTTCTAATATGCCACCTCCTAATTTTAGCACCAACGGCACTATCCTTCTAATAAAATTTTTATCTACTCCATCAAATATATCAGGATTAACTCTACTAGCTTCTGTAGGTGAAATCATTGGAGCGGGATTTAACACAGCTCCTAAAACTGGCAACAAAACACGCTGAGCGATCTGATCTTTTAATAGATCAGATCGTGCTTCATTCAGAGCAGGAATATATATATCAACCACTGAACCAGCTCCTTTGATTAGATTAGATACATGCTCTACTTGTTCTTTTTGTAATTTTTGCCTTTCTTCAATTAGCAACTTATCACTTAATAATTTTTCACTCACTTCTTGAAATTTCAGGAAATCAGCATATAGCTCATCATATAATAGCTTCTTTGTATCCAGCGGATTCCTAATAGCTGAAGGTACTATAGTAGCAATATCAAGAAGAAATGTCCCTGTCTCTTTTAATAAACCTACAGCGATGTGAGGTAAATTCTCTAATGTTAATTCTAATTGCTCCTCTTTTTTTACTTGCTCCAATTGTTTTTGCTCTTCTTGAAACTTCTGCGGGATAATTTCTTGACCATTCTGAATGAATGTGCCTTGTAAACCAATCAAATTTACGTCCACAATATCAGTATCAATATCGACCATAGCTTTAGACAAATCAGCCTTAGCTAACTTTGCCGCACGTAAATTAACCCCTTCTAACTTAACCTTTTCTGCTTGTACTTTTTCCAATATCGCTTGCTGCAATTTTGATTTTGTAAGATCACCATTCATGAATATTACTTCGGTAAAATCACCTTCCTGAGCGTCAATACTCCTCATTATGCTATTCGAGAAATCAGCCTTTTGTGCATGAACTTTTTTTAGTATACTATAACTTGCATTGATTCCTTTAGCCTTCGCTCCTTCCAAAACCGCCTCTGTTAAGTTAGCAAATTTGACCTCTACTCCTTCTAAAATTGCATTTCTGAAATTCGCCTTTTGTGCTTCCACCATATTTAGATTGGCATTAATAAAATTCACTCCTTCAGCATTAATCCTTCTTAGAATAGCTGCTTCTAAATCCGCTCCATCCAGCTTAGTCAAACCACTTAACTCAGCATCCGACAAATCTAATCCTTTTGCTTCTATGTTCTGCAATATAGTATCTTTAAATTTTGCTTTATGTGCTTCAGCCTTTTCCATCAAAGCATTAGACAAATCACTCTCTATAATTTGACACTCTGTTAAAACAGCTTTATCTAATATTGCATGCTGCATTTGTATTCTTCGTAAATCTGCTGAGATTAAAGAAATACCTTGCAAATCTGCCTGATTAAATGTTGAATCAGTCAATTTTGCGTTATTCCATTTACCATTTTTTATATTCGCATAATCAAAGTTGGAGTTATTTATCACAACCTCTTGACCATTAGAACGAGCCATAAAAGCATGTGTAAACTGACTATTATCAACGACTGCCTGACTTAAATTACTATTAAAAAAATTCGCGTTATCTGCTTTAGAGCCTAAAAAATTAGCTCCTACAAGTTCTGCACTCTCAAAACTCGCTTCACTAATATTAGCTTCCTTAAAAATAGCTCTAGATAAATCAGCTCCTGCAAATACAGCACCCCGCAAGTCTGCTCCTGAGAAATCTAAACCAGATAAATCAACTCTGCCAGGCAATGCATTATTGTTAACAACAGCTCCCCTCATGAAAGAAGCACTAACTTTAGGTGAACAATCTGCAACAATTCTTGCTGTTAATTTTATCTTCGATGGCTCTAATTTGGTTTTAGCAAAATCATTTAAACTTAAATCCTTATTGCTTTTCCTTATTTCTAAATACTCCACTACATCATTGCGAGTAAGACGCACATATTGTACTTCTCCATCTCTCTGACTCTTAGTTGACCCACGTATGTAAGCTGGATCAAAACTACACCTACTACCAAAAATATTCTTAAATGTTTCGTGCATTGGATTATCTTTTTTAGGAAATGTCTTTTTCTCAGTCATTAACGTTAGTTCTTCTTGTAACCTATCATATTCCTGGTTTTTAGTTTTAAATCCCGCCTTAACCAATATAGCTTGTGGATAACTCAAGCTCTTATATGCATTGTCTAATTCTGTTTTTTTATTATCTATAAGATCTTGTTGTTCTTTTTCTCGTACCGAAGTACTTTTTATATCAGCATATTTCCTGCCTAAAACATGAGTAGTACTAAATTTTATACCATCAATATCTTTCGATTTATCTGTTTGAGAGTATCCTTTATAGCTATCAGAAAACCTACAATTAGCAAGGTCAGCTCCTCTGAAATCTACGCTTCTTAAGACAGTATCTTCGAAATAAGCATTGTCAAAATCAACATCACAAAACACCGCATCAGCTAAATTACATCCTGTAAAAGTAGTATTTTTAAATATACAACCAGTAAAATCTCCTCCGCTTAGGTCTATTACATTATCAGATCTACTAAAAGTCCTATCTGATAAATCTGCTACTACTACTACATTATTATCTGAAAAATATTTTTCCTTTAAATACTGGTTAAGGCTTAAACCTCCCTTGGGATCATCTGCTAAAACTGCATGCTGAGCTGTGATATAATCCTTTATATCCTCGCTAGTAGGACGAAATTTTTCAATCTTAACAGCGAGATCATAGAAAACAGGTTTATTTTTCACCATAACTTATACTCCTTCTTTGTATTAAAGATTTAATAACAATTTCTCAGGATTCTCAATCAATCCCTTTATTTTTACAAGAAAAGTAACTGCTTCTTTGCCATCAATAATACGATGATCATAAGATAAAGCAATGTACATCATGGGACGTATTTCTATCTTACCATTAACCACTACTGGTCTTTCTTCGGTCTTGTGAAGGCCTAAAATACCGGATTGAGGAGGGTTAATAATCGGAGTTGATAATAGTGATCCATAAACACCGCCATTTGAAATGGTAAATGTTCCACCTGATAAATCAGACATAGATAATTTTCCTTCTCTAGCCTTTTTACCCAAACCAGCAATTTCTTTCTCAACCTTAGCAAAACTCAATTTGTCAGCCTGCCTAACTATTGGCACTACTAGACCTTGCTCTGTCCCTACTGCAACACCAATATCATAATAATTCTTATACAGAATCTCATCCCCTTCTATCTCGGCGTTTACCGATGGAACTGCTTTAAGAGCTTCAATAGTAGCTTTTACAAAAAATGACATAAATCCCAGCTTAACGCCATGCTTCTTCTCAAACTCTTCACGATACTGCATACGCAAATTAATAACTTTCAACATATCAATTTCATTAAAAGTAGTTAGAATAGCTGCAGTATTTTGTGATTGTTTCAAACGATCTGCTATAGTTTTACGAAGACGTGGCATTTTAACACGCTCAACCATCCCTTCATTTGCCCGTACAACATTGGCTATAACATTGTTTATAACAGGTAATTCTGTTTCTTTTGCAGGCGGGGTATTTATGAACTCTAGTACATCTCCCTTGGTCACTCTGCCTTCTCGACCAGTACCTTTTATGTCAGCTAATTGCAGTTTATTTTCGCTCACTAATCTTTGCACCGAGGGCGGAACATCAATCTTGTTTATACTTGCAGGTTGTTGTTGTATCTCTTTGTCTAGTGTACTAGGTGAAGCTACACTAGAAACTGCTCCTTCGGTAATTTGTCCTACGCTCTCACCCACATATACTGTATCGCCCTCATTCTTAAGTATTTTGCTTATTACACCAGAGGAAAGTGCATGTACTGCTAACGTAACTTTCTCTGTCTCAAGTTCTAAAAGTAGCTCATCCACTTTTACTACATCTCCTTGTTTTTTATGCCATTTAGCAATAGCCGCTTCTGATACAGACTCTCCAAGAGATGGAACTATAATTTCAATACTCATAATTATTTTATTCTCCCAATTATATTCTATTATACTATTATTTATATCTTGCACTAATAACAAAAATTGTTTTAACACTCAAATGATGTTAAAAACATCTATCTATAAAACATTTATTTTTTTGCAGTCATTTTAATATACTATTATTTTATTTACCACTAATATATATCCATAGAATATTATAGGGAATGAAATGAAAGATCGGAAAGAAATTGAGCCATACATGGCATATAAGCCTACTCAGGTATATAATGTCTTGAAAGATTTATCTAGAAAGCAAGGATATACACTATCAGCAGAGACGTATGAAAATCCGGGTAATCCTGAGAATAAAATCAATTATTATCTTAAAAATGACAATAATTATATCACTGTCCCATCTCATGATGCTCAAAAAGGTAGTACGCTTACAACAACTGCAGCCCCATTAAAGGATACACTTGGAGTATTAAACCAAAATCCTAACTGGAAGAAAGCAATAATTCCTATTTGTCAGTCTAACAAATATTTTTTTGGACTTCTGACAAGGAAACACTTCACATATTTAGAACTTAATAAAGATAATGCTGGCAATATAACATCTCATCATCAGGATTCCAAAGGATGGCTTAGCCGTTTCTACCCACTAAAACCAATTAGAGACTCACTAGAAGAAACATTTGGAAAAGATAGAGTTACCTTTAAATCATCATATCTAGGTCATCAAAAAATAGCTGATAATATAAATTGCGGTCGATTCATCCTGTCTTATATAAAAAACGTTATTACTGGTGATCCTGCTAAAAATAAAATAAATCCTCAAACTCAGACAAGTTTATTTAGCGATTTTGACACAACAATTAACAAACCACCTAAGGAGGAAAAGATTTTACCTAAAGCTAAAGTCCCAACACCAAAACCCCCAAATATGGTAGACCACGTATCACGCATTAGTAGAAAACCTAATAATCCAGCAAGAACACATTAAGAAGTCGTACCACTCTTCCTATCATCCATCTCAGCAAATACATCTTCCCACGATCCAGTAGTTGCAGCTTTGGTATATTCGGTCACCCTTCCTTCAAAGAAATTAGTATGTTCAGCACCGTTTAAGATTTCATCAAGCCAAGGCAACGGATTAGTATCAATTAAATAAATCTCTTTAAGCCCAAGCTGCATTAATCTGCGATCGGCAATATAACGAATATATTGTCTTACTTCTCTAGCTGTCAGCCCTTCAATACCACCAACTTCAAACGCCAGTTCAATAAAGGCATCTTCAAAATGCACAATAGTAGCACACGCTTCATAAAGACGGCTACGAAGCTCTTCAGTCCATACTTCAGGGTTTTCTCTAATAAAAGTTTTAAATAACATAATGATAGAATCAGTATGTAACGTCTCATCCCTTACTGACCAACTAATAATTTGCCCCATACCTTTCATTTTATTAAAACGAGGAAAATTAAGTAAAATAACAAATGAAGCAAATAGTTGTAATCCTTCAGTAAATGCCCCAAATATTGCTAAAGTAGTAGCAATATCTTCTTTAGTTTCTACACCGAAACGCTGCATATAGTCGTATTTATCTTTCATTTCTCTATATTTGAGAAATGCTGAATATTCAGTTTCTGGCATACCTACGGTATCAAGCAGATGAGAATAAGCAGCAATATGAATTGTTTCCATATTAGAAAACGCTGATAACATCATCAGTACTTCCGTTGGCTTAAATACCCTGGAGTAATGTTTCATATAACAATTATTTACTTCAATATCAGCTTGAGTAAAGAAACGAAATATTTGAGTTAATAAATGTTTTTCTCCTGGACTTAAATTATATTTCCAGTCTTTTAGATCATCAGCTAGCGGCACTTCCTCTGGTAACCAATGAATTCGTTGTTGAATATGCCACGCTTCATAAGCCCATGGATAAGAAAATGGTTTGTAGATTGGACTGGCATTAAGTAAAGACATATTATATTTCCTTTTTAAGTATACTACTATAAAACGTCTATTAGCGAGGAGGCTGTAAGGCCGACGAAGCAATCCAGTAACATCATTTATCTATAGATTGTTTCCTAGATTGCTTCGCTTACGCTCGCAATGACGGTTTAAGCCTTACAACAGTGCTTCGCTAATAGACGATTTTTTAACTTTCAACAGTTGTGGAGACCGTAGGTCGACGAAGCAATCTATAATTTCACCGAATTTGGGATAAGAATTGATAAATTCTTATCCCGAATTCGCGTATATTCATTACTGACAGGATAAACATTCATCATAAGATACAACTTCTTTTTCTTGTTTTTTCTTATTATCTCTTTCAATATCTTGAAAATCCGCTTTCTTGACATCGTGTGATACTTTATCAGCTCTTTGAATTGAGGTTGATCTACAATAATATAAACTCTTAACCCCTTTTTTCCAAGCTCTAAAATGGATATTATTTAAATACATCTTACTTACATTACCTGCTAAGAAAACATTTAGAGATTGAGATTGTGAAATATGTGGTGTCCTATCTGCTGCTAGATCAATAAGCCAATTTTGATCAATCTCATAAGCAGTTCTGAAAACATCTTTTTCATGGTTGGATAAAAAGGTTAGATGTTGAACTGAGCCTTCATGAGTTGCAATTGATGACCAAACCTGCTCATTATTAAAACCTTTAGTGCTTAACAGCTTTTCTAAATATTTGTTACGTACATTAAAAGATCCAGTAAGAGTCTTTTGGACAAAACTATTAGCAGCAAATGGTTCAATTCCAGGCGAACTATTGCCAGCAATAATAGAGATTGATGCCGTAGGAGCAATAGCTGTTTTATTACTAAACCGTTCGTTAATACCTACTTCAGCTGCATCGAGGCAAGCACCACGTTCATCAGATAGAACTACTGAAGCTTTATCAACTTCTTTATGAATATGTTCAAATATTTGATTATTCCAAACCTTTGCCATTACCGACTCTATTGGTACATCCTTTAATTGTAGGAATGAGTGAAAACCCATAACACCTAACCCTACGCTACGTTCACGCATTGCTGAATATTTAGCTCGCTCCATGGTACTAGGTGCTTTAGTAATAAAATCTTCAAGTACATTATCTAAAAAACGCATTACAGTAGGAATAAACTCGGGGTCATTTTGCCAATCATCAAAATATTCTAAATTTACAGAAGACAAACAACACACAGCGGTTCTAACCTTACCCAAATGATCAGTGCCAGTTGGCAGGGTAATCTCGCTACAAAGATTAGAAGTTTTTACCTGTAACCCAAGTTTTTTATGATGCTGCGGAATATATTTATTGACAGTATCAATAAATAAAATATAGGGTTCTCCAGTTTCTATTCTAGTAGTTAGTAACTTAACCCACAAATCTCTAGCCTTAACTTCACGTACAACTTTTTTAGTAGCAGGGCTGATTAATGGAAAATTTTCATCACTCTCAACTGCTTGCATAAATGCATCTGTTACAGCTATGCCGTGATGCATATTTAAAGCTTTACGATTAGTATCACCACCAGTATGGCGTCTTAAATCTATGAATTCCTCAATTTCAGGGTGATCAATTGGTAAATATATAGCAGCACTGCCACGTCTAATTGACCCTTGAGAAATAGCTAAAGTCATAGAATCAACAACCTTGACAAATGGAATAATGCCAGAAGAAGTACCTTTGCCTTTAATTGCCTCATTAATAGAACGAACATTGCCCCAATAGCTTCCTATACCACCACCACGTGAGGCTAACCAAACATTCTCAGTCCAAAGATCTACAATACCTTCTAAACTATCATCTGTTTCATTTAAAAAACAAGAGATAGGCATCCCTCTGTCAGTTCCACCGTTACTAAGAACCGGTGTAGCTGGCATAAACCACAACTTGCTTATGTACTCATATAATTGCTGGGCTGACTCTGCATTATCAGCATAATAGCTAGCTACTCTAGCAAATAGATCTTGAAACCCCTCTCCGGCTAGTAAGTATCTATCTTTTAGAACTGCTTTGCCAAAATTAGTCAGTAAATCATCTCGTTTCTTATCAATCTTTATAGGAAATTTAGTATTTGCTTGCGTTGCCATTATTATATTATCTTATTTTTTTAATTTAATTGAGATCATAGCAGATTTTTGTCTTAGCACTAATACCATAATCACACAATTTTTAAAAATTTTTCTAATTCTACAAGACTCGAAACATTAATCAAATCAAATTTATGGTCAGTTTTCTTTAGCATGTTCGTCAGAACCTTACCTGCACCTATTTCAACTATTTGCTCTATTTTCAGATTTTCCAATTCGTTTAAAGTTTGGCGCCACCTCACCCTACCGCAAATTTGGGAAATTAAGTTTTGTTTTATCTCTATAGGGTTAGTTGTTGGTTTGGCTGTAACATTTTGTACCACCGGAACAAACGGTTTATTAATTACTACTTCGTCTAAAGCCTTTGCCATTTGCTCTTCTGCTGACTTCATCAAACTACAATGAAAAGGACTACTTACATTCAATTTAATAGCTTTATAGCCCAAATCTTTTACGATAGATATTACCTGCTCCACTGCTATAGTTTCACCACTGATGACTATTTGTCCGTCTATATTATCGTTGGCTATATCAAGGTTAGTAAACTCTTTTACGATCTTTTCAAGCTTTTCTAGAGGAATACCTATACACGCCGCCATTGAACCTTCACCTACTGGATAAGCCTCTTGCATAGACTTACTACGTATTGCTAGCAATTGGGTAGTTACTTGTATATCTATACTTTCCACTGCACATAATGCACTATATTCTCCTAAAGAATGACCTGCAACATATAAACACAGGTTAGTAATATTTCTATTTGTTTGTTGTTTAATGACATTCAATATTGCCATAGACACTGCCATTAGTGCTGGTTGAGCATTGATAGTCAAAGTTAAATCTTCACTTGGTCCATTAAAAACAATATGACTTAATTTTCTTCCAAGAGTATCATCAACAATTTCAAATGTTTCTTTTGCCACCTGAAAGTTATCGTAGAATTCTTTCCCCATACCAACCATTTGTGACCCTTGACCTGGAAAGACAAATGCTCTATTCATAATAATACCATAATAATTTAATTTATCCACTGCCGATTATGAGAATTCCAACAATACTGTCAATAGTTTTAATCATTCTAAATTTATTAATATCAGAGTCAATGGCATTAGATTGTATTAAAGAAACTTTTATACATTTAGACAAAAAAGCATGGCAAGATTGTGAGAAGATGGCAAAGTCTTCAAAAGATAAAGCCTTAATCAAAATTATTATGTCTCAAAGATTCTTAGACCCGAATTATAAGAAAAATAGCTTTGAAGAGATAATAAAATTTATACAAAACAATCCCCACTGGCCACAAGTCGACAAACTAAAAGAGATGGCAGAACAATATTTAAACTATGACACAGACCAAGCTTTAATTGTAAACTGGTTTAGTGGAAACGAACCAATTACTGCCTTAGGCTATAAATTTTATGCTTTAGCCAGTAGAAAATTAATTAAAGATCCACAAAAATTAGCAAAGATTATAAAAAATGGTTGGATTTATGGGGTCTTCACGCAAGCAGAAGAAAGCAACTATTTGAGTAATTTCAAAAATATATTGTGTGAAGAAGATCATGTAAAAAAAATGGATGAATATTTATGGGCAGGGAACACGTGTAGTGCAAAAAAATATATGCATTATGTGAGTAATGGCTATAAACAAAATTTTATTGCTCAAATTGCTATATTAAATAAATCCAGTGATAGTGAGAAACTGTTTCAAGAAGTATCAGAAAAATATTATACCCCAGCTTTATTATTTCACTATTTGGATTCCAAGAAACAACAGGTTCCTACCAGCCAAACTATTGCTCTATTTAAAAAAGTAAAGCAAGATAAAATACATTCCGCCTGTTGGGCTCGTGTGCAATCTTATTATGCTAGAGAATTTATTGATCAGAAAGATTTTGCTAGTAGTTATAAGATAATTAGCATGCCAATTACTGTTGATCCCGAACATGTAAGAGAAGCAGAATGGCTTAGTGGCTGGCTTGCCCTTAGATTTTTGCATAAGCCTGACATTGCTTTAAGTCATTTTAACAAATTTATGAAAGTTGCAGCCAAGCCATTAAGCGTATCAAGGGGGCAATATTGGTTAGCTAGAACCTACGAAGCCAAAGGGGATAAAGAGCAAGCGAATAAATTTTATCATATGGCGAGTAAATATTCTTATACTTTTTATGGGCAATTGGCTAATATAGAAATTAACAGGCATCACCCTATTTTACCACAAAAGCCTACCTCCACTAAGCATAATAATGAAAATAGTGAAATTATTAGAGCCATAAAATATCTAATTAAATATGGTAAACATGATTTAGCTCTGTTATATGCTAAAACGGCTATTGAAAAATCATCAAAACCCTCTGAGATTTTATTAATTACCGATATAATTAGTACAAGGGGCAATACTTATCATACAGTAGAGGTAGCAAAAACTGCTTGTCAATATCATACTTTTATTAAGGATTATGCTTTCCCTACCCCTTATACTAAGGCAGTAAAAAATAGCCCCCTAGAACCAGCTTTAACATACAGTATTATGAGACAGGAATCGGTTTTTAATCAATACGTAATTAGTACAGCCAACGCTAAGGGTCTAATGCAAGTTTTAGAAAGACAAACTTGTGATATTGCTAAATCTATTGGCTGTAAATGTCATATTAAAAAATTAACTACTGACCCTAAATATAATATTATGCTAGGTACTAATCATTTTAAAGAATACTTACAACTATATAATGGTAATTATCTTTTAGCCATTGCAGCTTATAATGCTGGTCCTTGTAGAATCACAAGATGGATTAATCTGTTTGGTGATCCTCGTGACTTTAAAAATTTACGACAAATAATTGATTGGATTGAACTAATACCATATTATGAAACTAGAAATTATGCTCAACGTGTTTTGGAAAATCTGCAAGTTTATAGATCTATTATTAGTAAAAATAATAACTTAAAATTAAAACAAGATCTTTTAAAGACTAAAGATAATAAGAGAGAAATATAGCTATACCCTAGTTTTAAATAATGTTATTTAAGTTGACAGTTTAACATTATCTGACTATAAAGAAATATATTATTTCGTATTGGATATGAATTTATGAAACGTACATTTCAACCTAGCAATTTAGTAAGAAAAAGAAGACATGGATTTAGGGCAAGAATGGCAACTGTCGGCGGTAGAGAAATTTTAAGGAAACGCCGAGCAAAAGGCAGAAAAAAATTATCAGCGTAGTAAGTGCTTATCTCATCCCTAAAAAATCAGAAAGAATTTGACCTAGTTAATAAGTTAGGAAAAAAGTTCCATAGTCCTTATTTTATCACAATAATAGCAAAGAATTCTACTAAACTCTTTGCAAAACTAAATGTAAAAGGTAATATTGACAACCTATGTAAGAAATCTAGTGAGATTTTATATAATTCGTCAAATACATTACTTTTTGGCATGAAAGTCGGAAAAAAGTTAGGAAACGCTGTTATTCGTAATAAAATCAAAAGACGCATTAGGCATTTAGTTAGACTGCTAAGCAAGGAATCAAAATTCAAACAAAATAGTTGGGCAATGATAGTCATCCCTAGGAAAGGTTTTGAGCAAATTGAATTTGCAACTTTATTAAGTGAACTATACAAGATAGTCTCACAGGTGTAATCCTTACTGCATAAATTACCTCCTGCAATCAAAAGTTATCATTCGTATAAAAATATCATCCTAGCCTTGATGCGGAATCTAGCCATTATTCAACCACCATCAAGTTACCCTAATTCGCGTAAGTTAAGTTGAAAATAATTTGGATTGCATAATACTGATACTAGGCTAGTGGAATTTAGGTTCAGAATTAGCAAACAAACTTTCCTACTTTTTAATGATTTTTATTATTAATATTCAAACTTAAGTTGCGTTATTTTTGCTTATTCTTTATAGTTATTCGTATAATATGTTTTATACGTACCGTTAGGGCATAATTTATTTTTCAACAGTTTCATTATATGAAAAAATTTTTAACATTATTCATATTACTAATTATTTATAGTAATACTTTTGCTCAAAAACAAGTATCTAATTTAATCACCCCAGTTAGTTATTTTGTCAATCATGAGCAACAACTTAAAATCCTTGATGAACATTTAAGTAAATATAGACAAGCAAGTATAGTTGGTATTAGTGGTATAGGTAAAACTCAACTGATTAGGATGTATAGTTATGAGAATAAAAATAATTATGATCTAATTTGGTTTTTTGATTGTAACCTTGATTTTGATGAACAATTTGTTAAATTAGCAAAACAACTCAATATGGTTAAACAAACTAATATATCTGAAGAAGTTGCTTTAGCAAAAAAAGAAGTAATATCATATTTAACTGCTACTAATAAGTGGTTATTGGTGTTTGATAATTTAAAAGTTAATGAAAATAAGAAAGTACAAGATTTAATTGATTGGGAGCATAATGGTCAGGTCGTGTTTTGTTCGCAAGATAATGAAAAGTTATCTAATATTATAGCAATGCCCCTACTTGATGTGTCTACTATTGTAGCTTTAGCTAATAACTTATTAGACAATAAAAATAGCAATAATATCGAATTTTTAACGCAATCTTTTAGTGGTTATCCAATATTGATAGTGCAAGGAGCTCAATTACTTAACAAAGTTAAAGGTTTAGATAAAGAGGAATATAAAAAGAAAATTTATCAATCGACTGATAAAATAGCAACGAATATTAACATGGTTATTCAAGAATTAAAACCAAGTGCAATAAAGTTGTTGAATAAAATAGCTTTATTAAATAACCAAAGCTTCTCGAAACAGCTTCTTAGCACCATTACTGATCATAAAGATACTTTAGATGATGATATATATCAATTATCTAAATCTATGCTAATCAGTAATATTGATCCTAACAAAGATAACCCTATTTTTGAAATGCATGATATAGTTAGCAATAAAATAATGGAACTAAATGGTGATAATAATAAAATATATTTAGAAAATATGATTAGCAAATTACCTAAATTTAAAGGGTCTTATTCAGGATATGTGTGGAAAAGAGCCAAGACTATACTAGAAAACTTAGAAATTCTTTTAAAAAACTCTGAGAAATATAATATTAATCTATACTCAATACTTACCTTAAAGGCTGAGTTATTCTCTCTGTATATCAACCTTCATAATGCCAGCAAAGCACAACAAATGTTTGATTGGTTTAATCAAAAAGATAAAGAATTTAAATTGTGGAAAATGTCTGAAACTCAAAAATTTTATTATGCTAAGTACTTAGGACTAATAGGAGTGTGTCATATTGTGATATTCAGGAATTTTGAAACAGCGATTTCTTATATTACTAAATCATTAAATATTTTAGACAAGCTTGATAACGATGAAGCTACTTATTCCTGTAAATTTAATTTTTTTGTTTATACATCTACAGCTTATATATTTTTAGGTGAAATAAAACTAGCTAAAGAATTTCTTAAAGAGATGGAAAAATTAGCAAAACAAGGAATAATACAAGAAGCTGATATGTCTGCAATAGATTATATAAAAAGTGTATTATGTTGGCTACAAGGCAAATATAAAGAATCTTTAGACTTGGAAGGTGAAGCTACTGCACTACTTATAAAAAATGGATTGCATATTGATGACCTACTCATTATGGAGCTATATATATAAAATAAATATATTGAATTATCTTGGTAGATATCAAGAAGCTTATACTCAAGCTCAACAGCTATATGATATACATAAGCCCCTAAAGCATAAGGATAATAAAATATTTGCAGATATTTATATAGAAATGGCAAGAAGTCAATTAGGTTTAGGTAAAATAGATAAAGCTTATGAATACATTAATAATGCTATTTCTATATTGTTAGTACAGGAAAACTTAACCCCTGAGAGAACAAATTATTCTAAAAATCCGAGCTTAGCAGTAAGTTATGTAGTACAAGGTGATATCTTGTTTGCCCAAGATAGCCTTAAGCAAGCAATAGAATCTTATAAAAAAGCGTTTGTTATATATCATTATTTATATGGAAGTAGAAGTAAAAATGTTGCTCAAGTAAGTTATTTGTATAATCATGGAGCAAGAGCTGGCTGTAAAAGTAAAGATTTATATAATTATAAATTTTTTGGCAAGCCACAAATTAAGGAGTTTGGCATACACCATCCTAATACCGTTGATATGCTTGAATATTGTAAACAATATGACATGTATCTGTGGACCAAGAACAATTAAGCATTAAGGTTCTTAAATCGTTGGAATTTTATATTAAGTGGCAGCTCATCGCAACTACCTTAACACTGGTTCTATCTATGTAATTGCTAATAGAGATTTCCAACGAGTATACTCTTCTGCTTTGAAGAATTGTTTTTTGAAAATATCATAGATTCGCATGCGTAACTATACTATATGTACGCCTAGCATGCTCACCATTCATTTTCAAATCCAATTCTTCAAATCATTTGAGTATTATACTCCACTGAATCGGTTGATGGAGTAATAGCTAATTTATAACCATATTCCGTAATTAAGTAGTAAGTGTAATATTCATGAACATTTTCTATACTTACATCATCAATAGTTCTGCTTCCAAGCAAAATATCTGCTCTACCCTGATCAAGCCTGAGGTTTGGAGCTGTTACTACAATTTTTATACCAGTGAAATTGTCATTTTGTATCTCTAGTTCAACCTTAATAACAGCATCTATATATATATTGCTAGATGCTGCAATAATTAAACACATAATAATCTGAGCTATATTGTTATCGATATTTGTGCTGATTAACCTTGTGAACACTAGTTCAATATTATGATTTTTTGATTTTAAAAAATCAGTACTTAATCTATTAATTTCTGCAATAGCAATTTTGTTCCCCTCAGAAGGTAGAGAGTATAAATAACGATAAAACTGTAAATATCTCATGAGTCTATTTGTACTATCCTGAACCAGTTTAGTAGCTTTCTCTTGATACTCTATAGTTTTTATTAACCCAATGGCGTTATCTATAGCACCTATTGATCCTGCAAAATCATGACATATTTTTTCATTTAAAGCTTGGCATAACTTTAGTGAATTTAGCATATTCTTAATAAACTCGTTTAGCTGGCGAAATGCTATCTACTTCATCTGTCAAAGTTGTAAGAGTTACAGGTTTGTAATCTAACTTCACCTTACCTTGCTCATCAATCCAAGCGAGTGTATGTTTCATCCATTCTTCATCATTACGCTCTGGGTAATCTTTCCTAGAATGAGCCCCCCTACTTTCTTTTCTAGCCGCTGCAGAATGTACAGTAATTACCGCTTGATCTAATAAATTAGCTAGTTCTAATGCTTCAACCAAGTCGCTGTTCCATATTAATGATCTATCATTAACCTGAATATTTGCATATTCTTTTCTTGCCTGATCAATCATTTCTATTCCTTCATCTAAAACCTCTTGAGTTCTAAATACCGCTGCATGATTTTGCATGATTTTTTGCATTTTAAGTCTTAAGTCAGCTACTGGTAGGCCTCCTTTAGCATGACGTATATTATCAAATCTGCTAATTATTTTATCCAATATAGACTCCGGCAAGCTTTTATGCTTTTGCCCTACTTTAACAATTTCAGCAGCTTTTTGTGCTGCGGCTCTACCAAATACTACTAAATCAAGTAAAGAGTTTGATCCCAAGCGATTCGCACCGTGTACTGAAACGCAAGCAGCTTCACCAATTGACATTAACCCAGGAATAATCTTATTATGATTATCCTGACCTTTATCAATCACCTGACCATGATAATTTGTTGGTATTCCCCCCATATTATAATGCACTGTTGGTAATACAGGTATTGGCTGAAGGGTTACATCAATACCAGCAAAAATTTTAGCAGTCTCTGAAATACCGGGCAAACGTTCGTGAAGAATTTCCGGCGGCAAATGATCTAAATGTAAGAATATATGATCTTTATGCTCACCTACCCCCCTACCCTCTCTGATTTCCATGGTAATAGCCCTTGATACTACATCTCTTGAAGCAAGATCCTTAGCAGCGGGAGCATATCGTTCCATAAATCGCTCTCCATTAGAATTTACCAAATACCCACCTTCTCCTCTAGCACCTTCGGTAATTAAGCAACCAGCACCATATATACCAGTTGGGTGGAATTGGACAAATTCCATATCTTGCAAGGCAATAGAATTTCTTGCCGCCATGCCACCTCCATCACCAGTACAAGTATGAGCACTTGTCGCAGAAAAATAAGCTCTACCATACCCGCCAGTAGCTAGTACCACTAAGTGAGCATGGAAACAGTGAATTGTTCCGTCATCAAGATTCCAAGCAACTACCCCTACACATTCTCCATTATTCATTAATAAATCAAGGGCAAAATATTCGATAAAAAATTGGGCTTTATTTTTTAAAGCCTGTTGATATAAAGTATGTAATATTGCATGACCAGTACGATCTGCTGCAGCACAAGTCCTTTGAGCTGCTTGTCCCTTACCATAATTTGTTGTCATACCACCAAAGGGGCGTTGATAAATTTTGCCTTCTTCTGTTCGAGAAAAAGGTACTCCATAATGCTCAAGCTCTAGCACTGCTGCAGCTGCATGTTTACACATATACTCAATTGCGTCTTGATCACCCAACCAATCCGAACCTTTTACTGTATCGTACATATGCCAACGCCAATCATCTTGCCCCATATTACCAAGAGAAGCACTAATGCCACCTTGGGCAGCCACAGTATGACTCCTAGTTGGGAAAACCTTGCTAATGCAAGCAGTATTTAAGCCCTCTTTTGCCATACCAAAAGTAGCCCTAAGACCAGCTCCACCTGCTCCAACTACCACTACATCAAATTCATGGTGGATAATATTATAAGATTTAGACATTTATATAAATTCCTTTTGTTCATAGTACTCTACATTTTTCTATAATCGTCATAGCAAGGCTCTTTAGATGCCGTGGCAATCTAGGTAAACAGCGAAGCTGTTTTTTAGAGTAACGCTTCGCGTATCCTAGATTGCCACAACTGTCGAAAGTTCAAAAATCGTCATTGCGAGGAGGCATAAGCCGACGAAGCAATCCATTTTTGGTTACTTTTATGGATTGCTTCGTCGACCTACGGTCTTCTCGCAATGACGTTGACCATATACAACATTTAGGGTGCTATGCCTTTTGTTACAGAATATATCATATATTTATTCTTGACTAAGCTTTTCCAAACAAATTTTTTCAGTAATTTTTTGCAATTTCTCTACCCGGTCGATCAAATAAAGCAACTGTTCCTTAGTTATCTTGTAGTTTTTGTCATATCTTGCTCTAACATAAGCATCACGAAGTAATGTAAAACATTCTTTTTGCTCTTCACTTTCATATGGAAATATTCGACAAAGGTCATGATAAAAAATCCGTGCGCTTTGGTTTAGTTCTAATAAATCATGTAATTTAGGTTTATAACCATCAAATACTAACAAAATAGCATTATAAAAACTCTCAGTAGCTTGATGAAGCAAAAAAGCTGATTCGCGATAATTGTCATCTTCAAAAAAAGCCTTGATTCCAATAAATAGTTTTTTTCCTCTACCAAACCAATTTTCATATTCTTCTGCAGCTATTGGTCTGCGATCGTGCCATGGCAAGTCCTTAGCTTCCGATAGTACAAATTCATCACTATCATATAGTAGAATTCCTTCTGTTCTAATATCACGAAAAAAATACTTACCTTTTTCAAGTTGGTCATTTACAAAGTGGATAGACTCAACTATTAGTGTCACGGATGGTTGTGTCATGGCCACTAATCGGTCTGTATTAATATCTATTGGGAATTTTCTTTCTAATCTTTTTTCTATATTATGTTTTAAGTTAATAGCTTGATATCCAGCATATTTTCTTTTCTTTAAGACCAATAACAGATCTATATCACTCTGATAATACTCCCTTGAGGATAGATCTTGTACCCAATCACCTCTAGCATAGGAGCCAAATAAAATTATCATTGCTATTTTTGATCTTCCAGAAGCTAGAATTTCTTGGACAATAATGTCTAATCTTTCTTTAATAACTAATGAACGTTTAGGTAATGTGGTTTTCATAAGATTATTTTTATTAATCCATCAGATTACTATAACATAAAATAATGCTACCACTAAGAATGCAATCGTTATAATGCAAAATATTTTAAGTAATATAATTAACCCTGTGCGAAGCTTAATACAACTAATATAATCTTCAATTACCACACGCATACCAAGCATTGAATGATAGAAAGCAGTAATAAGCAATATTCCTAAAGGGACAATATTGTAAGGTCTTTGTAAAGTACTAACAAAATGAGTAAAACCCTCTCCAGTAGTATATTTAATAAAAAATATTAGCCAAATAGAACAAATTGCCAAAATAATAGCTGTTATTCTTTGATGCAACCAGTGACTCGAACCACTTTTTGCCGAACCAACCCCTTTAGCTTTCGCCAAATCTGTCCTTAAATTATTATTCATATAGAGGCCATAAGTTAAATTAACAACCAAAAAACTAACGTCATCAATATCGAAGCTACTACCACAAACCAACCTGTGAAGTTAATAGCCCTTATTGAAAAGCAATGCCCACTATCCCAAATTAAGTGACGCACCCCATTACATAAATGATAAAACCATGCAAAACTTATGAATATTAGAGGAATTCTAAGCAAATTACATTTAAAGCACTGTAAATATTCAGGATCAAATTTGCTAAAAGCTAATAAAATAAAGCACCACGACAATATTGATAGTCCAAAAAATAAGCCTATCCCCGTTATACGATGCAAAATAGACAAAACGGTGCTTATCTGCTTTTTATATATCGTCAAATGAGGAGAAGTAGGCCTACTATTATAAATTTCCTGCTTTGTTTTTATCATAAGTTTCTGTCATAAATTATCTATAGGTGTAATCTATATCCTGAAATAAATTCAGGATATAGTATACTCAAATAATTTGAAGAATTGGATTTGAAAATGAATGGTGAGCAGGCGTAGCGTACATATAGTATAGTTACGCATGCGAATCCATGATATTTTCAAAAAACAATTCTTCAAAGTAGAAGAGTATATACTGCTCGTAAATGAAGAGTTGATAGACGAAGATCAAAATCATGAAGTGCTAGGAGTCAAAGGGTCGAGGAGCGGAGCGTACATTTAGTACGTGAGCACCGAAGATCCCTGAAGACGACAACGCAATTCTTGATTTTCATCGAGTATACCTATAACTCTAAATAGCAACAGTATAAACGCTAGTTAGAAAATACTCAAGTTTTCATATTGTATTGTATTGTATTGTATTGTACAATAACTATTATACAATAATGAAGTTAATTTTATGAGAACGATGAGTATTAGTTTAAACGAGACCTTATATGATAAATTAAAATATATGATTCCTTCTAAAAAAATTAGTAACTTTGTAAGCAATGCTATTGCTAAAGAATTAGAAAAAAAGGAACTGGAACTTACTTTGGCATATAAAGATGCAGAGCAAGATAATGAACGTCAAAATTTGCTAAAAGAGTGGGATGCAATAGATGACATTAGTAAAAAATAAAGAAATAATACGAGGCAATATTTATTGGGTAAATCTTGATCCAACAATTGGAACTGAAATTCAAAAAACAAGACCTGCAATAGTTATATCTAATAATATTCAGAATAAAATATCTAGTAGAGTAATAATTATCCCCATTACCTCAAATATTAATAATATTTTTCCTTTTGAAGTAAGAGTTACAGTTAACAACAAAACTGCAAAAGCATTAACTGATCAAATTAGAACCATAGATAAATCTAGATTGGGAGAGTTTATAGAACAGTTGAATAAAACTGAGATTATTAATATTGAAAAAGCTATTAAAGTTACTTTAAGTTTGACTTAAGTAATACCATTTCCCAAAACTAAATTGCTACTCGGAGTACGAGTGTCGAACACCGGAGCGTATACTGCTATGATTTCAAGAATTGGGTAGACGATAGTATAACTTCAAGAAGAGCTAGGAGTGTCAAAGTCGAGCTGCTAGGCGTACATTAGTACGTGAGCAGCACAGATCTTTGGTCGCGGGAACGCCAATTCTTGAAGTTCACCGAGTATATTACTCCTTATACTTCATCTCCATAGAGTAAGGCACAACCTTTGAAAATATTTTACCAATTATTGGTACTTTAGTGATAACGTTACTTGCAAAAAAGAAAGAAGGTATTACATTACCTTTAAGCTTCATTTGATGTTTATTAGTATCAATTGTACCTTGCATTGTAAAATCAAAAAATGGTCCGGTAGCTGATGTATCAGCAATATTTATGGTATTACCTATATAACTAAATCTACCTGTCATGTTCCTAAACATGATATCCTTATTATTTAATATAAAACTCATAAAACCTGGGAAAGAAACAACCGATACCATTCTAGTAAGAAAAGGCACATCGGTAGTAACAAAGTGCTTGATATCAAATGTTCCATCTACGATTGGTATCACTTCTCCCTTTTTGGCATCATATCTTTTTGTATCAAGTGTCAGATTTATAATACCAGATTTCATTTTATTATACATACCAATACCTCTAAATAAAGCTCCAGCATTATCACAGGTAACTATCCATTGTTCTAGATCTTTTTTATCTGTAAGTAGCATTTTAAAAGATCTAGTACCAATTTTTGAATTTAAAGAACCAGAAAAACATTTTATTTTATTACAATCAATTTGTAAATTAAGCTTATCAAGCATTATATTATTTTTTAACCTTACCCTATCTACATCAACTGTTAAATGAATATTTTTTGCATCTCCTTCTTTCTCTAAGAATTGCATCATATTAGATTCAGACAAATCTAGTTGTCTTCCCTGAATTTTAGCATTCAAGCTATCTTTACCTAAAAGCAAATTCCCCACTAGATCAGTCGTATTATACTTTATTACAGGTAAAGTAACATCATACTTATCTTCTGCTACTTTAACCTTACCAACTATTTTTAAGTTATTTTCTCCCGAAAGATTAAAATCAATATCACCATTTAGGTTATTATATAACTTGCCAGTTAAAGTAAAGTTAGCTTCACTACCAAGTTTTTTATGTATAGATATTTTATCAATATAAAATTCTAAGTTTTTGAGGTTAGTATTGGCTTTAATTAAGCTTTTCCCATCTTTTTGCTCTTTATATTCAAAATCTAGGACACTATTACCTGAGATTAACTTTAATATACCAACCTTTTGGTTATTACCCACAATGGTAGTTTTTACTTTTAATAGATTCTGATAATCATCTTGGTTATTATCAGTGACATTAACATCGATAAGTAAATTACTGTCATAACCATTAATTTTACCTATACCGATCAAATTTACCTTATCGCCATTAAATGTTCCAGTTATTTTAGCATTTTTTAATATGACATTGTCACTAAATGCTTTGCCATTTACTCCCGTTATTATTGTAGAAATGTCATAAGTATTTTTGATAACTGGGCTAATCGGTATTATTATGCCAATTTTTGAATTAGCAATTCCAGTAATCTTTTTAAGATCGATCCCTTGTTTTTTTACCTTGTTATAATCCTCACTTGATATGAAATCAATTAAATCGTTAACACTCCCCTTAGCATTAGCATTAACGATAAAATTTGATTTATCCATCCCTTGCCAATCAAAAGTTATTATCCCACCCGAAATAAGACTATCACTACTATATGCTTGATTTAATATGAACTTAACAGATAGCCCAGATATAGTAACATCAGTATCAATTTTTCGTAAAGGGGGATAGTCCTTATCATATTGATATTCAAGATCTACAACATGCAGCTTGGCCTTCAATGCAGTTTCTAGGGAAATATTCTTTTCTAAAGAATTTTTATCAAAATTAAAATTAAATTCTCCATTTCTAATATAACCACCTTTCATATATTCCTGTAGAAATAAAATTACTTGATTATCAGGAATAATTTTCTTAGCAATTTGATAAATCATTATAGGAATATTCTGAGCATTACCAGTTGTTTGAATTATGCTACCATCCAATACACTATTGAATAATAGATAGGCTTTATCACCAAACTCTAGTTTGCAATTGATCGATTTCTTAGAAGCTCTAGAAATTTTACTGTTATAGGAACAAAATCCTTCACCATCAGGTAATTTTTCACCATAACTATCAAGCAAAGAAATATTTTTTATAGGACCTAAGTTTAACTGTGTTTCAATCTTATTTTTAAAAAAATCCACAATGGATCTAGCAGATATTTGAGCATTTATTACTGGTTGATTATCTTTAGAGATTAAGGAAAAACTATCTATATCAATAGTACTAAGAATAAAAGGCTTGGTTGTTATATCATCAATAGTTCTCTTTCGAAACTCTACTTCTGCTGGTAATTTATTCGTCGCTCCGGTACTCGAATCCTCACGTACATCTAAGTACGCTGCGGTTCTGCGTTCCGTGGCTTCTTTAAATTCCTCAGCATAAGCGAGTTTCGAAAGAGAACTAATAATAAAACTGATTTTGAAATTAGTAATTTCACCTTGGGCGTTATTTGCTAAATCCATAAAGATTTTATCGATTGATAGAATATTATTTCTTACTTGTAAATTCTTAATCCGTATTTTCATAGCTTTTTTATCAAGGTAAAATTCTATTACCTTCTTAATTGGCCTATCTAAATATCCCTTACTACTACTTAATATTAATAAAGTTAAAATTACTACAATTGTGCAAACTATTATGCTTAGGTTAATAAAAAATCTTTTAATGAGCATCATCTTGTTATTTAGTACTTGATCAGTTAATATATACTTTGCAGCAATATAGCACAACAAACTTGTTGCACTAAGTATATACTGAAAAAAATTTGAAAATTATTTATGAATATTAGACTTCATTTTATAGGCACTGGTTACGTTGGATTAGTATCTGGCGTAATGATGAGTTACCTAGGACACGACGTTACTTGCTTAGATACCGATATTTCTAAAATCGATCAGCTTAAAAAAAATATTTTACCAATTTATGAACCAAAATTAGCCAAGTACCTACCGCCATTAGTAAAGTCTAGTAAGTTGAAGTTTACAGCCAGCTACTCGGCTGAATTAAGAAATGCCCAAGCGGTATTTATTACAGTAGGAACACCACCACTACCTTCAGGGGAGGCAGATTTACAATATATTTTTACTGCTATAGATAATTTATGTGAATGGATCAACGATGATTGTTTGATTGTTATTAAATCAACTGTACCTCCAACAACATGTAACCAAATTATTGATTATTTAAAAAAAAGAAATCTTAAATTTCCTGTTGCCTCAAATCCTGAATTTCTTAGAGAAGGTACTGCTGTAGATGACTTTTTAAACCCTGATAGAATATTAATTGGCACAAATAATAAACACGCAGAAGATTTATTAAAAAAGATATACTTGCCTTTGACTACAAAGAATATATCTCTTATATGTACTGATTTGGTTACTGCAGAACTTACCAAATATGCCTCAAATGCTTTCTTAGCAACAAAGATTGCTTTTATTAATGAAATGGCAAATTTATGTGAGAAAACTGGAGCAAATATCAAAGAACTTTCGATTGCTATGGGACTCGACAAGAGAATAGGTAAAGAATGTTTAAATGCTGGACCTGGATTTGGTGGTTCATGTTTTCCTAAGGATCTCTTAGCACTTTCACAAATAGCAGGGCATTATCAATGTAACTTACAAATAGTTAATTCTGTTATAAGTAGTAATGATCAGAGGGTCTATGACATGGCGGATAGGATTCATTATATCATAAATGATAATTTGACTAATAAAAATATTACTGTATTGGGTCTTACTTATAAGGCTGGTACAGATGATATTAGAAGCAGCCCTGCCATTAAAATCATCAAAATCCTAGTTGATAAAGGAGCTAATATCAGGGCATTCGATCCAATAGGTATGGATAATGCTAAAAAAGAGCTAAAAAATATATTTTTTGCCGATTCAGCACTTAGTGCTTGCCAAAATAGTGATATAATTGTAGTGACAACCGAATGGTCGGAGTTTAAAGATTTAGATTGGTCGCTTATTCGCCATCAAGTTAAATCTCCTATAATTATTGATTTCAGGCATATTCTTAACGGAGATATGCTCAAATCTCTTGGGTTTAAATATTATACTATTGGTACGCAATATGAAGTTTGATTTTATTCACTTAAGAGTACAAAGCTCATACTCATTTCTTGAGAGTGCCTTAACAATTGATCGTATAGTAGAGCTGGCACAATTACACAAAATGCCAGCGATTTGTTTAGCAGATAAGGGTAACTTATTTGGCTCACTAGAGTTTGCTTTGAGTAGCTGCAGGGCGGGGGTGCAACCTATAAATGGGGCAATTGTAAACGTTGCTTTTACTAAAGATAACTTTTGTGAAATGGTGCTGATTGCTAAAGATGAGGTAGGTTACAAAAATTTACTAAAAGCAGTTAGTGCTAGTTTCACTGAAAATGATCGCAAAATTTGTAATCATATTACTTTTGATGATTTAGTTAAGTACCATGAAGGGCTTATTATCTTATCCGGTTATACTGATGGGATAATTGGCAAAAGCCTGATTGATGGAAACAAAGAATTAGCCATTTTTTGGACCACTAAGCTACAAAGCATTTTTGGTGATCGTTTCTATTTTGAGATTATGCGGCATAATTTAGCAATAGAACAATCTATAGAAGCAAATTATATAAAAATAGCCGATGACCTTGGTATTCCACTAATTGCTACCAACAAAGTATTGTTTAGCGATGTTAACATGCATGATGCACATGATGTATTATTATGTATATCTGCTGGTGTTAGCAAAGAAGAGGAGAATCGTAAAAAGGTTAGTACTGGATGTTATTTTAAATCACCAAAAGAAATGCTAGAACTTTTTAGTGATTTACCTAATGCTGTACAAAATACCGTCCATTTAGCCCAAAGATGCCACTTTATGGCACATGCTAATCCACTAATGTTACCAAATTTCTCTAGTCTAGATATTAATGAAATAGATCTAATTAAGCAAAACTCCACAGCAGGGTTACTATCAAGACTTGATACAAAATTTAAATGGGAGAATATTGCCATAGATAAACAGCAAGATATTAAACAACAATATCTAACTCGTCTTAATTATGAACTAGATATTATTTGTCGAATGGATTTTGCTGGCTATTTTCTTATAGTCTCTGACTTCATAAAATGGAGTAAAGAGCAAGGTATTATGGTAGGACCTGGTAGAGGCTCTGGGGCGGGATCAATAGTTGCCTGGAGTCTTCTTATCACTGATCTTGATCCTATTAAATTTGGTCTACTATTTGAGCGTTTTTTGAACCCTGAACGTATATCAATGCCAGATTTTGATATTGATTTTTGTCAAGAACGACGAGAAGAAGTTATTAATTATGTACGTTCTAAATACGGAGATAATAAAGTTGGTCAAATCATCACTTTTGGTAAGATGCAGGCAAAAGCCGTTATCAAAGATGTATCACGAGTTCTTGGCTTACCTTATAAATATGCCGAATATCTAACTGAGCTTGTGCCATTTAATGCTGTTACTCCTGTTACATTAAATCAGGCTATAAAGGAAGTAAAGGAGTTGAACAACGCCGCCCATGGCAACGGTCTATATAATTTAGATGGTCAAGATGAGCTAATAAAACAAGTATTGGATACATCCTTAGTGCTTGAGGGACTTAACAGGCATGCTTCTACACATGCAGCGGGAATCGTTATAGCTGGCAAAGATTTAGTAGAAATATTACCAGTTTATAAAGACCTAAATTCGGATATGTTGGTAGTACAATATTCCATGAAATATGCTGAGATTGCTGGTTTAATTAAATTTGATTTTTTAGGTCTGCAAACTCTGACTGTTATTACTAAATGTCTAGAATTATTAAAACAGCAAGACATAAATATTGATTTTAGTAATATGCTATTTGATGATCAAAAAACTTATGAACTGCTGTGTAGTGGTAGAGCTACCGGTGTTTTCCAGTTTGAAAGTAGTGGAATGCAGGATGCTTTAAGACGTCTTAAACCTGACTCCATCCAAGATATAATAGCGTTAGGAGCATTATATCGCCCTGGTCCTATGGATAATATCCCAACTTATATTGCTTGTAAGCACGGTTTGCAGCTACCAGATTACTTGCATGAGATGCTTAAACCAATTTTAGAAGAGACTTATGGAGTTGTTATATATCAGGAACAGGTCTTAGAAATTGCCAAAGTAATTGCTGGCTATAGCTTAGGTGGAGCAGATTTACTTCGTAAAGCCATGGGCAAAAAAATAAAATCTGAAATGGCAGAGCAAGAAGAAACTTTTATTAAAGGTGCGATAGCTAACAATATTTCACGCCAGCAAGCAGAGTCTATTTTTACAACAGTGGCTAAATTTGCTAGCTATGGCTTTAATAAAGCACACGCATCAGCTTATGGTGTAATATCTTATCAAACCGCCTATCTGAAAGCAAATTTTCCAGCCGAATTTTTGGTAGCTTGCTTAAATCTTGAATTAAATAATCATGATAAAATCAATCTATTCATGCAAGAAGCTAGAAATAACAACATTACTATTATTCCTCCTAATATCAATCTTTCCACTGGTTATTTTAGTACTACTCATGAAGAAGGAAAGACATTTATCATCTATGCCCTAGGTGCTATCAAAAGTGTCACAGCTACTTTTGGCAAAATATTAGCAGAAGAAAGAGTTAAAAATGGTAAGTTTAAAAATATTATAGATTTTATTGAGAGGCTACCGCTTAAATCTATTAATCGAAAATTATTAGAGAATCTTATTAAAGCCGGGTGTTTTGATACGTTACATTCTAATCGTAATCAGTTACTGTTAAGTATCGCTAAACTTTTAGCTTATGCCTCTTCCTACCATGCAGAAAAAATTTCTGATCAATTTAGCCTGATTAAGGTAAATTCTGCAAGTCAACAAGTGTTAATTGAAGCAGAACCACTTGATAATAATACTGTCTCTTCTTATGAATTTGAAGTATTAGGACTATTCATTACGCTACATCCATTATCAAGATATCAAGATTTGCTAGCTAGGCTTAATATTGCAACATCACTTGACTTACAAAATGATAGTGGTTCTACTTCTAGTAGGCAGATAAGGATAGCTGGGGTAATACAAAAAAAAGATTCACGTATGTCATCTCGTGGAAGGTTTGTAACCTTACAACTATCCGATCAATTTGGTATTTTCGAATTAACTATTTATAGTGAAGAAATACTTAAAAATTTCGTTCACTTACTTGACATTCAATGTTTAGTTGTAGCACACTGTGATTTGTTTAAGGATGCTGGGGGAACAAGGTTAATCGCTAAAAGCTTCACAACTATTGACGATATAATGAATGAAGAACGACTAGAGATAAAACTCTATCCACAAAATCATTATGAACTATGTCAAATCGTTGATTTGCTTAAAAAGCGTATTAGCCCTGAACGTAGTAATACAAGAATAATTTTATTGCTTAAAGTAAGTATACAAGATGAATTTCAAGAGTTGGCTAGGTGTACGAGTGGTGAGCGGACTAGGCGTAGTCAAACCGTTGTTCCTACGCGAAGTCCCATCGGGCCACAACGCCAACACTTGAAAGGCAAAGGGTATATAAATAATAACTTTACTGCTCGAGTCCATTTACCAGAAATTTTATGTCTAGAAACTGAAGATTTTGAATTTTTAAATCGGTTTATGCTAGGTTCTAGTTAACCTGAATTCG
This sequence comes from Candidatus Tisiphia endosymbiont of Melanophora roralis, assembly GCF_964026575.1. NCBI lineage: Bacteria > Pseudomonadati > Pseudomonadota > Alphaproteobacteria > Rickettsiales > Rickettsiaceae > Candidatus Tisiphia > Candidatus Tisiphia endosymbiont of Melanophora roralis. Next base: position 56,462 of record NZ_OZ032161.1, read on the forward strand.
ATGTAACAAGTTACATCGAATTCAGTATTATATATAGAAACAATCAGGTTTGAAGCGGTTCTACACCTGATTGTTAAAATATAATACTCCATTCAATATGTGATTTTAATAATTAAAATCACATATTGAATGATGAAAAAAGTTAAAATGCACCCGCAGAACCGCTTCAAGAGTGCATTTTTCCTTATAACAAAGCCAGTTCGATATAAGAATTATTAATTCTTATATCGAACTGAGTTTAGTTAATTCCCTAGATTTTACCTCATTCTATGTAAGAGATCGTTTTAACAGTCTCGATGTCATCCCATAACTGTTGAAAGTTAAAAAATCGTCTATTAGCGAAATGCTGTTGTAATGCTTAAACCGTCATTGCAAGAAGCGGTGACGTGGCAATCTTGTGAAGTAGTACTCAAATCACCTAGAGGCTGCCTAACAAAGGCAGATATTACTTCATGAGATTGCCACGTCGGCGATTTCATCGTCTCCCCCGCTAATAAACGGTTCTTTGGCTAAAACTTTTTCGGCTTAGCTGTAGCTTCGATCAATCCTTTAAATAAATTTAAATCTAAATCACTAGGGTTTAAATATTCAGGATGCCATTCTACTCCTATAACAAATTTGTGATTTATTGACTCAATTGCTTCAATTATCCCGTCCGGTGCTGTCGCTGCAACTCGGAGTCCCTTGCCTATTTTTCCTACTGCTTGATGGTGGCTCGAATTAACCATACAAGTTTGCTTATTTCCCGATAAGTTTGCAAGAATAGTGTTTGGTTCTATCGTTATAGAATGCGATAATGTATGTTTGGGGGCAGGTTGCTCGTGGTTAATAGCCGTAGTTACTCCTGCTTGTGACTTTATGTAATCAGGTATATGCTGGATAAGGTTGCCACCGCATACTACATTTAACATCTGCATACCACGACATATTCCAAGGAATGGCATATTCTTTTCTAGAGCTTTTTGGGTAAGTAGTAACTCAAAATTATCACGTTGGTCGTTGGTAGCTGTTCTATCACAAGTGAATTCTTGACCATAAAATTTAGGGTGAATATCCTCATCGCCACCGGGAATAATTAGCCCATCGATAATTGACAGCATCACTTCAATTGTATCATATTGATAGGGTAGCATTAAGGGGATTCCCCCAACTTTTATCACGCTATCTGCATAATTTTGCCTAATTGCATACCAAGGAAAAGTAGCATAGGCATATTTTTCAGAATTATTAGCCAAATCTAGAGTGATTCCTATTACTGGTTTTTTCTGTATCATAATAACCTTATCTTCTTACCATCCGAGTACCACAAATTATGTCATGTAAACACTTTTTTTCATCAGTACATATCATGCAGACAATACTTATAATCCCCAATATTACAGTACTACTTATTAGTGCTAATATAATAAATCTAATCAACGCTTTTAAAAAGCTTATTCGTGTACCATCCTCGTTTATGATCTTCATGCCCAATATATAACCGCCAAGAGTTGCTTGCATTGAAGATGACTCAAATATTGCCTCATATATAATTGTTAATGATAGCATTATTAATGTCGGAATGGAAGAATAGGCTAGTGCCTCGGCTATTACTGCACCGTCTAGTAGAGAGTTACTTACTAGTATCATAGTCACACAAATTAGAAAAAAAATAATTAAAATTCGATCCAAAACTACAGCAATAGATCTTCGCCAAAAGCCACAATAGATATATCCATTCATAAAATTAGTTTCCTTTATGTGATGTTTCAAAAGTATGAAATGGTGGTGGAGAGGAGATGGTCCATTCAAGAGTATCTGCCCCATCACCCCAAGGATTATTTGGGCATTTTTTCCCATATTTCAGAGTATAAATAACAATAAATACAAAATAAAGAGCTGCAATAAATGAAATACTAGCTCCGATAGATGAAACCATATTCCAGCCGGCAAACGCATCCGGATAGTCCGGTATTCTTCTTGGCATTCCAGCTAATCCCAAAAAATGCTGAGGGAAAAATGTCAAATTAACACCAATAAAGGTAACCCAAAAATGAATTTTGCCCATCATCTCAGGATATTGCCGTCCGGACATTTTACCAAACCAATAATAGAACCCAGCAAATGCAGTAAATAACGCCCCAAGCGACATAGTGTAATGGAAATGTGCTACAACATAATATGTATCATGTAAAATTCTGTCGATTGCTGAATTTGATAATATTATGCCAGTAACTCCGCCAATAGTAAATAGCAAGATAAACCCTATGGAAAATAACATAGGAGTTTCAAAAGTAATTGATCCTCCCCACATTGTGGCAATCCAGCTAAAGATTTTGATACCAGTAGGTACAGCTATAATCATAGTACCAGCAGTAAAATAGATTAATGCATTGTACGAAAGCCCAACCGTAAACATATGATGAGCCCAAACTATAAAACCAACAAATCCGATAATTACCATAGCTACCACCATACCAAAATAACCGAATATTGGCTTACGGGAGAAAGTAGAGATGACCTGACTGACTATACCAAATCCCGGTAATACTACAATATATACTTCTGGATGACCAAAAAACCAAAATAAATGCTGAAATAATACTGGATCTCCGCCACCATCAGGCTTAAAAAAAGTAGTACCAAAATTTCGATCAGTCAGTAACATGGTTATTGCACCCCCTAACACAGGAATTGCCAGTATCAACAAGAAGGCAGTAACCAAAATTGACCAAACAAATAAGGGCATTTCAAATAACCCCATACCATCAGTTCTCATATTAAAGATAGTGACAATCATATTAATTGAACCAAGAATGGAGGAAAGCCCTGTAAGATGTAAGCTTAAAATAGCCATATCCACAGCAGCCCCAGGATGTCCTACTAGACTACTTAGAGGAGGATAAAATGTCCAACCAGTACCAGCTCCTCCATCAACCAAACCTGACAGCATTAATAATATAAAAGCAGTGACAAGTAGCCAAAAACTTATATTATTTAGCCTGGGAAAAGCCATATCCGGGGCACCTATTAAAATTGGTATGAAGTAATTACCAAATCCGCCAAATAAAGCTGGCATAATCATGAAAAATACCATAATTATAGCATGAGCGGTAATTAATACATTGTATAGCTGATAATTACCACCTAGTAGATGCCCGCCGGGTACTGCTAGTTCTAACCTAAAAATAACAGAAAATAATCCACCAACAAGCCCAGCAAATATGGCAAATATAATATACATTACGCCAATATCTTTGTGATTAGTGGAAAAAATCCATCTTTGTAAACCCGTGGGGGGTTCGTGATGATCAGATATTACTTCTGCAAGAGGTCTAGTAGAGGCTTGATCTTTAAGTGTCATAATGGTTACTATTTACATTCTTTAAGTTGATTAATATCTGCCCCTACTATGACCTTGATATTTCTAGTAATTTTATCATAATCCCAATCCCACCATTTTATTTGTACTAACTCATTGATTATATCATCGGAGAATCTTTTTCTAATAATTTTACTAGGATTACCTGCAACGATAGAGTAGGGGGGTACATCCTTGGTAACCACTGCATATGCTCCGATAATTGCTCCATCTCCTATTGTTACTCCTGGCATAATGACTGCATTCGTACCAAACCACACATCATTACCAACGACGGTATTTCTTCTTTTATCAAGAGTTGGCGTATAATTGTTCCAATTCTCGAAAATAAAAAATGGATAAGTAGAAAAGCCATCCATTGGGTGATTCACATCATCCATGATGAAAATGGTTCTCATGGCGATAGAACAAAACTTACCGATAATTAATTTACACTCATGGCATCCTATGATATTATTACGCTCAAAATATTCTGGGTGCTGGTTATCATGATAGTAAGTATAATCACCTACCATTATGTTAGGATTGTGAATAAAATGTTTTAAAAATACGGTTTCTTTAACCTGTTTTGCGTAAAGATGTGGATAATGCTTGTTGAAATGTACCATAGTAACTCCTTTATTTAATTGATTTTAAGGCTAATTTTTTGTTAGTCTTCATATTCATAGAAAATTTTGATTTTGCCATAATCAACCAGTTTTGAAATTCTTCCTTACTTACCACTTCAATGGCAATTGGCATAAAACCATGATTAACACCGCAAAGTTCTGAACATTGACCATAATACACGCCTTTTTTGCTAATTTTAGTCCAAGTTTCATTGATTCTTCCAGGAACCGCATCGATCTTTATACCTAACGCTGGTACTGCAAAACTATGTATGACGTCTCCTGCCGTAATTAGAAATTTCACAGTAGTATTTTCTGGTATGATAATACGGTTATCGACATCTAATAAGCGTTTTTGACCAAGTTTTAATCTTTCATCGGTAATTAAATAACTATCAAATTCGATATTATCGTGATCAGGGTATATATAATGCCAATACCACTGATAGCCCACGACCTTAACAGTCATATCTATTTCAGGAATTTTTTCTGCAAAACGTAAAATACGAAATGATGGTATGGCAATAATAACTAAAATTATTATAGGGATTATCGTCCAAATAACTTCAATTAAGATATTATGAGAAAATTTTGCTGGAATAGGGTTGGCTTTTGCATTAAATCTAATACAAACATAGACTAGTAAAATGGTAATAAAGACAACTATTCCTCCTGATATTAACAGTAGGAAATTGTGAAACCCGTGAAGCTCTTCCATCAGAGGGCTTGCTGGAGTTTGCAACAACATTTGCCACGCCTGAGGTTCTGAGGCTAAGCAATTGTGAGCAAATAAAAGATATAAAATTACAAATTTTTTCATATTTGGTATTAGTGGGTTTGATTCTATATGCTATAGTTAGACAATATAAGACGATATATAGTTTTATTAAAGTAAAAAATAGGGTATAGTGCAAAAACTTGAGGAATTTATCATTGACTTTAAGCTGCCTTCTGATACGATTCGGCTTACTAATAAGTATACTCAAATGATTTAAGATTACAATATGGCAGGTCATTCAAAATTTAAAAATATTCAGCATCGAAAAGGTACGCAAGATAAGAAAAGGGCGAAAGTTTTTACTAAGCTAATTAGAGAAATTATCACTGCTGCTAAAATGGGAACTGATGTAAGCAATAATCCACGCCTGCGGAGTAGCATAGCTGCAGCACGCAGTCAGAATTTGCCAAAGGATCGAATAGATAAGGCAATAAGTGCAGCAAGTGATTCGAATAATAACGAACATTATACAGAGATTAGATATGAAGGCTTTGCTCCGGGTGGTATTGCAATAATAGTAGAGGCTTTAACTGATAATAAAAATCGCACAGCTGCTGAAATTAGGTCGGCTTTTACTAAATTTGGTGGTAATTTAGGTGAGACTGGAAGTAGCAGTTATATGTTTGACCATCTTGGAGTAATACAATACCCAGTGGAATTAACATCGGCAGAATCTATATTGGAAAGTAGCCTAGAGGCTGGGGCAAAAGATGTGATTTCTGAAGAAGATGCGTATTTAATCTATACAGATATTGAGGATTTTGTACAAACTCTTGAATCTTTGACTAATAAATATGGACCTCCTGAGGAATCCTATATCGGTTGGATCCCTCAGAATATCATGATTATAGAAGATAAAGATAAGGCAGAGAAGCTATTAAAATTAGTGGATCTTTTGGAAGAAAGCGATGACGTACAAAAAGTTTTTGGTAATTATGAATTATCTGATGCAATTTATCAAGCTATGAAGGATATTTAATATGGATTGCCAAATTATTGTTCTAGCTGCTGGTAATGGTAGAAGAATGGAATCTTCGTTACCAAAAGTAATGCATGAAGTTGGTGGTAGACCTATGCTTGATAGGGTGCTAACAAATGCCAAAAAAGTGACTAACGATGTTATCTTAGTTCACTCATTGCAATTAGAAAAATATATTTCTTCTTATAAAGAGGTTTGTAAATTTGCATTGCAGCTAGAACGATTGGGTACTGCTCATGCGGTATATACTGCTTTAGACTTAGTTGATGACAATAAAATTGTAGCAGTGCTTTACGGAGATAATCCTTTAATCACCGCAAATATTATTAACGATTTATTAGACCACCTAATTTCTACAAATTCAGCCATTACAACGTTATGCTTTAGACGTGATAACCCCGGACAATATGGACGAATAGTTACTGATGAACTAGGAAATTTTTTAAAAATTGTGGAATTTAAAGAAGCAACGAGTGAAGAACAAGCTATGACAATTTGTAATTCTGGTATTATGGCTTTTGAAGCTGGTATATTAAAAAAATATTTACCTTCTATTTTTTTAGAAGAAATTGATAGAACAAAAGAGTTATATTTGACCGCCCTTGTAAAAATAGCTAAGGATAGCGGAGAAAAAGTATCATATTTGCTATCTTCAGACCACGACATAGTGCTTGGAGTAAATACTAAACAGGAGCTAGAAGAAGCTAATAAAACTATTGCTAAGTTAATGGGCTAGGTAATACACACAAAATTCTTCAACGTCATTGTGAGGAGTCGCGAAAAAGCGGCGACGCGGCAATCTAGGATACGCGAAGCGTATTAGAAAAAACAGCTTCGCTGTTTACCTAGATCGCCACGGCACCTAACGGTGTCTTGCGATGATGGTTATACAAAAAATGTAGGGTGCTATGCCATGTGAGACGCGATACTAAAACATTTTCAATACAAACATATTTCTAAAAAATATAGTTTTTATTGAGTGTTTTAATGTTACAAATTAACCTCAAACGTTAAATTAATTGGCAACTTGGGTTAAAGAATTAGATGTAGACGTTGATTACAGCCTAATTTGAGTAAGTAAAAAGTCAAAAAATATGCCAAACCCAATAACTTACACAATAGAAAACTTAAGCGATGCACGAGAGTTCTTATCCAAATTCCATAATCCGGTTATTTTAACTAACAAAAGTGGTAGCACGAGATATTATGGTATGCTAGTGTGGGATTATATTTTTAAAAAACTAATTGAAGAATTTCCCCAAATCGTAAAAATTATTGTTAATGTAGGAAACGATCACGCAGCTTTATTTACCGCTATCAAACTTAATTACCAAAATATAGTTTATACTGGTAAATCAGCAGAGGCTAGAAAGTTGGCTTTGGCTAATAGTATAACATGAGAACGCGAATTCGGGATAAGAATTATTCCCTCCCTTTTCCAAAAGCCTAGCGATGTCCACGATAATAGACAGTTTTATATGACCGCTCACTATTGGGAAATTTCCGCTCCCTAATTGAGAAGCTACCGAAGCCTCTAATTTCAATACGATTTTGCTCAGCGAGGCTAGACTGTAAATAATCAAATACCAAATCTATAGAATCTTTTATATCTTCCTTAGAAAGATAATTAAGTTCCTTAGATATTTTATCCACTAAATCAGACTTTCTTGCCATAAATTAAAAAATTGCCTTTATCCCTTGAAATTTATTTTTAAAAAAACTTGGTAAAACACTATCAAAATCCTCCATGATAATTTCAAGAAATTTTGATTTCGGTTTTATTTTAAATTCTTTTACCTTCAAATCTTTATCAATTTTTTTGACTTCCTGTAACCATTTAATCGCATCATCCTCAGAACCCAGAGCATCAACAAGTTTTAGTTTCAAAGCTTGGCGACCAGAATATATCCGACCATCAGCTATTTTTTTAACTTCTTCAATTGCTAATCCCCTTCTTAAAGCAACGAGTTCAATAAAATAATCATAAGTATCCTGTACATTAGACATTATAGCCTGACGAACAGCTTCTGTAACTTTCTCAGTAGGATTAGGAGCGGCTTTTAATTCCCCGGATTTAAAATTATTGAAGGTAATACCTAGTGTCTTTGCTAAATCTGTGACTTCTAGAGTTTGGAGAATCACACCAATTGAGCCAGTAATCGTTCCATTATGACTAATTATGTAATCCCCTCCTAATGATATCAAATATCCTCCACTCGCTGCCAATGTACCCATAACAATCACTACCGGTTTTTTTGCTGATATTTTTCTGAGTATATTGTAAATTTTCTCTGATCCAACCACAGTTCCACCAGGAGAATTGACATTAACAATTAGAGCATTAATCTTATCATCATCAATGATTTTCTCCAATCTTTTATCACGTTTTGTATCCTCAAAAATTATATCTTCTATTGAAACTGCAGCTATATAGTTACTATTAGTAGTTACATATTCAGAACTTGACAAATCAAATTTCTTAATCATCACAACAATTAAAACTATAAACATTAAAATTGTTGCTAACTTCCACAGCCTTAATTTTAATTTATTTTGCTTTCTTTCAATTATGTAGTCAGGAGTTATTGTCATTAACTTTACCTATTTGTTTATATGGAAGTATAATGGGCGCTTTAGGCTCTAAGAAGTCAATTTTATCCTACTTCGCACGCATAATCCGCCCCTGATCCCTCTTCCAATCTTGTTCTTTAATAGACTGTCTTTTATCATGTAATTTTTTACCTTTTGCTATGCCTAACTCAACTTTTACTTTATTTTTTTTATTGAAATATAAAGAAAGAGCAACAAGAGTGTAGCCTTTTAGGCGAATTTTACCAATTATTTTCTTTATTTCACTAGAATTAAGAAGCAACTTACGAGTCCTTCTAGTCGAATGATTAAATCTGTTAGCTTTGTCATATTCCGCAATATGGCAATTATATAAAAACACTTCATTTGCAGAATTTTCTGCATGACTATCTTCTATACTAGCTTTTCCTTGACGCAGCGATTTAACTTCACTCCCGGTTAATATTATGCCAGCTTCAATTTTTTCTTCAATAAAGTAATTGAAATATGCTTTTTTATTTTGTGCTATTATTTTCTTATATTCCGACATAGTCCATAGCTTTATTTACTTTTTCCTCAGTAACTTTCAACGCTGAAGTTAAAGGAAGCCTTAACTCGTTAGAACATAATCCTAATCTGCACGCTGCATATTTCACTGGTATAGGGTTTGTTTCTGCAAATAATGCTTTATATAAGGGTAGTAACTGCTGCTCTATTCGCAGAGCTTCTTTATAATTACCAGCATGACAATTATCCTGTAATTTCTTGCACAAACTAGGTGCTATATTAGAGGCAACAGAAACGCACCCTACTTCTGATTGAGCATTATAAGATAACGCTATTCCATCATTACCACACAATAAGTTAAAATCTTTGCTTACAGCAGCCTTAATTCTCAAAGGACGTTCTAAATCATTACCTGCATCTTTAAAAGCTACAATACGTGGTAGTTTACTGAGCCTAACTATCGTGTCATCTGAAAAGTCAACCACAGTTCTACTAGGTACTGAATACAGCATTATGGGCAAATTACTTGCCCTATCTATAGAAGCATTATGTATAGCTTCAAAATGTAAATAAATTCCTTCTTGCATGGGTTTTACGTAAGAAGGAATACTACACATAAGCCCATCAACAGGAATTTTTGTACATATTTTTATCATATCTATGGCTATACTGGTAGTAATAGCGGAACAACCTGCTATTATTTGGGTACGGTTTTTAGTAATTTCTACAGCTATTTCTAACAAAGATTGATATTCCTGTAAACTTAAGCTAGGCCCTTCACCAGTAGAACCAGCAATCACTACTCCATCAACTTTATTATCAATTTGATAGTTAAGTATTTTCTCCAAAGAAACAAAATCTAATTTATTATCCTTAAACGGGGTTATAATGGCTGTAATAAGACCTTTAAATATATTATTGTTCATCGCATCAATTCCATTATATCACTATTTATTTACGCACTAAGCTATTATATTCTTTTTTTAACAAATTAGTAATTTTACTATCTTCAAAGATAATATTTTGATCACCACGGTTAATCGATTTAATCCCCTTAACTTCTGCAGCTGTACCAGTCATAAAACATTCATTAAACTCCCCTAACCTATCTAGAGTTATGTACTCTTCCTTGACCTCAAGATTTAACTCTTTAGCAAGTTTTATAACTGTTTGACGCGTTATGCCATTTAAAAAACTATCAGCTATCGGTGTAAATAATTGCTCTCCTTTTACAAAAAAGATATTTGTAGTAGTACATTCAGCAATAAATCCTCGCCAATCTAATAGAACTGCATCACTATAACCCAAAGACTTAGCTTCTTTTTGGCATACTATCATCATATTGTAATGTCCTGATGATTTACACTGTGGCGGTAGTGAGTTTGGATGGCATTTCCGCCAACGTGCAATATGCAAACTTAAATCATCAGAAGGTCTAGGAGTTGATGGAACAGCAGCAATTAATAAATTAACCGATAAATTTACATTAGTTAGATTAAGAGATTCACTACCATACCAAATTAAAGGACGAACATACGCATCTTTAATATTATTTTTTTCTATAAGTAAGTGATGAGCTTTTATAATATCTTCAAAACTATATGGTATTTCCATAGCTAAAGTTTGTGCCGATTCTATCAAACGCTGTGTATGTTCTTCTAATTTAAAAATTTTTCCATCATAGGCTTTTTCTCCCTCAAAAACTCCACCAGAATAATGTAAACTATGAGTAAGAACATGTATGTTAGCTTCTTGCCAAGCAATAAAATTACCATTAATCCAAATATAACTTGATAATTGTTTAAGGTTTCTAGGTCGCTCTTCTACAATTATATTTTCTTGTGTTATTATCATTGTCAACCTTCCATTATTAAGTTAATATATTTTCACTACTTATAAATACCGAAATTTTATTTATGCAAAGCCCTAAGCCTCACATTCTTGTAGTCGATGATGATACTAGAATACAAAAACTTTTAAAACAGTTTTTGTATAAAAACGACTTTTTAGTATCAACAGCAGCTTCTGTCCAAGAAGCTGAGGAACTATTAAAATCCTCTATCTATGACTTAATTATTCTAGACGTTATGTTGCCGAATGTTACAGGACTTGATTTTGCCCATACTATAAGATCAAGTAAAAACCTTATACCAATTGTTATGCTAACTGCACTATCACAACCAAGTGATCGTATCAAGGGATTAGAATCCGGTGCATCTGATTATCTGACCAAACCTTTCGAACCGAAAGAATTATTACTCAGGATTAATAACCTATTAAATAGCTACAATAATTATAAAAAACAAGATAAAATCAAGCGATTCGGCAATAATTATTATAATTTAGAATCAAAGGAATTTATAAAAAATAATCAACCTGTACAATTGAGTTCTACAGAACAAAAATTGCTAGAAGTATTATTAAAACACAATGGACAAGAAATGAAACGTGATGAGTTGTCAAAAATAATGGGAGGGCTTAGCCCTCGTTCTATTGACGTACAAATTGTCAGAATAAGAAGTAAGATTGAAGATGACCCTAAAGAACCAAAATATCTAAAAACCATACGGAATAGCGGTTATGCTATTTATACATAAACTTATACCACAAACTTTACTGGCTAGATTTGTTCTCATTATTATTGTTCCAACATTAATAGGACAAATTCTAGCAGTGTTTTTGTTCTATGATCGTCACTGGTATAATGTTTCTTATTATACTAGCAATATTATTGCTAATGAAATTATTTCCCTTCTTGAACAAAACGACAATAATCTATTAGAAAAAAACACAACAGAGACAAATTATTTAAATTTGTCGTATCAGTTTCATCAAGAATTAAACTTGCCACGCAAACAACCTAGAATTAGTGAAGAATTAGAGATTTTTAAAAATATTATTAACGTAAAAATTAATAAGAAAAATATAGTAAAGATTAATGATTCAAAAAGAATTGAAGTATTACTCCAATTAACCGATGGTTTACTAAAAATAACTTTCCCCGCAAAATTATTGATGAATCCAACTGCTTACATTTTTGTTCTATGGTTAATCTTCTTAACTATTTTACTACTTTCTGTTTCCTTAATCTTCTCTAAAAAGCAAATTAACTCCATTTTAACTCTTGCAGATGCTGCTGATCAATTCGGACAAGGAATTACAAGATTACCAACATTTAAACCTTCTGGTGCAAAAGAAATTAAAAAGGCTGGTATTGCTTTTCTTAAAATGAAAGAACGAATTGAAAAACAAATCACTAAAAGAACTAGAATGTTAGCTATGATTTCACATGATTTATGTACTCCTTTAACTAGAATGAAATTACAACTGGAGTTAATGAACAAATCTGAAGAAACAGAAGGTCTTAAGGAAGATATACTTACCATGCAACAAATGATAAAATCATACCTTGACTTTGCTAAGGGTGAAAATGGTGAAGAAGCTCAAATAATTGAGTTATCTTCTTGGCTGTCTACTATCATAAATAAATGGTCTGTTGCCAATATTGAGCTGCTTGCAACAGAGCAGATAATAGCACAAATCAAGCCTATCAACTTTGAACGTGCAATATCTAACGTAATAAGTAATGCTATAAAATATTCTACAAAAATAAGAATTACTGTATATTCTAGTTCTACTAATGCCATAATAAAAATTGAAGATAATGGTATTGGCATAAAGGATGCAGAGAAATTATTAGTGTTTAAAGCATTTTATCGTTCAGATAAGTCACGCCCACTTAATAATTCAGGTAATGTTGGACTTGGTCTTGCTATTACTAAAGAAATAATCATTGATCATAATGGAACAATATCCTTGCAGGATAGTAAAATTTTAGGTGGTTTATTGGTTGAAATTTCGCTACCTAACCTCAAGTGTTGATGTAATACCAATTCCCAAAATTAATTTATTCTGAGGAATTTGAAGGAGACAAAGGAAGCACAAAACCGCAGCGTACAAAGACGTACGTGAGGATTTGAGTACCGGTATCACGTACAAATTACCAAAAGAAATTAATCTCGGGAATTGGTATAAGACATCGGTTTAATAGCCTAGGGTGTCAATCCCTGCGTAAGCAGCTTACTATTACCCATAAGTTTTTCTTGACATTTATGGTAATAGGAAGACTAATAGCTAGGGAGATAAGTTAAAATCGTCCCTTTAAAGGAAAGAAATAAACCGTCTATTAGCGAGAAGACCGTAGGTCGACGAAGCAATTGACAAGCTTCATGGATTGCCACGCTCACATACGTTCGCTCGCTAATAGACGGCTTAAGCCTTATAACAACACTTCACTAATAGACGATTTTTTAACTTTCAACAGTTGTGACCTTACGACCTCCTCGCAATGACGTTAATTTAGATATATATGATAAAAATACTGTTTCATTTTCCTATTGTTAGAATTTACCTAATATTTCAGTTTATTACTCGTATTCTATTAAGCTCATATGCTTTATGGCAACAACAAATAACCATATCTGATCTAGTGTCAATTTTTGTTATTGGTACATTTAATGATCTAATATCTCTTTGTTATTTTTTACCAGTAATTTCGCTTGTTATCATTGGCTTCTACAAGTTATTGGCTCGGTATAAATTTTTGTATGTAAGCTGCTCTTTTATCGCTTATTTTTGTACTATTGCACTACTAATATTTATTGCCATCGCAGAGATTACTTTTTGGGATGAGTTCGGTGTTAGATTTAATTTTATTGCTGTAGATTATCTAATTTACACTCATGAAATCATTGGTACTGTAAAAGAGTCTTTGCCCTATATAGAAATATTACTAGGCATTATAATTATTACACTATTAATTGTTTTTTTCTTGAGAAAATACATAATTAATCAAGCAAGTACTCTAAATGGCAAGAAACATATTTTTTGTGTGATAATGCTATTTTTGTTTAGCCTAGTTGCTTTTAATTTCTATAACCCTAATAAAATTGCTTTTAATTCTAATAAATATGCTATCGAACTTGCTAAAAACGGTTCATATGAGTTTTTCTCTGCCTATCTTAATAATAGCTTAGATTATAATAAATTTTATCCAGTAGTTGATAAAAAACAAGCTTTAGATACTGTTCGCACTAGTTTATCAAAAAACAAAGAACTATACTTAGATGATTCTACTATAGCACGTTATATCAAAGCTAATTCTTCTAATAATAAAAAACATAATATTATTTTTATTACTGTGGAGAGTCTTAGTAGTGAATTCATGGGTAAATTTGGCAATCAACAAAATATTACTCCAAATTTAGATAGATTAGCTGATGAAAGCATATTTTTTACCAATCTATATGCAGTAGGCACTAGAACAGTAAGAGGTTTGGAAGCTATTACTTTATCAGTACCACCAACTCCTGGTTCTTCCATTATCCGTAGACCTGATAACCAATCGCTATTTAATATAGCTACTATTTTTAAGAATGCAGGTTATGTTATTAACTTCATAAACGGTGGCTATAGTTACATTGATAATTTGCAAAATTATTTTCATGGTAATGGTTATAATATAGTTGATCGAGGTAATCTAAAATCAAATGAAATAAGTTTCTCTAATATTTGGGGAGTAGCTGACGAGGATATATTAATAAAATCACTAGAGTTAGCTGATCAAAATTATAAGGAAGGCAAAGCTTTTTTCTCATTAATTATGACTACCTCTAACCATCGTCCTTATACTTTCACCGAAGGTAGAATTGATCTAGCGTCTGGTAGTGGACGTAATGCAGCTGTTAAATATACTGACTATGCTATTGGTAAGTTTCTTGAATTAGCAAAAACTCGCCCTTGGTTTAATAATACTATCTTTGTTATCACTGCTGATCATTGTGCATCAAGTGCTGGCAAAACTGATTTACCGATTAATAAATATCACATACCTCTATTAATATACGCTCCTAATATATTAAAACCACAGATAATTGATAGTTTAGCAAGTCAAATTGACATTGCTCCTACTATTTTGGGATTATTAAACTTTTCCTATAATAGTAAGTTTTTCGGTCAAGATATGTTAAACATACCGGCAAAAAGAGCATTTATCAGCACTTACCAATTGCTTGGTTTTATGAAAGATAATCACTTAGTTATCTTAAGCCCACAGGGACAGCCAAAAACTTATAAATTAGTTGGTAAAGATAAAATAGAGACTGAGAATATTCCTAACTTAGTAGAAGAAGCTATTAGTTTTTATCAGATAGCTTATGATTTATATATTCAGGGTGAAATGAGGGAATAGATATTTTGTGCTACTTTTTGGTTATCTTCCGCTGCATACTTACCACGTAGTGTAAAGAGAATTGTTGAATTACAACAATTATTATGTTGACATTTGGAATAAATTATATATAATTTGTCACTAAATATTATTAGTGCTTAAGTTGAGCAAGCATATGAAATATTTAAAACAATCAAATTAAATAAGGAGTATATAATGAAGGATAAGGAGTATATAATTAAGGATATCGTTACCTTGATCAAAGAGCAAAAGCCAACATGGGATGATAATTTAGATTATGAGGATATAATTCAATATAATGAAGCTGTCTGGCAGCATAATACACAAGTTGAAGAGTATATACAAATAGGATATTTTGATAGAATTTCTAATAAAGTATATGAATCGTCGGAGGAATTCTCTCATACAAAAAACTCTGATGGGGAATCATCTAATAATGATGATTCTGTGAATGTTGTAGGTGATCTCGATGTTTCTGGTATCAGTTCGCACTAAAGATTTTTCAATTTTGGATTAAAATGTTATAGTCCAAATATGTGTTATCTTCCTATACAAACAAAAATTACAGAAATTGTGGGGAGATAGTAGTTTTTATCAGGTAGCTCATGATTTATATATTCATGGTGAAATGAGGGAATAGATTTCTTGAATTACATCTAATAGTAGCTTATTTTAAATAAAAACCTACTGTTAGATGAATGACCCTAAGAGATTATAAATTAATTTTTAAGCTTGCCAAAAGCATTTTAGAACAGGAATATCACAATCTCAGCCTTTGGTATTTCGTTAGTTTCATTTATGGTATCGTTATTTATTTTACTTTAAGTAACGAACCTTCCTTTATATCTATTCTAGCTATTTTCACAATTTCTTTATCACTAATAATCTTAAGAAATAACATATTTGGGCGATTTATTTCGGGCATAATTATTGCTTTTTCATGCGGTATGTTAGTGGGCAAATATCGTATATCAAATTTACATGTTGTTGGTATTAAAAAGCCGATAATTTCACAAATAGGTGGCACTATAGAATCGATGAAACCGACCACTCATGGTATGCAAATTATCTTACATCAGGTCAAAATTCAAAAACTTAATAGGTCTAATCAGGTTTTAGAGAAAGTTAGGATAAGCATGCCAGCAAAATATGCTCAAGAAATTAATATTAACGATAGCATTAACCTAGTGGCTCAGCTTTATAAGCCTCAAAGTAGTATTCTACCAGGTGGCTATGACTTTGGCTTTTATGCATATTTGGCAGATATCAACGCCACTGGCTATGCGCTATCACCCCCCCAAATTATAGCACATAGTAATCTCTACACTAATAGTTTTATCTATAAAATTAAAAAAAATATTTACAGCCGCCTAATCCAAATACTTGGTTCTATTAAAGGTAATTTCGCCGCAGCAATATTACTAGGAGAAACAAAAGCCATCGATAGAAAATTAATGAAAGAAATGAGACAAAGCGGTATATCTCACATACTTTGCGTCTCCGGTTTACATTTGTCATTGGTAGCTATGCTGTTTTTCATATCAGCAAGATTCTTATTAAATCTATCAAATTATATTGCTTATAATTACAACATAAAGTCAATTGCAGCAATTTGTTCTTTAATAGGCAGTTATGGTTATTTGGAGCTAAGTGGCATGCAAATTGCTGCCACAAGGGCATTCATTATGACGGCAATTTTTATTTATGCAGTTATGATAGGACGGAAGCCCTATCCCCTAAGATCGCTCGCGATTGCAGCTTTCATAATATTATCGGTAAATCCCGAATATATATTTCATCCAAGCTTCCAATTATCTTTTGTGGCAGTATTATCGCTAACTGCTGGTTACGAATTTTATATAAGAAATCAATGGATTTTAGGTAAAAGCAAGGGGATATTTTCTTCCATAAAATTTTATATTGCCTCTAATATTTATTCAAGCTTCCTTGCAAGCATAGTAACTGCTCCTGTAGTAATAAACCAATTTTATACATTTCCTACTTATTCTATTCCCATGAACCTTATTGCTGTACCTATAATGTCTTTCTTTCTGATGCCGTTATCTATTATCTCATTATTCTTAATGATATTTGGTATAGATCAATATTGTTTAAAATTAATAGGTTTTTTCATTGATATAATTATTGCAGCAGTGAAATTTACTAATACCTTACCATTATCAGTATGGTATTTTGGTTATATAACCAAAATTAGTTTAATTACTTTCTTATTTGGATTTTTTTGGACTTGTTTATGGAGAACAAAGTGGCATTTCTTAGGTCTGATTATAATGATTATATCTGTAATCTTAATGCTAAATTCTCCTAAACCTAATTTCATATTTGATATAAATTTAAATGCTATTGGTATAAAAAATAACAATGGTGAACTTGACATTTATGTGAATGAGATACCAGAGTTTAAACGTATATATTGGACCAACTGGTTTGGTCAACAGGATGCTAAAATATTCCCTATAGAAAAAAATATTTTTACTTCCGATGGATACACAATTTTGATAAACTATAAGCCAATTGCTCCAAATAAAATATGTAAAAATGTCGATATATATATTAACATGTCGAGTAGAAACCAATGTAAAGGTAACAAAATTACTATTACTAAAGAATTTCTAAGAGAGTTTGAAGTAATAATGATATTTTGTAATCAGCACGAATGTACAATTAAAACAAATAATAAAAAAAGATGGCAGGGTAACTGCAAGAGTTTTTAGTGATTGCTAACATTAATTAAAGATATTTTTATGCCCAAGTTAGAGAAGTTTAAATCAGATATAGCTAATATTGTTGGTGAACCAAAGGAAGGCTTTGTACAGGATATAGATAGATTCAAAAGTCTACTCAACTTTAGCTTTGATTCGAAATATACTCCTGAACTTGCTGAAGCTATGGAAAGCATGGGAATAGAGAAAGAAGTAAAAATACAGGTGTCGTTGAATGATGACACAACAAATGTACTTTCACAAACTGTTGAAGCTACTAGCCAAAAATTTGGTGAATTTAAAGGCAATATTAGCACCACCCTTAATGCTCATGGTGAACTTGCTAAAGGATATTCTGCCGAATATGTTAAAGGACAACCTAATTTAGATAAATTCGGTCAACAAGCTAAACAAATGGATACATTGATAGAAGAGTTTCCACATAAATCCTTACAGAAAACTGAACAAATTGATACAATTGCAACTATAGGAGCTGGTACAGAAAAAATGTATTCGGCATTGGAATTTTCACCAGCTGATCCAATGCATGTCAGAACCATTACAGATTTAGGTGCAAAACTGAGGCATTATATTAAATCATTTGTTAAATCACCTGAGGAACAGAAAGAGGCTTTTATTGAAAATGGTGCTGGGACAATCCAAGCTATTGATAAAGCAAATAGAAGTGATGGATTGCAAACTAGTAAGACTGCATTAGAAAAGATATTAAGCAAACTTGAGGGTACAGCCGGATCTCAAATATATCACCGTCTGAGAAAGACTCTCAATAAAAACGATATATCTATGGGAGATGGTAGTAGTACTATTAAACCTAATACCACCCCTTCTAACACAAAGCATTCTAATAAAGATAAGGGACGGTAGATCCCCGCCGTAGCCGTAACTCATGGGTGTCAATTTAAGCATTTTAAGTAACCTGATTTTTTTATTTTGAGTTCATAATGTCTGTTACTACAGTAACAATAGATGATAGCGATGATGAAGAACTATATATAAGGCGGAAGTACATAGAGTGTCATTTTTATGGGAGGCATGATGTTTAAATTAGAACAAAAATATTCAGGATTAGTAGCTGGAGTAGATGAAGCCGGCAGAGGACCGCTAGTTGGTCCTGTAGTAGCTGCATCTGTTATCATTGATCAAACAAAAATCATACACGGTATCAAAGATTCTAAAAAACTTACTAAAACAATGAGGGAGTTGTTATATAAACAAATAACCCAAAATTATATTTGGTCTGTTGGTATAGTGCATCACGATGAGATAGATATAATTAATATCCTTGAAGCAACTAAAAAAGCTTGTACTATATCAGTAGCAAATCTTGCTGTTAAACCGGATACGGTATTAATAGATGGTAATATGAAATTTCACGATCCAAGATTTATTAGTATAATAAATGGCGATAATTTATCAATTTCTATTGGAGCAGCATCTATTATTGCGAAAGTTACTAGAGATCGCTTAATGCTTGAATATGCCAAAGAATTTCCGGAATATATGTGGCACAAAAACTCCGGTTATGGTACTAAAGAACATCTAAATGCTATAAGCCTTCACGGTCTTTCGCCTTATCATAGAAAAAGTTTTAAGATAAGAAGTTCTACATTATAGGCTATAGAAGGGCTATTTAAAAAAACTTGATTATACTCTTCTGCTCCTACGAATTGTTTTTTGAAAATATCATGGAAAGGAAAAATGCATTCTTAAAGTGGTTTTGCGAATGCATTTTAAACCTTTTTAAAGCTAATTATACTTCTCTGATTTGTTTAAATATTAATTTTTTTTTACTAAATATGTTTATTTTACGAAAAAAATTAGTTAGATATCTTGGCTTTGACATATCACGTTTATAGCTTTGCTTAGTCATTAATACATAGTTAGAAATTAAGGAAGGTATAACTTCGGAATAATATACTTTATATAATCCTTGCATTGTTGCCATAGTCGTTAAATATCCCCATTTCATCACCTGTTGGGGTACTCTTGCTAGAGCTTCTATACAGGCAATTGTTTCTTCGATCTCAGGGTCACTATTTTTATAAACATCTGCGACTGGTGCTAAATTAAACTTCATATCTTCAATCATAGCTCTAATCATCAGCCCCATATATTGCTCTTTTATGAATCTCTTAATAAAAAACAATTTTCTTCTATTAACGGAAAATAAAAATTTCTGTTTATATATAAAGCCAAGTAATCTTGCCCAATAAGCCCTTATACCCCGTATCTTGTTTTTATTATAAAATTTTACCTTTTCTTCATAAGTAATCATTTGCCTCATCCCTATAGAGAGAAGCTTGGCTAATAGTTTATCACAATTAATAATATCATCTATTCTAGCCTGTCTTACATGGGGGGTTGCTTTTGTTCCAAAAAAATTTGCTGAATGACGACTAATTTGACTACCACTTGCATCTCTTTTAATATCAGCAAAATGCCCAAGTTCTTGCCCAGCTATAATTTGCAATCTAGCAGCTGCTGCCCATCCATCACCATAAGTTGGGTGATTTTTATCATTTTCAGCAAATGGATTTCCATCGCAGGAAACAAAGACTGCTACATTCTTACCGTCAGTACTTTGCATACCACTATTAGAACCCGAACGTTGCCAATCAACTATATCCATCATATCACCGATATTATGGGAATAAGTAATAAATACCTGAACCTTATCATGCAATAACCACCTAATAACTATAGGATGGGCTGACTGAACAAAAAGCCTTGTTAATTTTTCAGTAACGGATTGGTCAACTGGTTGTAATTTCTGAATTTGTTTTTTCAAATCTGTATAAATCGATGCCAGTTTTTTATCTGATATAGAAGATTTGTATAGAGATCTTAATAACTGATTAGTTTGTTCAATTAAATTTGGCTCGGTTATTTCCTCTTTACTTATCATCAAACTAATATTGAACTTTGGATCAGAAAATCTTGCAAAATTACAACTATTATCGGTATCTATCCTAAGTTTTCCTGATTTGATTAATTGCTGAGCTAATTGTTCATATTCTATTTGCATGTCCTCAGGATAAATAGCAGGAATCTTATCAAGTATATGATAAATTGAACTCATAGGGGTATACTGAATATTTTAAAAAACCTCAAAGACTTTATCCTTAATAACTTCATCAAACTGATCTAACGTTATATCAATACCAAGTTTCTTAAACGAGGTCACAGGCATATCTCTCAAACCACAAGCAATAATTCCGGAGAACATATCAAGATTTGTTGAAATATTTACAGCAACACCATGATATGTAACCCATTTTTTAACTCTAATACCTATTGATGCAATCTTTGCGGGTACACCGTTTTCTTTTACCCATATCCCCACTATACCACTTATAGTAAAAGCTTTAATCCCAAAATATAACAGGCTATTTATAATCCATTCTTCTAGTAGTTTAATATATAGTTTTAAATCCTTTTGCCTTCGTTCTGAGGCTAAATCAAGAATGGGATATATTACTCTTTGTCCACTACCGTGGTAGGTAAACTTCCCCCCCCTACCAGTATAAATTACCGGTATATCTCTAGGATTTAACAATTCATTTGCCTTAAAACTAGTACCTGCGGTATAAATATCCTTATATTCAACTAAATAAACAATCTCTTGTGAAGATTTATTGATTAAACTTGTAACCTTATCTTCCATCAACTTTATTGTGTCTTCATATTCTGAAAAGCCTGATAAGGTAACAAATTGAACCATAATATTAACCAAGGGTGAGCGAACGCAAGCAGTACATAAGTACGCGAAATCCCCGCAATTATTTGCAAAAACCAATTCCTCAAAGCAGAAGAGTATATTATAATAACCTAAGTTCAATATAAGCACCAAACAAAATGCTACGCATTATGTAAAAACATAAACAAACTATTAGAACAGTTTGTTAGAAGAATTATTAATTCTTCTATAGAACTGGCTTTGTCATAAGGAAAAATGCACTCTTGAAGCAATTCTGCGGGTGCATTTTAACTTTTTTCATCATTCAATATGTGATTTTAATAATTAAAATCACATATTGAATGGAGTATTATATTTTAACAATCAGGTGTAGAACTCGATAATCAAGCTTTTCCTTAACCGTCTATTAGCGAGGAGGCGATGGAATCGCCGACGTGGCAATCCTTCGAAGTAGCAACCCTTACTTCACAAGATCGCCACGGCATCTAACGCACAACTGTCGAAAGTTTACAAATACCTATACTACAGCGTCATTGCGAGCGAACGTATGTGAGCGTGGCAATCCATTTTGCTAAAATAAAAACATGATTTTAAAAGATTAAAATCATGTTTCTAGCTTTAGAAAGGTTTAAAATGCATTCGCGTTAGCCGCTTTAAGAATGCATTTTTCCTTATATTAAAACCGCTTCCTCTTCTAACTTTCAACAGTTGATGACATCGGAGCTATTAAACCGATGTCTTACATCAATAGTTGAGGTTAACTATACTGAAAAACTTGAAGTATTTGCAAAAATATCATAAGTTACAAAAAAGTTACTATTTATTAGGGTTGTTAATATAATTTTCATGATGTTATTTGATATTACTTGATTACTGGCTATAAACCTGTCTTAATCTACTGAAGACGTCTTGTATCGCTAAATTATGAAAGAGGAAGTTTTGAAAAAAAATTAAGTAAGGAGTATAAGTGGAACAAGATATGTATAATTCCTTACTTAATTTTGACAATAAGATTACCTTACAAGAATGAAGTTATGCAAGAGCCTATTTCTACATACTAAAGTTGTAATACTGGAGTACCAGTAGTACAAACGCTGTCATTCCCACCGTAGCTCGGATGACAGCTATGTGTGTAGTACAACTAAAGTTGTACAGCAGGTTTAGATAATATAAAATCTAACTGATTAAATAATAAAACAATAAGTATACTAGGAGGGTATTATGTTTAAGTTTAAGAAATCTAGTCCAGATAAGAGTGTTAGTCCAAATAAGAGTGCTAGTCTAAGTAGGAACTCTATCCTAAGAACTAATGGTAATGATACTAGTACTGATCCTGTTTTAGAGGCTAGATTTAAATCTTTACAAGATATGCTTGGAGCTTTTCTAAGGAGTATTAGTAATGATACTAGTACTGGTACTGATCCTATTTTAGAGGCCAATTTTAAATCTGCTCAAGTACGGCTTGGAGCTTTAAATAAAGAATATGGTGATGTACAAAAGATCGGTATGGATCTCGATCAATTCAATTATAGTAAGGCTCAGAAGGAATATAAAAAATTACATGACGATATCAAAACCCCTAAGTTTTCTCTAGAAAAGGAACAAAAAGACTCACTATTGTTTGGAATATACCACGGTCTAGCTATTAGTGCCTTCCGAGCAGGTGAGTTTACAGAACATAATAAATATTTATTACATGCGTATAACAGGTATAGTCCTGATAGAGATAAATCTATAATAGGACTAGAAATATGGGTAAAGATATATAAAAATCTTGATAAAGATGTACAAACAAAAGTACCAAGCATTTCTTCACAATGCGATAAGTTATTAAAAGAGGTCGAAACAGACGTTCAGTCACTAATTGAGGCTGGAGAATATGACCAAGCTCGTGCAAAAATGAAGTATTTGAATGAAAATAGCAACAATTTCCAAATATTTGAGCTATACGCTAGTACAATAAAAGATACAAAGGAAGCTTTTCAGTATCTTAAAGACAAATCAGATAAATATAATCCTATACAACGTCAAGAGACTTATAATATCTTTAAAACATTGCAAGAGAAGTTTAACAAAGCTGAAGAGACAAAACTTGCTGACACAGCTGCTACCTATGCTTCAAAGCACAACCCAAATCCAACAGTTGCTACGGCATCTGCAGCTCCAGTTGTAAGACCTGAGGTAAAGAAAGCTGAAAAAGACGTTGAAAAACTTCAAGAGCAACTTGAAAAAGCTTCCAATAAGTTAGAGACGGCTCTAACTCGTGCTGAACATCAGGAACAGATAGAGAAACTTGAAGCTAAATACAAAGCTGAATTAAAAGCTGAATTAGAGAAAGCTAACGCTGAATTCAATGCTAAATTAGAGACAATTAAAGCTAAAGCTTCACCTACAAAAGATACTAAAGTAGATGAAGCCGGTGAATCTTCTACTCTTTCACCTCCACCAGCGTATAGCAGCATTTCACCGTATAACATTGCCGATATAAGTAATTATTCATATTTGGACATTGGTAAAAATGCCCCCACAACTCCCACAGCCCCCAAAGCTCCCGTAGTTAAGGTCGTTACTCCTCTTGACTCAAAGGTTTTAGCTGAGTTAACTAAGTTAGCTCATTTGATTCCGTCGCTTAATTGGCAAGATTCAAAATATAACACTACTAAAGACAAAGCTAAAAAACTTTTGAATGAAGCTATTACAAAAGAGCCTGCTATACATGAAACTATTGATGATCCTAAAATTTTGGTGCTTCTTGCTGACGTTCTTTTTTCTTCAAATAAAATGGAGGAAGCAAGAATAGTTTGTAAAAAGGCTCTTGACGCTGATCCAAATATATGGCAAGCTACCGATAATAAGATAGTTTTGCTAAATTTAGCTAGAGTTTTTTTTCCTTTAAATGAACTAGAAGCTGAACAAATTTATAATAAAGCTATTATGCGTCTTTTTGCTAAAAATGAACACGGTAACAATATACTTGATACTAATACGATTACAGTATCCAAGAATGTTGCTCAAGATGGATATAGTGCTAAAGAAAGGGATTGCTTAGCTAAGGTTTGTTTATCTTCCCCTAAAGCATTTCAGATTGCACAAGCTCTAGATTGTTATCCATATACAGATGTTGCTAAAAGACAAGAGATTGCTAAGCAATTACAACAGTTAGCATGCAAACCGGAGTTAAGGCATGAATATAAAAGCTATATGTTATATTCAAAGGCTTTTTCTGTTATAAAAGACGATCAAGCATTATTGCAGAATATGAAAACAGCATACCAAAGTAGTGGTCTCAATATGTATCCTACGCAGTTTCCTTATCCCCCTACTGAAGACTCTACTTACGACCTCCTCGGTATGTGTGCTATTAACGATTATTAAGGCTACTCTTAAGTAGTGAATAAAGTCCCATAATTTATTCCTCCTACTTCAAAGCCATTAACAGCTTTTGAGGTAGGAGGGATAGCTGCTCAGGGTAATTTTAAAATTGGGCTGTTTAAACAAACAGCCCGGCTTTTAAATTGTTCTGTTGCTATCCACAAGCGGCTAGTTTCGAGAGAAGTCCAATATTAAAAAAATACTAAAAAGATAAAATATCGAGTAGGCAAATAGTTTTTTAGCTTGTTTATGATCTTTATCACTAAACAGAGAGGTGGCATAGTATAAAAAAATTAGACCCAGTATAAATGCAGTTACTAAATATACAAAATTACTTATTCCTAAAAAAAAGGGCGTAAATGTAGTAATAACCATAATTATACTATAGGCAAGAATTTGCTTTTTGGTATAATATTCTCCCTTTACCACCGGCATCATCGGGACACCACAATTTTTGTAGTCTTCTGAGCGAAAAATTGCTAATGCCCACGAGTGTGGTGGTGTCCAGGTTAGAATAATCATAAATAAAGAAAAGGAGAAAAGTGAAATCTCATTAGTTACTGTTGCCCAGCCAATCATAGGAGGCAATGCACCTGCAACCCCTCCAATAACTATATTTTGCATTGTTGAACGTTTTAGCCACATGGTATAAATGAAGACATAATACAATATGGTTATTAGTAATAATAAAGCAGATAGTAGATTAACACAAAGTCCCATCAAAAAAACTGAAAAGAACCCCACAACCACGCCAAAAGCTAAAGCATCCTGTGGTTCTATAACCCCAATAACTAGAGGTCTGTTTTGTGTACGTTTCATTATCGCATCAATATCTCTGTCATACCACATGTTAATAGCTGCACTACTACCAGCTCCAAGTGTAATACAGAGCATAGCGATGCAAGCTATAAATGGATGGATGGGGTATGGAGCAAGCCATAGACCAGAAAAGCTAGTAAATACCACAAGTGCCATAACTCGTGGTTTCATGAGTAGGATATAGTCCATAACTGAGCTATTAGAGCTTTTTTTCGTAGTATTCATCTCTAGTTTTGCAAGAGGTCTATTAATATAATTAGAGGAATTATTCATATATCTTTATCTTAAGAAAATTTATTATTTCTAGGGAATCCACTAGGAGGGATTTTACCAACCGAACCTCGTCGTCCAAGAAATGGTAAAAGATCTTTCTCTACCCTAATCTTTTCTCCTACTTTCCAGCTTAGCCCTAAACTACTATCAAATATCTTGACATCCATAAGTTTAGCATTTTTGAACTTTTGTAGAATTACCCCTTGTCCTCGTTTCATTATTGGTATTTCGTCTAGTTTAAATACTAGTAGTTTCCGGTTCTCACCTATACAAGCTATACAATCACCTTCTACAGGCACACAAGCAATACAGGAATGATTTGCAGGAATTTGCATAATTTGCTTACCGAGTTTAGTTTGTGCTACTACCTCATCTGCATCAATAATAAACCCTTTACCAATACTACTTGCCAATAAAAGTTTTTGGGTAGGCCTATAGACCAACATGCTTACTATTTCTTCATTACCTATATCTATCATCAATTTTATAGATTCTCCATTGCCTTTGCCTTTAAATATATTATCGGCTAGGATAGTGAAAAAACGCCCCGCTGCACTTAATATAAGAATTTTGTCAGTAGTATAGCCTTCTAGAATAAAATTTTCTGCGTCTCCTTCCTTATATTTAACAGTTGATAAATCGTTACTATGACCTTTTAAAGAGCGAATCCACCCCATCTTGGAACATATTATGGTAAGAGGTTCTTTGGCTATGAAAGCTGAAATATCAACAATTTGAGCAACAATATTAGCTTCTTCAAAACTAGTTCGGCGTAACCCCAATTTAGTGCTAAAACCAAACTTTGTTTGTACCATTTTAACTTCTTTCTTAACTATCTTTTTTAATTCACTCGGATCTTGTAGAATTTTCTGTAAATGTGCATGCTCTTTTTCGAGTAGATTATGCTCGTTAATAATTTCTTGTTCTTCCAATTTTCTTAAAGATCGCAATCTTGTATTAAGAATTGCTTCAACTTGCACATCAGTTAAACCAAACTTAGCTATCATTACTTGTTTAGGCTCATCTTCTTCACGAATAATTTTAATTATTTCATCCAAATTTAAGTAAGCTATCCTTAGACCTTTGAGAACTTCCAACCTATGTTCAATTTTGCCAATAAGAAATTTAGATCTGCGAGTAATAATATTTTGTCGGTGTAATAAAAATTCCTGCAATATTTCCAGTATATTAGCTACTTTAGGAATATTATTTGAACCTATAACATTCATATTAAGCTGAATTCTATTCTCTAAAACTGTCAGTTTGAATAATGACTCCATAATTACATTAGGATCACAATTACGATCCCTAGGTTCAATAATTAATCTTATATCTTCTGTAGATTCATCTCTAATATTGCTTATTAAAGGAATTTTTTTGTCTTTTAACAATACAGCTATTTGTTCGATAAGTTTAGATTTTTGTACTTGATAAGGTATTTCAGTAATTACTATCTGATATAAACCATAACTTAGGTCTTCCTTTGCCCATCTTGCTCTTACTCTAAAGCTACCACGCCCTACGCTATAGGCTTGATGGATTGAATCGATTCTATTAACAATTATTCCACCCGTTGGAAAGTCAGGACCTTTAACAAATTGCAAAATATCGTTAACATTTGATTGAGGATGGTCAATTAAATGTATTAGTGCATCACATAATTCATGTAAATTATGTGGTGGTATACTGGTTGCCATTCCAACTGCTATACCTTCTGAACCATTAGCCAGTAAATTAGGAAACATAGCGGGCATAACTACTGGTTCGGTATCGGAATCATCATATGTAGCCCGAAAATCAACAGTATCTTGATCTATATCTGACATTAATAAGGTACAAATTTCTGTCATTCTTGATTCTGTATAACGCATAGCTGCTGCGTTATCTCCATCAATAGAACCAAAATTTCCTTGTCCATCAATTAGTGGATATCTGAGAGAAAAATTTTGTGCAAGACGTACTAATGTATCATACACTGCAACGTCACTATGTGGGTGATATTTACCCATTACATCACCGACAACTCTTGCACATTTCTTATAGGCAGAGGTTGGGTCTAACCTTAATTGGAGCATGCCGTACAATAATCTGCGATGCACTGGTTTTAACCCATCACGAACGTCAGGCAAGGATCTTGACATAATTGTTGATAAGGCATAAGAGAGGTAACGCTCTGATAATGCATTACCAAAGTCTATATTTTCTATTTTAGCATTATCTATCATACAAAACTTTTTATTATTATTTATTCCATGTTTAGTATAATATCCTAAATATATGCTAGCACTAATAGCAAAATGGTATTAAATAATAAAAATTATACTTTTGCTTTTAATCGTTCTATTTCAACAATATATTTATCACCTTGCTGGTCTTCAACCCATAACTGTTGAAAGTTAAAAAACCGTCTATTAGCGAAGTACTATTGTAAGGCTTAAACCGTCTATTAGCGAGCGAACGTACGTGAGCGTGGCAATCCATGAAGCTTGTTATATGGATTGCTTCGTCGACCTACGGTCTCCTCGCAATGACGCTAGGCTGTTTTTCCTATGACTTTATAAATGCCACGCGTAAGGTGAATTAGTTACAAAAAGAGTTTTTTTGGGGTTGTCTTTCTGCAACTTTAGTGTAAAATCAACAGAAAATCAACTTATTTTAGACCGCTGCCTACGCAGGGCAGTTTAAAAGTCATAACTAATGATAGAAAATACTAAGTTATAAAAACAAATAGTTGTCATCGCGAGCCACAAAGTGGCACAACTGTCGAAAGTTCAACAAACGTCTATTAGCGAGGAGACCGTAGGTCGACGAAGCAATCCATATCCATATGACAAGCTTCATGGATTGCCGCACTCACGTACGTTCGCTCGCAATGACGGTTTAGGGCTGACAACGCTCCTCGCTAATAGACATTTATGCATTTTAAAAAACAAATTTTCTATCATTAGTTAGGACTTTTAAACTACCCTAGTGACATAATGATGGCAGGGATATAGACATGAATTATTTTTTTTAATTATAGATATGGTGAAATGATGGCAAAAAAACAAAAATTCTTTAAAAATTTGCTGGCTAGTAGTGCAATCGCCTCGATTGTAGCTAGCCTAGGCAGTAGTAGTGTGGCATTTGGTGGGGCTGTTCCTGATGCTGTTTTGATGATAGACAATGCGGCGTTGACTGATACTGCAGCTGGAGGTCAAAATCATTGGAATGAAATTGATCAGAATGGTTTGCCTGTCAATCCAGGTGCTTTTGTTGATGCACCTCAGGATAACGAGGCATTTACCTATGGTGGTAATTTTATACTTAATGCTAACAGACCAGATGCTATTATTACAGCTATCAACTTAGTTAACCACCAGCCCGGCGATCTTACAGTTAATGAAAATCTGTCAATCGGTTCTATAGTGCGTAATGTTGGTGGTGCTAATACGTTAACTATAAAGATAGTAGCTGGCCACACCGCAACTTTAACTGGTACTCCAGCTGCTAAGGATAATCATGGCTTCAATGCAGACCCCAATACCTATACCGGTTTAGGTAATGTAGAGCTTGGTGGTGTAGGATCAACTCTTATAGTTCGTTCTTTTAATAATGAGGATATAGCTGTCGGCAATGTCTCGACTGCTGTGCATCAGCAGGGCGTATTAACCTTCGTAACAAGTGGTAGTGTTGGGGCAATTGGTGCGGATGATCATAGATTACTGACAGTGAATATAGGTAATGTAGGACCAAGAGGGGGTGGTGCAACAGTTACATTAAATGGTGATGTTTATGCTGGTGAAATTAAGTTTACCCGTGCAACTTCTATACTTAAAGTGGGTGGTGGTAGTACAATCAATGGTAACATATTAAACGCTGTTGGTCGAAATAACAGGGGGACATTAACCTTCCTAGGAGCTGGTAGGGTAATTGGGAATATCGGTGTTGATGGTGCTGCTTTAGAAAATATAAACATAGGCAATGGAGAAGTGACATTAAATGGTAATGTTTATGCTGAGAATACTAACCTTACCGATGCAGCTTCTATACTTAAATTGACGGCTGGTCATACAATCACTGGTAATGTCGTTACTACGGTTGGTGATGGTGAAGGAGTATTAACCTTCGAGGGAAGTGGTGGAGTAACTGGCACTATTGGTGATGGTCATGCTTTAGCAGAGGTTAATTTCAATGGAGCTGGTGAGGTACACTTACGGCAAGCAGCTAGTGCTGAAACTTTTACTTTTAATCAAGCTGCTACGTTACATGCCCATGATGATATTACTGGTAATGTGCATTTCAAAGGTTATAATGGTATAATTAAGCTGGAAAATGCCAAGAAAGTCACTGGTGTTATCACTACGGCTAGAAATGGTGAAGGAACATTAACCTTCGATGGAGAGGGTGAAGTAACTGGGAATATTGGTACTATTGATGTTGATAATCCTGCTAATGATAAGCGTATTGCTCTAATTAATACTGGTGGTATTACTAGATTAAAAGGAAATGTCTATACTAATGATCTTCACTTTGGTAATGCTGCTGGTCATGCTGTAACAATTGGTGGTAATTTTGCAGGAGGAGTTACTTTTGATGCTGTTAATGATGGGATACTGACATTTAACGGTGTTGCTGGACCTTATGATTTCGACTCAACAATAGCAAATGGTGATCATGGTACTTTAAATGTTCATGCTGACCTTACAGCCACAAATGCACAGATTGGAAAGATTAAAACCATAAATATAGGTACTATTGCTCCTGCTCCTCACACTCTAAAAATAGATGCTTCAAATGGTAATGTTAATCTTCTTGGTCGAGTTAATGATCCTGCTGCTCTTGTTGCTGTTGATCAAACTATTAATTTCTTGGACGCAGATTCGGTTTTGCATTTATATTCATCAAATGCTGTTAATAATACCATAACCTTTGCGAATAACTTACTAGGAGGAGGTGGTAATGAAGGAATCGTGTTAATGGAGGGTAATGGGGTACTATTAACTGTGCAATCTGTCGGCGGAAAAAGCCTTGGTACAGCTGGTCAAGAGCTAAAGGAATTGCAAATTAAAGGTCCAGTCACTATCGCAGGAGGTGTTGCTAATGGACTTGATGTCCATGAAACGGACGCGTTGAACATTATGAAAGGGGCAAGATTTACCGATGAAAGTACTACCTCTGCACAGATTGCCAATATTCATATTGGGGCAGATGATGGTTTTGGTGCTGGTATCGGTCCAGCAACTTATATACTTGATGCAGAACACATTGATTTTAATTTAAATGCTCATGCTGCTAATCAGATTGTTTTTGACCATGCAGATGCTCAGTTAACCTTACGGAATAGTGCTGCTGCAAATAAAACTATAACTTTGCGAAACGATCTAAATCCAGGTGCTGGTGCTGATGGTAAGGGTATAGTTGAGCTTCATTCTGCTATGGCTGGAAACACATTGACGATTGCTGGAGC
Organism: Candidatus Tisiphia endosymbiont of Melanophora roralis; assembly: GCF_964026575.1. Classification (NCBI taxonomy): domain Bacteria; kingdom Pseudomonadati; phylum Pseudomonadota; class Alphaproteobacteria; order Rickettsiales; family Rickettsiaceae; genus Candidatus Tisiphia; species Candidatus Tisiphia endosymbiont of Melanophora roralis. The sequence goes on from NZ_OZ032161.1 coordinate 87,867, forward strand.
AGGTAGGCATTTAGGTACTGCTGTTAATAACCTAAAAAAGGTAATTTTTTCTGGTGCTGGTAAATTTAACACTCGGCAGATTACCATTCATAGCAAAAATATAGAATTAAATGTAAATGAACTAACATTGGGTGATGTTAATAGCAATATTTTATTTGCTACAAATACTGTACTTACCGTTGGTAATATTACAGGTAATGTAGATTTCCAAAATCATGATGGTACAGTTAGTTTGGAAGCTGGTAAGAGAATCAATGGTAGTGTAACTAGTACTGGTACTGGTGATGCTAAGGGAACATTAGTATTCCTAGGAATTGGTGAAGTAACAGGTTCGATTACTAAATTAAAGATGTTAAGAGCTGGGGCAGGTGAGGTAAGATTAGCAGGTGTCAATCATAATATTACTGAAATTCAAGGTAATGGTGTTGGTAATTTAACTTTTGCTAATAACTTTAATTTAGAAGGTTCTATTAACTCAACAGGAGGAGCTGCAGTTGGTTTAATATTCAAAGGCAACAGTAGAGTTACTGGTGTAGTTGGAACGGCAAAAAATCCTGTTGGTACTATAAAAGTCCAAGCTGGTACTAATATCTTTAGTAACACAGTTCAAACTGCTAATGATCAGGACATCATAATATCTAATGAAGCAACTGCTAAGTTTGCTAACAGCGTGACGACTCGTAATATTAAGGGAGAGCTAGCTGGCAAAGGTACGGTTCAATTTAGTAATGCTGAAGCTATAACCGTTAATAGTGCAATAGGTGCTACTAATGCAGTATATACTCTAGACATAGCGGGAGCAGATGTAAAGATTACCCAAGCAGTTTCAGCGAATTATATTAACTTCTCTAATGCTAGTAAAGAGGCAACTTTAACTTTAGAAGGGACAAGTACTGTAGGTGGTATTAGGACTAATGGTAATAATGTTCATACTCTTGCATTAGCTGCAGATTTTACCACTGAAATACAAGATATTGGGTCAGAGAATAACAGGTTAAAATCTATTAAATTACTGGGTGATCATAAAATTACTATTAATAGTGGTGTCTATTCCGATATATCAACTAAAACTGATAATACTGGTAAAGTAGTTTTCAACTCGGATAGAAGCTTTGCTTATAATTTAGGAACAGATAAATTAAGATTGTCTGATGTAACCTTTGCTAATAATGCTACGGTAAAAGGTGATGTTTATTCTAAGCAAATAACAATTGCTAGTGATAAGACTGCAACTTTTGCTGGTACTACAAACAGAACTATATCTGTGCCAAACTCCACTGTAGATGGGTCTAGCCTGTCAAGATCATTGAAAAGTTTTGCCTATAGTACACAAATTGTTTCGGATGAAATAAAAAATGAAGGTATTGCAAAATTTGATAAGGCAGTACTGGTTGATGCCAAAATTACTGGTGGTAAGGTAACGTTTGCCGATAATGTTTGGTTTAAACAAACTGCTGATGGGAAAGAAGTAAATTTTGCTGCAAATAAGTATGTAATATTAGAACAAAATATTAACTTTGCTAATATTAAAGCAGATCAAGCTAAGATAATTATATTACCTAAAACAGCCTCTATAACTGGTAATTTAGCAGCTAAAGATTTTACCGTAGATCTTGCAGCTAATCAATTAAAATATACTGGTCAGGCACAGCTGACAGGAAAGATAGAACTAGTTACTGCCTACGACACATCAAGTGGAGCAGGTGGTAATATAGAGGTTCAGACAGGTAGTAAATTGGATTTATCGAAAGCAGACGAGCTGACTATAAAAGTGAAAGCTCAGACTGATATTAACAAAATTCCTAAGGAGGGGGCTAAATATGTTGTGATTTCGTCAGTTAATGGTAATGGTCTTGTTGCAATTGATCATAGTAAAATTAAGCTTGACCCAACTGGTGAACAAAACCGTTTTGTACAGTGGTCCATGGATTCTAGCGATCTAACACTATATATAACTGACATTTCTAAGGAAGTTACAGCTAAAGAAATTGCTGATACATCCCTACCACAGGAAGATCGGGAATTTTATACACAGTTGAATAATGTAACAGATCGTAATAGTTCTGCTGCTCAGTTCATGAACAATATAGGTCGGATGGATAGAGAGCATGCCCTTCAAGCGATGGATAGAATATTGCCTGGTAATGAACATCCAATAGGAGAGAGCCTTGTAAGAAATCCAACATCTGAAATAATTGGAGGATTGATTGCTCAAGCTGATACCCAAATTACTGCAACAAGGATGGGAAATTCAGTACCTATGCAAAATGCTGCATCAGCTGTAGACTCTGAAAATGCTACATCAGCTATAGGCTCTGGTGATGATGATACGCTAAGGTATGGAGTATGGGGTAGTCCATTCTATGGTACTGCTTGCCAAGAAACGTATAAAGGAGTTAGTGGTTATAAATCGAAATCAGCTGGTGGAATAGTTGGATTTGATGGTTTAGTAAATGATAACCTGCTACTTGGTGCAGCTTATAGCCGAATTAACACACAAATGTCTCATCAGGATAAGAAAATTGGTGATAAAACTAACGGTAAGACTAATATCTTCTCCTTATATAGTTTATATAATCTTACCAATAATTGGTTTACTGAAGCTATAGCATCATATGGTATAACTAGGGTTAAGAACTCAGAAGGACGCCTAATCGCCACAACGAAGAGAAATGTTACTGCTCTAGAGACTGCGGCTGCTAAGTATAAATCTATCTCTTATAGTGGTCAATTACTTACAGGGTATAATTATATAGCTTCTGAAAAGTTAATGATTACCCCAACAATTGGGTTCAGATATTCGCAATTTAAGGATGCTGGCTATACGGAAACTGGTACAAAATTCCAAAACCTAGTTGTTAAGAAAAGGTCGTACAATAAATTTGAAGGTATTTTGGGGTTAAGAACTGCGGCAACCCTGAAGGCTAACAAAGTATTGTTAATACCAGAATTGCATGGTTACGTTAATCATGACTTCAAAGGAAAAGCACCAATTATTGATGCAAGGTTAGATGGGATAAATGAACCATTACCGACTAAATCAGTTAAACCTGTTAAGACCTTCTTCACTGTTGGTACTGGTTTCACTGCGAAATATAATATGATGGAATGTGGTATTATCTATAATGTTAACATTGCCAGCAAATATATTGGTCACCAAGGTAGTTTGAAGGTTAAAGTGAATTTTTAAGTAGCTTATCCTCAATTTAATGAGTGCAAAATACGCGAATTCGGGATAAGAATTAACTAATTCTTATCCCGAATGGGGGTAAAATGGGGATATAAGAGTATTTATGTCATGGCAATTGTCATAACATAAACACTCTTAGCCCCGGAATCCTTCAAGATTTTAGCACATTTGTTAATGGTAGTGCCAGTTGTCAATACATCATCTACTAATAATATTTTTTGACCTATAATTTGATATTTTTTATTGAATATAAGGCTATTTGATAAGTTTTTTTCTCGTTCTTTTTTAGATAAAAAAGTTTGGGATTTGGTCCATCTTGACTTAATTAATACGTCAGGACTTACCGGTTTTTTTAGTAGTTTGCTGATTTCTTGAGCCATAATCAAAGCAGGATTATACATTCTAAACAATCTTTTGAATCTATTCATTGGAACTGGAATAATCAGGTCAATATCTTGAAATTCGCTGTGATATTGTCTATAAAGTAATTTGCTGAAAGTTTTGGAGAAAATAGTTTTATCTTGATATTTAAAGGCATGAATTATTTCTTTGCTATGCTCATTAAATTTAATTAAGCTACGAGATACATCATACCAAGGTTTATGTTGAAAGCATTTTGCACAACACATATTATCTAAAATTGATATATCTAATCTACAACCACAAATATTGCAGTAAGGTTTTGTAATAAAATCAAGTTTCTTCCAACAATTTAGACAAAAACCCTCTTTAGTGGCAGTCATTTCAGCACAAGACAAACATCTTGCTGGCAAGATATAATCTATTAGGTAATTATACAATCTACTAATTTTGTACATTATTATAAAAGTAAACCTTTAGGCAATATCTCTAGTTAAATTTACCGGTCTACGAACACATGGGTTGCCAGTACTCGAAGAATCTGTTGATTCAATAGACACACAAGGGCTTTTAATCTCGTAAGGAGGACCAGGAGTGCATGATAATAATTGCAAGAGTATAACAAAAAACAGAGAAAATCTTAATAATTTTGTCATAATTGTCGTTTGGAATTAATTTTATTGTCTTAGATTCTATAGGAGGTTAACCTAGTTCGCAATATATCTCAAGTACATTTAATAAAAAATAAGTTTTAGATACAAAATACATAATAGCTTGTGGCATTTTTCCTGACAAGCATATATACTCTCTTCAAATGTTTGCAAGTAATAACCTAAGGAAACGATGGTAAGTACATCCTTCAAAGAAAGACCTCCTTATGCTAGAAAGTATAATAGCTGGCGTATTAGAATTTTATATTCAATAATTATTGGTTATTCAACATTCATATTTTGTCGTCAGAATTTTAATATTGCCATGCCTGCTTTAATGGATAATTTTGAGGTAACAAAAACTCAACTTGGCTGGATTTTAACAGCCTCTTCTATAGTTTATGGTGTAGGAAAATTGTGTAATGGATTCTTTAGCGATAGATCAAATGCTCGTATATTTATGGTGGTTGGTCTTGCCCTTGTAGGCATCATAACATTGTTATCGGGTTTCGCTTCTAGTATAACCTTACTGGGTCTTTTATGGATTCTGAATAATTGGTTTCAATCCATGGGATGGCCGCCTGCAACACGTATGTTGACTTATTGGTACGCTTCTAAGGAATTAGGAATGAAATGGTCTTTAGGGGCTACTTCTAATCAAATTGGCGGAGCAACTACTATGATAGTGTGTGGCTATTTAATAGACGTTTATGGTTGGAAAGCAGCATTTATAATTCCTGGAATAGTGGCATTATTAATATCGTTATTTTTATTTAATAGATTACGTAATTCTCCCAATGAGGTTAATTTACCCATAGTAGAAGAGTATAAAGAATGTGATATATCTCTTGGAAACAATGGTGATAATTTATTAACGCGTCAACTAATAAAAATTGTATTTTGTAATAGGTTAGTGTGGTATGTGTGTTTTGCTAATATGTTTGTTTATATTGTACGGTCAGGTGTAATTTTTTGGGCACCCGTATTTTTACGTGAACTAAAAAACGTTACTATTGCTCAAGCTGGTCTACAAGTTGCTTCTTATGATATTTTAGGTTTAATTGGTGGTGTTGTTGCTGGATGGATGTCAGACAAGCTATTTCAAGGACGACGTGGTCCAGTTGGTTCAGTATTTATGTTTGTTTTGGCTTTTACTCTTATTTTATTTTGGCAAATACCAAACGAGTATGAAATATTTAGCATGATTATTCTTGCTTTGGCTGGTTTTTTTGTATCTGGACCGCAAGTCTTAATAGGTGTTGCTACAGCAGATTTTACTAATAAACAAGCAGTTGGTACAGCTAATGGTCTTTCAGGCTTATTTGGTTATCTTGGTGCTGCATTGGCTGGGGTATGTGTTGGTTGGATTTCTGATAATTTAGGTTGGAATGGTGTTTTTTTATTTTTTATCTTTTCTGCTTTCTTGGGGGCAATACTTTTTTCCTTAACTTGGAATTATAGTTCTAGAAAAATTGCATAAAGTACCACTTTAACCATGCTATCAGAATTTGCTTGCCAAAAATATATAAATTTATATAAATATTAACAATAAATTAATAAAGGTTTACTGTGACTCAAGAATATACATTTTCAATGATTAAGCCAGATGCTACGAAAAGAAATCTAATTGGTAAAATTATTTCTTACTTAGAAAATACTGGACTAAAAATAGTAGCTCAAAGAATGACTATTTTAACTAGAGATCAAGCAGAAAATTTCTATGCAGAGCATAGGTCAAAGGCATTTTTTAATAGTTTAGTGGAATATATCATTTCTGGTCCAGTCGTCTTGCAGGTGCTTAAAGGGGAAAATGCTATTTTAAAAAATCGTAGAATAATGGGAGCTACTAACCCAAATGATGCTGAACTAGGCACAATTCGAAAAGATTTTGCAGAGAATATTGAGGCTAATAGTATCCATGGTTCTGATAGTTTAGAAAGTGCAGAAAGAGAAGTGAAATTATTCTTTACTAAAAAAGAAATTGTAGAATAACTTAAGTCTTATGAAATATAGCGTTGTAGTTATTGGTGGTGGTCATGCTGGTTGCGAGGCAGCTTCGGCTTCTGCACGTTGTGGTGTAGATACTCTTTTAATTACTCTGAAGCTAGATAATCTTGGTGAAATGTCTTGTAATCCTGCAATAGGCGGAGTGGCGAAAGGTACTCTAGTGAAAGAGGTAGATGCACTTGATGGGCTTATGGGTAAAATTATAGATCAAGCTGGTATACATTATAAGATGCTTAATGAAAGTAAAGGACCAGCAGTTTGGGGACCAAGAGCTCAAGCTGATAGAAAACTTTATAAAAAAGCTATGTATAATGCTTTAATAAATCATCCAAATTTGACAATTTTATATGCATCTGTAGAAAATATTGAAATCCAAGACTCTAGAGTGAAAGCATTGATTTTAGACGATGGTACGAGAATTGCATGTCAAAAAGCTGTGTTGACTACAGGTACGTTTTTATCTGGACTCATTCATATAGGACCTAAAAAAATCCCATCTGGTAGAGTGGGTGAAAGGCCATCATACGGCTTATCTAACACATTGAAATATCTAGGTTTTTCCCTTGGTAGGTTAAAAACTGGTACACCTCCAAGAATAGATGGGAGAACAATTGATTATAACGAAGTAGAAGTGCAGACTGGAGATGCCGTGCCACGCCCTTTCTCTGAACTTACAGATTCTATTAAGGTAAAGCAAATAAATTGTTTCGTTACTAGAACAACTGAACAAACTCATGAAATTGTTAGAAATAATTTAGATAAATCAGCTATGTATTCTGGACAAATCGAGGGCATAGGACCAAGATATTGCCCATCTATTGAGGACAAGGTTACTAGGTTTGCTAAAGCAAGTCATCAAATATTCTTAGAACCTGAAGGTTTGGATGACCATACGATATACCCAAATGGTATATCTACATCATTACCTGAAGATATACAACTAGCATTACTAAAGACAATTCCTAGTCTTAAAAAGGCTACAATGTTAAGACCAGCCTATGCAATAGAATATGATTATGTTGATCCTAGAGAATTAAAAGCAACTTTAGAAACAAAAAAAATTGAGGGGTTATACTTTGCTGGTCAAATTAATGGCACCACTGGTTATGAAGAAGCGGCGGGGCAAGGAATCATAGCAGGTATTAATGCAGCTTTATCACTAAAAAGTCAATCAAATTTTATTTTGACTAGAGCAGATGCCTATATTGGTGTTATGATTGATGATTTAATTACTCTTGGTACAGCAGAGCCTTATAGAATGTTTACTTCTAGATCTGAATATAGGCTTTCAGTTAGGGCAGATAATGCAGATTTAAGACTAACTCAAATGGCTATAGATTTTGGTATTGTATCTGATTTACGCAAAGAGATTTTTAACAAAAAATGTGAAGATATTCATAAGGCAGAAAATATTGTAAGAACTCTTTCTCTAACAACCACTAAGTTAGCTAATCTAGGCGTGTCTATCTCACAAGATGGTTCACACAAAACAGCCTTTGATTTGCTGGGATTACCAAATTTTGGTATCGATAAAACAATAGAAATTTTTCCAGAGCTTGTTTCATTAAATAGAAAACTTCTTCATTATCTTTGTATCGAATCAAGATATTCCTCTTATTTGACTAGACAAAATGCAGATATTCAATTATTTAAAGAAGAAGAATTAGAATTGTTAGATGATGATATTGATTATTTTAAAATACCAAGTTTGTCTACAGAGGTGCGAGAAAAACTACACCATCATAAACCAGCTACTATTGGTGCGGCTAGAAGAATATCCGGTGTTACTCCAGCTGCTTTAATAGCAATTATAATTTATATGAAAACAAGGCATAGAAATTAATGTATGACTGTGATAATATTTCACGTGAAACAATAGATGCTCTAGGAAAATATCAATCGTTAACATTGAAGTGGAATAAAACTATTAACCTCGTTTCTTGTAATACCGAACATGAGTTTTGGGTAAGACATATTTTAGATTCTTTGCAACTCATGAAGTACATAAATGACCACAATATCCATTTAGTAGATGTTGGTTCGGGTGGTGGATTTCCAGGGATAGTATTGTCTATTGCAGGGATAAAGAATGTTACTTTAGTGGAATCTGATATAAGAAAGTCTATTTTTTTATTGCAAGCTTCTAAAATTTCTAGTAACAAAGTAAAGGTGGTTAATCAACGAATAGAAGATGTTAAATTAGATTGTGATATATTAACTTCTAGGGCATTTGCTCAGTTAGAGAAAATATTTGTTTATACCAAACATATTAATGTAAAAAATAAATATTTATTATTTAAAGGTGAGCAGTATCACGAAGAAATTGAGAATGCCAAAAAGAGGTGGTCTTTTTGGTATTCGGTATATGATAGTGAGACTTCTAATAATAGTAAAATTCTAGAAATTAGTAATATACATGACAAAAATAGTTGCGATAGTTAATCAAAAAGGTGGAGTTGCTAAAACTACGACTACTGTAAATTTATCGACAGCTTTATCTGTAATGGATAAAAAAATTTTAGTAATAGATTTAGATCCTCAAGGAAATAGTAGCACTGGATTTGGTATAAGTCAACAAGATAGAAAGGTTACTATTTATCAGGTATTAACAGGTTCAAAGCCTATTGGAGAAGCTATAATACAAACAAATATTCCAAATTTACAATTAATTACATCTAATACTAATTTGTCTGGTGCCGAGTCGGATTTATTAAGTATAAAAAAGCGAGAATATTTATTATCAGAGTTATTAAATAACTTAGTCGGTGACTATGATTATGTTATGATAGATTGCCCTCCATCTCTTAATCTGCTAACAGTCAATGCGTTAGTTGCTTGTGATAATGTGTTAATTCCCATGCAGTGCGATTTTTATTCATTAGAAGGGTTAAGTCATTTACTAAAAACAATTGAAATTATAGAGAAGAATCTAAACCCAAAAATAAAAATCGCTGGTATTTTATTTACTATGTACGATAAACGCAATCTATTAACTGAACAAGTGGAAGAGGACGTTAGAAAATGCTTAGGAAGATTGGTATTTAAGACAGTTATTCCAAGGAATATAAAACTATCTGAGGCACCATCTTATGGTCAGCCAGCAATTATTTACGATCATAAATGTGCTGGCTCTATTGCTTACATGGAACTTACTAAAGAGATTTTAGGTAGAAATATATGAAGAACAAAGGTTTAGGTAAAGGGTTGTCAGCTTTGCTTGGAGAAGAGGTTTTTACTATAGAGAAAGATGAATTAGTAAAAATTATAGATATCGACAAAATTGAAGCTAGGAATAATCAACCAAGGAAAAAATTTGAGTATGATAAAATAAAAGAATTAGCCGATTCCATAAGTAATAATGGTTTGTTACAACCAATTATTGTTAGTTCAATTAGCGAGGGGAGATATAAAATTATAGCTGGTGAGAGACGTTGGCGTGCTTGTAAGATAGCTAAGATTACTGATATTCCTGCGATTATAAAAGATTTAAATGATAAAGAGATTATAGAAATAGCTCTAATTGAAAATATTCAAAGAGAAGAATTATCGGTTATAGAAGAATCAGAAGGATTTGAGCGATTAATAAAAGAGTTTGGTTATACACAAGAGCAACTAGCAGGAAAACTTAGCAAAAGTCGTAGTCATATAGCGAATTTATTAAGGCTAAATCAATTGCCACAATCTATCAAAGATAAAATAAATGATGGTTTTTTAACTATGGGACATGCAAGATGTTTAATTAATCATGAGCAGGCTGAGATAATAGCTAATCATATTATTGAGAATGATTTAAATGTTCGTCAAACTGAAGATATGGTAAGAAACTGGTCCAAAAATGAATATACAAAAGCACCAGAACATGAGAAACGTGTAGGAAAGAAATTCCTAAAAGAAGGTAGTAAAGATAATGATTTACAGTTATTAGCTAAATCATTGTCAGAAAGATTTAATATAAAAGTAACTATTGAAGACTATCCAATTGGTGGAAAATTAATATTTCACTATAATAGTTTAGAGGAACTTGATTCAATTTTGTCGAGGTTAAATTAAATGCAAATTTTTTTAGATAGTGCTGATATTAAAGAAATTGATGAGATTAACCAATTGGGTATCATTGATGGTATAACTACTAATCCTTCTTTGATGTCTAAGACAAAAGATGATTTTGGATCAACCATTATTAAGATATGTAAGATAGTACGCTCTGATGTTAGTGTAGAAGTAGCTGCCAATGATGTTGACACTATGATTAGCCAAGGTAACAAAATTTTAGGAATATCAAGTAATATTGTTATCAAATTACCTATGACATGGAATGGTATTAAAGTGTGCCAGTATTTTGCAAATAAAGGCAAGAAAGTAAATATGACACTATGCTTTTCGGTTAATCAAGCTCTTATCGCTGCAAAAGCTGGAGCATATTATGTATCACCTTTTATAGGTAGGCTTGATGATATAGGTCAGAATGGTATGAGTTTAATAAGAGATATAAGACAGATGTATGATAATTATCAATATCAGACAAAAATCTTAGCTGCATCTATAAGAAACCCGAACCATGTTTATCAATCTGCTATGTATGGAGCTGATGTTGCTACAATGTCTAGTAAAATTATCAAACAATTATTAGATCATCCACTAACAGATTCAGGTTTAGAGGTTTTTAATAGAGATTGGGCTAAATCTAGATTAAAGTTTTAATAATTAAAAAGGTGAATATATGAAAAAAACTCAATCTAGTTCGCTTGCCCCTCATTTTCAAATCCAATTCTTCAAATCATTCGAGTATACTTTATATTACAAAAACTATAAAATTAATTCATGTATATTAAGGTTAATTTTTCCACCAACTATTTATAAAGTTAAAAGCTACAAGTAAATTATAAGAAATAATCGACAATAAAGGAATTAAGAGTTATGTCATATCAATATGTTTATGTTATGAATGGTCTAAGTAAGACTATCAACGGTAAACAAATCTTAAAGGAAACGTATTTATCCTTCTTACCAGGGGCAAAGATTGGTATTATTGGTCCAAATGGTGCTGGCAAATCTACTCTTTTAAAAATTATGGCAGGTATTGACAAAGAATATGACGGTGAGGCGTTTGTAGCGAGTGGGGTTAGAGTTGGCTATTTAGCTCAGGAGCCGCATCTTGATCCTACTCGAAATGTTTTTGATAATATTATGGAAAGTTTAAGTGAGAAGAAAGCTTTAATCGATGAATTTAATGAAATAAGCTATAAATTTGCTGAGGAAATGTCAGATGATGAAATGAACGAACTTCTAGCAAAACAGGCTGATCTACAGGAAAAAATAGATAGTTGTGATGCTTGGAGTTTAGAGAGGGAAATAGAGATTGCTATGTTTGCATTAAGGTGTCCAAATAAAGATGCCGATGTTACAAAAATCTCAGGTGGGGAAAAAAGACGAGTGGGGTTATGTAAACTTTTACTAGAAAAGCCTGATATGTTATTACTCGATGAACCGACAAATCATTTAGATGCTGAATCGGTATCTTGGCTAGAAAATTATTTAAAAAATTATAAAGGTACTGTAGTAGTTATTACCCATGATCGATATTTTCTTGATAAGGTAACGGATTGGATATTAGAGGTGGATCGTGGTAGATGTGTTCCATGGCATTCTAATTACACTACTTGGCTCGAGCAGAAGCAAGCAAAATTAGAGCTTGAAGATAAAGAAGAAGATGATAGGAGTAAACAATTAAAAAGAGAACTTGAATGGATACGTCAATCACCAAAAGCTAGACAATCAAAAAGTAAGGCTAGAATTAGTGCTTATCAGGATTTGTTGACTAAACAAAAAGAACAAAGATCCGGCATTGCACAAATTATTATACCTAATGGTCCACGCCTAGGCGATTTAGTTATAGAGGCAGAGCATATAGCAAAGAGATACGGTGATAAGGTGTTGTTATCAGATTTTAGCTTTAAGGTTGTTCCAGGAGCTATTGTTGGTATTATAGGTCCAAATGGAGCAGGTAAATCTACTTTATTTAACATTATCACTGGCAAAACTGATCCAAATCACGGCTCTATTAAATTAGGACAAACTGTTAAACTTGGTTACGTTGATCAATCAAGAGATGATTTAGACGATAACAAGACTGTGTGGGATGAGATTTCCTTAGGTCTTGAAGAGTTACAACTTGGTTCTAGATCAATGAAAAGTCGAGCTTATTGTGCAGCCTTTAATTTTAGGGGTGGAGACCAACAGAAGAAAGTAGGGCAACTTTCTGGTGGTGAACGCAATAGAGTGCATATAGCCAAATTACTAAAAGAGGGAGCTAACGTTATATTACTTGATGAACCATCGAATGATCTTGATGTTGATACGTTACGAGCCTTAGAAGATGCGATTTTGGATTTTGCTGGATGTGTATTAGTAATAAGCCATGATCGTTGGTTTTTAGATAGAATAGCAACACATATTATTGCTTTTGATAAAGATGGAAATGCTACATGGTTTGAAGGAAATTACCAAGATTACCATGATTATATGATTAATTTAACAGGGGAAAATATTATTAATCCTAAATATCGTCATAAAAAGTTAGTATAAACCTCAATTTTGGATTAAAAGCAGAAGAGTATACAGCAGAAATAGAATTATGAAGAGGTCTATTATGTCTCTAGGAGAAATATTAGTGGTTATGTTAGTAGCACTGATAGTAATGAAACCAGAAGATATTCCAAGCATTATAAAAAAAATCCAAGAATTTAAATTATACTGCTCAGCTATCAAAAATCAAGCATTAGCCTATATTACGAAAGACTTAAAAATTGATAATAATATTTTAGAGAATAAAGCTGAGCTGTTGAATTTTTATTTAGAAAGAATCATTAATATCCAAGGATATTATGATGGTAATTATTCTCTAGATGAGCTTAAAGCAAAGTATGATGAGCTTATAAAAATAAAAAGTACAAAATATGTACAAGATTGTAAGAAATAATGAATTTATTGAGTATATAAAAGATATATTAGCACCTTTCGGTCAAATAACTACTCGTACGATGTTCGGTAGTTATAGCATATATAAAGATAGAGTGATAATAGGGATTATTGCAGAAAGTGAGCTATATTTTAAAGCAGATAGCTTCACCGCTAAATATTTTAAATCTTTTGGCTCACAGCCATTTACCTATAATAGCAAAAATAAGCTGGTAACTATATCATATTGGAAAGTATTACCTGAGATTTTAGATCAAGAGGAAGAACTTGGAAAATGGGTCTCTATGGCATTTAATGTATCTATTAATTCCAAGAAAATACCTCATGCTTTAAATCATTGAGGTAGAATTGTGAATTATGAAGGACACCAAAAATCTGATATTGTATTTACTAACCTCAGTTTTGGATTAAAATTAAAAATATTAATTTAACAATCAGATGCAGAGCCGTCTCAAATCTGATTGTTTCTATAATTTCACCGAATTTGGTATACTCAAATGATTTGAAGAATTGGATTTGCAAATGAATGGTGAGCATGCTAAGCGTACATATAGTATAGTTACGCATGCGAATCCATGATATTTTCAAAAAACAATTCGTAGGAGCAGAAGAGTATATAAGAATTGACAAATTCTTATTCCAAATTCGCGTAAGTGGCAAACTGCTGTATTAAATGCAGCATAAATATGTTGAAATCACTAAATATATTACAGTTTTACAAGTTCTGTACTGTCTGCAGTAGTGCCTTTTAAGGGCAAATCAAACTCCATGGCGAAAGTGGATTTTTCATCATTAGTGAAACAGCCTTCTGAGACTAATGTACGCTTCCAAATTTCAAGAAACATTTCAGGTGAGCAAGCTTCTTTAATATCTTGTAAATAAGTACGTTTTTCAAGAAAATTCAAAACCGGGAAGAAGCTCGAGCTATCTAATAAAACATGTTTAGGCAGACCTCTATAACTATCTACGGTAACCTGCTGCAACTCTTTATCAGAATAAAGATGCCATAATTCAGGCATTAATATGGTTTCTTCTTGATAAAAATGCAGAAGATTGTTAGACAAAAACTTATCATATAAGGAGCAGATATGGCAGCCTTGTATAACCCGTTCTTCATCATCCACTGTTTTTATCGCATTTTCAAAAATCCCCTGAAACTCCATCAGCTCATTTTCCTGGTCGTAATGTACTTGTTCAACATGCTTATGCACGGTTGATCCTTTTTCATTAAACAATGGGGTAAAATATTTTTCTTCTTTTTGTGCATGCATTTTTAGATCAAATGCAATATTATTAAAAGAATCTTTAATACCAATTACAGCTGCTATTTTTCGAAAATCTGTTTTACCTAGCTCCTCTCCGAACTGGTACAGCTTCTTACGAATGAACTTATGTACACTTCTATACAGATCATATCTTAGCATTTGATTATATTCCTTAACTAAATTAGAGGATTAGATTGATCATAGGTTTGAAAAATAACGCGATAGCATTTCTGTATTTGCATATTAATAATTTTTATGAATGTTAATTATCTGCATCATAACATATTATTTAAATGTTATCACTACCTATATTACTGTTCCGCCTATTATTAATTTATTACATCGATAGTTGAGGTTATGTTATAATCTTCTGAAATCATCTAATTCTAATTAGGTATAGCTTGTTTAAGAAAATACTAAAAATAAAATTTGTTTTTGTAACTATTACATTGATTTTGCTGATCAGCGGAATCAATTTTTGTATATTTTACTTATTTGTACCTGGTTTACTTGCAGAAAGTAAAACTCTAATAATTAAGCCTAAGTTGTCGATTGATCAAATTACTACGATATTAAATGATAACAAAATCATTAAATATCCTTATTTATTTGCATTTCTTACAAAAATATATTCATTAAAACATCCTATAAAAAGTGGGGAATATACTTTTACTCAAAATATTTCTCCAATGCAAACTTTAAAAATATTGTCCAGTGGCAAATCGATTATTCATAAAATGATTATACCTGAGGGTCTGCTTGTACATGAAATAATACAAAAGATTAATAATGAAGAACGCTTAATTGGTGAGATTCTAGGAACAATTCCTGAAGGATTTTTAATGCCATCTACTTATTTTTTTTCATATGGTGATCAAAAAGAGCAGATCATTGATAAAATGCGAAAATTAATGTCCCTGCATCTTGACAAAGTCATGGAAAAATTATCACCCAATTCCCCATTAAAAACCCGTCTTGACGTCTTAATTTTAGCGTCCATTGTGGAGAAGGAAGCTAGCTTAGACGCAGAAAAACCTTTGATTGCTGCTGTATTTCTAAATCGCCTTACCAAACATATGAAATTGCAAGCAGATCCAACGACGATTTATGCTATAACACTTGGGCAAGATAAACTAGCAAGGCGATTAACTAAAAAAGACTTAGCTATCCAATCACCCTATAATACATATTATGTCTTTAATTTACCACCTGGAGCTATTTCTTGCCCTGGAATAAAATCTTTAGAAGCTGTAGTAAATCCTGCTAAAATTGATTCATTATATTTTGTTGTTAACATTATGGGAGGGCATAATTTTTCCAATAACCTTAACGATCACAATAAGTACGTTGAGATGTATCGCAAAAGTTTAAAGGAGCATTAAGTATGGACAATACTGAATTTGCCAAATTGGCTGAAAAAACAATATCTTTAATTGCCGATACAATTGAGGCAGAAGATAAGAATTGTCTTATCGATATTGATTTTCAAGGTGATATTCTAACCCTAACTACTAACCAAGGAGTATTTGTTATTAACAAACACTCAGCTGCTAAAGAAATTTGGTTATCTTCACCGATTAGTGGTCCTTACCATTTTTATTATGTTGCTGGTAAATGGAAATCAAAATCCTCTGATGATCTAATTGTTATTTTAGAGCAGGAGTTAAAAATTAATATGCTAGATTATATCTATTAGTTGTTATCTTAGATTTAAGGAATAATGTCTAAGATTCATGATGTTATATTATTGTACTCTTTACTTAATTCTCTAACTGTCCAAATCCATATGATACAGATTATACCAAAGACTACCATTAAATAGATAGAGATGGATTGAAAAGTTGCAGAAGGCATAATAATAAATATTAAAGATTGGAGAAATGCACTTGTTGACTTTCCAAGCTTAGTGCCGATTATGTCGGCAGCTGCCTTACCTTTTGTTTTAAGTTCAGTATCTAAAGGAACATATGACATTTCTTTAGTAGAATCAAATAAAGTATACTTACTTGATTTACTTAGCACATTATTGATTAGTCCCATTGTAATAGCAATCAAAGAAGGGTCGGTTAACATAAAGCTAACCACAATTAAGGCAGCAAATCCATCAAAGTCGGATACTGCAAAAAATAACATACCAGTTACAAAAACCATTATTGGCGTTATAATTGCTGCTGTAAACCAACCCAACCTTCTTACAATATTAGAACCAAGAATAACAAATAGAATAGTAAATATGCCAGTAATACTTAGATAGTTGCCAACAAAAGCAGCGAATTCAGTTGGCGTTTTATAAATTTTTGCAGCTGATGCCTTCCAAGGTCCTTCAACTAAATTTATAGCTATGCCATAGCAAATAAGTAGTGTAGCAATTAGTCTAATATATCTTGAAGCGATAATCATTTTAAAACTTTCCACAAGAGTTATTGATTGCTTCTTGACCGAAAATTTCAGTTGTTCTACCTGATCTTTAGCTAATATTTTATGGTTTAACATCCAAAAAGTTGCCACTGCTATTATACCAAGAACAAGTACACAGACTAAGATAATTTGTACTGAAAGTTCTGTATTTGTATGTTTTAAGTCAAAATTTCTAATTAAATATTGATTGAAATAAGCTAAATTTTCTAAAAACTTGCCTGATATGTAAATACCTGTTTGTGCCAAGAGTCCAAATAAAGGATAAAATCTTTTCGATTGTTCTACCGAAGTGATATTATTAACAAACTGCCAAAAGAGTAATGCAAACATCACACCTGGCCATAATTCTGCTATAATATAGAATAGGGAAAAACTCCAATTAGATAAAAGTAATATAAACCACTTCAAATTAGGATAAGACTTTATTAAAATGCTTGCATGCTCACTACTCAAATGAAATATTGTATGATTAGGAAAAATATAAAAAGCAAATAAGGCAAAAAATATTAGAAAAATTGACAGTATAAGGTAGAAGATATTTTCACCTTTCATGTTATTTACTAATTTTACATAGATCATCATGACTAGAAATGAAGAAGGAAGAACACCCCAAAATTTGAGAAATGATACAGTTTCAGTACCAATCATAGTATTAACAAGGCTGTCTTTTAAGGCTCTGATAATGTTTTGTATAAACAAAATACAAAACATCAATAATGTTATATATAGAAATTTGGATAATTCATGTCTTTCAACAGGCCAAATATATTCTAATAATTTATTTGTTAATTTTGAGGGTGAGGATGTATTGTGAGTTATAGAAAAATACGAAAGAATTCTAGAAATGACTGCCATATAAGGCCTAACCTACTTATTTATTGGCTAGGGCTACATATTAAAGCTTATTGTCTTTAGTGTCAAGAAGAATAAGCACGAATTTGAGCAGGGTAATTAAAAATTATAATCAATAGTTGATATAAACATAAGTTTAACCGCTCCTGATATCATTCTTATACTAAAAACGGGAATCCATAATATCTAATAGCCTTTGCAGGTTATTTTTTAGATTCCCGCTTTTAGCTAGGAATGATCGTTTTTGCCTAAAACCTTCTAGAATTAGATATACGTGACTACGGCTCATCCATGCTACTTTCAAAAAATAATTCTTGAAAGCAGCGAAGAATTGATACTAATATTAGACCTCTTGCAGAATTCGCTTCTGCTAGGGAATTTGTAGGAGGACCGGAACCTCGACCCGCAGCGTACTCAAACGTCACACTACTGGACAAAAAGGTTAGGTTGGTTGCACAAAGTGTAACTTAAACAATTTTATGATTAAGGAATCAAAAAATTGCTTAGAACGACTATAAGCTTGTTTAATTGATCTTATACCTAACTGTAGTACAGAATAACTCCTACATCCTAGCGTTTTCTTCATTTTTATCGGTTGCTCTTGCTCTCCAATTGCTCCTATTTTTATTGCCATTGCATATGCTATAAATAAACATTTTATAAAATTCTCTAATCGCACTTTACTCTTTATATGCGTATCTTCCATTCTAAAACCATTACTTTTGCACCCTTTAAAGGCTGCCTCGATATCCCATCTCTTCCGATATATTTCAGATCCGTTTGACATGTTCTTACTATACACTATCGATAGATATTCTCCGCTTGCTAATTTGATATGATCAAATTTCACTGGGACAGAATAAAACCTTGTAGAAAAATTTCTTATCTTTATTTCTTTCATGCTATCGATCCTAATCCATTGACCTTCTTTATTAACTATTCTATTTGTCCTTCTCACCCTTAATGCATAATTAATATTTTTATTGTGAAGATAGGTAATTAATTTCTCATTATCAAATTCCCTATCTCCTAATATTCCCTCTATCTTTTCCTTACCAAATTCCCCTATAAATTTCGATATTACTGCAATTTGATCGTCTGCCGTACATGCTCCTTTATAAGGAATTATTTTATATATTAATGGCATAGCAATTTTATTATATGATACCGACAATACTAATATATTTCTTATCTCCTGTCCTAATTCCCAAGTGGTTCTATCTATTGATAAAACCACTTTCCCTTGAGGAATATAATTTTTCATATACTTATAATAATCATCAATATTGATATTGTCTTCTTGAAGAAATCTATATACCGCTTTTATTTTTGAATCTAATAATTTATCTCCTTCTATTTCTTCTGCCATATTTTTATATTTGCTTCCTCGACACAACATTAATGATTTTATTATGCCCTTGAACGTGTTTAGTCTTGTATCTTTCATCTCAAAATGATTATATAGTAGTTCGGCTAGTAACATAGAGTACCACAGATTTTTTTGTGTTCAATCTAAAATACTCTATTTACTAGCTCTTGCAACCACCCCATCTCTTTTGTCCAGTAGTGTGACTCTAATGTACGTGAGGATTCGAGTACCGCATCGACGTACAAATCACCAGCAGAAGTAGAGTTTCGAAGCAGGGCTTTAAGGCAATTAGCGGTACTTAGTAATTCCAACAGTTTTACTAATCAATTAGACCTAATGCTAGGAGTAAAACCACAAATACCATCAGTTGACCGTATCTTTGGAGCTTATCGTGCTTGGAAATGTATGGTAAATCTTGGCAAGGTGGTACTTTCTTCAATCCCTGATATGATAAGTTTTGTCAGTGAGTTACAGAACAATGGCATACCACTACTTCAGTCTTATGCTAATTTATTACAAGTGGCGGCTACAGGCTTTAATGGTAAAAAGAAAAAAGAGCTTGCTAGTTTGCTTGGTGTGGCTGTAGATTCACTGCTTAGTCACAGTCATTCTCGTTTTGCAGGAGAGTATCCAGTATCTGGTAGCATATTTAAACTTACCAATGCATTTTTTAAACTAAACTTTATGGAATGGTGGGATAATACTTGGAAATCTACAGTTGGTAATTTGTTATCGCATAATTTAGCATCACAAGTCAATAAGCCCTTTAATTCGCTATATCATAATTTACAAACTTTGCTTAATAGATATGGGATTAATGAGAGTAATTGGCATCTTTATCAGCATTTAGTACAGCAAATAGACAATAAGCCATATTTAATACCCGATATGGCACTACTACCTGATCATTTACTAGAGCAACATTTACAACAACAAAGTGCTAAAAGTACAATTAATAGTCTCGATATAACTAGATTAAAGCAGGATTTGACCAATAATTTACGAAGATATTTACTTGATCGGGTTGATATAGCTATTGCCACTCCGCATACTGCCGAGAAAAATGCCGTGTTACTCGGTAATTTAGGCATTAAGGCAGGTTCGCCAGCTGCCGCGGTGATTCAGTGTATAATGCAATTCAAAACTTTTGCCTATACTTACATTACTAGACCGTTAAAATCAATAACCATCGATCAAATACCAACCCACCAACAAATAGGTAGTGGCAATTTGTTGGATTTAGCAACATGGAAGGATATTGCTAAATCAATGAGAAACCCGACTACTATTAAAATGTTGTTTCAATTATTGCCGGGTTCTATAGGACTTGGTTACTTGTCGATCAATGCTAAAAGGTTGGTAGAAGGGAAAGAATGGATTGCACCAAACGAAGAAGGAGTATTTATAGCGTCCTTATTACAAGGCGGAGGTCTTGGATTATTTGGGGATTTTTTCTTTAATGAGTATGATAGTTATAATAATCTGCTTAAAGCTTTAGCAGGAACTATGGGTAGTGATATTATTGATTTTGGCACAATAGTTACTTTAATCAAAAATGGTGAGCTGGATAAGGCAGAAAAGTTGCTTAAAAAATATCTTCAAAGAAACATCCCGGGTCATAATTTATTCTACCTACAACCCGCTCTCTGTGGCTTCCATGACTGTCATAACTTGAATTGGTAGGAAAAAGAATGCACATAATAATTGAAAATGACCATAAGGCAAAACCATTTGTAAAATGGGCAGGGGGAAAAAGACGTTTAATAAAAGAATTATCTTCAAGAATACCGCAAACTTATAAAAGCTATTATGAGCCATTTGTAGGAGGTGGAATCCTATTGTTTGCTCTTGCTCCAGCTAGTGCGACTATATCAGACATAAACCGAGATTTAATCACTACATATGCTGTGATTAAACATAAACCTCAAGAATTGATAAAGCTATTGGCAAAACATAAAGTAAACCATTGTGAAGAATATTATTACAAAATCCGAAAACAATTTAATGGTTAATGATATAGAAATTGCTGGACATTTTATATATCTTAATAAAACCTGTTATAATGGTTTGTATAGAGTCAATAACAAAGGGGAATTTAATGTGCCTATAGGGAAGTACAAAAATCCAGCAATAGTTGATGAGACAAATATAATAGCTTGTAGTGAATTTCTACAAAATGTTGATATCAAACATCAAGATTTCAGCAAAATTTCTCCCAATAAAGGTGATTTTGTTTTTTTTGACCCTCCCTATTATCCTATAAATAATAAATCGTTTACTAAATATACAAAATCTGATTTTACAGAAATAGACCAAATAAAACTTTATCAAAAATGTAAAGAGTTAAACGATAAGGGTGTATATTTTATGCTTTCAAATTCCAATATTCAGTTTATAAGGCAGATGTATAAAGATTTTCATATAGAAATTATCGAAGCACCAAGAAATATTAATTGTAGAGCTAATGCAAGGAAAGATGCAGAAGAGGTTTTGATTAGGAATTATATTTAGCTAGTTACTAATCTGTACTAATTGAGCTTTATAGTTTCAATTTAACAGATATTGATTACTTGCCAAATAGCTCCTCTTCCTCTGAAGCATTTCTTATTGTTTCTATTATTCCGGACTTTCATCTTGAATATCTATTTTTAATAGCTCGTTAATTTTACTGATAGGTAAGCCAGTCATTGTAGCGATTTCCTTAACAGCCCTTCCTTTTCTCATTAACATTCTTATTAATTTAGCTTCTCCTCTAGCTTCTCCTCTAGCTTCTCCGATTTGGATTCCCTTAGCCTCACCAATTTCAAAGCCTTCTAGAATGCCTTCTTCTTTCCAATGTTGTGCCAAACTACCCATAAGACTTGTACCTGTTTCCTGATTTAACTTACTTGTTAATAGCTTTTCTAATTCTAGTTTATCCTCTTTATTTATTCTTGTCAACGTATAGCATAGTAGCAGCTCTATATAGTTATAGCCAATACTTACCTTGACTAGTTCAGGTAACATATCGGCTATTTCTTGCCATTTTTTAAGTAGATCGCGTTCTCTTATATGTTTTGCAAAAAACTCAAATATCCCAGACCACACCCTTTGCTTTAACTGCTCATCAGGAATATCATTAACATTAACTATTTGATAATCATTTGTCCAAATCTCTTTAGCTAGTAGGTTATCTTCAAAAAGTTCCCACAAATTACGAGAGGCATTATAGTTCCCCGCACCATTAAAAAATATTAGTGGGTATATTAATGGCAAAGACTTTGCCTTAGGATTTGCAGTTAAATATCTATCACAGATATTTAACATATATCGTAACAAACGGAATGCCATAAAATGATCAGCCGAACTTTGATGCTCAATGAGGAGAAACAGATAACCGTCCTTACCATCAAACTTAGCAGAAAATAACACATCAGAGATAGAATCTCTTAGATTTTGCTCTATAAAACTGGTGTTTTCAAATTTTAAACTAGGAAAATCTATCAGAGCTTTAATATGTTTAGGCAAATGAGCGTTTAAGAATTCATGTGCTACTAGTGGATTTTCCATTACTTTGCGAAAAATTTGGTCATGCTTCAAATGTTTAGTAGTCATTTTACCTACCTAATTTTAGAGAGTTCCTTAATGTGTTTTGACATAAAAACTTTTAACAGGCAACAGTTTTTTCGTTTTGTTATATAGTTTTTGAGTAACAAATATTTGCTAAGTTAAGTTGAAAAACAATTTAACTTATATTAGTGAAAATATGATGTAAAAATATCACAAAACTTGATGCAAATTGTGATTTTTTATGATATAATAACTCCCCTACAATACAGATACTACAGGGGATTATATGGGAAAAATACGAAAAATTGTTGTCGAATTTAACAGATCACAAGATATCGATAATCTTAGAACAATCATGAAAAATGTTCATGCAAGTAATAGTGATCATTTACCGGATATCGCTAAATTTCACTTAGGCGATAAGATTTTTATACCAAATCAAGTAGAAAAAGCAGAGCTGCACATAGTAACTGCGAGCGGCACTGAGATTAGAACATTTCCTAAAGCATCACTAAGCTTTTATTTGGGTACTGGGCATCCTTTCACTAAAATATCCATGAATTCTAAGGATGAAGGTAATTATATCGTCCTGCCTTGGAATTTAGGCAACCGAGTTGGTAGAGATAATCTGAAGAACCTAAATGAACGTCTTCGAGCCAGCAATATTAAAGGGCTAAAATATATCATCTGTGTTAATAGTTCTGACAACCTAAATAGCCTTAGTCTTGAGAATAGTAAAGATTTAAGCCAAAGCCTAACCTCGCTAGCTAGTTTACACCTATCAGATATTGCAGCAGAAGATGAAACTGAAGGTTTGCTTAATAAAATAGGTGATTTAGAACAACAGCTAGTTGCACGAGATAACGTTGTTAATCAAAAACAAAATGAGAATACTAATTTACTCAGACAAGTTGAGCAAAAACAAGTACAGATTAATAGTTTAACTACGCAAGTTAATAACTTCACTAATCAGATTTATTACAAACAACAAGAGATTAATGGTTTAAATAATCAAATAACAAATTTAAATAACAAAATAACACAATTAAGTAAAAATGAGGTTTCTTGGGATAGTAGGGTTAAAAATCAGACTCTCTTTGAATTCGTAGGTTTTACCGGGCAGTTAAAAACTGTAATCGATCCCGTTAATGGAACTATGACCTTTAACGTAATTTAACTGTAATAATTTAAGTATATTAATATGTTAGCACTAATATCAGGCTTGTTAGGATTTTTCAGCAGTTTTATACCGGAAATTTTGCATTTTCTTAAGGATAAGAAAGACAAGGAACATGAGCTGAAATTAATCGGTCTGCAAATCAAAGCTTCAAATACTGTCCATAGTGCTAGACTTGAGGAAATCCAAATTCAGGCTGATAATGATGAGAGTAAATATCTGTATCAATATGCCGGTATGCAAATAGCCAATAACAGCAATAATAATTGGGTAGATTTTTTATCTACCAGTGTTAGACCCATGATTACTTATATATTTTTTCTGCTCTATGTAGCATTAAAACTAGCGATCTTCATAAAATTTGGTGCATCAGACACTATATGGAGCAGTGAGGATCAAGGTATATTTTGTGCAGTTATTGGTTTTTGGTTTGGTCATCGGGCTTTTGGCAGATCTAGAGTTAATGGTTATGGTAACAATAACGGTTACACCTATAGCAATGGCAGTGGTAATGGTAAAGTTAATGGATACAAATATTAAACTTGCTGCAAATGATAGCAATAGTAAAGCAGAATATATCATTAAAATCTTTGAAGGCTTGAAGCTACAACCATATTACTGCCCAGCTGGTTTAAAAACTATTGGCTGGGGGCATGTGATCAAAGAGTACGAACAACAACAAATGTCTGATGGTATATCGCGAGAACACGCTGATTACTTGCTAGAGCAGGATATAGAACAAGCCAAATATGCCATTTATCGACATTGCCGTGTACCATTAAACTGCTCACAAGAAGGGGCTTTGATATCATTTATCTTTAACTGCGGAGCTGGTGCATTTCAAGCTTCCAGTTTACGACAGAAGCTGCTACGAGGTGAATATTTATCAGCCGCTGATGAATTTCCTAAATGGGTTTATGCTAGAGGTATCAAGCTTAAAGGTTTAGTTAGAAGACGATTATTAGAGAGAGAAATATTTTTACAAACAGTATCATATCAACAAGGATAAAAAAATGAAAGCCGCAAGGATCAAAATAGAAAGAAATCAAGATCAGTATCAAAACATTGTTAGTTTAAGCAAAAAGAAAAATAAACCTCAGGAAATTGTTTTAAACGATACTGTAAAACAGACTTCCACTACCCCTGAGGTAATACCGCAAACTGTGTCCCAAACTATGCCCCAAACTGCCCAGCAGGCAAGAAAACACTATGCTATTTCTAGCAATAATGTTGATAGCCAAAATATTATTGAAGCAAATGACGCAATAGCTGAAAAAGTAAAAGAGCTGAATCAGTTGGAAGAGATACATCAACAGCTACTCTGCAAGGAAGATAGCTTAAAGTTAGAAGTGATGAATTATATGCAATTCCATATTTACCTAAAAAAAGGTGATAATATTCTTGTATCGTGGAAGCAAGCTACCCGCAAAACCTTTGACCTACCAAAGTTCAAAGGTGATTATCCTGAAATGTATAGTGAATATGTCAAAGAGGTATCTCCTAGACTATTTAGGCTTTATTAAATATTCGGTGATATTGTCAACTAAAAATTATCATTTCACTTTTAATATTATTTTTTCTTGCTATCATTAATAACCAAGCTACCGATGGTAAGGAAAATGATAGGGTATCCTCAAGAACAAAGAAGTTTAAACAAAGAACAAAAAGAAGCTGTGGGGTTACTATCAATAGGCACTTTCCTTGAATATTTTGATTTGATGATTTACGTTCATATGGCAGGGGTTCTTAATGAATTATTTTTTCCCAAAACTGATCCACACACTACTGCTTTGTATTCTGCAGGTGCTTTTTGTACAACTTACCTACTTAGACCATTAGGGGCTTTAATATTTGGATGGATAGGTGATAATATAGGGCGTAAATCAACAGTTATCATCACAACTTTTATGATGGCATTTGCTTGCGTTGTTATGGCTAATCTGCCTACTTACGAACAAGTAGGAATCGTAACGGTTTGGATAGCGATTACCTGTCGGGCTGTTCAAGGTATGTCTTCTATGGGCGAAATAGTAGGGGCAGAACTTTATTTAACTGAAATGCTTCACCCACCAATACAATATGCAAGTGTTGGATTTATAGGGGCTTGTGCTGTCCTAGGAACAGTAGGAGCTTTGGCAATTGCCTCACTTGTTGTTTGTTATGGTATTAATTGGCGTATGGCCTTTTGGATTGGTGCAATAATTGCATTTGTTGGTTCTGTTGCAAGAAAAAAACTTAGAGAAGCCCCAGAATTTGCTGATGCCAAACGTCGAATAAAAAGAGTTTTTAAAACAACTAATACAGATATAAATATTTTAAAAAACGATCCTATTTGGCAAGAAAAAGTTAATAAAAAAACTATAATAGCTTTCTTTTTACTACAATGTGCCTTACCGGTATGTGTTTATTCCATTTATATATATTGTGGTAATATTTTAAAAACTAGCTTTGGTTACACAGTACCCGAAATTATTAAGCATAATTTTATTGTTTGTATAATGGAGTTGTTAACCATATTAATATTATGTTATTTAAGTTTAAAAGTATATCCATTATTAATCATGAAAATTGTACTGTTAATATTTTCTATTTTTATGATATTTTGTCCGTATTTATTGAATAATCTTAATTCTCCTTATCAGTTATTTTTTATTCAATTTTTTATAGTCTTATGGAAACAATGCTTAAACCCCGCTACTCCTATTTGTTTAAAAAGCTTTCCTATATTTAAACGTTTTACTTGTGCCAGCATAACATTTGCTGTATCTCGTGCTTTAATGTATGTTATTAGTGCTTTTGGTTTTGTCTACCTTGTTGAGTGTTTTGGCAATTGGGGAATATGGTTTATTATGATTCCTATAATCATTGGTTTTACTTACGGATTATTGCATTTTGAAAACCTGACGAAAATAGCTAAAATCATCCACTCAGAAAACTGTATAGTCTAGAGCCGGTATGGAGTTAATAGGCAAATTTTTGTAACATAGATTTACTAATTGTTGCTCGGCTGTTGGTATTTCTAAGCGAATACAAAGAGTTATAAAATATCCTATAGTTTCCTTAACTATCTTCAGTGCCTTTTCAGGTGATTTAGCTCCTAGAGTTTGTAAGTTGTGAATGCGATCAAAAATTTTAATCAATGCTACATCATATTTTTCTTGTTGAATTAATAACTCTAGAGTCTCTTTAGCACTAATCTTGCCGTAAGGCTTGATTCTTGTTAGAGCTTCCACTTGGCTAGCAATTAGACTCCCAAAAATTTGAGCAATCATCTCTTCGGTAAGTGTTGTATCTTCGATCGTGTCGTGTAGTAAACTGGTAACGATCATGTTAGTGTTAAACAATTGGTGAACTGCTTGAGTTGTATAGCTAGCAAACATATAAGCTACTTCAATCGGGTGTGAGTAATATGGTTCACCCGATTGCCGCATTTGACTACCATGATATTTCTTAGCATAATAGAGAGCTTTGATAATTTCTCTGATATCTACTGGGTGAGTTACTTTTTCATTTAGTAAAATCAATTTACTAAGTAATTTAGCAGAATATTCGCAAGATTTAAACTTTATCTGCCAATTGTCAATATCTTCCATAAAATGCCTCTTTCGTTATTTTAATTCTACATTAAATTACACTAATATTGCCAATGATTTTGTTATATTTCTTAAGAATTATTTTGGAATTTACGCCAAAGATTTTCAATCGCCTGCTCATAAGCAATGAGTTCTGATATAGTCCAATTAAACTGGTTAAAAATATCATAGGCTTCATTTATTTCATCATTAATAGCAACTGTATTAAGTCTCTCCTCATAAAATAACTTTCTTAATTTTTCTTCCTGCGTTTTTTTATATTCTTCATGGTTGGCAATGCCAAATTCGGCTATATTATGCATCCTTCTAGTCCGTATTTGTATTTCTATGTTACGGTCATAGATATCAGCTATAACTACGAGATGCAAAGAACGGTAACCATTATCCTTAGGATCAGCAATATAGTCTTTAGTCTTTCCCATATTAACAGGATAGATATTGTAAAGAGTAACCAATACTTTGTAACAGTCATATTGTTTATTCACAATAATCCTAAAACCAATTAGGTCAGTTAATTTTTTCACCTCTATATTCTTCCTTAACATCTTTTGTAAAACAGAATAAGGGTCTTTTAATCTGTACTGTATTTCAGCTTCTACATCATTTTTTCTCAGATTAGTCCTAATATTAGCCATAATGTTACGTAAATCATTAGTAGTGCTACCTTGCATAATTAATATTATACTCTATACTCAGAATCTTTAATGTTAACAATTAACAACTAGTCTGTCAATTATCAGCAATTAATTAGTTAATAAATTAATACATATTTGTCATAAAAGACTCATAAACTATCATTCTGCCATTCCATTAGATAATTTGGTGTACAGGCATACTTTAAATATAAAGCCATATTACACTAATAATAGAAATGCTTCAATGCTTTTTTATATTATTTTTAAAAAATTAATTCCTATTTTTTGTGTTTCAGAAGACAGACACTGAGGTTAGATTAAAATCTTGCATTGGTTGTCCTAACCTCGGTGCTGAACACCACACCACGTGGCATCCTATCCCCAAATACTCTCATTAATCAGAACACTGTTATTTTTTCCCTAATATAGTGTTAAACCACCGACAAACTACCAGTCAGTTTTTTGTTGTGGATATCTATAGCCTTAATTAACCACTCTATTGCTACATCAGCAACCATTACTCCTCCCAAATCTATTATTATCTTGCTGACAACTTTATTAGCATTTAGAATTCTTATTAGTTTTATTATCCCAGTAGTACTCATAGTGTCCTCATAGCCAAAATCTATCTCTTTGATGGCTCTATTAATTTCTAGAGCCTTAAAAAGTCTAACAATCCCAAAATCATAAATCTTATTGCCCTCAAGTTCTATGTACTTTATAGTGCGATTTTTTGCTAGAAAGCGTGCTAGTATAGCTGCACCATAATGATCAATATTGTTGCATTTAAGCTTTATACAATCCAATGTGCTATTAGTCTTTAGTCCTTTGATAAGCAGACTTATTCCTTTACGACCAATATTGTTGCTGTTAAGATTTATTTCACTTAAAACTTTATTATGTTGCAAAGCTTTGCTAAGCAGTCCCACCCCTTCTGCTCCAATTCCAGTATTTGCAATATCTAGAGAGGCTAGGGTTTCGTTATGTTCGAGAAGATTACTTAATGATCGTACTCCTTCTACACCAATATTGTTACACGCAATATCCAGCATCTCTATAGACTTATTATGTTTTAGAGTTTTAGCAAGCTCTCCTACTCCTTTTGCTCCTATGTTATTTTCAGCAAGAGATAGCCTATATATACTATTATTATCCTCTAAAAACATAGATAAGCCTTCTGCTCCACCATCTTCAATATTATTTCCATCAAGATTTAGTACAGTTATATTATGGTTTTTTAAAGCTTCTGCAAGTCGGCAAGCTCCTGTATCACCAATATTGTTATCACTAATATCTATTTGGGTTATAGTGTTATTGCCTTTCATCGCTTCTGCAAGTTTACATATACCTCTATTGCCAATATTGTTCTCGCTAATATCTATTGTAGTTACAGTGTTATTATTTTGCAAAAAATCCGCAATTAGCTCTATTCCATCATCGTCAATCGCATTGTTGCAAAGATATAGGCTCTTTACTGTGTTATTGTTCCTCAAAGCTCGGATAAGTTGCTTTACACCACTAGTACCAATATTATAGTTTTCAAGATTTATATCAGGCACATTTTCACCAGCTTGTAGTTTTTCAAGAAGTTCATAAAAGTTATTAATTTTAACAAGTTCAGTCATAATATTTATCCTCCAAATTTATTAGATATTTTTACATAGTTGTGTAAATAATTATTAATCTCATCATTGATGCAATCCTTTAGCTGATGTTGATGTTACAGGTATTTGCAAAGTAAAGGTTGTACTCTTACCCTGCCGGCTACTAACATCAATTTTACCATTTACTTCATAAATAAATTGTTTGACTAAACTTAGACCTAATCCTAAAGTTGATTCTGAGCTTGAATCCGTCGCCAATTCTTCACCATCGAGACCATTTAATTGCTTATAGATATATTGTCGCTGCTCTTCAGACATGCCAATACCTGTATCATGAACAATGAATTGTAAAATATCTTTGGCTTTCTGAGCTTCTGTGGTTTTTTTACTATTGTAGTCTTTATCATTTTGTAATATTTTGATACCTTCAGGAAAAAAGTAAGTGGTTAAGGTAATACCGCCTTGTTCAGTATATTTAATGGCATTAGTAATTAACTGGGTTAATATTGCCTCAAGTCGGTAACCGTCACCAATGATAATGGTTGGAATGTCATCTCTGAAATTATTTGCAAACCTTATGCCCTTATTTTTAGAGGATAACATTAGTTTATTAAGAACGTTATTTACTAACGTTTCAGGGTTGAATTTCCTAGAAGTTGTAGCGGCAGGTACTACGCTTGTGGCAGCAATTGAGATTGGGTAGCTAGTAAAATTTACTATATTTCTAGAGTAATACATTAAGTCCTTAGCATAAGTGACAAACACAGCTATAGTACTCTTTTTGTTGGGTTCATCCTCGTGTTCATATAGTACTGTAAAAAGAGCAAACATCTCACTACAAGGTTTGTTTATGCTAATGGATATAGTTCTTACAGAATCTTGGTGGATAAAATTAGCTAGTTCTAGACTAATATTATTTTTTTCATGGGTAGATTTGTTTTCTTGTTGATTTTTTATATCGGTAGGCATAGAATTAACTCCTATTTTACTCTAGGTGGAATAGACACTGAGGTTAGAGAAAAATTTTGCGATTGATATCTAACCTTAGTGCTTGACATTTACATTATTGTAACGTCGTCTTAACAAATACTCTTATTTTTCCTCAGAGTACAGCGGTTTTTCACGATTAGTAATTTTTTTTATAAAGTTTTTTAGAATAGTGTTAAACTAGAGACAGTGAGTAAGATTATTCTTATAGTCGCTGGCTAAACAGCTAAGAAACAAGCCGTAAATTAGTTGTTCAAACAAGCTACCTAACGCGGTTAATTGCATAAATATCTAATTATCTACTTACATTTTAAGGCAAATATCAGCCTAAAATTGTATCAGGTTTTTTTATACCCAATAAAGCTAATTGTTTAGCAGAAGAAAGGGTGTACTTCCATTGACCATGACTTTTAAACCACCATTTTTACCAATATACCGATGATTCTTGTAGCATTTTTGTGATATTTATGATACAATAAGTGAGATATTTATATACTTGAATAATGAACACTTACCATCATGGCTACTACCCAAAATAAGTCGTTACCATTCTTTAATTGGGTTGGCGGCAAAAGAAAACTTGCCGATCAATTGATACAATATGTTCCTGATACTTTCAATAATTATTATGAGCCTTTTCTTGGTGGTGGTGCATTATTCTTCAAAATAAAAGATAGGTGTCAGAAATGTTTTTTATCTGACATTAATTTAGAATTAATTACCAGCTACAATGCTGTAAAAAAGAATCCAATAGCAGTAAATGATTTATTGTCCCAACACAAAGCACAGCACTCAAAAGAATATTATTACAGTGTACTAAACAATGATAACAGCAATGACCCTACTAACATCACTGCTCGGTTTCTTTATTTAAATAAATATTGTTTTAATGGCATTTATTGTATCAACAAAAAGGGCAAGCTTGGCTTGCACTTTTCTACTCATAACTATGGTATCTCTCATTTTAAGAAAAGACTAAAACAATGCAGTAGCTTTCTAAGTGATACCGTAATTTACGTCACTGACTTCTCATTTATCGAACCTCAGGAAAATGATTTTGTCTATTTTGACCCGCCTTATCATAAGGCTGGAGAGAAATTTTATACTCGATTGCCCTTTAATGAACAGGAACAAGTCAGGCTAAGAGATTTTGCCAAGGAACTCACTAGCAAAGGTGTAAAACTAATGATTTCTAATAGTGACACCAATTTTATCAGAGAAATATACCAAGATTTCACCATAAATACTGTTGACATTAAATACACCATAACTGGACAGAAAGTAAACGTACAGAAAGAAATCGCCAAAGAGCTTATCATTACTAACTATGAATAAGCTGATTGCTATGCTGATTACTCAATATATACTCAGCACTACTCTTACATTTAAGTATATTTAGTTTTTTATCTGTTTCGTCAATTCTTCAATCATTCTTTGTTGTACTTCAATCTGTATTTGCAATGCCTCAATAATATTATTAAATTGAACATTATCAGTAATTTCTTTTGTTTCCTTTGGCAGAGCTACTTTATTTTCTGTAAAAAATTCTGTGTCTTTCAGAATTTTGTCGAATGGAATCGCAGCTTTGTTCTGAAACTCTCTAACTTGCTCCTTAGCTATAATATCATATACTTCTGTTGACCTTTGATCCTTATGACCTAAAGCCTCACCTATTATCTCTCTATTTGCTCCAGCTTTACGCATCCAACTATACTCGATGAAAATCAACAATTGCGTTGTCGTTGTCCAAGACCTGCGGTGCTCACGTACTAATGTACGCTGCGCTCCTCGGCTTGAACACTCCTAGCACTTGTTGATTTTGATCTTCGTCTACCAACTCTTCATTTACGAGCAGTATACCATGTGTTCTTCTTAAGTCATGTATCCTTAAGTCGTCAATACCCGCTACTTTACAAATTTTCTGCCAAGCCTCCTGTGGGACTGCTATGTGACCACTCTTACTATCTTTATGGCTACTTGGAAATACCCATACTGATTTATTATTATTTTCTTTTTGTCTTCTTGTCAATATGCTTAGGGCAGAGTTCACTAAATGAACTCTTTGTGTTTTATTATTTTTAGCAATCTTAGCTGGTATAGTCCATGTCATGTTTTCAAAATTAATATCCTGCCATTTCATAGATAAAACATTACTTCTCCTAGCTCCAGTAAATAATAGCATTAAGATAGCATCTGCAGTTATACTAGTACATTCTGCAATAACTGTCTTAATAAACTTTGTCAATTCCTCTATGATTGCAATATATCGTGTTCTGACATTTTCCGGATTTCTTTCAATATCCTTTGCTGGATTCTTCTCTAACATTTCCCATTTAATACCCCTATTGAACATCGCACTAAATAACTTAACAAAGTCGTTAGCACTATATAGACCTCTATTATTGCTAATATCATTAAACGTTTTCTGAATATCAGCCCTTGTTACAGTAGCTATTTTCATGTCATAATAATCTTTACCTAATCGTTTCATTCTAGCAATATCATTTTCCCAGCCTCTATTTCTACGTTTACAGTGTTCTTCAATATAATGTTTATCAAAAAACTCTTTAACGGTTAATTTGGTTAATTTATCATCTATTGGATTATTTGTTAGTTCGGCTGGTTGATTATCTATTTGATTATTTGCAATAGCTAATTTTTCAAGAGGGTTAATGCCTCTTGCTATCTGTCTTTTTAGTTCAGCAGCTTTATTTCTTGCCTCTGCTATCGACATATAAGGAAATTTACCTAATTTAATTGAACGACTAGGACATTTCTTCTGCACTGTTTTACGTAAGTAAAAAGTCTTGCTTTTGTTTGCAATAAGATATAAGCCCTTTTCTTTGATATCATTATAAAAATCTTGTTTAGTTTTGGGAGGAATAATTTTGCTTATAGAATCTTGAGTAAAATGTAATTTGAAAGTTGCCATATATCTACCTTAATTATATTATTAGTTTCAATAGCGTTTACACTAATGATGTTAGAGCTTGTCCGCAAACTAAGTAATAGAAGTAATCCTACGAAGAAGTAATCGACTCATAGCCAAAAAAATTATATTTTCACTAGAATCAGTAAGAAAATCATATTCCTTGGAGAGCCTTCTATTTCTATTTATCCAAGCAAAGCTTCTCTCAACAACCCATCGCCTTGGCTGTACTTTAAACCCAACTTCCCTTGTTGGCAATAGTTCTAGTGGTGTATTTTTTGGTATCCAAAATCTGCACACTGGGCGTTTAACAATTTCTAAATCTATGTTATACTTTTCCTTAATGAGACCCTTTAAATCTTTAGACTGATACCCCATATCAGCCCACATTTGTTTAATAGTAGTGTACTCTTTTTGCATGTTACTGAGTAGCACTGTAGCTCCGTATCGATCATTCTCATTCGCAGAACCGACATAACAACCTAATACAAAGCCTTGTGTATCGGTAATAATATGCCTCTTTCTGCCCTTAATTTTCTTAGCTCCATCATAACCTTTAGCTCCCCTTTTTCTGTTGTCTTGACAGACTGACTATCTATTATGCAAGCACTAGGATACTCATTTCTACCTAATTTTCGTCTAACATCCTTGATAAGTTCATGGTTCATACGTTCAAATACACCTTGCTTCTTCCATCTTCTAAATTGTTCATATACTGTCTTCCAAATTGGAAAGTCATGCGGCATATATCTCCACTGACACCCAGTACGTAATACATAAAAAATTGCATTCAAAATCTCTCTTTTGCTATGTTTTAAAGGTCTACCTCCCTTTACATACGATACTTGAAACAAACCCTCTATCCTTAACCATTCTTCATCTGTTAAATCTGTTGGATAATTTTTTCTGCTCATTCTTCTATACTTCTTACTAATAATACTTTGTTCACTTCATCATACCTTAATTTTAGTTTGCGGACAAGCTCTTATACTAATTCCCTAATTTAAATTAGTATAAATAGTAGAAAAAAGATGAGATTATGTTATAATATTCCAAGTTTATGAATAAATTAAGGAAAGGAATATAATGGGATGTCATCAAAGATTAATAACAGAAGAGTTATACCAACGTGCTATTGAGCAACTTGCAAGCATGAACCGAGATAATAGAGTTGCTATTAGACTTATGGCTATAATTGCTGCTAAAGAAAATGGTGTTGGTGTAGTATGTAAGGTATTTAATATAACAACCAATACGCTTAGGAACTGGGTAAAAAGCTTTGCTCAAGGTAATGATAAAAGCCTTGAATATAAACAAGGTAGAGGACGAAAAAGTAAATTAACAAAAAATTGTTGTGAAGCAATAAATAAATGGTTACAAGACGATTGTAACATGACAATAAAAAATATCATCATAAAACTTAAAGAAAATTTGGAGATTGATGCTAGTAAATCGGTTGTACATAGAGTATTACAGAAACTTAAATTTGCATACATTACCCCAAGACCAGTGCATTACAAACAGAATAAAGAAACTCATGAAGGGTCTAAAAAAAACTTCAAGAAACAATAACAAATAACCCTAGCAGTTACTTGTATTTCTTTGATGAATCACGTTTTGGGACTCATTCTAAATTAGGTTATGGTTGGTTTCGTAAAGGTAGCAGAACTCAAGTTAAAGCCAAAATGGGCTTTCAAAATTTCTATGTTTATAGTGCGGTTAACCCAATCACAGGTGATGATTTTACTTTAATGATGCCAAATGTCAATACCGTTTGTTTAAATATATTTTTGGCAGAGATGTCTAAACAGATAGGAGAACAAAAAGCGATTATTGTTATGGATTGTGCTGGATGGCACAAAGCTAAAGAGCTAATTATTGCAACAAATATAGAAATTCTTTATTTACCCCCATATTCTCCTGAATTGAATCCGACAGAAAAATTGTGGCAATATTTAAAGTCTAATACTATAAAGAATAGAGTATATGACACAATCGAACAACTAGAAATAGTAGTATGTTCCTGCCTTAAAAATTTAAGTGCCTCACTAATTAAATCGATTTGTTGTATGAATTATTTGCTAAATTAAATTAGGGAATTAGTATTATTGGTATTTTTTATTTAAATTAAGTGGTTTTTTATTGATTTTTAATATAGGAGGGCATAGAGTAAAATCCTGTTTTTTGTTTTGTAAAAAATAGACATTGAGGTTAGAATTAAAAATTTGACTATTATCATTCTAACCTCGGTGCTTGATACTGCACCACGCAGTTTCATGTTCTACAAATACACCCATTATTCCTGATAGTACAGGGGATTTTCACTAGATTTAGAAAATTTTTAGAATAGTGTTAACTTAGTAACATCAGCTAAAATTGTTATTATAGTTGATGCCTAAATATCTGATAAGTAAGCACTTAATTGATAATGTGTATTGAGTTATATACCGATGATTTTTGTGATATTTATTGTTAATTTAATTATTAATATTAAGTTTTAAGCAAAAAACAATTAAAAAAATTAACTTATTTAATTAACCTATTTTAGTTTAAAACTATAATAACAATTCAACTAAGAATGTGACTAGAAACTATTATTTTTCATGTAGGTTTTATTTTGGTTTTGCAAGAAATTACCCCAATTTTTATCATAAATTGACAAATATATTAGGTTTAGATGGTTTTTAAATATTAATTCAAACTATAGGAGGAAAGCTTATGAGTACTAGGACTTCAATGGCTAAAACTAATAAAAAATTTGGCGCACCCGGAGGGAGTCGAACCCCCAGCCTTATGATCCGTAGTCATATACTCTATCCAATTGAGCTACGGGTGCTATATATACTCTTCTGTTTTAAAGAATTGTTTTTTGAGATATTATTGGATTCACGTACCAAAGTACACTGAGTGCGTTCCTAATTCATTTTCAATTCGTAAGACCATTCGAGTATACTTGAATCCTAGATAGCATAGTGTGCTTATTTTTATAAAACATCTTAAAATTGAAAATTTTTAGAAAGAGTATACTATATCCCTAAACTCCTATTATGTCAAGATCACAAGTTTCCAAACCTAGAACAGGGCAGTTTAAAAATCGCAACTGTGAGTAGAAGGGGGTGCAAATGTTTAGAACAGGAATAAAAGAACTAAAAGATACTGCAAGCTAGGAAATAAGGTATCTAGAAAGAGATAAAGATAGTAAGAAAGAGTGGCTTTGTTGCATAAATAGGATTTGAGATAAATTACCCCTAACCCCAAAATAGAAGGTTAGCAAACGGCAACAGAAATTGGTTTGCCAATCTCAAACATTTTGTTTAGAAGGTAGCATTTAAAATTGTAAAAGTAAAGACTTGATCTGACAGTTTGGAGTTGTTGGATACGAAAATATGGAATAAAATCGTACCCAGCAAATTTTAACAACCTCTTATTAAGGAGATTGTCAGATGACAACATATCAAGAAAAAATTATAAAACCAAGAATTGGTTTATTACAATTAGCAGAACAACTAGGAAACGTATAGCAAGCTTGTAAAGTAATGGGCTATAGCAGAGATACATTTTACCGCTATAAGGAACTGCATGAGCAAGGTGGAGCAGAATCTTTGTTTGAGATGACTAGAAAGAAGCCATGTTTGAAGAATCGTGTTCCATCTAATATCGAGGATGCAGTAGTTAATAT
This sequence comes from Candidatus Tisiphia endosymbiont of Melanophora roralis, assembly GCF_964026575.1. Lineage (NCBI taxonomy): Bacteria > Pseudomonadati > Pseudomonadota > Alphaproteobacteria > Rickettsiales > Rickettsiaceae > Candidatus Tisiphia > Candidatus Tisiphia endosymbiont of Melanophora roralis. Next base: position 125,109 of record NZ_OZ032161.1, read on the forward strand.
AGCTGTTGAATTTCCTGCTTATGATCAGGAACGTACTGCTAATGAATTACGTAGGAGAGGTATCATTATCTTTGGAGGTGGAGTAAGGTCTGTTTGGCTACGTCATGACTCATCTTCTAGACGAAAAAGTGCTTAAAACACCTAAAGAATGAGGTTTATAAGGATTATGCTATAAGATTTGTAGTCATGTAAATGATGTTTTTTATTTGACAATACTGGAATTTAGAGATATAATCTCTTTCATGTATATTACAACTGTTCCAAATAGAAATTCTCGTCCTGCAATATTGCTTCGTACCTCTTATCGCGAAGACGGGAAAGTATTAAATAAAACCCTAGCTAACTTAACTAACTGGGATGATTTACGCATTGAGGCTTTTAAGAAGATGCTTAAAGGTGAATTTGATGGTTTAGATGGTGTTCCTGAGGTTGGTGAAAGTTTTGGGACTATTTTTCTACTAAAAAAAATTGCTGATGAAATTGGTATTACTAAGGCTCTTGGTACTAGAAGCAAAGAAGCTTTATTGAGTCTATTTTTGGTTTTAGCACGCTTTGCTCACCAAGGGTCTAGACTTTCCAGCGTGAAATGGGCGAAATCGCATGCGATATCTGATGTATTATCTGTCGATTCATTTGATGAAAACCATTTATATCAGGCTCTAGAATGGTTAGAAGAGAACCAAGAAAAGATCGAATTAAAATTATTTAAAACTTATCAAAAGAAAAATAACAAGCTGCCTGTTATGCTTTTATATGACGTCACTTCCAGCTATTTCGAAGGAACAGAGAATGAACTTGCGGAATATGGGTACAATCGGGATAAAAAGAAGGGTAAAAAGCAAATAGTGATTGGTCTATTAACTGATGATTATGGCGAACCTTTGGCTGTTAGAGTTTTTAAGGGTAATAGTGCTGATCCTTCTACCATTTATGAGCAGATTGAGCTAGTAAAATCTAATTTTGGTATTAAGAATATCGTCTTTGTTGGTGATAAAGGAATGATTAAGAGGACAGGCAAAGAAGCCCTGAGCAAAGAAGGATGGGACTATATTACAACCTTAAGTAAAGTTGAGATTGAAAGCTTAAAGAAAAGCGGAGTTTTGCAATATAGTTTTTTTGCAGAACAGCTATGCGAAGTAACCAATAATGGCAAAAGATATATTTTAAGGAAAAATGGTTCTATAGCCCGAAAAGTTGAGTTTGATAGGAATACCCGAGTTGAAAAATTGGTTGCAAAGATTGAAGAGCGTAATATATATGTATCAACCCATAAGAAAGCAAAGCTAGAACTTGGTTTAAATAATATTCAAAAAATTGCCAAAGAATGGCGGATAGATAAATTTATCAACCTAAAATTAGATGGCAACCAAATAGTGGTTGAAATTGATCAAGATAAGAAAAAAGAGTTGTTTGCTCTTGATGGTTGTTATGCGATTGAAACACAGATTGAAATTAAACTGATGAGTAAAGAATTGGTTGATAAAGCTTACCATAATTTACATGAAGTAGAATCGAATTTTAGCAGTATGAAGACAGGATTACTCGAAGTAAGACCGATCTTTTTAAGGAAAAGCAACAGAACGAAGGGACATGTATTTGTTTGTATGTTGGCATTAAAAATATGGCACTATATGAAAAATAAGTTGAAACAAGGTTGTGGCGTAACCAAGGATGGTAAATATAATGTAACCATTGAGGAAGCATTAAGAGAGCTGGATAAAGTATGTTTTTTATATTACACAATCAAGGGTTGCAAAGTTGCAAGATTACCAAAATTAAGCGAGTTTCAACAAAATTTATTCAATTTATTTGATTTAACGATGCCCCAAATGACAAAATCTGCAAAATGATAAAATGTAGTCAGTAACAAAAATTTAATTTTCTGTCCCACACACCGCATGACAATCTACTTCTATAGCATAATTTTTGCTCATATTTATCTCGAAGATGAGTCACGTACTTCATGTCACACTACTGGACAAAAAGGTTAGGTTGGTTGCACAAAGTGTAACTTAAACAATTTTATGATTAAGGAATCAAAAAATTGCTTAGAACGACTATAAGCTTGTTTAATTGATCTTATACCTAACTGTAGTACAGAATAACTCCTACATCCTAGCGTTTTCTTCATTTTTATCGGTTGCTCTTGCTCTCCAATTGCTCCTATTTTTATTGCCATTGCATATGCTATAAATAAACATTTTATAAAATTCTCTAATCGCACTTTACTCTTTATATGCGTATCTTCCATTCTAAAACCATTACTTTTGCACCCTTTAAAGGCTGCCTCGATATCCCATCTCTTCCGATATATTTCAGATCCGTTTGACATGTTCTTACTGTACACTATCGATAGATATTCTCCGCTTGCTAATTTGATATGATCAAATTTCACTGGGACAGAATAAAACCTTGTAGAAAAATTTCTTATCTTTGTTTCTTTCATGCTATCGATCCTAATCCATTGACCTTCTTTATTAACTATTCTATTTGTCCTTCTCACCCTTAATGCATAATTAATATTTTTATTGTGAAGATAGGTAATTAATTTCTCATTATCAAATTCCCTATCTCCTAATATTCCCTCTATCTTTTCCTTACCAAATTCCTCTATAAATTTCGATATTACTGCAATTTGATCGTCTGCCGTACATGCTCCTTTATAAGGAATTATTTTATATATTAATGGCATAGCAATTTTATTATATGATACCGACAATACTAATATATTTCTTATCTCCTGTCCTAATTCCCAAGTGGTTCTATCTATTGATAAAACCACTTTCCCTTGAGGAATATAATTTTTCATATACTTATAATAATCATCAATATTGATATTGTCTTCTTGAAGAAATCTATATACCGCTTTTATTTTTGAATCTAATAATTTATCTCCTTCTATTTCTTCTGCCATATTTTTATATTTGCTTCCTCGACACAACATTAATGATTTTATTATGCCCTTGAACGTGTTTAGTCTTGTATCTTTCATCTCAAAATGATTATATAGTAATTCGGCTAGTAACATAGAGTACCACAGATTTTTTTGTGTTCAATCTAAAATACTCTATTTACTAGCTCTTGCAACCACCCCATCTCTTTTGTCCAGTAGTGTGACTTCATGTACTCCTAGTCCTCCCACCTTTTGTTTTACGTTCCAATTTGCTTGCACCTTATGATTTTCTTTAATTTTTAAATTATCAAATACTAATAACCATTTATCTTTACTAGATAAGTAAGATAACGCTTCTTTTTTTGCTGATCCGACATCTTCCGATATTAAATTAGTCCTAGCCTTTTCATTGATTGACTTTGCTAGTTTTAAAAATTCTTCATTAATATCTAAGTTACAATTGCTTCGTCGACCTACGGTCTCCTCGCAATGACGCCGTGGAATTATACCTTACTCCTGTACAAGGCACAATACTTTAAACAATAGTCCCATTTTATTCGGAGCGATTAGCCTATCAACTTGTTTTGCTATTATATTTGCTTCTATAATAGGTAATTTATTTTGCAATAGTTTACTTCGTAATAATATACCATTACCAATTAGAAAATCACGTTGTGTTATTGATCCATAAACATTTATTCCTATATTTTGGGCTACTGTTTTTAAAGCATAAAAGTCAACATGTGCTGACAAATCAGCTTCTCCTAAAGTTTCAAGCAGAGGGTAATATTTATGATTTTTTATCGCTTGTAAAGTAGGGTCATATTGGTTACGCATCCTTTTTATTGGATATATATCATAACCGTAATCAATAACTAAGCTAGCCCCACCAAATTTCATTATATGCTTGCTAATAAATTTTATGATTTCTAATGATTTAGGTGATTCTTCTATTACTGCTCCGTCATATGCGTTTGGGTGTTCTTGCAGTAAGTAGTGTTGCAATTCTTTACTAACTTCTATCTTATCGAACTTAATTTTACCATCAGTTGGGTCAATAATAAGTATTGACTCGTACCAAAGTTCTTTGCTTTTAATATATTGTTTAATTGGCATAGCGTCAAAAAATTCGTTAGCTATTATAATAGAAGGAATTTTAGATATATATTGTACTGCTGTATGATGTTTAATAGGTAAACCAACTAATTTGAGGTTTGTTTTCTGTTTCTTGATAAAATGAAGATTAATTTCAATCAATTCTATTGAAATGGATTGGTAGAATTTTGGAACTAATTTAGCAACATTGAGAAAATCCCGCATTAATACTCCTTGTCCAGGACCTAACTCAACTAAATTAGTCTTCTGAGGACATCCCATTTTATGCCATTGATCAATAGCCCATAACGCTATCATTTCACCAAAAAGCTGAGAAATTTCTGGAGCTGTGGTAAAATCTCCTAGGCAACCTAACTTATCTTGTTTTTTGTAGTAAGAAGAAGGATTTACCGACATTACTTGGAGCATCATTTCGTCAAGCTTAATACTACCATTCTGTTCAATAAGTTTTCTTACTTTAGAGTCGATTGGCATCTAATTCGTATTATTAAATAAATTCCTAGTATTAGCATAGGTAATGATAAAATTTGTCCCATAGTTAAGTTATTAAAAATAAAGCCTATGTGAAAATCTGGCTCACGAAACATTTCTATAATAATTCGAAATACAGAATATAATATTAAAAATATAGCAAAATTCAAACCACGGATATTTATAGTTTTGTATTTAAAAGTGGCATAAGCTAGAATTGACAGTAATATAATTCCTTCAAAAAATGCCTCATAAAGTTGGCTGGGGTGTCTTATTTGTAGATCACTATTTGGGAAAATCATTCCCCAAGGCATTTTAGTTACTCTACCATATAATTCACCATTAATAAAATTGGCTATTCTACCTAAAAATAAACCGATAGGACCAATTGTAGCTAATAGATCACATAGAAATAAGAAGTTAATTTTATACTTATGGCAGAAAAAATAACTAGATATGATTAAACCAATCATACCACCATGAAATGACATACCGCCTTCATAAGTCTTTAAAATGGTAATAGGATCAGAAAAATATTTAATCGGATTATATAGTAATACATAGCCTAATCTTCCCCCTATTACTATACCGAGAATAGCCCAAGTAACAAAATTTTCTAAGTGTGACGCGGTAACACCAACTTCAAATTTTTTTATAATTTTATAAGCATAGAACCACCCAACTATTATACCCAAAACATAAGCCATGGAGTACCAATAAACGGTAAATGATCCAATAGAAAAAATAACAGGATTGATATTTGGGAAGAGCATACGGTAATTATATACACCAACTTGATAGATTGCAAGTGTTGGAAAAAATATTAAATAAATCATCGAATTAATTAGACTAATAGTTGACTAATTAATATCATACAATGAACAAATATCAAAAAGGTTGATTTATGACGCAGTATTTATTGCATCTTTATCACAAATACGATAAAGAAACTTTCATGTTAATAATTATGATAGTTTCAATCATTCCATTGGTTATTGTTATTAAGACAGTAATATTTTCAATGATAAAAAACTATATTAATAAACGGCATCATGATTATGAAAAAACATTTAAAAAATATTCTATATACACCTACTTATTACATACATTGCTAAGTTTATACCTTATATTTTGGGGCAATATCTTACAGGCATTTCCTATTCCACATTGGATAATTAGTATTAAGAATATTGTAATAACACTCTATACAGGTAGCTTCGTTACATTGCTAATCCTATCTCTTATAGAGGCTTTTGCCGATATTTATCGAAACAAAATGGCAACTTCTGTACAAGCCTATTTAAGTTTATACACACAAATATCAAAAATACTTATTGTTTCTGTTGCTACCATTATAATTATTTCCAGTATTTTGAATATTTCCCTTGGTGCATTTTTTACTAGTTTAGGAGCAGCGGCAGCGTTGTTAACCTTCCTATTTAAAGATACTGTTACAGGTTTGTTAGCAAGCTTACAACTTATTTCTCAGGATATAATACGAATTGGTGATTTTGTTACTGTTAACCAGTATAATGTTGAAGGTACTGTAGAAAAAATTACTATTACAGTAGTTAAGATTAAAAATGCCGATCAAACTATTTCAACAATACCTACATCTAGTCTTTTAACAACTAATGTAGTGAATTCTCGTGGTATAACGGAATCAGTGGCAAAAAAAATTCAGAGAGCAATATGTATTGATACAAATAGTATCGTATTTGTTCCAACTATATTTATACAGGAGTTACAAAAATCACCATATCTTGCACCGGAAGCAATAAATAAAGTGAATTTGGAACATATAGGTAGCGATATAACAAATATAAAAATATTTAGATTATATATAAAAGAATATCTTAAAAATCACCCTGCGATATATAAAGAAAATTTTACATTTTTGGTACGTCAGTTAGCTCCAACCCCTAATGGTTTACCAATAGAATTATATGTCTTTACTAATGAAACAAGAGGGGATATATATGAAGATATTCAAAGCGGTATTTTTGATCATTTGTTTGCAGTGATTCCTGAATTCAAATTAAAAGTATTTCAAAATAATAATGTATAAGCTTAAACTAATATAACAATGACTTTAGAAGAGATCAAATTTAACTTAGCTTCTGCATATCAAATTCTTGCGATTTTGACCCTAGATGACCATACTTATACACATCTATCTGCAAGACCTGAAGGGGCAGATTTTTACTATATTTATCCTTTTGGTTTAAGGTTTGAAGAAGTAACTAGCGATAATTTACTGCGAGTTGGTTTTGATGGAACAGTTCTAGAGGGTAGCGAAGATAGTTACAATGAAACCGGCTACGTCACTCACGGTAATATATACAAAAAAAGATCAGACATTTTATCTATCTTTCATCTACATACTCCAGCAACTGTTGCTGTATCATCTATGCGAGTTGGATTGATGCCCATAAGTCAATGGGCGTTGCATTTTTATGGAAAACTATCTTATCATGACTATAACTCTCTTCTACTTAAATCTAATCAAAGTAATACAATGCTTGATGATCTTGGACAAAATTATGTTATGTTTCTACGTAATCATGGAATATTAGCTTGTGGTAAAACAATCCATGAAGCTATGTTCTATACTTATCATCTAGAGCAAGCATGTAAGACCCAATGTTTAGCATGTTCAACAAATCAGGAGTTAATCTTGCCATCTCAAGAAATTTGTAAAAAATCTGTGCAAGATCTATTGTCATTTGAAGAAGATTTAGGCAAACGTGACTGGATTGCTTGGCTTAACTTACTTAAGAGAGTTAATTTTGCAAAGTATAAAGAATATACTCAAATAGATTTGAAGAATTGGATTTGAAAATGAATGGTGAGCATGCTAGGCGTACAACTAGTCACACTACTGGACAAAAGAGAAGGTTTTTACTTACATGTTACCAAATTTTTGGCAAAAAGTGTCTCTAGTTAATCCTATTATTTACCTCGTAAGTGGATTAAGATAGACTTTTTATGTACTAGTTACGACTTAATCTGACAATAAGTAATAATCAGGCAGCTTGATAAGTAATAGCCAAGTTGTCTGATATTCTCTCTATATTACTAGGTTCTTATATCTTTAAATTATGATATAAGTAATTGTAAGAGGGTGACTTGATAGGTTCTTGATTGAAATAATCGTGCACAGAATAAGTACCCTCTTACAAGGTTTGCTTTGAACAAATTGCAGAAGGTGCTGGAAGCAGCAGCCTTGCCCAATAAGATGAAGGAGATTATATCATGAGTAAAATAATAGGTCTAGATGTAAGTAAAAAATGGTTAGATATATGTTTATATGAGTCTAACAATAAACCGATATATAATCGTTTTTCCAATGATAAGTTAGGGCATGAAGAACTGATAAAATTAATAAAAGAGCAAGAAATTAAGATAATAGTATGTGAGCCTACTGGAGGTTATGAAGCAGAGATTTGCCAAGAATTGTATAATAATAAGCAACAGATACATAAGGTCAATACCTATAGTTTTAATTCATTTAGTAAATCGGTGAATTTGTGTAAAACTGATAAGAAGGACGCATTTAAATTAGCATATTATGGCGATAAGATGCAACTTACAGCTAATTATTTATATCAAGTTGAATCAGAGACTTTGAAGAGATGTCAGCAAAGGCGAGAAGATTTAGTATTAATGCTTAGCAATGAAAAGAAGAGGCTACATCATAGTATTGATGGCATTGATAAAGAGAGTATAGAAAAACTCATTAAATTTTTACAGAATGAAATAGCTGAGCTTGATAAGAAATTAAATGAGGTAATAGATGAATCAGAAGAGTTGAAAGAGAAGGTAAAAATATTAGAGAGTGTGCCTGGTATTGGTAAATGCGTAGGTAAAAAACTAATTAGTTTTTTACCTGAATTAGGAAATAAAAATTATAGTAGTAACGAATTGTCAGCAATTGTGGGGATAGCTCCTTATGCTCGTGATAGTGGTAATAAGCAAGGACGAAGATTTATTAGAGGTGGCAGGAAAATACCACGAGATGCTTTATACATGGCGGTATTGGCGGGGAAAAATGGTGTCAAAAATAGTTTTCAATATTTAAAAGCTTTATATGATAGGCTTGTTAACAATTTTAAACCTAAAAAGGTTGCTATAGTTGCGTGCATGCGTAAACTACTTGAAGTGTGCCATAAACTTATTCAACAAAAACGTTGTTTTGTTATTTAGATAAATATTTTTTATTTTTTTGAAAATTTAGATAAAAGATAATTGCTGTTGACAAAAATTGTAGTTAGGAAAAAGGAATAAAAAGTTGTCATAGTAAGAAGAAATGGTAGTTTCTAGTTATCAAAAAAAGGAACTACCAATATGAAGTATTACATAGAAGAACAAGCATGGGAAGTAATTTTATCATTTTTTAAGGAAAGAAATGGTATACACAAGAATGAAGAAAAAATGAGACAGTTTATTGAAGCAATATGGTTTATTGTTAGAACAGGTTGTCAATGGCGTCTTCTACCTGACGATTATGGTTGTTGGTACAGTATTTATCGCAGATTTAAGAGATGGGTTGATAAAGGTATATGGGATGCTTTAATGGATTATATTAAAGTAGATGCAGATATGGAATTGATTATGATTGATGCAACTATTATAAGAGCACATGCTTGCTCATCTGGATATATCAAAGGTAATCAAGAAGAAGCAGCTTTAGGTAGAAGCAGAGGTGGTTTTAGTACTAAAATTCATGCCCTTGTTGATGCCCTTGGTAATCCATTAAAGTTTATACTAACTGCTGGGCAAAGAAATGATATAACTCAAGCGGGAAATCTTACTCAAGATGTTCAGAATACGACAGTGATAGCCGATAAAGGATACGATAGTAGTGCATTTGTAGAAAGTTTAGAAAATAAGGGGTGTGAGATTGTTATACCACCAAAATCTAACCGTAAAGTACAACGTGAATATGATAAACATACTTATAAGGAACGACATTTAATTGAGTACTTATTTGGTAAAATCAAACATTTTAGGCGTATATTTTCTAGATTTGATAAAGCCCCAGCCACTTTTTTAGCTTTTCTAAATTTCGTTGGAACTTTAATATGGTTACGTTAAAATTTTTGTCAACAGCAATTATCTTTTATCTAAAATTTCAAAAAAATAAAAAATATTTATCTAAATAACAAAACAACGTTTTTGTTGAATAAGTTTATGGCACACTTCAAGTAGTTTACGCATGCACGCAACTATAGCAACCTTTTTAGGTTTAAAATTGTTAACAAGCCTATCATATAAAGCTTTTAAATATTGAAAACTATTTTTGACACCATTTTTCCCCGCCAATACCGCCATGTATAAAGCATCTCGTGGTATTTTCCTGCCACCTCTAATAAATCTTCGTCCTTGCTTATTACCACTATCACGAGCATAAGGAGCTATCCCCACAATTGCTGACAATTCGTTACTACTATAATTTTTATTTCCTCCCGACTTCCGCATTTTTTAATAAGGCATAAGCTTAGAAGGGTCATAGTGCTAGGATTTTTAAAATTTAGGCACAACATTATTTTGTTATTTTAAATATATTTCAGCATGGTCTGAACGTTTGATGTTAAAGGTTTTATAGATTTTTCTAGCTTCGTTTTTTATTGCACTTGGTAGTCTATAAAAATCACCAGTCTTTGTATGTCTTAAGATTGAAGCCTGTACTGATATTAATAATTCAACAATATTAGTTACACTAATCTTTTGGGTCAGAGCAACCTTGTATTCTATAGTCTTAAGCACTGCAAAACTCATATAACACATCGCTATGTGTGCTTCTATCCTTTGTTTAGTCCAGTGAAAAATTGGACGCATTTGTAAATTATGTTTATTGATTCTAAATTGCTCTTCAATTACCCATAATCTAGCATATTTTGCTATTGCTTCATGTGGAGTTATAGTTTGGTCATTGGTGATTACCCCATGTATGCCATCCCACAACGCATCCTGCTCTATCTTCTCTGCGTCAATATAGCTCTTGCCATTTTCACTAGAAGTATATTTTTTTACTCCACTATTAGATATAAGAACCTAGGGTTTTATTTAATACTTTCCCGTCTTCGCGATAAGAGGTACGAAGCAATATTGCAGGACGAGAATTTCTATTTGGAACAGTTGTAATATACATGAAAGAGATTATATCTCTAAATTCCAGCATTGTCAAATAAAAAATATCATTTACATGACTACAAATCTTATAGCAAAATCCTTATAAACCTCATTCTTTAGGTGTTTTAAGCACTTTTTCGTCTAGAAAATGAGAAGCCAGTTATCAGACCTCCCAACCATTCATTATCAGTTAAATTACACAAGCCTAAAACAGAGAGAGATAAAGCTGTAAAATATCAATGAAAGAGGAGATATCAAGCATGGAGAGTAAAGAATAGTTATGACCGAAGGGAGAGCGTAGAAAATACGCTTTTTCGTTTTAAAACTTCTTTTGGTATACTCAATTAACCTGAAGAGTTGCAGAAATGGTTAACGGTAATAGTTTGGAAATTATCGTTTATTAAGGTACGTAACCTATCTTTATAATCGGCGATGTTGCTGAAAAATTTGTTTATTGCTTCCGAAAATTGTTCAAAATTATGATAAAATTTATTATTAGTTGTAATACTGTGCATAAACTTCCATAATCTCTCAATTGGGTTAAGATTTGGACTATATGGTGGCAAAAATACTAGCTCTATTTTACTATTTACTAGGTATTCTTTAACTTTCTTGGATTTGTGGTAACTAGCATTGTCACAGATTAAATATATTCTTTCCTTGTCACTATTCTCCTCTTCCAATCTCTGTAGAAAATTAACTATCTGCTCCCCATTTATTTTGGGGTTCTCTGTCCTTACTAACTGTAAATCAGCTAGGTTAATAGCACCAATCATGTGCTTTCTTCTCCAGCCACTGAATGTTGGTAAGGTCTTATCTTGCTTCTTTCTTATCCAACCGCACCTTGCCCTTGCTTGATACTAAGGATGAACACCATCCATAAAATATATGGCTTCCTTATCTCTGAGATTCCCTTTTAGTAAACTGTAGTTTAACTTAAATAATTCTTGCTTGTCAAAATCCAGCTTAGCCGGTACTATTTTCGCCTTCTTGTAAACAAAACCCAATTTGTATAGTAATTTTGTTACTCCCGTTATCGTATATGTTACCCCATATTTGTTCTAAATGTGATGCATGATATCTTTAGCATAAACATAATTATTTGCTTCTAGGTGACTCGCTAATTCTTTCCTCTCACCATCACTTAATTTGCTTGTGCTACTTCCATTGTTGGTATCAAGCTTATTGGCTTTTTGATAATCAACAATATGTTTTCTTATCGATTCGTGGCTCAAGAGTAGTACCTTAGCAATCTCTACATTACTATACCCATCGTCATACATCAAAACTGCCTTAATACGATCACGTATGCGTCCGTCTCGTTCTGTCTTATGACGTTCCTTCAACTTTTCTCTTTGTTCTTCTGTCAATACATTCTTACTCATAATCTCCTAAACTCTACAATATCTCTCCTATCTTTGCAACCCTTCATTTACGAGCAGTATAGCAAGTTTTTATCAAGAGATAATCAGAATATGACAAATGAAATATCGATTAAATGCCACCTTCTAAACAAAATGTTTTAGATTGGCAAACCAATTTCTGTTGCCGTTTGCTAACCCTCTATTTTGGGGTTAGGGGTAATTTATCTCAAATCCTATTTATGCAACAAAGCCCAGAAGAATTATTAAAATTTAACAGAAGTCATTGGTCATGCGAAAATAATTTAAACTGGATAAAAGATAAGGTTTTTGAAGAAGATAAGTCAACTATTAGTACTGGAGAAGCTCCGTTAATAATGTCATTATTGAGGACAATAACTCTTGCTATAATAGCTCTATTTTCAAACAAAATTACTGAAACTAGAGAAAATTTTAACAATTATAGACATAGGTTATTTAAATTATTCTCAACTTAAAGTTAGGATTTTTAAACTGCCCTGAACCTAGAACATCCTAATTAAAATATTATTTAGCCAAACCAATTTATTAAAGTAAAAGTGATAGCATAATGCATGACTGAAGCAAAGATTGCTGCTGCAATGTCATCTACCATAATACCAACACCCCCTTTGATATTAGCATCGAGCCAATTTATTGGCCATGGTTTTATTATATCAAAAAATCTAAACAACACTAAGGGCAAAGCAAATAAAAAGATAAAATTTATTAGTTGTGAACTTAAATATTTTGTAAGTCCTGAGTAGTTTACGAAAACCACAGAAAAACAACTTAGTATTATTGTTAGCATTTGACCAACTACCTCATCAATCACCACTTCTTTTGGATCGTCCTGTGTAGCATATTGTATGTATATTGAAGAGAAGTATGTGCCTAACATAAATAACAATAGGCAAATCAAAAGAGTAATAATAAAGAGAGTAATAAGTTGTGCTTGTAAAGTTGTGAAATTAGTAAATGAAAAAATTAGTTGATTAGTTAGAGAAAGATATACGATCAAGTAGCACAAAGGGAAAGCAGCTAAAGACCCAAATGTACCAGGACAATATTTTATTCTACCTATATAGAAAAAAGTTACAAAAAGTTCTACAAATTTTTTTCTTTTAGACATAATTCTGCTTAATTTTCTGATAATTCAAATAATTGATGCAAGCAACGTATTGTTTTTTCAGTATCTAGGTCTTTTATTAGGATAGAAATTTTAATTTCTGAGATTTGTATCTTTTTCACTGGTATATTTTCTTTTTCTAGTTCATTTAATACCGTACCAAGTAGGGTTTGATCATTTTTAATACCATAACCAATAATTGACACTATAGAAATTTGACTGTCAATGATAAAATTATTTATTTGATTAGTATTTTTTAGATCATCTAGTAAATGTTGTAATTTATTTTTATCGGATAGTTGGATAATGAAACTATATTGTATATTTGTCTTAATATTTTCCATTAATTCTAGGTGAATATTATGGTCAGCGATGAGTTTGCATATCTTAGAAAAACTCAATTGGGAGGATACCACTAATTGTAATAAATTCTTGTTGGAAGTAATACCAGTAATTTGCCTATTTTCCATAATTTTATCTCTAGATGTTATTAGTGTACCATTTTTTTCGTGGTATAATGGGAGTAAAAACGACGATAAAACGCGTATGGGTACATTATATCTAATAGCAACCTCTAAGGAACGTGGATGCAGCACTTTAGCTCCACAAGATGTAAATTCCAGCATTTCTTCAAAACTAATCTGTGATAATTTTGTTGCTCCCGGGACAATGCGAGGATCAGCAGTAAACACTCCTTCCACATCAGTGTATATATCACATCTATCAGCTTTCATAGCAGCTGCAATTAAAGAGGCGGTAGTATCTGATCCTCCTCGACCAAGCGTTGTCAACCTATTATTATTGGTAACACCTTGGAATCCAGCAACTATTGGAATGATGTTTTGCTTAATACATTCTATTAACAAACTAGTAGAGAGTTGTTCAACCAAAGCTTTGCTATAATTATCATTGGTTAAGATCGGTAATTGCCATGCCAGCACAGATCTTGCACTCATGCCTTGTTCTTGTAGTTTAAGGGCTAGTAAAGATGCTGTTACCATCTCCCCGCTACAAAGAGCGGCATCATATTCTGCGAGTTCTGAATTGGTCTTAAGACTAGAAACTTCATTACATAGAGTAACTAGTTGGTTGGTAACCCCGGCCATAGCTGAAACGACAATTATTACTTGATTGCCATGCTGCTTTTCAAGCTTAATTATTGGAATAATTTCTTTTATTCTTGCAATGTTAGCAACGGAAGTTCCACCAAATTTTTGAACTATTACTGACATAAATCTGCAAGCGTAATTTTCGATGTCATTCCTACGTAGGTAGCAGAATCTAAAAAAATAGACCTAGAGGGTTTGTTAGACTTTTTTAGACCCCTGTCTACGCAGGGGTAACATTGTGTGGTTAATAGGGATGACATCTGCAGGCAGAAATAGCATCATCACTGCACAATATTGACTATTTTATAGTCTCTCTTACTAGAAAATTCTACTTTGCCTGCAATCAATGCAAATAACGTATGATCTCTACCAAGTCCAACATTCTTACCTGGGTGAAATTTAGTACCACGTTGTCTAACAATAATGTTACCTGGTATCACATATTGTCCATCATATTTTTTAACACCCAACCTACGACCGACCGAATCTCTGCCGTTTCTAGAACTACCACCAGCTTTTTTAGTTGCCATTTATATATCCTTAAATAAATCCTATTATAGTTTAGTAATGTCTAATATTTTCAATTCGGTCAATTCCTGCCTATGACCAGTCTTGCGACGATAATTCTGACGACGTTTTTTCTTAAAGACAATAACCTTATTATCTTTAAACTGGTTAGTAATTTCAGCAGTAACAAGAGCTCCTTTAACCATTGGCGTACCTATAAAAGATGGCTTTGAATCTTCACCAATCATCAATATTTGGTCAAATTGGATTTTTGCACCTCTTTCACCGTCAATTTTTTCTACTTTGATGACACTGTTTTTGCCGACTTTATACTGTTTTCCGCCTGATTTGACGATTGCGAACATGAAAAATATCCTAACTAAAATTTAAACAAATTAAGTCGGCATTATATTACCAGCAACTATTTTAGTCAATAGCAATTCGTAATTAAATAGATAATGCTATAAATAAAAGATAGCCCGTATTATTTATAATAATACAGTTTCTAATCATTATTATTGACCTTGTATTGTTGACATGATTAGTATACTCTTCTGCTCCTACAAATTGTTTTTTGAAAATATCATGGATTCGCATGCTCACCATTCATTTTCAAATCCAATTCTTCAAATCATTTGAGTATAACAGCGATAGTTGCTTGCCTTATCACAACTACACATTCTATCTTCTATGCTATAATTTTATTTTGGTTTTACTATTACTTATTTTGGATTTATTTGTTGACTCTTCAGTTGTCTTACACTTTTCTTGTTGTTCAAGTATGCTCAAAATACTTTTGATATACAGTTCGATATCCTCTAAGTGATACACTACGCTTAAAATGTTATCATCTCTTTTACTGGTTACAGCACTTAACTGTTGTAGTTCTTTAAATAAACGAGATGTATCTGTCTTAGCTTTGCCAAATATATTGGAGAAATCTTTACTAGTTATATTTATCTGATGCAAATATTTCAAAGATATTAAGATTAATAAACCTTCAATAATAATTAATATTATTGCTAAGTATTGCTGCCACATTCTAATTTCTTATTGTTTTGTTATGATATCAATGTTACTTCAACATGTTTTTTGTGAACTATCTTGAGTTGCATCTTGCTGTTCCATACATACTACCCCAATTCGTAATAAGAATTAGTTAATTCTTATCACGAATTGGCTTTAATATAAGGAAAAATGCATCCTTAAATCCATTTACATGAATATTAATCATTCTTATTTAAATAAATACTTTGATAAACTACTTTACCTTGTACAAATTTTAGTATATCAATACAGTTAATACTTATAATATTATGCATAATAATATACATTTATTTTTAGTGTATATAAATACATAATATTGTCAACTAAAATGTCTAACTAAATTCATTTATTTATAAGAATGTCACACTTAATTATTAAGAAAAATATTGAAAGGCTATTAAAAGAAAAAAATTGGCGTGTTGCTGATCTTGAAAATAAGATTGGACAAGGTAGAAGCGTTACAAATATATTCAGAGGTACTTCCAAAAATCCTACTATAGAAGTATTGCAATCTATAGCAGGTGCTTTTAATATTGAAATTCAAGAATTATTATTAGATCACGATAACCAAGATTCTATACTTAATATTTCTTTGCTTCGTGATACTTGTGATAAAATCATTAATGAACTTGAGCTAATTCACTATCCTATTGCTGTAAGGTATAGTAACGTGTTTACTCTTATTAAAGAAGTATACGAATACTCTTCACAGTTGAGTTTAGATAAAGCTGATGAAAATTTTACTAAATGGCTTATTCAAAAACATTATAAAAAATAACTCTAATATTTAGATTAACACTAGGTTCTAGAGCATTATTCACTTCAGACAATATGCTTTTATGGGCATACTCCATATAATTCTTTACTCCTAGGATGATCAGAACCAAAATATGTCAAAAGAAGTGAGTAAAAATAAGTGCATTGTATATGTCTATCACTTTTATTAGCTAATTTCGTAGCAGTTTTTGCTGCCTGAAAGAAGGCATAACTTACATTATCCATATTGCCGATGTTTTTGATATTGTATATGTTCCAATAAATATTTTTAGCTAATCTATAATTAATCATAGCCTCTTCTGCTTTCCCTAAAGTACTTAATATATTTGCTTTTACTACTAAAGCATTAGCTAAAAATATATCTATGGAATTCTCTAACTCATTTTCCCTATTGCTTCTATCTTGGTCTTGTATCAGTATATCAACTACTTTTACTATATGTTTCCAAGCATCATTCTGCCTCTTTAGTCCTAATTCAGATTTTGACAACTCTGTTAAACAATATGCTATTGTTGTAGATGTGATATCTTTAATTTCATTTAGATCACTACTCATTATCTTAGTATATACATCGTTAGTTATAGCGTAAGCCTCTTCAAATTTTTGCATATTATTTAGTATTTCTGCTTGTAAAGTATAAATGGGTGCAAGCCATGCATTTTCTTGTCTTAATTCTACATCACTTATTTGTGTCAATATCCTAGATTTATTTAGCTGAGCTTTTTCTTTACTTATCGTATCTATAATTGCTAATAAAGCCTGCTGATACTTTCCTTGAGTTAATAATATTCTAGCCATACCATAATCTATCATGCTTGCTTTATGTATAAAGTTTTTATTATTAAGCATTATATTTTGTATAATATGTAAGTTATCTTCTGCCTCTTTTATTTGCCCTGTGAATACCTGAACTTGAAACATTTCATAATAAATTGATGATTTTGCTACCTCATTGTTTGGTAAACTATTTATGGCGTTTTTAGCCTTCACTAAATATTGCATGGCTATATCTGAATGGTGATTAACAACAAAGTATTCATATCGTCCTATACGTCCTAAATACCTACTATACGCTACTTGCTCTAATTCTGTCATATTTTGCCAAATCAACTTATGTTCGTGTTCTTTAAACCAACTTACCATTTTTTTGGCATTATATGGTTCTCTAGAACGTAAGTAGTAGCCAAGTAGGATATTATGCAAGACCATGCTTGCATAAATATTACTATTATACTTATCCGCATTAGCTAGCAGTACTTCTACATTACTTTCAAAGGTATTATCCTGCATAATTAAATAAAATTGATTTACCATCTCCCCTGACATTAAATGTTGTATTTTAATAAGTAGTTTATCAATAGTTTTCTTATTAGTAGCTAAATCGTATATATTTAATATCTCATATTTTACTGCATCATGCATTCGAAATACTTTTTTATTTCTATTGTTACTAATTTGTTCAATTAAACCAAATCTTACTATCTCATCAATTAAATCGGATAATTTCTCCTTATCATCTACTAGATGTTCTAGTAAATTATTACCTATTTTTTGATTATTTAATAACGCCATATAGTATAATAGTGTTTTGGCTTCTGATGTAATTTCATTTAATACTATTGATAAATGTGCATTTAATTTGTTATCATGTTTTCGTATATAATTTATATACTCTTTGATTGTCATGTGGTTGTTGCTTTGTAAAAAAATAGCACTATGTCCAATTATATTAGTTGGATAACCTTTTAAATTACATGCCAAATCTTTTTTAAATTCCTCTGATCGCTCGTCTATAAGCTTATTAATTGCCATAAAAATGTCTTTTTCTTGTAAATAAGGAACTGAGATTCTTGGTAGCAAATATTGACTATCTTGCGAACAAATTATAATATGTCCATTATGATGCCAATCAATAATATCCTTAATTTTGTTATTTTCATTAATATGTAAATTATCGAATATTAATAACCACCTCCCCTGAGGTTTAAGATATGTCATAAGGTTTTGTTTAACGCTTCCGGTACTTTCTGAAATGAAACACCCCGTTTTTGAACATATTTTTTGATTTATTTCTTTGGCCAATAAAACAAATTGTGGGATTAAATCTATACTTGCATCTAAAAACGCAATAATATCGTAATCTTGTTGATATTTTTGTGCATATTTTCTAGCTATTTCACTTTTTCCTATACCACTGATACCTGTAATACCTACTATTCTGTCTCTTATTAATAACTTCCTTATGTTGTTAATTTGTTCCTCATGATTAACGAAATAGTATACTGGCTCTTCTTTATTAAAAAGAAGTACTGCATATGCTTCACAAGTAGAAATTACTACTATAAAGAGTAATAGTATAAAATTTCTCATTTTAAGTCGTTAAGTTTTCTATACTTATTCATTTTAATTATCTGTGCCTTTTGGGTAGTGTCGGTATTTAACTCTGTTGGTACATTATCTAATTTTATTTCTATTGTTGTAGAGTACTTATTTTTAGTTACTTGACAATTTATTTTAAAACTTTTTAACAAAATAAATATTTGTCCCAAATTTAATATGTATAAATTAGCTGTATCATTAAATATTTTTTCAGAATATCTTACTGCTAAATTTTGGTCTAAACTAAACCCTTCACCGATAAAGGTAATCAAGTTGTTTTGAAATATTAACTTTACACATCTCGATCTTTCTGTATTTTTATTAAAGTACAAGATATTAGATAATACACTAACCATAATTTGGTTAAATATTTCCGATTCAAAAGGCACTTCAAGTGTCTCTATATTACTGACTATATCTAGTTTAATATTAGAATTATAGCAAGCTGTGTATCCTGTATAATAACTTTGTAGATATAAAATTATCGGAGTTAGTTTTATTGTATGGTAATTAATTTCATTGTGGGACTCTAATGTTGTTATTGGTAATGGAAAATATTCACTATTATATCCTAGTTCGTCTTCTATATTAACAGTATTAGAGATATTAAATGATTTTTTATTATCACTACTTTTAGAATAGTGATAACATTTTAGAGTAAACTCTTCGTTTATTTTTTGAAATAATAGAATATTTTTACTATGTTCCATACTGTTAGTTAAATCTGCCTCTAACTTGTTAAGTTTAATTTTAATTTTTTTATCTCTATAAGATAGATACAATATTATTGTAAATAGTACTAAAATTGTAAATATAGAACCTATATTTAATAATAAAATTTGCTGCTTAACCCTAGAGATAGCTTGTTGTGTATAATAAGAATTAGGAGAAATTTGTATTGAGATATTATAAGTGAGGTCTTTATTAATGTGATACTGCTTGTTCAAACTCTCCTGAAATTCTACCACACCATTAGATATAATGGAATGATTATTAATAGTAATATTGTATTTAAATACTTGGTTTGATAGTATATCTAGTAGTTCTTGTAGAGTGATATAAGGTAGATCGTTTTTGCCATACACGCTATTTGGTATATGATACTTCGAAATGAAAACATGATTCCTAATATGTTCTTTTAAAATAGAGATTTGATCAGATACATCATTACTACTTAATATATAATTAATATTAAATTTATCAACTAAAAGCGATCTAATTATATTATGATATTCTTCTAATTTTATTAGGTTTTGCTGATGACATTCATGATTGATACAACGACGTACCAATATATTTGTTAATACAACAAAGCTAATCACAAATATCATAGATATTGCACTTGCTTTTAAAATGTTCTCCCTTTTAATAAACATTTTTGTTTTTTTTGTTCATGATGTAAAGCTATTAATAAACGATATAAATCTTCTTGTTTTTGGGTGCTATCAGCATATTTTATTAATTCTAATAATACTTCAATTGTTTCTTGCAAAATTGTTTTTTCTGAATTTTCTTTATACTTATAGTAATTGAAACGCTTCCTATAAGCATAATGTTTTGCACTGTTATCTGCATTACTATTAATGATTAATGTAACCAGTTGATTAGTATACTCATCTAATAACCCTTCCTCTTCCTTTGTTAAGAATGACTTTAGCTTTATTTTATCAAAATATACTCCTATTAACTCTTCATAGTGAATCACCCTTAATGAATCGGATGGTATCTTTGCTACAATAGAGTGTATTATTTTTATATATTTATCATGATCTATATATTGATAATATTCAGATAGAAGCTTATCCAACACATGTACATAAACCTTATAATGATCTGTGTCTTGTTGTTTGTTAAGAAGTAATTTTATATGTTGAGAAATCTCACCTCTTTTGTTATTTAAGATAACATCAAGACATTCTAAAAACTCTTTTGACCTATTGTTCTCGAATTTACGTACCGCTTTAAACCCTCCCTCAGATGTTACCTCCTTTGGTAAACATTCTTGTAATTCTTTTTTGAATTTTTCTATATTTTTATCGTAATCCTCTTGATTAAATTTGCCTTGTAGTATTTCTGAAGATTTCTTAGCTCCTTTTTTCTCTTTTAACCATTGAATTAATTCGCTGTTTTTCTTGATTTCTGATCTATCTATTAATACATCGTTTAAAGATTTGAGCAAATCTAATAATGTTAAGTTATTATCATCATTTAATCTATTAGGGTTAAATAAATTCTCATCAAAAACTTTACTATTCAATAAATATTTGATAACACTTTCCTCACCCTTCTTTAAATGCTCACGAATTAATACAAGATTATATAATTGTCTCCAAGGTTGTAATTGTTCCATTGAATTCTTATCCATTTCTTGAACAAACTTTGACACAAATTGCTCTATAATCTTTATATATTTTATTTTTTCTCCATTAGTTATATTAGTTGCATCAAGGGAACATAAAATACGATTGATTATAAAATTTCCTATTTTACTACCACCTCCTAAAGAATTATTTAAAACTGCTTGTAATTTGTCATCAAATTGTCGTAGTTTAACACTAGGGTCACTTACTGAGCTAGCTGATAAGCTACTGCTTGTAGATGATGCTTTTGTAGAGTGTTTATGTTTCATATAAGAACCAATGTTAAGAATGAGCGGTTTTGTTGCCACTTAGATTAGACTTCTTTCGAAACTCGCTTATGCTGAGGGATTTGAAGGAGACGAGGAACCTCGACCCGCAGCGTACTCTAATGTACGTGAGGATTCGAGTACCGCATCGACGTACAAATCACCAGCAGAAGTAGAGTTTCGAAAGAAGTCTATTGAAACTCAAGGTGAGTAACGCCTTACATTCTACACGCTAAAGACATGGGTTTTACGACATTTTTTATAAAAACAGAAATATTTTCTTATATATTAAACGACTTCCCACATCCACAACTACCTTTTTCGTTTGGGTTATTAAAAGTAAAGCCGGATTTAAACTTGTCTTCTACATAATCCATTTCACTTGCTAGGATATACATCAAAGCTTTTGGATCGATTAATATTCGTACACCTTTATCTTCTATCACCTCATCAAACTTATTTTTGTCATCCGCATATTCTACGTAATAAGATAGACCAGAACAGCCACCAGATTTTACCCCAACCCTAATACCAAAAGATGGTTTATTACGTTTGTCTATCAATAGCTTTATTTGCCTAGCTGCTGCATCAGTCAATGACATAATATTTTTCATAAATTTACTGCAATTTTTTAGTTTTATAATCAGCTATTGCAGCTTTTATTGCATCTTCTGCCAATAAAGAGCAATGGAGTTTTACTGGCGGTAAAGATAGTTCTTTGGCTATTTCAGTATTTTTTATACTACCAGCCTCATCAATAGATTTACCCTTAACCCATTCTGTTACTAAAGAACTTGAAGCAATAGCAGAACCACAACCAAAGGTTTTAAATTTGGCATCTGTAATAATTCCATCTTCACTAACTTTAATTTGTAACTTCATTACATCACCGCATGCAGGAGCTCCGACAAGACCTGTTCCAACATATGCATCATTTTTATCTAATGACCCTACATTACGAGGATTTTCATAGTGATCCAGCACTTTTAGACTATATGCCATTTTATTTCCTATCTATATTATAATAATTAAGTGATAAGCATCTAAGCAACCTAAGCGAATTTAGGATCAGAATTGACAAATTCTTATCCCGATGCTGGGGTATCAATGCATTGCCCATTTGATCTGCTTTAAATCAACTCCCTCTTGCACCATCTCCCAAAGAGGGCTTAGCTCTCTTAATTTATTAATTTTGGACGCTATTAACGCTGCAGCATAATCGATTTCTTCTCTAGTAGTAAATCTACCAATACCAAACCTAATAGAGGTATGTGCCATTTCTTCATCAACACCCATAGCTTTTAGCACATATGATGGTTCAAGTGAAGATGACGTACAAGCAGAGCCGGATGAAACGGCTAAATCTTTAATAGCTAGTATCATAGACTCACCTTCCACATAAGCAAAACTTAGATTTAAATTCCCCTTATATCTATTATGTCTAGCACCGTTTAGATAAACGTCGGCAATTTCTTTAGTAATATTATCATAAAACCTATCAAAAAGCTCTTCTACATGCTTAGCATCTTTTTGCATCTCAAGCAGAGCTATTTCAGCAGCCTTACCAAGCCCAACAATTAAAGGAGCTGGTAGAGTTCCAGAACGCATACCTCTTTCCTGTCCTCCACCATTTAAAATCGGCACTAGTCGTACTCTAGGTTTTTTCCTTACATATAAAGCACCAATACCTTTAGGAGCATAAATTTTATGCCCAGAAATACTTGCAAGATCAATATTACAATCATTAACATCTATTGGAATTTTGCCGTATCCTTGGGCAATATCTGAGTGAAAGAATACTCCTCGTTCACGACAAATTTTGCCAATTTCTTTAATTGGTTGGATAACACCAATTTCATTATTTACAGCCATCACCGATACCAGTATAGTTTGATCTGTTATGGCATTTTTCAATATTTCTAAATCAATCAAACCACTCAGCTGAATTGGCAAATATGTTACCTTAAATCCCTCATCTTCTAAATGTCTACAAGCATCTAAAACGCATTTATGTTCACTTACCACCGTCACTATGTGATTTTTTTTATTACCATAGAATTTGGCAATTCCTTTAATAGCTAAATTATTAGATTCAGTAGCACCAGAAGTAAAAATAATCTCTTTAGGATCTGCTCCAATAAGCCTAGCTACTTTTTTCCTCGACAACTCCACAGCTTCTTCAGCTTCCCAACCAAAGGAATGACTCCTAGAATGCGGATTACCAAATTTAGTGGTAAAATATGGCAGCATACATTCCAAGACCCTTGGATCTATAGGAGTTGTAGACTGGTAATCCATATAAATTGGCAGCGATTTACCACTTAATTTTACTTTTTGTTTTAATTTCTCTAATTCATCCATACTAGTTACTCTTTTAGCTTTGCTACTTCCTCGCAATGACGTTTAAGTTAGAAGTGTATATTTCTTCAAATGCTTTAATAAACGTCACAACATCTTGGGTAGTTTGTTGATAATCAAAGCTGACTCTAATCGAAGACCTAGTGTCATCCTCACTAAACCCCATATTCGATAAAACATGTGATTTACCAACTCTCCCTGATGAACAAGCAGAACCGGAACTAACTGCTATACCCCGTAAATCGAAAGCTATCAATTTGGTTTGTGCATCAGTGTTAGGTACGATTATCAACGTGGTATTTGGTAATCTTTCAACATCTTTCGACACTATTTTAACATTTTTATAGTTGCACAAATTTTGTTCCAAATATGTCTGTAATTTCTTCATTTTTTTGTATCTATCTTCTATCTCTGTAGTCGCTATTGATGATACAAGCCCGAACGAAGCAATCGCTAGTACATTTTCTGTACCTGAGCGAATGTTTCTCTCTTGCCCTCCACCAATCATCATTGCTTTAAGCGTATGCTCTGCTTTAGCAATCAACGCACTACTTCCCTGTACTCCTCCTAATTTATGACTTGATATAGTAGCAAAATCAACTCCTAATTCTTTAATATTGACCGATATTTTGCCAACTGCTTGAACACAATCACTATGAAATACTGCCCCATATTTTTGGGCAATTTTAACCAGCTCTTGTACATTTTGCACAACACCACTTTCATTATTAGCTAGCATTATAGACACGAGCTTTTTATTGCTATGACTAACCGATAGTAGTTCTCCTAAATGCTGAGCATCAACAATGCCATCGCTATCTACCCTAATAATTTTAATATTATTGCTATATTTAGCATGATCAAAGATCGATAAATGTTCTATGCTAGAAACAAAAATTTCTCCGTCATAATAATTATTCATCAGCAAATTATTACTTTCTGTGCCAGAGGAAGTAAAAATAACCTGATATTCTCTAGAATTTATGTCAACGCCCACAGATCTTGCAACTTGCTCCCTAGCTGTTTCTACTAAACTCCTAGCATAACGCCCTTTGGTATGAATAGAAGACGGATTATATGCTTCTTCGAGCAAATTCTTCATAAGTTCCTTAACCTTAGGATGAACGTTAGTAGTAGAATTATGGTCTAAATATAACATATATATAACATAATTTATTCGTCCACTAATACATAAGTTAAAATAATTTTCAAAAACTTTTAGAGCTAATCTAGTGTATCAGCTAGCATGTCAGCTACAGAGATGGTGTCAAAATAGTTCCTTATATGCTTACTTAAACCTAACCATAAATGATGAGCGTTACATTTTACTTTATTAGGTACGCAACTATTCTGAGATTTTCTTAAACATCTTGTCATTTCAATATTCTCATCTACCGCATCAATAATATTAGTAATCTTGATATTATTTAATTTTTCATTAATGATGTAACCACCTTTTGGACCTTTCGCTGATCTAACTATATTAGCTTTCTTAAGTTTTGCAAAAATTTGCTCCAAATAGTTAACCGGTATATTTTGTTTTGCTGAAATTTCAGCCAAGGTAACAGGCATATCCGACATTTGCGATGCGATTTCTAAGATAGCCATTACAGCATACCGCCCCTTTGTAGTTAATTGCATACAAACAACTCCCCTATAATAACATGATTATATAATACCATACTAATTTAGTCAAGTATAGATTGACAGTATAACTATTATTTCAAGGACAACCTAATTTTAAAAATTACTACTATTTAACCTCGGATTATCGTATAAATATATCAAATTTGATGTATACATGATATATCATCTTACTTCAAAAGTTATCTTTAATGCGAATTTTCTGCAATATATTAATTATTATTACTTTGTTATCGGTTTTTGGCTTTGCAATAGCTGATAAGCAAGGGACTGATAAACAAAAGATAGGCAAACAATTTAGCTTTATGTCAGCGGATTATATTGAATATAACCAAAAAGAACAGTTTATTTATGCTAAAGGTGATGTTCAAGTTATATTGGATAATTACTTCCTAACAGCTAATTCTTTGATTTATGATATAGGGCAAGATAAACTTTGGGCTGAAGGTGATATTAGAATTAAAGATCAGCAAAATAGAATTATTCTAGGAGATCTTGTTATATTAAAAAACAAACTAAAGGCAGGGATAATCTCAGATTTTATTTTATATTTTGGTGATAATACACTACTAGTATCAAAATTAGCAGAAAGAGTAAATGAAGATATTTTTCGTCTGCATAATAGTACCTTTACTCCATGCAAAATACTATGTAACCAAAAACCTATTTGGCAAGTTTCTGCAAAAAATACTGAGATAGATCTTAATAAGAATAAAATGATTTATAATCACCTATTTTTTGAGGTATATGGTGTACCAATCTTGTATATACCATATTTTTCTCATCCAACACCTAAGGCGTCCGCAGAATCGGGAATATTGATACCTAGAGTGCGGGATAATGCTTTGGGAATACCGCTATATTATAGAGCTAAACCTAATCTAGACTTTACTCTAACCCCTAGGGTCTTTTGGCAAAAGCATAATATTATATATAAAATTTTTGAACTAGAAGCTCGTTACAAACCAAATAAAACTGATTATATATCTTTAGACGCTAATTATGGTAAAGTACCATACTCTATAAAAGATGGTGATGTAACGATAAAAAATCGTAAGGTGAACTCATATTATCTATTAAGCAATGGTAATTTTACCAAAAACGATTATAGATACGGATTTAGGTTACAACGTACTTCTGATAAAGCTTATTTAAAAAATTACTATAACAATTATACTCCGTATTTAATGTCTAAGTTATATTTAGAACATGTCAATAATTATAATTATTTATTAACGGAAGGAATATATTTTGAGGGATTGGGAACAAATGATTCTAGTAGTACGAATCCATTAATTTTCCCCAAGGTCAGAACCAAGAATGTTATACCTCTAAATGACGAAGAAACTAGTAATTTAGTTGTAGAGAATGATGCATTAATCTATAAGGAAAGAAGTGGAAAAGAACTAGGTCGAGTTGCATTGCAACTAGCAGTGGACAATAATTTTTTAACTGAGACAGGTCATTTGTTTAATGTTACCTTACGTAATAGATCAGATGTATATTTTATTAATCACCTATATCTAAATGATTCTAGGACTAATCATGTTCTAACTAGAAATATACCTGACATCCAAAATATTTGGCGTTATCCATTAGCTGGATCAATTTTTGATAAAACTAGCTTGTTTGTAGAACCAATTATATCCGTGACTATTGGACGTAGACATAATTATAATAAGAAATTTTCCTTTATTGATCCATCAAAATATGAACTATCAGAAAATAATATATTCAATTCGAATCGTTATAGTGGTATAGATTATCATGAATTTAGCAATAGGTTAAGTTATGGGGTTAATTCTTCTATACTATCGGAGGAGAATTATACAAGTTTATTTCTAGGACAAACCTATAACACTGCTATTAATACTAACTCTATTAATAATATCGAAAATGTTGGTAGAATTGCTAGTAGTTTTTCTGATAAGATAGAGCTATTCTATAGATTTAGAAAAAGTAGAAATTTTGATCCAATTAGAGATGAATTAGGTGGAAGCCTTAACTCTAAGAAAATTCAGTTAACTGCTGGATTGGTTCAGATTTCAAATTTACAGAAATATTATTTTACAGATAAATTAACTGATAACAAAATAAGGCAATTTTACTATAATTTCACTTATCAATTAACCGAAAATTGGTCAGTTGCCTATGATATGAGAGTAGATTGGCCAAAAAGCAAACTAAATGTTCTTTCTAAGAGTATCCAGGTGACATACTTGAATGATTGTGTTAGAATAGCCGGAAAACTTTCAGACAATTACATGGAAGATGGTAGTAGGGGAATAAAAAAGAATTCTGCTGTACCTACTATTTCTATAGGTTTAAAAATATTAAATATGTGAGTCTAAAATTATGAAGAAGTTATTTTGTTTAGTTGCTATCGTTTTTAACCTAGCCATAGCGAAAGCAGAATTATCCAATATAGTTGCATTAGTTAATAATGAGCCAATTACATTACATGAATTTCTAGCTAGAAAACACATGATCATGGCACTTAACAATATTAACAATCCTGATTCTCAAACAGATAAGCAACTTGACAAGATGGCAATTAACAGCGTGATTGATGATTTATTGCTTTATCAGTCTGTAAACGGTAAAAAAAGTTCTGATAGTGAGTTAAATGAGTCTATAGAGACTATTGAGCAACGTAATAAAATGGCAAAAGGACAATTAATGCAACTTTTGAAGAGTAAATCTGTAGATATTAATAGTTTTAAATCTCAGATTGGTGCTGAAATTATCAAAATGAATATTTTATCTAGTATTTCTAGATCAGTTGCTATTAGTGCAAAAGAAGTTGATGCTATAATATTAGCGACTAATTCAAAAGACGCAGAAATATCGGCCCAAATCTTTACTTCAAAAGATAAACAGGATAAAATTTTGCAAAAGATGTATGGGTTACAAAAACGCCTTACAAATTGTCACGATATCAAAGAATCTTTATATAAAGATTTTTCTACGTTAGAAATAGTCAATCAAAATTTAAGCACTCTAGATTCTACGTTACAAACAATTCTCAAGGATTTAAATACAGGAGAGAAAAGTAGTGTTTTCGAGATGCAAGATGGGTTTAAGTTAATCTTAATGTGTAATAAAAAGATAGTTAATGTTACTCTAGATGAAAATGATTATGTAGTAAATCTTCTGACTAATAAAAAAATGTCACAAAAAGCCCAAAAATACTTTGAGGATATGCGTAAGAAAGCATATATCAAAATAATGCTACCTTTGTGATATACTCGAATGATCCGAGTACAATACCTTCAATCGCCAAGCATGCCAGCCAACATGGTATTGTTCCTATTAAGAGATATGGTCAGAATTTCATTTTTGATAGTAGTCTATGTGATAAAATAGTTCGCGTAAGCGGTCTCCGAGAAAATGACTCTGTATTAGAAGTTGGTCCTGGTACAGCTGGACTCACTAGAGCTATCCTTTCCTACAACCCTAAATCTTTAACTGTGGTTGAAACTGACGCTAGATGCATACCGTTACTGACGGAAATAAGAGAGTTATACCCTAATCTGCATATTATTCATTCAGATGCTTCTAAATTTGATCTATCAACCTTAAGTCATGACAAAACACATGATAAAATAACTATTATTTCAAATTTACCTTACCAAATAGGTACAGAGTTAGTTATAAAATGGTTAAAAAAATCATACTTAATAAGTAGTATGACTTTAATGCTGCAAAGAGAGGTTGTAGAGCGAATATGTGGTAAAGTTGGAACAAAATCTTATGGCAGATTATCAATAATATGTCAGTTACTTTGTTCAGTCGAAAAATGTTTTGATGTTAATCCGCAAGCTTTTTACCCTGCACCAAAAGTCCACTCTGCAATAGTTAGACTCGTGCCTTTTGATAATCCATTAACACTTGAACTAATTGGGAAAGTTGAACTAATTACCAAACTAGCCTTTAGTGAACGTCGTAAAATGATTAAATCATCTTTGAAGAAACTAACCCCGTATATAGAAGATTTGTTATCTCGATTAAAGATTGATAATTCTTCTCGATCTGAAAATTTATCACCACAAGATTATTTGTCTTTAGCAAAATTATACTCAAATGAACCACTACATCGCTATTAATATCACTACCAGTAAATATTTATTGTTAATTGTCAATTTTTTACTTTGGTATACTTGGTAATGTAATGATACAATTCTATTTACGGTAAAAGCAACCTACTTAACCATATAATCTCAGGTATATTTTTATGAGAATAACCAAAATCTTCCTAATCTATTGTTTCGTAGCTATAGTAAATCTACCTTATGCATTATGTGCAGATACAAATAAAACAATTTATATAACATCAGATGATGGGTCTCTTGGAGGAACCGAAAATGTTATTAATGTCATGACCCAAAAAAAGACTCCTATTACCATGTTCATGGTAGGATTACATTATGATAATTCGAGTCCTAGCCTAAAGAAAGCTGTTGATCTAGCTAAAAAAAGCCCTTTTATTGAAATAGGAAATCACAGCTATACTCACGCTAATAACCACTATAGGAATTTTTATCATCAGCTTCCGGATATAATTAAGGATCTTAAAAAAAATAATACTGTTTTTGGTTTCACTGGTTCACATATCAATACTAGACTACCAGGTAGAGATGTATTCCGTCTCCCTAACCTAAGTAAAGATGATCCATATATTTCAAAAGAAGAAGATAAAGTAGAAAGAATAGATGATGATGGAATATATAAAAACGGCTTCTATCTATATGGCTGGGATTTAGAATGGGCACATAATCAGCATGGCAAGCCAATTCAATCTTTAGATGAATTAGTGCAAGAGATAGAAGATAAATTTAACAGAAATGATACTGCCTTACCTAATAAATTAATTTTACTTATGCATGATGAAATGTTTCAAGACCA
This sequence comes from Candidatus Tisiphia endosymbiont of Melanophora roralis, assembly GCF_964026575.1. Taxonomy (NCBI): domain Bacteria; kingdom Pseudomonadati; phylum Pseudomonadota; class Alphaproteobacteria; order Rickettsiales; family Rickettsiaceae; genus Candidatus Tisiphia; species Candidatus Tisiphia endosymbiont of Melanophora roralis. Next base: position 155,584 of record NZ_OZ032161.1, read on the forward strand.
ATTTAATGGCAAAGAAAATTTAAGTCAGTTAGTTGATCTTTTGCATAAAAAAAATTATAAGTTTGATTTTATTAAAAATTATCATGTAGAGTGATTTTTATCTATAAATGCTTTAAAGAATTGGATTTGAAAATAAATGGTAAGCATGCTAGGCGTACATATAGTATAGTTACGCATGCGAATCCATGATATTTTCAAAAAACAATTCTTCAAAGTAGAAGAGTATACACTAATGCTATATCGAATTTAGGTTAAGTAACTCACCTTACGTATAACCCCCATGGTAATTTAAAAGTCATAGGAAAAACAGCCTAGCGTCTATTAGCGAGAAGCCACTTTGTGGCGACGAAGCAATCTAATGAATGTGGATTGCTACTACACTCACGTGGTCTCGCTAATAGACGTCTTGTACTTTTCTGCAATTTTTAAATGCTATACGTAAGGTGAATTAAGTAAGTCTATTCGCTTTACACTCCGTGACGTTCTATTATTTGGCTTTTTATCTCTGCAATAGCTTTAGCTGGATTTAAACCTTTCGGACAAGTTTTTGTACAGTTCATAATCGTATGACAACGATATAATTTAAATGGATCTTCTAAAGCATCTAAACGTTCTCCTGTATACTCATCCCTAGAATCAGCAATCCACCGATAGGCTTGTAGTAAAATCGCAGGTCCTAAATATTTATCACCATTCCACCAATAACTTGGGCAAGAGGTGGAACAACACGCACATAATATGCATTCATATAAACCATCCAGTTTTTCTCTATCCTTAAGAGACTGCAATCTTTCAGTATTGGAAGGTGGCGGACTGTCAGTTTTTAGCCAAGGTTCTATCGATTCATATTGAGCATAGAAATGCGACATATCAGGTACTAAATCTTTTACTACCTTCATGTGCGGTAGAGGATATATCTTGACATCACCACGAATTTCTTCAATAGACTTAATGCAGGCAAGTGTGTTAGTTCCATCTATATTCATCGCACAGCTACCACAAATTCCTTCACGACAAGAACGCCTAAAAGTCAAGGTAGAATCTATTTCATTTTTTATTTTAATTAAGGCATCTAGAACCATTGGACCTGTTTTGCATAGATCTAACTCATAAATATCAATTCTAGGGTTTTCTTCAGAATTTGGGTCATATCTATAAATTCTGATATTACGTAACTTAACCGCTTCTCCAGAATGTTTATATGTAGTACCTTTACGGACTTTAGAATTAGGTGGTAATCTAAGTTCTGCCATGTTTATTCCTTATCTAAAATTCTAACTATACCAAGTGTGCAAGTTTTATTAACTTAAGTAGCCTCGGTATCATTCACAACTGTTGAAAGTTAAAAAATCGTCTATTAGCGAAGTGCTGTTGTAAGGCTTAAACCGTCATTGCGAGCGAACGGACGTGAGTGTGGCAATCTATGAATCTTGTCATATAGATTGCTTCGTCGACCTACGGTCTCCTCGCTAATAGACGATTTTTAACTTTCAATAGTTGTGGGGTGACATTAAGCATATTGCCTACCGTAGCCACGACTTTTCAATTATCCTGCTGTCCTTTTCTGATTTAGTTTCTTAACTTTTACAGTACCACCATAATCATTTTTTATTGGAAATAAATTTTCCTCTTCTGAATTCATTGATCTATCACTCAGCAAGTTTTTAATCTGCTGACCAGACAATGTCTCATGTTCAATTAATAATTTAGCTAACAAATGAAGTTGATCAATATGTGTAGTTAATATATTTTTGGCAAAATCATAACCTTTTTCAATAATTTTTCTTACTTCTGTATCAATTAATTCTGCTGTATGTACAGAAGTATGACCTGCTCCCCTACCACTAGTATATAGATCTTCATTACTCGAACCATGATATACTGGTCCTATTGCATCACTTAATCCCCAGTCCGTTACCATAGCTCTAGCCATTTGGGTTGCCATTTTAATATCTGAAGAAGCCCCAGAAGTAACTTTATCTCTGCCAAAAATAAGCTCCTCAGCTACCCTGCCAGCCATTGCTACCGCTATATCAGCTTCCATTTTATCACGTGGCATAGAAAAACGATCATTTTCAGGAAGCCGCATAACCATTCCAAGTGACCTACCCCTTGGAATAATAGTTGCTTTGTGAATTGGATCAGAAGCAGGACAATACAACCCAACCAATGCATGCCCTCCCTCATGATAAGCAGTTAGTTTTTTCTGCTCATCTGACATAACCATAGAACGTCTTTCTACGCCCATTAACACTTTATCTTTTGCCTCTTCTAAATCTGCCATACTTACTTCTTTTTTGCCCTTGCGAGCAGCAATTAATGCAGATTCATTGACAAGATTAGCAAGATCTGCTCCTGAAGATCCAGGAGTTCCTCTAGCTATGATTCTAGCGACTATATTTGAGGCATATTTTATTTTCTTCAAATGTACTTGTAAAATTTGTTCTCTACCATCAATATCTGGATTAGGAACAGTAATTTGGCGATCAAATCTCCCAGGTCTTAGCAATGCTGGATCCAATACATCCGGTCTGTTAGTTGCAGCAATAATAACTACCCCTTCATTATCCTCAAACCCATCCATTTCTACCAGCATTTGATTTAGTGTTTGTTCACGTTCATCGTTGCCACCACCCATACCAATACCTCTGTGGCGACCTACTGCATCTATTTCGTCAATAAAAATTATGCAAGGAGCATTACGTTTACCTTGTTCGAACATATCACGGACACGGCTAGCACCAACGCCAACGAACATTTCAACAAAATCAGAGCCAGAGATACTAAAGAATGGAACATTTGCCTCGCCGGCTATAGCTTTTGCTAGGAGAGTTTTACCTGTTCCAGGTGATCCTATAAGTAAACATCCCTTTGGAATTTTACCACCAAGTTTTTGGAATTTGCTTGGGTCTCTAAGGAAATCAACAATTTCAGTTAACTCTTCTTTAGCTTCGTTAATTCCAGCAACATCTTTAAAAGTAATTTTCGGACCTTTATCTGAAACTAGTTTAGCTTTAGATTTACCAAAACCCATGGCTTTTCCTCCACCTTGCATTTGACGCATGAAAAATACCCACCCACCTATCAAAAGAATCATTGGAAACCACGAAACAAATATGTTAAACAACAAGTTCATTTTTGTATCAGGTGGTATTATTTCAATATGAACCGAATTGCTGTTTAGGCGATTTATTAGATCTGGATAGTCAGCAGCATAAGTTGAAAAAGAAGATCCATCGCTGAGAGTCCCCTCAATCATTCTACCCTGAATTTTAACAGCACTAATTGCTTTCTCATCAATTTTGCTTAAAAAATCTGAAAAAGCGATATTACTTTTTCCTCCAATAAAACCATCATTTTGAAATGCATGAAAAACAAGTATCATTAAAACAAAAACCGACACCCAAATTAGAACATTCTTACCTTGATTATTCATCTATGACTCACCTAACAGAAATGCGTAAAACGCGATATAAAATTGGGAGAGAAAGAAACACTAAGACTTCTCCTCAAACCTTGGTCATTATAATACGATATATGGGGTATGGCTATAACTTTTTCAAGTATCTTGACTACTGGTAGGGTGAATAAAATAGCTATATGATTGTTAAAACTTGCGTCTTTCAGTATTTTAAAATCTAAATCTTGCCTTATTTTACTATAATCCTTGATCGTTAGGTTACTGATCAAATAGCCTGAATTATTAGACCTCTTGTATAATTCTACTCCTGCTGGTAATTTGGACGTCGGGGCTAGACTCGAATCCTCACATATGTTTGAGTATGATGTGGTTCTGTGTTCCGGATCTCCTGCAAATTCCTGAGCTAGAGCGAATTCTAAAAGAGGTCTATTGATATAGAAATGAAATCTACCATCCCATGAATCTACATTATTAAGCCTAATATCTATAGGTAAATTCCTACCAAATTCTCGGTAAATTATTAGATTATTACTAATTTTTTTAATCACGCAACCATGGAGTGTCTTAATAAAGTCTATTTTTTGTTGTAATAGTTCTGTTATCATACTTATTGAGCCTGATCTACTAGTGCGGTTCTTACCGCTAATAATGATAAGTACAAAACTGATTACCTGTAGTGTTATTGCACTAGAAAATTCTGCAAACTTTAATAAATTTACAGTAGCAAAACCAAAATCATAAATTTTTACTGATTCTGCGATGCAAGCAATCAATTCCGGTTGCCATTTCTCTTCTACTACTTGGTTAATTCTAGATTGTTGAGAAGTTATTTGATTCTTTATATATTCTCCTTCTAGGGATAGCTTTTTTCTAATGATATTTCGTTGATATTTATCAGATTTATTAGATTCATCTTCAAACCATTTTATATTATTGGTAACTAAATATGCAATTAACTGTTGTTTCGGAATGTTAAACAATGGTCTCACTATTTTAACATTATTATACCAATTAATATTGCTAGCACTAAGTCCAAATAGACTACTTTTTTTTTCTAATCTCAGACAATAATTTTCAATATAATCATCCAAGTGATGTGCTGTTAAAATTGTCAATATATCTAATTTGCTACACAAATCAGTCATTAATTTATAACGACCTTCTCTAGCCCTTGCTTGTAAATTAGAAAAATTATTTTGGTGATCGAAATGAAGCTGGTGATATCTATGTCCCAATTTATGGCTTAAGTCTCGTACATACTCATGCTCCAACTTAGCCTGCTCTCGTAAATGATGATTAACTAACATTACTACTAGCTTAATACTATTAGTGCTAGCCCATTTATGTGTTAACATTAAAAGGGCTATGGAATCAGAACCACCTGAGATAGCCAATGCGATAGACCTCAGGTGAGGTCTATCAACTAGCTTTTCAATATTCTGCTGAAATTGTTCATAAAGCATTATTTAGGCAAATCTTTTTTGTCAGATTTTTTCTCAATAGAGCTAGTATCCTCTTGGTTTTTATCTGAATTTTTGCTTAAGGATAGTATTCTTTTTTTATAGTCTCGTTCTTTGGCAAGATAATTTTGAGCTTCTTGTGAGATTTTTTTATATAATTCACGTTTTTGGCCATTAATTTTAGCCACTTCTATTCTATATTTTGTTATTTCTTCTCTTAGTTCTGCTGAAATTCCCGCAGCATAAGACTTGAAATCATTCTCAATTTTTTGTAATTCATCATTAGTGCCACTACTACTAATATTAGTTTTATTGGCATTTGATTTTGCAGTTGTTGTACTTGCTAAGCTATTTGAACTTAGTAATAGTAATCCTATTATAGTAGTAATTAATCTATTTTTTTTTATCATCATATGCTCCTAAAATGTTTTTATATATTTTTTGCTAAACGTGAAATCTAGCAAAATTTAATATACACTATAATAATCCTATTTAGTCAATCATAAAGATACTGAAATAATCTTTTTAACAGCAAATAATATCATAATTTTTAATATATTATTATATTTAGAATATTAGCGATTAAATATAATAATTTCATTTGATATTAATCGATATTTTATGTAAAGTAGTTGAATGCAACAAATTTGTTAATGTACAAGGAGGAAGAATATGGGACGTAACAAACATAATCAGGGAGACTGGGCTAATCATTTCCGAAAATATAATTTTTCAAAACAAGATAAACCTCTTTCTAAAGAAGTAGAGCCTCTTAAGTTATATACAGATAAAGATATGCTGTTATTGACAACTCTTTCTATGATTCGTCCTAACTCGATAGATGATAAAGATAATCTGTCAGCACATTATATTGCAAAACGTGCAATAAGTGAGGGTTACACAAATGCTGGTTATACATTAGAAAATACTACTACTCCTAAACATAATACTCCTGAAAAATCAACTTCTCACAATCAGGATATAGTCAATTCAGGAGGATTTGGTGCTAGGAGCGATGGAGCGACGCCTATATGTAATAGGCGAGCGATCGAAGACGACGTCACCAACTTCTCATCAATTGACTATAGTGGGACAATAATGTTAAGCATAGGTAGCACAGCTACTGGTTGTGTTATTATAGGTTTTGTTGGGATTGCTGCATGCAAAGCATATAAAAGTTTTGGCAGTAAGAACAAAAACGTTAATCACCCAACAGAAGTATGTAAAAGTTCTGATAGTAAGAACGAACATGTTGATTACTCAGTAGATACTAACTTGTCAATAATAACAATACCACTAGAAGAGATTCAAGATATATCTTTAGCAGGTAATACAACAACGCAGGTAGAATAGTAATAAAAATAAAGACCTCTTGCATAATTCTACTTCTGCTGGTAATTTGTGCGTCGGGACTAGACTCGAATCCTCACGTACGTTTGAGTCACACTACTGGACAAAAGAGATGGGGTGGTTGCAAGAGCTAGTAAATAGAGTATTTTAGATTGAACACAAAAAAATCTGTGGTGCTCTATGTTACTAGCCGAATTACTATATAATCATTTTGAGATGAAAGATACAAGACTAAACACGTTCAAGGGCATAATAAAATCATTAATGTTGTGTCGAGGAAGCAAATATAAAAATATGGCAGAAGAAATAGAAGGAGATAAATTATTAGATTCAAAAATAAAAGCGGTATATAGATTTCTTCAAGAAGACAATATCAATATTGATGATTATTATAAGTATATGAAAAATTATATTCCTCAAGGGAAAGTGGTTTTATCAATAGATAGAACCACTTGGGAATTAGGACAGGAGATAAGAAATATATTAGTATTGTCGGTATCATATAATAAAATTGCTATGTCATTAATATATAAAATAATTCCTTATAAAGGAGCATGTACGGCAGACGATCAAATTGCAGTAATATCGAAATTTATAGAGGAATTTGGTAAGGAAAAGATAGAGGGAATATTAGGAGATAGGGAATTTGATAATGAGAAATTAATTACCTATCTTCACAATAAAAATATTAATTATGCATTAAGGGTGAGAAGGACAAATAGAATAGTTAATAAAGAAGGTCAATGGATTAGGATCGATAGCATGAAAGAAATAAAGATAAGAAATTTTTCTACAAGGTTTTATTCTGTCCCAGTGAAATTTGATCATATCAAATTAGCAAGCGGAGAATATCTATCGATAGTGTATAGTAAGAACATGTCAAACGGATCTGAAATATATCGGAAGAGATGGGATATCGAGGCAGCCTTTAAAGGGTGCAAAAGTAATGGTTTTAGAATGGAAGATACGCATATAAAGAGTAAAGTGCGATTAGAGAATTTTATAAAATGTTTATTTATAGCATATGCAATGGCAATAAAAATAGGAGCAATTGGAGAGCAAGAGCAACCGATAAAAATGAAGAAAACGCTAGGATGTAGGAGTTATTCTGTACTACAGTTAGGTATAAGATCAATTAAACAAGCTTATAGTCGTTCTAAGCAATTTTTTGATTCCTTAATCATAAAATTGTTTAAGTTGCACTTTGTGCAACCAACCTAACCTTTTTGTCCAGTAGTGTGACATTAGAGTACGCTGCGGGTCGAGGTTCCGCGTCTCCTTCAAATCCCTCAGCACAAGCGAGTTTCGAAGCAGGGCTAATAGCTGGGTCTTTAATTGCTAACTCTTGTAGCTCCTTGGTAAAAGTGCTTTTGATTGATTGTAGCATTAATTCAGGATTACAACCCATACTCTCCATCACCCCGATACTCCGACCTAGTATATTAAGGTTACTAACTATCGAATCAGCAATGAAGGATCGACTTTTAATTAAAGGGCTAATGAGCTTGTCAACAAGGTCATTTTGTACGTAATTACCAAACTCCTTCTGATATGTTAACCAAGCTTCTGCCGATTTAAAATGTAGTTTCCTACTAGCCGACACCACATCAGCTACGTTACTTCCTCTAATGTGAGTAAATGCTATATTTAAATATTGGTCAGTATCTTTTAAATGAATACTACTAGCAAGATTATTAAATATTGCCTTATGATCTATTTTCTCATTTAGTTTAGCAATTTTTTGGTGATCAAGTAGCGGATGGATGAATTTCAACCATGCCTCATAACCAGCTTCTCGAAGTTTAAGACTGTTATGCTCTTGTTTAGTAATATAACCCTCTAACGGTATTATATTACTACCGGCTAGATTAGCTCTATTGATGGCAGCTGTTTGCCATTTATTGATTATTTGAGCTACTATTATTGCCCTCTCACTCCCTGTCGGATTTTTATCAGGATGGCTGATATTCCATAATTCCTGTATTATGTCCTTTTCATAAGCAATATTTCCAAACTCGCGATCTACACCAGCTTTTTCTAAATCTCTTGTAATGCCATATAACAGCTCTTTAGCAATAGTTTGTTGCCGTAAATCAACCTGCCGTAAATATTCTTTTATTGCAGCAATCTTATTGTCATGATTTCTAACAAATCTCTCTATGGTAGCCATCTTGATTAAATTCAGGGCATTATTTCTTTTTTTTACAAACTGTTCCTTCTTAAAATCATCAATGAACATATCTATTTGTTTGTCTCTCTCTAGCAAATCCAATCTTTTCTGTCCAACAAATTCTTTATGGATAGTTTTTAGCTCATCCACTAACTGTGGATCGATGAGACTTAGAGTTTTAAATAATTCCTCTAGTTCTGAAGGGTTAGCCTGTTGCTTAATCTTACGTAAGATTTCTTCGGTTCGTTGGTAAATAACATCTTGCTTGTTGCTTTCTGCTTGATAACTAACCTTTTGTTGTTCAGGTAAATTGGCTATCTCAGCTTCTAAAGAAGCTAGATGCTCTTGTAGATTAGGACTGGCATTGTTATTCTCAAATTTCTTATCATCACCATGGTAAAAAGATTCAGCTTTTTGTGGATTCTCAAGATTTATATGTTTGCCTTCCTCTAGCTGTTTTCTTGCTATATATAACTCTTCGGGTGATAAATCATAGCCTTTAGTCTCCCATTGCTGACGTCGTAAATTATTGATAATTTGCTGATCTAATTGTTTTACTGCTGTCAAATATTCCTGAAACTCCGGGTTATTAATATGCTCCTGATATAATTGTTGTAATTTACCTTCTTCCTCTAGTAAAATATCCAAGAACCATCTTGGTATTGCTTCAGTTTTACCATTAGTACCAAACTGATCATGCATATGTTGTTGTAATTCTGCTATTTGCCTCTGCTGGGCAGAATATGAGGGAAATTGTTGCTCGGCTGCCGTAATTAATTGTAACTTCTTTGCTTGTAACTCAGCTAACCTTGATAAAGAACTGTTTCCAATATTAGCATCGGTACTTGTTGGTACTTGACTATCAACTTGCTCAGTTTCTATTATATTCTCCTGAGGAGATGATTCTTTTAGTACAGTGTCAATATTATCTTTTAACTGACTATCAACTATCGGATGTAAGGTCTCAATTTCAGGATGTAGCTTATTTGAATATAAATACAATCTGTCTCGCAAATATTTAGCCGAATAACCAAGACCATGCAAAGTTGCACCAAATAAACCACTTTCTATAATATTAATCAAACTATTTGACAAGTCATAAGGTCTTTGTTCAGTATGTCGTTCATTATGAAGAATTGGCTCGGTAACTCCCTGACCTATAGCCCCGCCTAGCAAATCCTTAACTAATGTTGTTGGAATTTTGCCATATTTTTGGCTAAGTGCCGCCCACATTGCTGGTCTACCAATAGGAATGAAGCTAGCAGCAATATTAATTACTGACAAATTACCAAATACTACCTCAGCTCCAAATTTACCAATAGCTTCAACTAACCCACCTTTACCTGCAGCAATGATATACTCGTTAATTTCTCGCTGCTTTTTTCTCTCTAAAATATCTTCTACTAGTGTTTCGGTAAAATTAGGGTCATATTTTAAACCTGAGTCACCATATTTTTGCTCAAACTCTTCCTTGGTTAATTTATTATTATAAGTTTTAAAATATTCAGCAATATCCTGCAATTCAGGATCAATAATATATTGTGGGTCAAAAGCTCGCCATAAAGTTGATAGGCTTGGACTATCTGCATAAGCTTGCCGGCTAACTGCTCCCAAAACATCCCATGTACTACTGCCTAACAAATCAAAGATACTTTTATAAGATGTATGCTCTGGCAATAAGGTGGAATAGTAACGCGGGTGAATTGGTTCGTTATTTGACCGATAATGTAAGTAACTTAATCTGTCATTATTTTCCATCGTATTAATCTATTAAATATGATATAGTTTCTCTTTCTTGTCATAATCACTATCCCCACCCTTTGGGGCAATTTGTTGTAATATTTCCTGACCTTGGTTGAATGGTAGGTGTTTTATTTGTTGTGAGATAACAAAAGCCTGCTTATACAAAGCTTCTTGGCTTCTAAATTGCAGTAATCGTGGATCACCAGCATTAAAGCTGGCTTGCAGTAGGTTTTCAATGCCCTCAACACGTTCTCCAGTATTTAAGATACTGTGCAAATCGGCATTGATAAGCGAACTAAGTTGATGTTGTCTCAGTAATTGCTGATGATGCAGTAGATTATTTGCTTGATGTTCTAGCTTAATCCTTTGTTCAAACGATAAATCTTCTTTCCATTCAGCAACTATATTGGGATTTAATATAGCATCCGGCGAATGCTTTAAAGTAGCTTGTGCCGCGGCAAATGCTAAATCATGTTTGGCATTAATCAACATTTGATCTCGCTCTTGCGGCAGTAATGATAGAGAATTAATAGCTACTGCAACATCTTGTAAGTGACTAGTATAAAACTGTGGGTTATCATAAGTAGCATTCTTTAACTTTTCGATAACTTCAATTGCTAAATGGTGACGTTTACCATCAATCAGCTTGGCTTCTGTGTGACTTATTTGCCCAGCTAACGATATCCTATAATCATTAATCTTAGCTTGCAACAAACGTTTGGTCAGTGGATTATTAGTACGCTGCAAATAATCATTGGCTCGTTGGTCATATTTACTTAGAAAGTAATCAAGACATGGTTTGTTATTCTCAAGAAAATCCGGGTGCATCTCATCAAATTGCGTTAAACATGTCAGACCACCAGTTTTACTATTGGGGGCTACTTCAATATTACTTTGTGACTGGTTTAGATGCTTGGTGGTATCGCTAAGGAAATCTGACCATAAATGTGGCATTTCTACACTAGCATCTTTCTCTAGCTTACGTGCCAAATAGCCTTTAGCTTCTTCGTTGATCTGATTAGTTACTGCTGCTATAGCTTGCCATTTCATTTTTATACTTCCACAGTTACTTTCTTTTTTCTTCTCCGCTACTCAGTCGTGCTATCTCGCCAAGATCAGATACACCTTTTAACACCGTACCTAATGCTTGCCAAGGTGCGGCTGAGTTAATCGAGCTAATATTGCGGTTAATTGCCTGCTTGTTTAAGTCAATTAGTGCCGTGTTTAAGTTTGATCTTGGTCTTTGATGAAAATACTCCGCCTCAACACTTCTTGCCTTCATTTCATCCATATAAGCCATATGCCTCAGCAACAAGCCAGCTGAATCAGTGCTAGTTATACCAATGCCAGTTTTTAGGATATTATAGCCCAGCTGCTGACGATTATATAACTGCTCTTGCCGTAACATATCCACGTGATAACTTGATATCGCCCCATATTCAGCGGTTCGCTCAAAGAGTTGTTGACGATCAAATTTAAGATGCTCTTGTTGTTGCTTGAGTAAATACTGCTGCTCATATAATGATTGTTTGGTTTTTTCTCTATTACTTCTTAGTTGGGCATAAGTGTTAAGCAAAGACGTCCCCGTAGCAAATACATTCGCACCACTCGAGAAAAAGTTTAGAAAATCAAACATTACATGTCTGCTTTTTTATATTTTAGAAACAAAATTTACAACGCAATGATTATATTCAGTTAGTCATACAATGTTCAGAAGGTATCTCAACCACTTCTCTAGAACCATCTCGTCCCGGAAAATCTTTAAACAGAGCTAATATTAAACATTTGCCAACTATAAAAAAATCACCTATATTACCAATATTTGTAACTTTTCCTTCATATACTTTAATAGCATCATTTCCATCATTATTTAGATAAATATTAAGATCAAATCCAAGAGTATATACAATGTGTGTTGCAACTTCTGTTCCTACTCGTTGCAAAGTCTGTGGAGTATAAGAACTACCAGTGTAATAGGAAGAACCACTATTATATGAACTTATAGATCCTGAATGGTACGTAGTATTCCCTTGCACATAGCCATATACAGGAAAAGATTCTACGATTTTTTCACGGTTAAGCATTCCATACGAAAAATACACCATATAATTTGCTTGCTCTTGATTGTGTATCTCAGTTAATCCACTGTTATTTAGTTGTTCAGCAACCAGCTTCGCATATTGTTGGAATTCAAGGCTATCTTTTTGGTTACCTAAAGGCAATATAATAAATTTTCTTTGATTAATATTAAAATCCTTATGAAAAACAGTAACTGTTGATATAATTTGATGAGTACAACCATTGAGAAAAAGACATAAGAATATTAAAAAGAATAAATTTTGATTTATTTTTTTTAAAAATATCATGACATTTCCTTTATTTTTTAAATAAAACATTAGAATAACTTACCCCTTATAATTTGGCAAGATTTTTGCCTTAGCATAGATTTTAAGTATACTAACCGGGTAGGGCTTATCTACCTTAAAAGTTACATCAATATCGGTTTTGATTGCTCCCCGCATGATGAAATTCATCCAACCTGACTGGTAAGGGGTGGAAAGTACGTCACAAACTTCCTTGGTGGTGGTTGTGGTTAAATATTTTTTGCTCAGTACAGGACAAAGAGATTAAGGAGAGAATAAAAAATAGTAGATAACGCGTAGACAAAGCTCTATTACTAGGTTGTTAAAGACTTAAGAGGCAAGAGAATGATTACAGCGTTATCACAATTAATAGGAGACTACTTTTTTAATAGTTTTGCAAGTATAAAATTAATAGAACAAATAATATTAGGATTACTGCAAGTGAGAGATGTAAATCTTACACAACTTGCCTTAACGATAAAAGGAGACAAGCAAGAATCACGCTACTCATCTTCGAGATAAATATGAGCAAAAATTATGCTATAGAAGTAGATTGTCATGCGGTGTGTGGGACAGAAAATTAAATTTTTGTTACTGACTACATTTTATCATTTTGCAGATTTTGTCATTTGGGGCATCGTTAAATCAAATAAATTGAATAAATTTTGTTGAAACTCGCTTAATTTTGGTAATCTTGCAACTTTGCAACCCTTGATTGTGTAATATAAAAAACATACTTTATCCAGCTCTCTTAATGCTTCCTCAATGGTCACATTATATTTACCATCCTTGGTTACGCCACAACCTTGTTTCAACTTATTTTTCATATAGTGCCATATTTTTAATGCCAACATACAAACAAATACATGTCCCTTCGTTCTGTTGCTTTTCCTTAAAAAGATCGGTCTTACTTCGAGTAATCCTGTCTTCATACTGCTAAAATTCGATTCTACTTCATGTAAATTATGGTAAGCTTTATCAACCAATTCTTTACTCATCAGTTTAATTTCAATCTGTGTTTCAATCGCATAACAACCATCAAGAGCAAACAACTCTTTTTTCTTATCTTGATCAATTTCAACCACTATTTGGTTGCCATCTAATTTTAGGTTGATAAATTTATCTATCCGCCATTCTTTGGTAATTTTTTGAATATTATTTAAACCAAGTTCTAGCTTTGCTTTCTTATGGGTTGATACATATATATTACGCTCTTCAATCTTTGCAACCAATTTTTCAACTCGGGTATTCCTATCAAACTCAACTTTTCGGGCTATAGAACCATTTTTCCTTAAAATATATCTTTTGCCATTATTGGTTACTTCGCATAGCTGTTCTGCAAAAAAACTATATTGCAAAACTCCGCTTTTCTTTAAGCTTTCAATCTCAACTTTACTTAAGGTTGTAATATAGTCCCATCCTTCTTTGCTCAGGGCTTCTTTGCTTGTCCTCTTAATCATTCCTTTATCACCAACAAAGACGATATTCTTAATACCAAAATTAGATTTTACTAGCTCAATCTGCTCATAAATGGTAGAAGGATCAGCACTATTACCCTTAAAAACTCTAACAGCCAAAGGTTCGCCATGATCATCAGTTAATAGACCAATCACTATTTGCTTTTTACCCTTCTTTTTATCCCGATTGTACCCATATTCCGCAAGTTCATTCTCTGTTCCTTCGAAATAGCTGGAAGTGACGTCATATAAAAGCATAACAGGCGGCTTGTTATTTTGCTTTTGGTAAGTTTTAAATAATTTCAACTCGATCTTTTCTTGATTCTCTTCTAACCATTCCAGAGCCTGATATAAATGGTTTTCATTAAATGAATCGACAGATAATACATCAGATATCGCCTGCGATTTTGCCCATTTCACGCTGGAAAGCCTAGACCCTTGGTGAGCAAAGCGTGCTAAAACCAAAAATAAACTCAACAAAGCTTCTCTACTTTTGGTTCCAAGAGCCTTAGTAATACCAATTTCATCAGCAATTCTTTTTAGTAGAAAAATAGTCCCAAAACTTTCGCCAATTTCAGGCACTCCATCTACACCATCAAAGTCACCTTTAAGCATCTTCTTAAAAGCCTCAATACGCAACTCGTCCCAGTTAGTTAAATTAGCTAGGGTTTTATGCAATACTTTTTTGCCTTCGCGATAAGAAGTGCGAAGCAATATTGCCGGACGAGAATTTCTATTTGGAACAGTTGTAATATACATGAATAAGATTATATCTTCTAATTCTAGCCATGTCAAGCAAAAAATATCATTTACATGGCTACAAATCTTATAGCAAAATCCTTATAAACCTCATTCTTTAGGTGTTTTAAGCACTTTTTCGTCTAGAAGATGAGTAGCTAGGTATAAGATCAATTAAATTTTTACTTCGATTATCACCTTGTTAATCTCTTTGTCCTGTACTGAGAAAATCTCCCTTATAACTTGCCCAAATTGAATGAATATTTTTATTAACCCCAAAGCACCATAATCGGTTTTCAAAAGTAACCACTGAAGTACAATATAACTTCTCCTTATTGGCTTGGTAGATATTGCTTTGTCCAGCTGACTGGCTAGCTGCTCGTTGGTGAATAGCTTTTAGCTCATCGTTAATTTTGTCTACCTCTGCTCCGTAGATTACTTCATTAAAAGGTTTTTGTATTAAGCGTTCTCTTTGGTCACTTCGTCCTGTCGAAAAATAGTTAACATGACATTTCAATGCTTCAATGATAAACATCTTATCTTTGTTAGGGAATAGCTCATAGCTGCTACTGGACGCTATCTCAGCTCTTTCACCATATTCTACCTGTCTCTTTCTTGCCTGCTCTTCAATATGTTGGTAAAATTGCTCGACAATTTCCGGGTCAATGGAGAATTTAAAGATTGGTTGCTTCTCACCAAAGGAAATATAAGCAATCCCTTGAAAAACTACGTAAGAAAAATCTTTAGGACGAAAATGAAAATTTTGCCCTTCATCCTGTATAACTTTACTAGTTAACAACAATTCACCACCAACAAAGAATAAGCAACGAGTTTCTAGCTGATGCGATTCAAAAACCAGCAAGTAGGATAATTTCCTTGAGAACATTACTGCTGCCATTTTCTTTGGCACATTATCAGTGAACAAGTGAACAAATTGTGTACCGTGTCTACGCATAATGCCACCTGATGGCAGCAGCATGAAGTTAATCAACTTCTTAACTCCGTTCTGATACAAAGCCAGCTCGGTTCTCCCTTCAATGGTGGGAGTTAGCTCACCACCTGAGAAGTTATTTTTTTGCGAATATACAAATTGCTCTTGTTGCATAATATTTTTTTATTATTAGTAGTTATTCTAATATTAGATATTCTATTTAAAGTTACATGTCAACAAATTATTTGCTATTTTTACGCGTAATGTAAAAAATTTTTTTCATACCTCACCGGAATTAATTAAATTATAATCGGCAGAGTACAGTCTTCTTGTTTCTTCTAATTTGATCAAATATTGTTTCTTTAGTCCATCAGTAAATACACTATCTGAATACATAGCAAATGATACTTGTGAGGCTAAGGACAAAGACGCTAATAACTTAAAGCTGCTTGGCACTTGTTGCCAAGTAGTGTTATCGTCATTTAGCAAATTATCGATAATTTTCTTTGAATAAAAAAACAGTGAGGTAAGTTTACCACCTTTAAAGAAAATCTTACCTGCTTCGGTGTGAATTACCAAAAGGCTAAAGACCATTTGGCTTCTTGGTTCAATGCTCCTTGTTAGAACGGGCAGCTCCCCAAGCTTTAGACGGTAATCCCTACCGCCTGTAAATTGTTTAGACCTTGATTTAGTATATTTATTGATGCGTTTAAATCCCGGTCTAATTGAGTACCACAACTTGAACAACTCCATGTTCTATCTTTTAGTGTTAGTTGATCATTAACAAAATTACAAAAACTGCACATTTTGCTAGAAGGAAAAAACCGATCTATTATATGATAGGCTCTATCATTCCACTTACTTTTATATTCAAGTTGTCTATGTATCTCATGCCACGCTACATCGCTAATTGCTTTAGCTAACTTATGGTTTCGCATCATACCTTTAACATGTAGATCTTCTGCAATTATTACTTGGTTTTCGTTGATAATTGCTTTAGTAATTTTATGAATATAATCGCTTCTAGTATTTTTAATTTTCTCGTGAACAATAGCCACTTTATGCTTAGCTTTTTTTCTGTTATTGCTTCCTTTTACTTTTTTTGATAATTGTTTTTGCTTATATCTTAACTTGTCCTCTAAATTAGATAATGATCTGATATTGTGATACTTCTTACCGTCAGAACAAATTATTAGGTCTTTTATTCCTAAATCGATACCTATTGATTTTTCTATTAACGAAGAGGTTTGTATTTCTTTCTCAACAATGATAGAAATGTAATATTTATTTGTAGTGCTTTTAGATAATGTTGCTACTACAAATTTACCTTGTAATTTTCTATGTTCTTCAACTTTTATTCCCTCATTAAATTTAGGAAAGTGTATTTTATTATCCTCTAATTTAAAATGTTGTGGAATTGTAAAAGACTGCTTAGCATTTTTATCCTTAAAATTAGGAAAAGCATGAGTCTTCCTAAAGAACATTCTATAAGCACTATCAAGATGCTTTAAGGTTGCTTGTAGACTTTGAGAATTACAATCTCTTAACCACTCTTTTTCTCGTTTTAGCAAGGTTAGTTGTTTGGCATTATCGTAATAATTTAAATTACCTTTTATCCTTTTTGCTTCTATTTCTTCTTTATTTTTTAAATAGTGTTCCTTTCTTTCGTTTAAAAAATAATTCCATACAAAACGCACGCAACCAAAGTGTTTAGAGAGTAATTGCTTTTGCTCTTTAGTCGGATATATTCGATATTTGTAAGCGAAATTAGTTTGCATTATTATTAAATTATACTATCATAGCATATAGTATAATAATTGTGGTATGATGTCAAACTATATTTCAAAAAATAGATGTAAATATAGCATAAAAATGCACTTAATGTTTGTTTGTAAATATAGAAAAAAGCTTTTATCTAAAGCGATTTCAGATAATATTAAACAAATTATTTTTGAGGTATCTAAAAACTCTTCTTTCTCGATCGACATCATCGAAACTGACCAAGATCATATTCATATATTATTAAATATCACTCCTCAATTTGCTATTAGTTCTATTGTTAATCGCTTAAAATCAATATCTACATACAGAATATGGAAGTTAGAGCTTGTCCGCAAACTAAGTAATAGAAGTAATCCTACGAAGAAGTAATCGACTCATAGCCAAAAAAATTATATTTTCACTAGAATCAGTAAGAAAATCATATTCCTTGGAGAGCCTTCTATTTCTATTTATCCAAGCAAAGCTTCTCTCAACAACCCATCGCCTTGGCTGTACTTTAAACCCAACTTCCCTTGTTGGCAATAGTTCTAGTGGTGTATTTTTTGGTATCCAAAATCTGCACACTGGGCGTTTAACAATTTCTAAATCTATGTTATACTTTTCCTTAATGAGACCCTTTAAATCTTTAGACTGATACCCCATATCAGCCCACATTTGTTTAATAGTAGTGTACTCTTTTTGCATGTTACTGAGTAGCACTGTAGCTCCGTATCGATCATTCTCATTCGCAGAACCGACATAACAACCTAATACAAAGCCTTGTGTATCGGTAATAATATGCCTCTTTCTGCCCTTAATTTTCTTAGCTCCATCATAACCTTTAGCTCCCCTTTTTCTGTTGTCTTGACAGACTGACTATCTATTATGCAAGCACTAGGATACTCATTTCTACCTAATTTTCGTCTAACATCCTTGATAAGTTCATGGTTCATACGTTCAAATACACCTTGCTTCTTCCATCTTCTAAATTGTTCATATACTGTCTTCCAAATTGGAAAGTCATGCGGCATATATCTCCACTGACACCCAGTACGTAATACATAAAAAATTGCATTCAAAATCTCTCTTTTGCTATGTTTTAAAGGTCTACCTCCCTTTACATACGATACTTGAAACAAACCCTCTATCCTTAACCATTCTTCATCTGTTAAATCTGTTGGATAATTTTTTCTGCTCATTCTTCTATACTTCTTACTAATAATACTTTGTTCACTTCATCATACCTTAATTTTAGTTTGCGGACAAGCTCTTAAAGTACAGCCAAGGCGATGGGTTGTTGAGAGAACCTTTGCTTGGATAAATAGAAATAGAAGGCTCTCCAAGGAATATGATTTTCTTACTGATTCTAGTGAAAATATAATTTTTTTGGCTATGAGTCGATTACTTCTTCGTAGGATTACTTCTATTACTTAGTTTGCGGACAAGCTCTTACACTATGAATATTTAAAACAACAATTTTGGAAAGAAAATACTTTTTGGTCGGATGGTTATTTTGTTTGCTCGATTGGCGAAGCTAATTCCGATACAATTAGACGATATATTGAAACTCAAGGTAAGTAACGCCTTACATCCCACATGCTAAAGACATATGGGTTTTACGGCGTTATTTATAAATTTTGTAGTTATGCATCATCCTCATTCTCACTCTCAACAATACCACCACCAAAGTTATCGTCCTCAATGTCACCATCACCAACATCAACAGCACCATCAGCAAAATCATCAGCATCAACACCACCAAAATCATCACCAACATCAGCAGCAGCACCGGCAGCCGCTCTTCTCACGCTCTTCTCATGTTAAGCCCTCGTACCCTAGTAGCTAAGTTATTGTTAGCCATTACTGCTAAATTATTATCATTGATATCCGCCTTATTATCAACATTACGACACTGACTACCAAACATCTGCCATGGCATTGTTATGCTATGTACACCTCTTCGGTGATTCTTTTTCGCTATTTCTTCCCACAATGCCCCTTGATGGCTGCTACGATCGTAATTCTCTAAACATTTAATTACTACTACTGCTTGTTCATTATCACGGCTAGCTCCAAAGGCTTCACTATAATATAGCACCTTGGCATAATGATATTGTACTAGCTCTTCAATGCCCTTCTTGTTAGAACCACTGACCGTGTTAAATCTTATAGCTCCTTCATTAAAGGCATAGCAGTCCTTAACAGCATATCTAGATTGAACCGCATCCCCAGTATCATCAAATATACCACCCAACATCTCACTAGTAATAAAGGTAAATCCTAAGAAGCTTATATCATAATTTAAAGATATAAGAACCTAGGCTGATATTTTTGGCAAATTGTTCTTTAAGACCATCTGTTATTTGTTCCATTTTTCCTCCTCAAATAATCTATCAATATTTAAAGTGCTATATCATTTATGCTAGAATGTGGTTGTTGTCCGCTATGCAGCTAACAAGCTTTCGGGTATATATGCTATTAGTGGCTCTTTTATGATAGGTTATTGCGAAGTTGCAGCCTTAAATGAGTTGTCACCTACTTCATGACTTTAATGATTGGTTAGTTACGTTATTTTTTATTGTTTTTTATCATAAGCGATCTTATATAATTGTTGCATACGTCTAACAGCTTGATCATGTCCCGTATGGTCTTTAGTCCTTAATTTTACCATAAACTCAGGGTCAGAATCAAGTTTTTCTATCTCTGACAATGCAGCTTCCCGGCTATTAATTGCAGGTAGCTCTTTACCAGTTACTAACGAGTCGGATTTTAAAGTTTCACCAACCCTAACTAACAAATCTACTAAAGCTGGCGAGTAATTGGAATCTTCAATTAATTCAGCTAGTTCTTTAGTACCAAACTTAGACAAGGCTGCCTGCATCACTGTCATCTTACTGTCAAAACCTTCACCATAAGTGTTTTTCAACCAACCAATGTGAGAGTGACGTGTTTGCTCGATAGCATTTTTTTGCTGTTTTTGTAAATCCTGCGAAAAACCATGCAGAGAATTAAGTAGCTTCTCACCTTGCCTTTTAGATAGTCCGCTTTGGTAAAACATATCTTCATAACGAGTTAAATACTCCTCATCTTCCTTGGATCGTTTATCAGTATATCTCTTATCTTCAGGCAGTCCAAGTCGACAATAAAATTTATGCCACTCTTCATCAGAGCTGTCATCCTTTGGCACGGCAATTCGTTGATTCAAGCTCTTTTCTGCTCCCAAATAGCTCTGAGCTAAAGATGAGACATCCTTGAATTTACCCAGTGACTCAGCTTTACGTATTTCCTCAGGCATATTAGCTAGCCAATCGCTAGCAGAGGAAGTAGGGTTAGTTTCATAGTTATTGGCAATTAATTCTTTGCTCATCGTATTATTCTTCTTTTAACTGTTCTATTTTTTCAATGGTTAGTTTTGTATATTTAACTATTTTTTCTATTGGCTCATTATTAATTAACATTTCTTTTGCCATGGCTATAGCTTTTTTTTCTTCACCTTCTTCCCTACCTTTTTCAATCCCTTTTTCAATCCCTTTTTGCTCAGCTGAAACTATATAATCACGTTGTTTTAAGGATTCATTGACATATCTATTATAAGCTATACGTTCTTTTGTAGTCATTTTTAGGATGCTAAGTCGTTCAGCTACTTTCTTCATATAAGGTGATTTAAAATCATCTCTAACCTCATTGTGTTTAGCAAAATATAACCATTCATCCATTTCCTTTTTTATAATATCGTCAAAAAGTGGTACGGAAATAACAAAATATTCTGGAAATACATTATGAATATCCACTACCTTACCCTCTGTATCAGCAAGATGCAGGTCTATAGGATGTTCTCTATCGATTTCTCTAAAAATAGTTTTACCGTAATATAAAGGCGATTTCATACCTGCATAAGCAAAATATATTAAGTTGATATGAAATACTTTTTTGATGCTAGCATAATCTTGACTCGCATAAATACTATCAACAATCAACCGGCTAGTATTAAAGCAAGCTTTATGGAGAAACAAGCTAGTATAAGTGCGATCTATCTCAACAATATATTTATGACCTTGTTGGTCTTCAACAACAACGTCAGCAATGCTTTTTTTTAGGTCTACACTTTCTTTATTACTTTCACTCTCCAGTAAGGCAATGATTTTTACTGCTGAATAGCCGCCGGCATCTCTAAGTATCGCCGAAATAAATCCCTCGACTATCTCATAGTCACCTTTGTTCTTGAGTAAATATTTAATTGCATAGTCCAACGATATCAGCGGTTTACTGCTCATAAGTTATCCTCATTATAAAAAATCACATTTGTCTGTTTAAAAACTATTTTTTTACTATTGTAAACTACTACTCTATTTTAGCACCATCAATATTATTAACTCCATCATCTTCTGAGACCTGCGAGCATATATATAGGAACAAAGATCGGTGTCCTTCAAGAAAAGCAGTGTAATCACTTTCTTGTCGAACAAAATTGCTGCGATATATACCACTCATTTGAGCTAAATCCTCTAATATTATTTTACCATCTTCTCCACTAAAAAGCTTGCAATAAATTGATTTTAATTGTTCTTTTGTTCGTAAATTTGATGGGGATGATGATAGTTTCATGTACTCCTTACCCTTGTATCTGTTGTTGCTGTTGTAATTGTTGCATTTGCATCATCTTACGTTGTTGTCTGATTTGTAATACTTCTTGTTCACTCTTGAGGATTGAGCTTGGGGCTTCTCGTAGTTCAAAAAATAGTTTAAAACACTCATCCCAGTTAATATTATCATAAATCTCAGGAAAAAAGTTACTTATACCACTTCTTTGGAAAAAACCTAATACTTGTTCAACGCTGGCTATTGCTGATGTTTTTTGTACCCTAGATAGTGGTGAAACATATCCAATCTCTATCTCAGGTGGGCTATTTGCCCCCTCTAAGATCGGTACTCTGTTATATTTGATTAGTGTTTGATATATCGCCATAATTAACGGATTTAACAACTCACTCTCAATTCTTCCAACCATCGGGGACATTAAACGGTATTGTTCTTCCGTTCTAATTTGCACCTCAGTGGCAGTCATTTCTTTGTTTTCTTTCTGCATTCTGAATATATCAACATAGAATGCCTTAAATATAGCATCGCGGCATTGATTCTGCTCGATTTCAGTCGGTAGGATATTCTCCATACCAGTTAGGGGCATTATTTTATCTGCCATACCGTTACGATAGAAATTAACACTGCCCGGCGTAGTGTATAGCGGTAAGTAATATCCATCTTTTGGCACTAATAATGGTGGGTCTAGTTGTTTTTGGGCTACTTTTAGGGTAATTTGTCTTAAACTATTGAGTAATTTAATATCAGGTAGCACATGATGAGCCGGAGCATAACCATATACTTCACCTTCTTCTTTTACCCACCGCGTTACAAAAAATGGGAAATAAGAATAACCTGATTGACTGATAATTTTTTGTTCAGCGAGATAGATGTACTCTGAACTATAGGGCAGTAGCGATGAGCTAGATGTTGAAGGACTAGCTGTTACCATTGCTCTTCTACCTTTACTTTTCTGATTTTGAGCTTGTGGGCTAACTATGTGCAATATTTCTACTATTTCATCAGGATTTCGGGCTAACCTTTCTTTGAAAGGAGCAAAGTCTACCCATTTCGCTGATGCCGATTTTATCGGCATGCTAAATAGTCGGTACATTGTATTAACAAAACCAAACTTATCCTCTTCAAAATAACATTCCTGCAAATTAATATTACGAAAGAACAGGGTCTGTGCTAATTCTAAATCTTCTTCAACATAGAATATTGCAGTACCAAAAGCTGATAAATTCAAGAAAAATTGATGAATCTGACTATAAAAATTAGAAGCCGGATTATTAAATATATCCATTAGGGTTTTTTCTAGCATTTGGGCTAGCATGTTGCGTTCAGCGGTGGTTAAATATTGCTGTTGCTCATCATTTTCAGCAACTATAGTAAGATTAAACCAATTCATTGCTGGGTTTACCAGCAAGCTTTGTAAACCTGATGCTAATTGCTCTCTTGACCAAATAGAAGTTGAGTCAAATATTACCTTATTAGTCTCCGTTTGTGGACAAACATATTTCTTCAACTCATCCCATATATGATGCCACTTCTCCCGTTTAGTTTTGAGATTATCAAAATATTCAATCTTTTTGTTTAAATCACTATCAGCCATAAGATGTCACCATATTTGTGTTGTAATTGGTACGTGTTGCGTTTGGATTTATGGTTGAGTTTGGGTTTAAATAAGGCTCGCCCAGCTTCTTTGACACTTTCTTGAGTTTCTTAATGAACTCATTATCATATAACACCTCATAGTTATACTTTTTACCGCTAGCTGCCGTCATACTAGGCAAACCAAGGGTTAACCCTTCAATATCCTTAAGCGACACGATCTTGCCAAGAGATTCGTGCAACGGTGGTAAATCTTTTAATTGTGGCACTGACCGCATGCCAAAATGTTCCAACGCTTGTTTTAGACCACCAAGTTCAGGTATGGCTCTTTTTTCTAATCCTGATGGACCGTATCTTGCTATTCGCGACAAATCAGCTCCTATACTTGGATCATTGTTGTTAAGATTAATTCTTTCTAAACCAGCAAGTTTACGACTAATATCGGATTTATTCATATAATGAGCAATACCCACGATCGGGGATAACATTTGGATTCCCGAACCTATCCCAGCAAGTATTGAACCCTCAGCAGCAATCCCTCCTAAGCCTGCCCCAAGTCCAAAAGTTAAAGCTGTTAGTCCCAATCCTTGTGCTAGCCCAGTCACTCTTGCAGATTTTTGATACTTACCAGCTCGCCACTCTAAATCCCTGCCATAGCTATCCAACTGGCTTTGAGCAGCTTCCCCATAACTTCTTAACTGGTTTTGCAACCCTTCAGCATGCGACCGCTGCCTTGTATAGTTAGCAGTGATTTGCTCTTGTCTATTCTGTTCTTGTTTGCATTGTTCAATCATGCTGAGCAATTGTTGTCTAGCATTATCAAAGTTACTAGTATCCTGCGACAATCGATTTTGCTGTGATTGATAGTTAGTAAGCTGATGTTCAAGATTAGCTTTCTCCCTTGTTAGCTGTTGATGCTCTTTGGTGATACTATCCATCGAATGACGTATTTTACTTTCTGTTTCACTACGTTGCTTTTTTAACAATTCAACATCTTGCTGATATTTAGAAATGTGGCTACCGGCTTCCTCTTCGGTTAAACCTTTCAAGCTTTCTCTTCGCTGGGCTACTTGATCATACAGGTTTTGGAATTGACCCGGTAATTGCTCTACCTCGCTTATCTTTGCATCAAGAGCAGGAGCTTTTTGTGTAAATGCTGCAAAAGCTTGTTTTAGCTGATCAGCTGATGTGACCAAACTAGCTCTTTGTGATTCTATGTTTTTTAAGCCACTCTCATATTGTCGAGTATGATAATCTAGTTGGTGTTGCATATCATAGCTTCTCATGCTAGCTTGATACTGTTGCTCCTCTAGAGAGTGTAAGCCCTGCTGAGCTTGTTGCAATTGCTGCGACAAATTATTGATAGTACTTTGTGCTTCACTCGCATAATTACTATAACGATCTCGTGACTCATTATAGAGACGCTTCTGTCTTGATGTATCAGCTCCAGTAATGTACCTGTTCCTAGATGCACCAACCGCTAAAGCACCAAGTCCTAGTAAACCTAATATTGGTCACATATATTACTTTGCCTTAATTATTTATTAATTACCATTATCTATTATTGCATCATCAATTCTTGCTTCTTCTGCTCCATCATCTTTCCAACGCATTGTAATCATTCATTACTTTACGATATTGTAATATATTATATTGCGATTGTTGTTGCTCATTACCAGTTTTAACATCCATGGCAAGATAACAAAAGCTCTCGGTTATATCAGTTGCTCTAGATGAATTAGAATGCACTCCTCTTTTTGTAGCATCAAACTCGAAAAGTCCGTTAATGCCACGTTGACATTTTTGGGCGTCGATGCGGCATTTACTGAGTAGTATTCTTGCCTTGGTTATCATTTCTTCCCGTAAATATTTCCTACCAATAGCAAAAGGCGAGAAGCCTACTTTCTCTGCTACCTCATTAGCTTGTTGTAATCTTGTATCCAAAGTTGGCATTTGCCTTCGACTCATATCATGGGGCAATACATTGCGTCCATATTGATAAGGTCTAGTTCTTAAATGCGTCAAGTAAAACTCTAAATCCTTACCCCTGTTCATATAAAAGTCAATAATATCGATAGAATCTTTTTTTTCTTGAACAAACCAAATAACCGTATAATCAACAATCCCTATATCCCAGTAAGTATGAACCTGATAGGCTGGGTCATATGGCACATAGCCAATACGCCCCTGACTTTCAGCTAGTCGTAACTGTTCAACAAAAGTACCACCTTGATCAGCTCTCTTGTAACGATAAGCAGCAAAGTCACAATAAAACTCTCTTTGAATCTCTTCGTTACTCATGTCGACTGAAGTCAACTTGTTTTTATCAACTAATGGCTGCCCCTCATGATCAGTAGTATCTTCAATAGTTTTTATTTGGCAAAATACTTCCGGACTATCTTGGTATTTCCGGTATAATTCTTCACCATGTACAAGTTTTGGATTATCAGAAGGGGTATACAAATAAAGCAACCAGCCATTATTACGAATTACCATCGGCTCTATAACGCAACTCATAGCTCGTGGATCATGATAAGAATACTCTGAGATAACTGCTCCTTTAATACCACTACCCCTGATAGTGGCATAACGATCGCTACCAACAAACTGAATCACTGAACCATTTTTAAATAATATCCGTTGCTTATATTGCTGACTACGAGCAATAATCCCTTTAGGAATAAATGACATATAAGGACGCCCCGATAATGTCATACCATCCCATATGCTCATTTTAGCTTGATTATAGGTAGGATAGACATACCAATAAATGCCAACTTCTCGAATAGCACTAGCAGTGATCCAGTTAATACCCATAATATCCTTACCAGCTCTTCTATGCCAAATGGCTATAGCTTTCTTACCACCGCTATATAAATACCTCCACAAAGGCAACTGAAATGGATAGGGTGACCAATCCACCGGAAATTTAAGACTTTTAGAAGCAGAGCTAGAAAGCTCTTTGCTGGCTTTAGCTTTACTAATAGTTTTCATCACTTTGGTCTTACTGTCCTTTGGCAAGTGCATATTCTGCTTCATACGATTCTATTTCAAAATTAGTTACATCTATCATCTTTGCTATTTCTCGGGCTTTTGCTGCCTGTTCAGCTTCATCACTATTTTTCCTATGGTAACTAGCATCATGCTTCCTTGTTTGATATTTTTGCGAATTGGCTTTAAGATATTCCAGCAAAGACTTAGAGCAATATTTTTTCTTAGTAGCTATTGCCTGATTATCCTTGTTATAAGTCACTTCCTCATAACCGTTAATTGCCCTATCATATAACACCCCTTCTGCTCTATCTACCGCAATGGCTAAAGCTAAATTGACGCATTTGGTTAAATATTTATCGCTATTAATAACTCGGTGCAACCTAAGTGGTGAAATACAATCAGCCTTCTTAGCTGCAATAACGATGTTACCATGTTCACAAAGATATAATAGGAAATTAGAGATATCATCTATTGAGCCAAACTTACTAATGCTACTAGATGATATCTTTGCTAAATATTTTTCAAACAAACCATAATTTTTGATCATGTACATCTCTTTAAAAATTCCTTATAATTCCCTTTATTATAGCTGATTTTCAGGTTTTTTACCAATTAATTAATTGAAAATATCCCCCTTATATTTTGCAGTGTATCACAACTAAAAATTGCTGTCAATGCTTTATTTTCTATTTTATTGTTATTTTTTTTTAAGATATAAAAAATTGACAAAAGTGAAAATTTTTAATAACAAGTGATTAATTACCTCAAAAAAATTTTTCGCGTGACGCCCCCTATACCCCATTTTGCATAGCTACCACCCCCCGGGTGATTCCGCGAACAATTTTTGCCAAAAAATGTAAAAAACTGATAAAAATCGTACAAAATCTTGGCAAAATAGCTATAGATGGTGAATTTAGTATAACCCCACCTTCTTCATAAGAAGATAGTGATGTATCCACAAGGTGCATTACTCTCATCTTCTCTAAGTTCAAATAACCTTCTGTAGTGTTTTTATAGTGTTTTCAACCCTAATTAAATAATTCTTGATTATTATTAACTTCTTTGTAATCATTCTTTTTTCTCAACTAATACAATTAGTTTCATCAACTTAACTACCAATTCAAATTTTTGTTTATTATTGCAATAATACCTTAAAATTTCGCAAATACAGACTCGTACAATAGTGTTATTTGTTTTTAACATACCTTTTAATAGCTAAAAATTAAAATCCTCTTATAAA
Organism: Candidatus Tisiphia endosymbiont of Melanophora roralis; assembly: GCF_964026575.1. Classification (NCBI taxonomy): domain Bacteria; kingdom Pseudomonadati; phylum Pseudomonadota; class Alphaproteobacteria; order Rickettsiales; family Rickettsiaceae; genus Candidatus Tisiphia; species Candidatus Tisiphia endosymbiont of Melanophora roralis. Next base: position 183,404 of record NZ_OZ032161.1, read on the forward strand.
CATATTTAAAATAGCTTTAAATGCTATTTGCCATAGCTTACAGTCCAGCCATTCTATCAACTTTCATTAACTCAAAAGTATAATTCAGTTTACTGCACGCATCTTCCAAAGCTCTCCTGTAATTACTCTTAATCCAATCCCCAATAAAGGCAGTAGCTGGTTTGAGAATAAGCTTATTGCAAGTCGTATCTTCTTCAATTGCTTCTAACTTGCTAAACCAAGCTTTGTCCAAGTGTTCACCGTATAATTTTAACAAATATTTCCTTACTTTATACCATACTGACTCTGGATTTAGTCCACTTAGCTCTAAATCATAATCCGATACCTCTCTTTTGTTGGTAATACGCAATTGCTGAACATCTTTGCCATATACCTCTGCTACTATCTTGAGTAATGTGCATTTGTCAGTTTCTGACAAAGAGATATCCGCTAGATCAATCTTGTATTCATCGTCACATACTCCAAAAAAACTGCACCTCTTCAGCAATTGATAAGCAGTGCTAGGCTGATGCTCCTCAAAAGCTTCAACAATCTTACGTTGCAACTGATTCAGTGGTTTAACGCCCTTACTATCTTTTACCTTTTGCAAATAAGCCTTTCTTGCCCTAGTAGCATTGTTCAGATCGAAGTTAAAGTTTGGGTTATTTACCTTCTCTGGTGGACGCATTTCATGAATCAAAGTTTTTTTCATGTAATTCAGTACTGCTTGCTTGCAGGCAAAGAGACGATTAGGAGAGTCCACGCTATGTTTAATCAATAGCTTGTTGACAAAACTCAATTCGTAATTACGACCTGTTTGCCTTTTTAGCCAATCAGCATCTTCTCCGCTCAATGGGTAAAACATCTCTAGCTTCCTAGGTGAATACCAGCCTTTAGCCTGTTTGGTAATATCACTGAGCCACCTAGGCAATTTCCCACTAGCTTCTTGCTCAGACCCGCTACCTCCTGAATACCCGTCTGTTGAATCGGAATCTGAATCGTAATCTGACTCGTCATCAGTTGGAGCTGCCTTAGAGGAATTGCAGGGTAACGTTTCATTTACTGAGTTTACCGTTGTCTCCATAGGTAAATTAAAACTTTTTTCTTCAGTTGACTCAAGCTTTGGTAAACTTTTTTCACCTGAACTTACCGTTATCTCCGGCGATGAATCAAAGCTTTGCTCCGTAGTTGACTCAACTTCTGATAAACTTTGTTCACCTCTTTTTGTCGTTACCTCAAGTGGTAAATTAACGTTTTGTTCCTCAGTTGATTCAGACTCTGACACAGTTTGTCCACAGACTTGTCCACAATTTTCTTGATTTTTTCCATATCTAGATATTATAGATATATTATATATAGATGTGTTTTTTTGAAAATTTTTTACAGTTGGGTGGTAATTTTTTTCCGGTTGACCGGAAATTTTTTGCTGGTTAGGTAGAATATTTGTACGATTAACGTGATAAGAAGTATCATTAGCTTTACGAAAATTTATAAATTTCTTAAGAAGTTTGATAGATAAAATATTACGGCATTTTAGGTTATGTTTGACCGTAGTAATCAAAGTGTGATAAATGAACCCACTTGTTTGTAATTCTATTAGACATTGTTTAACCCGTCTTTGGCAAACTCCTAGCTCTTTCTCGAAAAAATGATAGCCTTCTTGTAATTCTTGTATATTGTTGTAGCTATCAGTTTTCGTGCAAGAAACTATCAACGATAAAAGTTGACGAGATGTTTTACTTAATTGTTTGCCACAATTATTGGTAAGATTTCGCCACTCAGGTGGGACAAAATTACCGACTATATTATAGAAAATAGTATCAGGATTTTCAATTAAGTTGTCGGAAAAAATTAACGATTCTGTCATATTTCCTCCCTGTGAAAAACGGTTAAAAATAGACTATTTTGTAGGTCAAATTTCAGGAAATTTGTCTGAGAAGTTACATATGAATTACATATGAAATTTTTAGTAAAGTAAGAAAATCCTGAAACCCTGATAGGGATTGGCGGGGCGTAGTGGACAATTTCAGAACCATAACAGACAGTAAATTACTTATTATTCAAACGCTTACAACCTATTACTAAAGCATTGTCACCTGATATTGTAAATCCATATTTTTACCACAAAAAGCTATGGAAAGTTTAATGATTTTTTTGATATGAGAATGTTCTTTTACCTTAGTATCATATTGTTTATCTATAATCTGTTTTAAGCCCATTTGAGCTACCGAGGCTAAATCTTCAGAAGGTTTAGCGATTTTATACTCGATAATCATGGCTTTGTCACCTTTGCCAACTTTGGGGATCATGCTTACATCAGGGCGTCCATCACCTGATTCTTGTTCACTTGATATTATATAGCTCGGTGCTAACATGTTAATAATCCCTAGCATAAAGCCACTATAAAATAATTCGACCTTTTTCTCTCCCACTTGATGAAAACTAGTACTATTCAGCAGCAACTCCTGCATTCTTTGTTTAAACTCCTCTATTTTACCAGCTGGCAGTAAGCTCATTAGCGGATAATATAATGAGCTATCCATTTGTAATTGTTTGCCAAGCCATTGCAGTAATCGAGTTTCATAAATAAATTTTACTTCTTCATTTGGCGCACTTAATTCAAAAATATTTCTTGTTGGTTCAACAACGGTAGGATTCAAATAACCACTAAATAGTAATAAGCTAAACAAACCTGAACGTGAACTAATATCACTAAAACTTATTTGTTTCATAATAGGAGCAATAATAGCTTTACCAGCAGCCAATACTTGAATATCCTGCTGCATCTCATCTGACAATAAAACATTATCAATCCAACCAGTACCGCCACTGTCAACCCAATAATAATCTAGTTTCCCTTTACTTGCTAAGCATTGCATGATAGACCATGGGTTATAGATAATCTCTCCACCAAAATTATAGCCATTATACCATCTCTTAATTTCTTCTGGGTTAGTATCAAGCGGTACTTTGCTTAACAACTCTTCTACTTCTCCTGCAGTAAATCCGTAGACTTTGGCAAATGGTTCGTCTAACAAACTATACTCACGAACATTATTCAGACCAGAAAATAACTCAGCTTTAGCAATCCGCAAAATTCCTGTAATAACTCCTCGTTCGACTGGTAATTCTTGATCGCCAGTTTCCCTTTTAAAGGTAGATTTCATGATTCCACGAAAAATTTCTAACACTTTCTGAAATTCTGCCTCATGAGTACCAAACCATCTGTAAGCACTATTAATGGGTGTATCATATTCATCAATCAATACCCAAGGTTTTCTATTATAATGTTTGTAAATCAAATGGCTTAAAATAGCCAAACTATTTTTGATATTGTCTAGAGTTACCTCGCCAAATAAATATTGGTTGAAATCTGCTCGTTCATCTGATGCAAGCTTATCACTATTAGCTAAATATCTATGTGACTGAAATAATTTCCGTAACTGGCTTTTTACTCCTTGTTCGATATCGTGATAGTTTGAGCCTTCTACGCTTTTAAAAGTGATGAATATTACGGGGAATTGACCTTGATATTCCAAAATAATATGTGGATACTCAGCTACTTTGAGCTTTTGAAGTAATTTTTTTCTACCAGTTGCAAGTCCTAAATCTATTTTTCCACCTGTAAATAATTTGCTATTGTTCTGATTCTCTAATGATAAGGGATTGCCATGCTCATCTATTTCTATTTCAAAGAATCTCCTAATCATATCCATATTCAAGCTCTTACCCCAACGTCTTGGTCGGGTGATTAGAATTACTTCTCCACTGTCTTCTAGTAATTCTTTGATCATTAAGCTTTTATCAACAAATACATCACTATTTAACAATAATGTTTTAAAATCATCAGTACCTACCCTCATTCTAGGTAGATTACTATTATCCTTAACAGAATCAGTATCTTTAAATTGTATATTAGTATCCAAAAGTTTAACTATCATACTAGTTGATTATATTTGAAAATTACCATAAAGCCTTATATCTAACAAATTGTAGCACAAATAAGCTAGCATCACTAGTAATTTAAGCAAATACATAATTACATCTCGTGACAACATCGCCTAATTTATCCATATTTTAAAAAAATATTGGATAAGGATTAAGATATTTTTCTAAAGTAGGATGCTTGGTTCATCCCATTTTTACAGGTACGTCAAATAAACGACCCGGTGAAAAACTTCTGCCAAAATGCCGCAAGCCCGGTACTATAATTTTGACTACAGCTATCCCTGTATCCTTTCTAGTTTGGTTAATATAATAAGCTTCTAGCCCGGCTTTTTTCACAATATTTATGCAATTTTCTAAAGTATTGCTGTCCTTTACTGTACTGAAATCATAATTAATGTTATCCTTAGGTAATAAATATGGTTCTGATACTGTCTTAAGAGTCAAGGATTAAAGATCAGGGTAATTTAAAGTCACAATCTGAGGTTGCAGAATAAAGTATAAACAGATTGTTTGTAATGACTATAATATTCCCTAGTTTCAGTAATTTTAGCAGAAATAGTAGCTATTATTGATATAACAAAACTCCGTAATAATGATAAAACTATAGGTGCATTATCTTTCCGAATTGTTGATTTATCTTCCATAAATACCCTGTCTTTTACCCAATTTAAATTATTCTCACAACTCCAGTGTTTTCTATTTAAATCCAATAACATTTCAGCAGAAGCACTGCTACTTAAGCTTGTAATCATGTAAGCCGTTTCTTCGGTATAATTTTCCTTGTTTTTTTGCTCACGCCTTCTAGTAATTCTACATAATTGCTTTATATGCCTGTGACCATTTAGATATTCCCAAGGCATATCTATCACTTCTATTTTTCGTTGTTCAATACGACCATGATTATATTCAACATCTTTCTCAAAAGTTCGTACATTTTCCTGCTTGCTATCGCTAAAAGCTTGCTCTGTTGTTCGCAATAAATTTGCTTCATTGCCCTTTAAACATATAGCAAAATCAGCACCTTGTTGAATTATTTCTTCGCATATATCTGAGTGGTCAAAGGCTGCGTCGGCAGTGATATTTGCCCTTTGTATGTCAAATTTTGTAGTATTTCTAACATTGCTTTATTTTCGTCTTTATTCAATATTTCTTCAAAACTAATTACATACTTAGTTTTATTATTAAAACCAGTTAAAACTTGTATTGCTCTATTCTCTAAATCCTTACTACCTCTCAGAGTCTTACCATCTATATGCACTTCCTGAAACTCCTTAGTTTCCTTCATTCCGCTAATTACTTTTACAATCGCATCATGTAAATCCTTTGGATTTATCTTACGTAACATTATAGTTAATGTACTATAACATGGCGTAATAGCATTATAAAAACCTAAATTCTGTAACAGTTTTTTACTTAAAAATTTCTTAAATCTTGCTATAGACGCTATGCTATTACAATTACACAACAAACCTGCAACAATTAACCGCAATATCGCTGCTAAATTATACCTTTTCCCACGCATGTTTCTTGGATCTTTGACTTCTGATAAAAAGTTTGTTACAGTCATAAATGCTCCGTTATTTGTAGTTGAAAATCTTTTGACGAAGCATTTTACATTAAACTCATGTTACAGGGCTTATTTCTTTTCTTGCCTAAATTTGCTAAAAAATAATTTTGATTATTTTTATCAAAATACTTGCAAAAATCATCAATTGAGCAGAATATTTTCTCTAGGGAAGCGAACATAGTTACCTCTTTAATTGTCAGTTAAAATTAGTAACTTTAATTCACTTCCCACTACACTGCAACCCTTATATCTTTATATAATCCTTCTACTCTTATATCGAACTTAGGTTATTTTAAATAAAATGGTAGCTTTCAAATATCGAAATTATTGACTGATAACAATAACATACTTATCCTAAAACGAAGTTTTAGGATAAAGTGAAGACCAATCTCTGAACTTTATAAAAAACGTAAGGGATTTGATAAATTTTTTCAAATTCACAGCAGAAGCAATTTAGTAAATTGAATCTTGCTAAATTTCCTGTACCTAATTTTTGAAAATTACCAAAGTAACAAAAATACATTGCCCTAGATACTAGCCTTTCAATCTTTGGTCTTATTTTTATAGTCGTCTTGTATTCCTGTTCATCAAGGTATCTATTTAGTACGTGGCAAACCCTTACAGGATCAGGGTTTCAAGAAGAATAATTTTACCACATAATAAAAATTCTTAACGTTAGGATATGGGATTGCAGACAAGTGTTTAATTTAGCTCTTTGACAGCGAAATCTGCGTATATCAAGAGGTTAAAGGCATGCCGTTCACCTGAACAGATACTCATCAAGACGTACCCCCCATTTTTAGCTGGACTCCATTTATTGAACCTAAAATTATTTATGCCTTCATGCAAGCAACCTGTGTAAATGATCATCCTACATTCTGTTCTAAACACCAAACCGTAGGCTAGAGCTTGCAGACTTAATAAATTCTACAAATAGTGGATGAGGGGCAAATATTCTAGATTTTAACTCTGGATGGAACTGCACTCCTATAAAATATGGATGTTTTAACAATTCAACAATTTCAACCATATCATTATCAGATGCATAACCACTAAATATCATATCAGTATTTTGAAATTGTTTTTTAAACATCATATTAAAAGTATATCTATGTCTATACCTCTCTGTAATATTTGTTTTTTTATAAATTTTATAAGCAAGTGTATCATTTATAATAGAACACGGATAACTTCCTAATCTCATTGTTCCACCTACTTGTTGACTGTTTTCTCTATTTTCTATTAAACTACCTCTAATCCATTCTTTCATATTACATATTATATTAGTCCCTTTAATATTAAACTCAGAAGAAGTAGCATCTTTTATATTTAATACATGTCTTGCATATTCAATTAATGCTAATTGCATGCCTAAACAAATCCCTACAAAAGGTATTTTATTCTCCCTAACATACTTAATTGCTAGGATCTTACCTTCCGTATCACGTACTCCAAAACCACCAAGAACTAAAACTCCTGCACTGTCCGCAAGTTTTTCCGTAATATTTTCTTCTGTTATTTCACCTGCATCAACCCACTTAATTATTACCTTATACCTATTAGCAACTCCCGCATGCATTAATGATTCAGTTACCGACTTATAAGCATCTTTAGTTTTCATATATTTTCCGACAATCGCAATGGTAATGTGTGTTTTTAAATTCGAAATTTGTCTAACAATATTATTCCATTTTTTTGTATTAGCTAAAATTGTAGGGGCTACTCCAAAATGCTTTAATATCTGTACACATAAATTATCACCTCTATATGCAGTAAGAGCTTTATAAATATTTTTTTGGTCTAATGCCTGAATTACTCTTTCTTGACTTATATTACAATGAAGAGCTACTTTTTGTTTTATGTCAATAGGAAGAGGTTTTTCTGACCTTAAAAGTAGTATATCTGGTTGAATACCTGCTCCTCTTAATTCTTTGACAGAATGTTGAGTTGGTTTGGTTTTAAGTTCTTTTGCTACTCTTAAATATGGTACTAAAGTTATGTGAATAAAAGCTGTATTCTCTTTACCTAGGTCATAACGAATCTGACGGATAGCTTCTAAGAAAGGTTGGGCTTCAATATCTCCTACTGTACCCCCAATTTCACAAATAATAAAATCTTCCTTATTAAGATTAGAAGTAATAAATTCCTTTATTAGGTTAGTAACATTAGGTATGACCTGTACTGTTTTGCCAAGGTAGGCACCTTGGCGTTCCCCTAATAATAAATCAGAGTATATTTTACCAGCTGTAACATGATCACGTTTTGTAGTATTAACAGCAGTAAAACGCTCATAATGACCTAGGTCTAAATCAGTTTCTGCTCCATCTTCAGTTACAAAAACCTCTCCATGTTCATTAGGTTGCATAGTACCGGAATCAATATTAAAGTAGGGATCAAGTTTTCTTAAACGCACCCTATATCCATATTCCTGTAACAAGACACCAATAATCCCACTAGCAACACCTTTACCTAATGAAGAAACTACTCCTCCTGTTATAAAAATAAATTTTACTAAGTTATGCATTAAATAATTACTGACCTAAGCTAAAGTTATACATAATATTGGAACTTGACCATTGAAAAGACAAGTACGATTATTGGTTCTTCAAGTTATAATTTACGCTACTATAGGAATAGTATATTGTTGCATTATTAAAATTATAATAATTTTAAATAAGAAAAAGAGGAAATAGTTGCTCTTAGTATCTTTAATATATAAAATCATTGTAATAACTAATATCGGATTTAGTCTCTACTTGCTTTATTACCCAATAGATAAGGGTCGTATGAGATGAATGGCTTATGTATAGTTTGAAGCTAGAGGAATTTCTCCTCTAGCTTGCTTGACTATACATATTATGATGCCTTATAAAGTATCTACCATACTACCACTTGCCCCATCATCTCCCATAGTAGTAACTGCTTTTGATGGTTCATGGCAGACAATTAATAGAGCTTGATCTACTATTTCTGATATCTTAGATTTGTAAGATTCATCTGTTAATTCTTGATATTTAGTACGTAATAATTTATTAAGGTCACTATGTATAGCATTTCCATCTTCTCTTACGCATCTATATTTTTGTGCTTCTATTATAGCGTTTGCTAAAACTCTACACTCATTTAGCTTTAATTTCTGATTATTACTAAACTTTTCATGATCAATAGCATTAATAAGCGTAGATAACCTATCAAATTTATTTTCAGCAATATACTTTATAATTAATGACTTTTCTGCTTCATAAAATGCGATTTTTGACTGAGCGTTTGTGTTGGGATTATCATTAATTAGATTTTCTTCTACCCATTGAGTAATAGGCTCAGGGTTATTAAGAATGCTATGAATAAAAAATCTCGAATGATTTTCCTCTAAAACCATTTGTAAGTTACTTTTAGGCATACAATGTTCTCCTGTAATTTGTTGATATGAAATATATTATACCTTTTAATTTAATAACTATTGATGCAATTACGTTGCAAGCTTAGGTTAATTCATAATTATCTATCAATAGACTCATTATATTTTACATACTCACTATTAATTTGTTCTTTCCACTGGTTATCCAAAGTTATTGTTTTCCCATGACAATCTTTAGTGTTTTTATAATCATTTTGTACTAATTTTAGAAATGCATTGAATATTTCTTTCATCCCTTCTTGACTATCATTTATTGTACATCCTGTTTTTAACCCTTTAAAAGGTATTAGTGAAATTATTATATGAGTAGTAACTTTTTTTTGTAGTATGTCTTTTATAGTGTTATTATCCATGTTTGAACGAAATATTGCATTATCATTGTAACCTTTTCTAGAATTATATTGTAATTCTCTATACAGTTTTCCTTCTTGTATTGAATATTTTGCTGTTGTTGTTCCACTGGCGGAAGGATATACTGCAATAGTATTATGAGCTTCACCTTTTTGTCTAGGTGCCAATACTTTTGTTTCTAATGGTTTAAAATCAAACACTGAGTATAGATGCTTTGCAACGTAAAATTGAAAAATATTATGTAAATTATTATCAAAATCAATTTTTGTATTATATTGGGAATTAGTAGGGTTTACACCTCCTATTTTAACATTAAAATTATATTTAGTATTATATTGATCTTGATATTTATGCATTTCTTCTGTTATGTGGTGAATATTTAGTTTCCCAGATATTAAGGAATTTATAATATCTAATGCTTTCGCTGCTCTTTTAACTATTGATCCCTCATTGTTTACAATTCTAATACGCTCATCATATTGTAGGACGGGATATTTAGTAATTTCAGTGTGAGACTTTATAGTATATTCCTGCTGTTCTAATTTTAATGTTGCTGCTTTTTTTGCATCATCTTTATTTTTATATACACGTATCTCTTCCAATAAAGAATTACCTTCGTCAGGGAAAGCAGCATACTTATCCTGATTAAATAAAGTTAATATTATTCTTGCAATTCCTTCACAAGTCATTGTTATAGTATTAAGGTCATTTGCATCCAGTATTACTTCAGTGAGGTATCTTATACCATAAGTGATATATTTGCTAAATTTAGAACTAAAATCTGTCTTAGCTTTATCTTTTTCGTTTTGAGAAAAATCATTACAATTTATAAATTGTGTTATAAGGGCATCGTCATATATTAAGTAATATTCTCTACTAGTAGTAGATAGTTTAAATATTTCTTGTTCTTCAATTTGCAATGTGGAGTTAGCAACTAGTTTAGAATGTTGCTCAGTAGTTAAACATATTCCGTCTTTAGTGCTGATTATAGGCTTAATAGCTTCTAGTATATTTTCCATATAAGCCATGTAGTCACTTTGCTCTTTCTTTGCTACAACCATTTCCTTAATAGCTTTTTCTATGAAAGCATATGGAGTCACATGTCGCATTTGTTTTGTTGAACTTCCTAGTAGTTTAGGACGTCCTACTATTAAGATTTGATTATCGTTTATATCTTCATTAATTATGATATCTACTAACGCATCTTGACTCATATCTATTTTAAAGAGATGTTCTAAAAACTTATAAATATAAGATTTATGTTTTTTTGTAACAAGTAAAGGATTCATAGGTGTGGAGTGAAATACTTCAGCACTGCTACTACTAGGTAAGTTGGTTGATGAACTAGAAGATTGAGTGGAGATAATGCTTTGCTGACTTATAATACTACTAGATTCTTTTTTGCTTTTTCTATCCATAATTTTGTGTTTGTGTTAAATATAATTCCATATAAAGGCTCACGACGGGCATGTTAACATGTTTTATTTTGGAAAGCAACAAATTTTATAATTTTGTCGATAACAAGCTGATGAAAAATTAACCTACTTAAATCTTAGAAACCATAATATTGGTAGTAGTGGTGGTATCAAGCTACTTAGCAAAGCTTTAGAAAATAATAAAACTCTAACCCACATAAATCTTCGTAATAGTAATATTGACTATGAGGGAGTCAATATAGTGGCGAAGTTTTTGCAAAACAACAACACAGTAACTAGAGTAGATCTAAGCAACAATAAAATTGGTGATATAGGTATGCATAGGCTTGCCGAAGCCCTAGAAAACAATAATACTGTAAGTCACATAGATCTGTGCCACAACGAGATTACTAGTAGGGGGGCTATTCGATTTGCCAAAGTTCTAAAAATAAATAAAAATTTATGTCAAATACAGCTGGCAGCAAATAATATTGCCAAAAATGGGGGATTTAGGCTTGCGGAAAGTTTGGAAAACAATAATAATATAACGGCAATAAACCTTAGTGAAAATCATATTGGAAATTGGGGAGCTGGGGAACTTGCTAGGGTTCTAAGACATAATAACTCTGTAAAATACCTAGATCTTAGAGATATTGATATTGGGGATTGTGGAATAAAGTCGTTAAGTAGTATGTTACGGTATAACGATGCTATAACCCATATTAACCTTGCTGGAAACTATATTTGGTCAGAAGGATCTGAGATACTTAGTAAAGATTTAGAGTATAGTAAAATACATTGAATTAGGTAACAAAAAACATAGAAATAGCTTCGAATAATTTACTAGTTTCTGTTATCTTATTTTTAATCCATTTTTTCATATTAGCCCAAAATTTTTCTATTGGATTTAAGTCTTACTTTTACCCACAAATATAAAATTAAGTATAAACTAATATTGAATTATATACTTAAAATATAAGAAGGGGAAAGAATGAGGAATATGCAAGCGTTATCTAATGCTTACAACTTAGGTAATAAGTGGTTAGAAAGGGAATTTAGGCATGTTAACTTTGGAGATCAAAGGCTTATAAAAAGACTTATTAAAACTAGCTCACTTATAGAAAGCAAAGCTTCTGGTTCAATAAATCAAAGTTGCAGAAGTTGGAAAGAGGCTAAAGGAGCGTATAGATTATTTAGCAATAAAAAATTTGATCCAGCGGGAATTTATTATTCACATTATAAAGAAACACAAGAAAGGATTAAAGGTAATGAGTTTGTATTTTCAGTTCAGGATACAACATACCTAGATTTTGATTCTCATATTAAAACTAAAGGGCTCGGTAGCGTCTCAAAGTCTTATACAAAACATAAAATGGGGCTGATTGTGCATAGTGCCTTGATGTTTACAATGGAAGGATTACCTTTAGGATTATCTTCTCAACAATGTTGGGCTCGTGTTATACGTGAAGAAACTGCACAAGAAAAATCAAGAAGAAAATATATATCTTCTACTGAAGATAAAGAAAGTTATAAGTGGATAGCAGCACTTAAGGACACTATGCATATTATACCTAAAGACACTAAAGTTATAACTATTGGTGACAGAGAAGCAGATATCTTTGAACTATTATGGTCGTGTCAAGAAATGGGTAGTTTGTTTATTGTTCGTAATAGACAAAATAGAAAATTTATTTCTACAGAGGGAGGAAAAACAAATTTGCAAACCCATATAAATCAGATATCAGCAAAGAAAGAAATAGTAATTCAAGTTCCAAAAAAGAACAATGAAGCAGCAAGAATGGCAAATATTGAAATAAAATATATGTCTGGTTTAATACCAATTAGAACCCCTTCATTATATGGTTCAAAAAATACTGAACACAAAATCAGTGATAAAGTAGTGCTCTATGTTGTAAGAGCTAAAGAACAAGTCCCCCCTAAAGGAGTGGAAGCAATTGATTGGCTCTTGCTAACTAATGTTCCTGTCAGTAATTTTGAAGATGCGATTGAAAGGATAAATTGGTATAAGTTAAGATGGAGAATTGAAGAATATTTTAGAGTTCTAAAATCTGGATGTAAAATAGAAAATTCTCGTTTAGCTACAAAAGAAAGGCTAGAAAAATTAATTGCCATAAAAAGCATCATTGCATTTAAAATTTTATATTTATCAAAAGTAGCAATATCTCATCCGCAAGAAGTGTGTACTAAGATTTTAACTTCACAAGAATGGCAAACTCTTTATATTCGAGAGCATAAAACTATTTCCATACCTGAAGAACCTCCAACTATGAAACAAGCTATTATCTGGCTTGGTAAATTAGGAGGATTTATGAATAGAAAAAATGATAAATTACCAGGAACTATGACACTATGGAGGGGCTACGAAAATCTTACAGAAAGTATCGAAATATTATCTATATTTCTCTCCCAAAATTGTGGGTAAAAGTAAGGATTTAAGTCTGGTGAATATGGGGGTAAAAAAATAACCTTACAACCTACTGATTCTATTAATTCTTTCGTCTTCTTTGATTTATGGAAACTAGCATTATCTAGTACTACAACCTGTCCTGCTTTTAATTCTTTAATTAAAAACTTCTCAACCCAATTATTAAATAGTTCTGTATTACAAGTTCCATTAAACACAAAAGGGGCTATCGGCTTATTATTTACCAAACCAGCTATGATATTAGTTCTTTGATACTGTTTACCACTTTTTTGTCCAACCAACAATTCTCCTATCTTACCCCAACCTCTCTTAACAAACTGATTCCAACGACTGCTCTATTTTAACCACACTAAACCCTAGTCGTGTTGCCTGTTTTTGCAGATTTTTTACCATTGTTTCTTGGTATTGTTTTTCGTACGTTTCAATTCCCTGTTCGACGTAGTCTTGACCATATTTTAATAATCGATAAAACATACATGCCAACTTCCTTGCTGTTGCTGTAATAGCTTTTGGTGTACCAGCTCTACTTTTTATCCTTCTGTAAAATCCTGCTAGTGCTGATTTACCTCTACCTAGATTAAGAGCTGCCATCCTGAATGCCATACTTGCTTTATTTTCTACCTTTTTTGTTCTCGTATCAAATACTTTACCACCGGTAATTTTATTAGCAGGACTTAAGCCAAGCCAAGATGTAAAATGTTTCTCTGTACTCCATTTGTCCATATCTAACCCCACTTCCGATACTATCGTTTGTACACTTAGCTCACTTAGCCCTGGAATTGCAGTAAAATCTGCTCCTGCTGCGTTATATAGTGATTGTTGTAAATCAAACTTTGGAGAATTTTTGTTCTTGCGTTGCTTATTTGTTACATCACCATCACCACGTTTATCAAACTCTTTGTAACAGCTTTCTATTGCTTCGTCACACTCCTTGATTTGTTTTAGGTAAAATTCATAAATATCTAATTCTTGCTTTAATACTACAAGATGCTCTTTGCGATAATCTCCCTCCAAAGCTTTGATAATAGTCTTTTTATCACTTTTTATACGACTATCCCTAAATGTGACTAATTTATTTGCATCCCTTTCACCAGCAATAATTGCTTTTATTATACTCATTCCTGTAACACCTGTTATATCACTAATCACATGATGTAATTGGATATTCATTTCATTCAGTGCTTTCTGCATACGGTTTACATGGGTTGCAGCATTCTTTGTTAATCTGTCTCTTTGTCTAGTAAGAGTTCTTAATTCACATATCTGATCTTTTGGATGAAATGAACCATTTAACAATCCATAGCTATGAAGTTGTTGTAACCACTGACAATCAGCTACATCTGTTTTACGTCCAGGTACGTTTTTCACATGCCTAGCATTCACCAATATAACTTCAAAGCCAGTAGTCTCTAAAATCTGAAATACAGGTATCCAATATATCCCTGTTGATTCCATAGCTATCGTCTTAACTCCACATTTTTTTAACCAATCTGCCATTTCTCTTAAATCACTGGTAAAAGCAGCAAATTTTCGTACATTCTTTTCATCCCTATCAGCTGGTACACAAACATAATGTTCTCTAGAACCAATATCAATACCTGCCGCATCAGGATTAATTACAGATAGTTTCTGTTTATCATTCTTTTTATTTGTCATATCATCTCCTACACTAAGAATTAGACCGAGCTAATTTTAAGTTGGAGTATTGAATGAAAAAATTAATCTCTTAAACGAGGTCTCTTACGTATCATAAACACATAATGCCATCAATGATATTACCAACAACTCCAAAACCATGCTATCTTACGGGCTGCCTTAAAGCTGCACCATTGTGGTGGTCGGTTATAGCTCTTTACCAACTCGGCTAACTGTAACTTTAACACACAATAATCGCAAACACTATACCTTGTTGTTGATGGCTTACCACCAAAGTTTGTTTATGTTTTTACAAATGTGCAGCAGTTTGTTTGGTGCTATCTTGGCAAATAGTCCTATCTATACCACTCTCATCAAGATATACCATTTGCTCTTTGTCATATTTACTGACCTTTTCTAAATATTCAGATCGTTTTTCTGCACTTGCTTCCAAATAGCTGAAGGTTTTTTTTTATAACTATAGCCTAACTTCTTTAATATTCTTCCAACTTGAGTGCCTGTAATCCCAAATTTCTTACCAATATCTTTTAGCGTAATATTTGAATTATTTTTGACAAAATCTTCTAATTGTTGCTTGTCAACTTTACTTTTAAATCCTAATCTCGCTTTTGCTAATATTGTTCCTTCTTTTTTCTTCCTTACCTTCCAACGACTAATTGTATTCTTGTGTATATCAAATATCTTATACTGATTATCTTTCAAAATAGAATTAATAATTTAATTCCAACTAATGATAGACCTAATACTAAATTATACCATGATACCATGTTAATTCTATTTTGAAAGATAATCAGTATTAGCAGCAGATATTTGACTATTACCTTTTTCTATATAATTTATTACTTTTTCTCTTAAATCTTAACTATATGGGCTTGTTGACATTTTTTCTCTTATTTATATCATATAAACTCACCTAATTCAATGTGTTTCACTATAACTAGAATGCCAATTAAGAGCTAAATTTTTGAGATAGCAAAAAAAAAAGCCGAGGATAATTTTCCAAATACATGAACCATTAGTCCATTATACGACCTAACTTTACTGGCGATTTGGATTTTCGTTTTTTCTTCAAGCCAGTTAAAAAGCGACTCTATTGACTGGTAATATATATTCATATGCTTTTAAGTCAGCCATACCCGCTTCTGTTAATCCAACATAACTTGGAACAGGTAGAGATCCTTGCTTATAGCCAGCTAAAATATGCAACTTAACACCATAATAATGTAGTTTTTTAGTTACACAATAACCATTAGCCGTGGCAATTTCTAGAGCTACTTTTGCATTAAATCTTCTCCCACGATGTGCTAAAATTACCGGCATAGAATCGATCAATTGCCATGTTTTTTGACTTTCATGTACTGGAATTTGTTCATGCAAAATCTCAGTAATTGCAATAAAGCTATCTGCCAATTTATTCAACCTTTGAACAAAGGCTGTATAGCTTGGTAACTTGGGAAACCAGTTCTGCAAATGACGATTAGTATAATCATATATATCCTTAATTTTATAATTTTTGCTCATAATTCTAAACATATAAATTGTTATAATTTCTTCATCTGAAAATGCTAAATTTGCATAATTTGACATTCTACAACAATATCCTGTTAATTTTTGCTGATATATTTTGCTAATTTCCATATAAAGTTGATATTAATTCTTCTTGCCAATCCATAATTTATACTCTTATTTTCCAAAAATACAGTATCTATATATTATAGATTGGCTTTAATCAATTTCTTTCTACTATCACTACTTCATTATTGCCTGTTTTTGCTCTTAATTGGCATTAGAGTAGCATTATACACCTTTTTTATTGTGCACTAATAGCAATTAGCAAAATTTTTGCTAATTATACTATTTTTTCTTAATATTGAAAATCAAGCCTTAACTTTTGCACTCTAGTCAAAATTAATTTATATGTCCTTCTGCACCTAATAGAGATGGTTCAAAGGTTTCATCTGTACTATAGTTATCGGCACCGTCAAGTTAAGTAAAGTAGGTTTTAAAAGTTCTATTTTTTTTGAATTTTAGGCAGCAAGAATGGTTTGAGTAGCTTCATCCCAGATTGATTTAGCAACTGCAAATGAGTTTCTCTTGTGACTAGCATTTTTAGTATATCTTCCTACATCTACAGCAAATATATTTCTGACTTTACCCATTAATGATAAGGTGCTTTGTACTGAGTTCGGATGTTTAAATTTAATCAATATCTTTTCCTTTCGACACGTTGGTTGATGAGCGTTTTCAACTCGATTATTTAATCCCTTGTGAGAACGATGATCTGTCTTAGGACACATATGTTTAATTGGCTTAATATAGCTTTTTAGCTTATCAGTTATAATAACTCTTGGAATAGGATAATTGCCTAACAATCTTGTTAGAAAACGAATAGCCGATTTCTTATCACAACGCCTTTGTAATAATACTTCCAACTCGTGACTTTCAAAATCGATAGCTCTCCATAATATAAACACCTCTCCATTAATCTTAACATTCATTTCATCTAAATGCCATTTATCATCAGGCTTACATTCTCTCTTTCTGATTATATTTTGAAAGTTTGATGCAAACTTATAACACCAAAATCTTACTGTCTTATGGTTTAGAATAATGCCTCGATAAGCCATTTGTTCTTGAATATCACGGTAACTATTGTTAAATCTATGATATAGCCATACTGCATGACTGATAATACTGACTGGAAAACGATGCCTCTTGGGAGCTTTGTCTATATACATAAAACTGCACTATAGTTTAATTTTGTAAAGCTATTTTATAAATCTCTATCTCTCTTTTTGCAATCCTTAATTTAATTCCCTTTAACTTGACGATGCCGTGACGATATATAAGTATTTTCAAAATATTTGCAAAAATCACCTAAACTGGGTATGTCCGAAGTGTGTAAGTAAGTTATCAATCATTGAATAAAATAGCGAGCTGATTGAGTGCTAATTTCCAATCTCTGATGGCATGGACCATTTTTTTTGCGGCATTTTGTAGAGCTAAAAAAACTAGCTTAAAAACAGCTTCGTCATTAGGGAAAGCCCCTTTAGTTTTAATAATTCCCCTAATTTGACGATTTATGGATTCAATGGTATTCGTCGTATAGATAGCCTTTCTAATATAGTCAGGGAAGGCTAAAAATGGAATAATCTGCTGCCAATTTCTTGCCCAAGAACCAGCAATTGTTGGATATTTATGATCCCATTTTTCTTTAAAAGACGCTAAAGCCAATTCTGCTGTTTTATCATTACTACTAATATAAATCGCTTTTAAATCTGCTGCAACCAATTTACGATCTTTCCATGATACATAATTTAAACTATTTCTTACCGTATGTACTATGCATAACTGTACTATAGTCTTTGGAAACACTGAATTAATCGCTTCAGGAAAGCCTTTTAATCCATCAACACATGCTATATAAATAGACTCAATACCTCTATTTTTCAACTCCGTTACAACCGATAACCAAAGCTTAGCTCCCTCATTCTTGGCTACCCATATCCCTAACACTTCCTTTATCCCATCCATATTAACTCCTATAACTAAATATAGTGACTTGTTGATGATTTGGTTGTTTTCCTTAACTTTTACAATCAAACAATCTAAATATAATATCGGATATACTTTATCTAATGCTCTATTCTGCCATATTGTTACTTCTTCTATTACCTTATCCGTTACATTTGAGATAAACTCAGGCGATACTTCAATACCATATATCTCTTCTATATGCTCCTGTATTTGATGCATACTCATCCCTCGTACATACATCGCTATTATTTTATCATCAAAGCCCTGTAACCTTGTCTGACCTTTCTTTATTATCTGCGGGGAAAAACTTGATTCACGATCTCTTGGTGTATTCATTACAACTTGACCGTTATCCATCGTAACTACCTGCTGCTTACTCCATTCCAGCTATTGACGTTTATTGTCTTTTGATGTTTCCTATAGCCTAAATGATTCTCTAGCTCTCCTTCTAATGCTTGCTCTATCACTGCTTTCCTGAGATCTGCAAAAACTCCGCAAATTGTTCAGGTGATTCGTAATGCTGCATTATATCTGTTAATGTCTCTTTTTTTAAGTTTAATTTCCTTGTCATTTCTTTGCCTTATGTAAGTTTTTTAAATTTTAGATAAGTTGCAAATTAATAATTTTGCAACTTCTTTTTTTAAAAGCTTACACACTCTTCAGGACATACTCTGATTGTCAGATAATTTTTTATGGCACATGAATTGATTAGATTTTTCAAGAACAATGTGTTTAGAATCTAAAAAAGTTTGCATAGGAGTTTTCCCATAGCAATACTTACCTGAATGTGATCTATATCTGTTGTACTGAAATAACCATTCATCTACATCTCTTTGTAATTCGTCTGTAGAGTTATAAATCTTTTTCCTAAAAGCAGTATCATAAATTCTGTTTTCATAGTTTTATGAAACCTCTCGCAAATGCCATTAGTTTGAGGTGAGTTTGCTTTAGTTTTGGTATGCTCGATTCCTTCTACACTGAGATATAATTCATAGGCATGATTCCACAATATTCAGTGCTTCATTATGTTCTGCAAAGAAAGGTATAACAGATCGTTCAATATTTCCGCACTAGTAATAGGGGTTTTATCAGTGTAAAGCTTAGCCTCTGCCACACGTGAATATATATCAATAACTGTTTGTTGATACATCTTGCCAACTCCCTTAATAGTCCCTACATATTGCCCAAGATACATATTATGTATCTTGGGCAATATGATACCCTAGATGTTCTGTAGTTATCTTTCCTAAAGCTTCTAGCCTCTTTTTAATCATTCCTTAGCAAATCGATCTCACTCCTCTAGGCGAAACACAACAATCCCTTGTTTTTTAAGCTCATTGAAAACTCTTAATTATCCCCAAGCTGGCTCTTGTACTGCATTATCTATCACTGCTTGTTCAATATATGCTTCTACTCTATTCGCTAATATTGGCTTCTTTCGACTAATTTCTTGTAATGCTTCTCCTCCTCCTTTCTCATATAATTCTTTAAATCGATAATAGCTATCTCTGCTATATCCCATCGCTTTGCACGCCGCAGATATACTTCCTATTTGTTTCGCAAGCACTAACAAGCCTAATTTCGGCTTTATTATTTTTTGTTGTAAATTCATTCTTACTCTCCTTGATACAATTAATATCATTAATTAGTGATTTTTCCTCGAGATTAGATTGCTTGCTCGCTAGCACTATTTACACGCACTCACTCGCAAGCTCATCTCTTCTCAATCATACCTCTTGCAAGATTAAATCTCAACTAGTTCACATAATCAGACTTTAATCCCCGTGCATTAAAATGATCTAAGACATTACACCTATTTCTTCTACACCCAAAAGTTGTACAAACATATCTATGAGATTAGATTCTATGTGTTTTTGTTCATATGAATCTAATTCAGGCCCTACCTTTTCTGTATCTGCACTTGATGCCTTTAGATCACTATAGTCCTGATCTTCATAAAAATCTCTTGGTTCTGCTGATGCTTTAAGTTCTATTATTAAGTCTAGTTTATCTAAATGAGGTAGCTTTATTCCATACCAATCATTTATTAGATCATGGAAAACTTTAGCCTTAACTTTTTGTACTTTGCTGACTTCAGATTTGATCTTTGATTCATTTTGATTCCATTGAATCTTGCCTTCTTCAAATTCATTATTTCCTGGTCTTATTGGAATTGGTAGCTTATCCATAATTTTACCTCTTCCTCTACCAATACTTATATTAAGATCTTTTAAACGGTTACTCAAAGTTCCTATACTGTCATTGCCTCCTAAATCCTCAACTGCTGCGTCTATGTCACTTTGTAGCTTCCATTTTAACCAATCTTGCAGGATTTTATCATCTCTATTTGCTAAATCTCTTGCTTTAGATGGTTCAAATTTTGCTCTGCAATCATATTCTGATGTTTTTTTTACTTCTGTTTTATCTCTCATCTCTTTATCAATTGTAGTTGAAGCTGATACAGCACCTTGCATAACCATAGGCATTTTGTCTAAAATGTCTCCTATCTTATACATATTTGCATCTACCAAATCAAAAAACATAGCATTAGTTAAAAGCGTAGCAGCATTTCTTTTTACTTCAACTCCAAACATTAACTTGACTAATGTTTGGAGTTGATTTGTTAATTCATCTCTTAACTCGTTATTAAGTATAACATCCCCATATTCTTTCCCTCTTAGAGATGATTTAAAAAATTTCGATAACTTGCTTTTATCTATGTATCTTTCATCGATAAATCTTTGTAATCTTTTTTGAATAGCATCATAAGCACCCTCGTCTGTCATATAATCTGAGAAAGCACCCAATGTATGAATTTCTAAGGTTTCATCTTTTTGCGTGGTTTTCTTGCTAATAGAACTACCAGTAATGTGCTTTTTTGTACCAAATTTATAATCATATACACAGTTTATTCCTAAAAGTTTGTCTAGTTTTTTAATAGCTTTTATTTGTGCTAGAAATAAACCAGCATCATTTTTTTGTGTTTCTGTGAACGTAGGCTCTATGGTTTGTCTTTGGTTTTGCGCATATAACTCTATTTTTTTATTTAGTTTATATATGTCGTTAATTTTATCCTTTACTTCATGTTTTATATAAAAATTTGCCTTATTTCCACTTTTATTTAAATTTTTATAATGTGGATCTTGACCACAACTTTCTTCTATTTTTTGTTGATTAATTTTAAAAAAATCACTAGCTTTTCTTGATAATATTTCGCTATGAGCTTCATAATCACTAACAATTATGTTATAAGAAGACCCGATAAGTTTACCTAGTTTTTCAAGACTATCCTTTTCTTGTTGTGTTAATTGTGAAATAAATAATTTCTGTTTAATTACTTTATATTCACCCCTAACTTTTTGACTTTGAAGAATTTGTTGACCCATCTCTTTTAACACACAAGAATTACCATAATTGAAGTCTTGATACTTAGAACTATTATATTGATACTCAAAGTCTCTATATTTATTGAGTTTCTCAATTAGATCTTTTCTTCTAGATTTCAATCCTTTTGGAGGTAATTCTGCTGGATCTTCTTCATAATCTTCTCCATCTGTGCTATCACCTGCATAACCAATTGTTCTCATAATTATTCTCCTTAAATTTATATTTTAAAAATATATTAATAAAAAAACTTAAAAATCACCAATGCCTGTAGATTCCCCTATAGGACTAACTTCACTAGATTCTTGTTCTGTTTCTAAATATAATTCTTTTAAAACTTTTAATAAATCTCCATTACCACGCTGTTCTACCTTTTGAAGCATACTATTAAAAGCTTCATCAAACAACTCATCATTACTTAGCTTATTATCTTCATCTGGAGGTCTATTATCATCTTTTAAATTTAGTCCTTCTCTATTAATGAATTCTTTCTCATGATTCAAAACTTCATATATAGCTTCTAATACGCCAATAGCATCCTTTGGCTGACCATATGCAAATTTTGTACCAAAATCTTTCATTAATTCAATTAATGTGTAGTTACCAGGTGCTCTACGCACTTCATTACTTATCATTCCAAAAAAATTTTCTTCAGCTCCTTCTTCAATATAAATTTCTCTCTCACAGAATTCCCTAGCTTTTTCATGATTTTTCATATGCTACTCCTTATTAAGATTAAAATACTCACATAACTTTATTTTAATTACGCAAATATTAAATAATAAGTTAGTCTTTATAAATATAAATTGCAATAAAATAATTTTCTTTTTTATCCAAGTACAAATTAAATATGTATAGTTAGCATATACTATATAATTTAAATACATTCATAATATTATAACTATATTATAACTTGACTTGTATTGCTTGAGTTTTAGTTGTGTTTTTTGATTCAATCTGTATAATTTTACCAATTATTGATTTTGGATTAATATATTGCATCACTTGCTTGTCTCTTCCTATAGTGCTTAAGTAATCTTCAGGAACCAGATGCTTTTTACCATTAAAATCATCTACTGTGATGTTACTAAATTTGACATTACCAAAATCATGTTTCGGATCAAACTTATTCTTCATTATTTGTAAATCTGCTGCTATTTTTTGCTCAATTGCCATAGAGCAAATCTTGTTACTATAAGCAATAAAAGCTGTCATATCTTTTTCTTTATATATTTGCAAAGTAGCCTTTATGTTTTCTTGTGTAGTAAATTTCTTCAGTGATTTTATTTGCTGTTGAAACTTACGCAACATATTGTTATCTTCTGATACTGATTATCTTTCAAAATAGAATTAATAATTTAATTCCAACTAATGATAGACCTAATACTAAATTATACCATGATACCATGTTAATTCTATTTTGAAAGATAATCAGTATGACTTCAAAAACCCTAATTCTGTTGTTAATTTTACTATTTCAGGTTCTAGAAATTTTCTAACTGATTCTGCTCCTTGAGTTTTAAGCATATCGTTAAAATCACCTTTTTCTGGCGGCATTAATACAGATACTACTGCCCCTTTACTTACCAATTCTTCTTGAGCCTTGACTATGACATGAAGAGATGGTGCATTTTGTCCACCATTATCGGCAGCAATAATGATTTTCTCTCCTGTGGTAGGTTAATAATTCTTGATATTACTAATACCTAAACTACAGAGAATTTTACCCTTGATGCCAGCTTCTTGCACACTCAAAGCAGTTTCTATCCCTTCTGCGATAATCGTCACATTATTTTTGTCTTCTCGTTGAATCTTCACAAATGAACCACTAATCTTGCCAAAAGATCGCTTGTTAACTAAAATCCCAGCTTTAGTACCAGTTTCCTTGTTTAAATAGATTGATTGTCCACCAGTAATATTGGCTTCCTTGTTACGAGCAAAAGCAATTAAAGCTGGATAATATTGTTCATGAAATCTTCATATTGCTGACCTGATTTTATGATAGACCTAGCTCTTTATCATCAGGCAGGGCAACAACAATATCTTTTAATAACTGGCTGTTCTTTCTTCTCTCTAGACGCTCTACCTCATTCATCAAGATTTTGGGGTCTTTAAATTTTGTATCGACATAATCAGGTAATAAAACAGTATGGTAAACATTATCTCCCTTATGAGCAAAATTATAAATAATGTTAGTTTGCTCATCTTTGATAATCATCCTAGCATTATAAGCCGCTTTACAACAGCTATTTCCTCCTGAGCTTCTCCCTACTATTTCTATCCTAGCAAACTGTATCGCCATAATTTACCAATTCTAATAATTCTCAATCCAACATTACTATGCAATGTAAAAATCATCCACTGAATTTTGAGCAGATGAACCAGCAAAAAGAAAAAACAAACTTTTAAATTTGTATATTGTGTTAGTTTTTAAATGCTAGGTTAATAACTCTTCTCTAATATGATATTTCTTGATCTTGACCATTACGCTTCTCGATGGATTTCTATATCATCGCAACCATACATCTACTTTTTTCAATAGACCTCTTTCGAAAGTGGTTAACGTAGTTCAAAATTATAAATGCCAGAAATCAAATTAAATCTAAGACCAAATCTTTTACGTCTATTTCGATATTTGTCAGCAATAATTTTAAACCGTTTTAGCATACCAATAACCTTTTCATTCACAACTCTTTCTCCTGCTAATCTACGATTATTCTTTTTATCATTTTTAGTTAAAGGATTTTTCTTGCTTTTTTTCTTTGGTAATTCAGAATTATTGTGAATTTTTTGTATACCTTGATATCCTGTATCAGTAATCGTTTTAACCTTAGGATGGATAAGAATTTTGGATTCCTTAAATAATCTAAAAGTCATGTTTTTTACCGTTAGAAAAATCTGTACATATTACTTGGTGTGTTTTCTTGTCTACCACTATTTGAGTTTTTAGTGTATGCCTTTTCTTCTTTCCTGAATAATAGAATTTTTGTTTTTTTAGGTCTTTCTATAGGACTCTCAGTAGCATCAATCAAGACTACTTCATAATTCATATCACTCTTCATTAGAGCTTTACGACCTGGAAGAGCAAAGTTTGGGTGTTTAACTAGGGTGTCTTCTACCCATTTAACAGCTTTATATGCTGAACTTTCACTAATCCCATAGTTCTGACCTATATGGAAATAAGTACGGTATTCTCTAAGGTATTCTAAGACCATCAGCTTGCCTCAAAATATCCACCATCTTTGAGAATGTTCCCTTCCTTACTCCTGTTAATCGACGAAATTTTTCATCCTCTAACTCTTTAAGCTGATCGAATTTCATTATTACTTCACATTAGATATTTATAACACCATTCTACATCATTGTCTAGTTTCGAAAGAAGTCTATTATAGATTCCTGCCTTCGCGGGAATGACACCTTTTGCGTTTAAATATAGTAGATGTTGTGTTTTTAGACTTTTGAAGGATTGACTATTTACTTTAACGCGAGTTGCCAATTAATTGCTAACCACAAAGCTGAATTTTATCAAGCCTTTGAAGGTAACTTATAGCATAAAAAGGCTCAAAATTAGCTATATTTTAAAATATAGCTAATTTTAACAAACATTTTAACTACAACTCCTACTTGTAAACCGCCTTAAATAAGGGTTTACCTGTATAATTAATTGGCAACTCGCGTTACTTTACCAAATTTCAGGTACAAAATCTAAAATAACCCACCCAAAGTAGCCTTTTACTAGTTCAATCTACCTATGTCAAGCAGTTTTATATTATTACAAAAATATTAAATATTCCCAATATATCTGTAATTTTTTGCCTTTTTAAACAAAGAAGTATTCTTCTTAAATTTCCTAACCAATTTTCACGTTTGAGTTATTTTTACAAAAAGCTTACTTTTAATAAAGTAATTTGTAGTACGTTTAACTTACTAGCAGTTCAATAAAATTATAGCTACTTTTGCTTATATTTATACCGTTCGTTTATTTTACAATCAATTAATTTTTCTACCTATAACTATTTTTTAGATAAACCATTTCTTTTTTTTTTACCTCTCTTTTCTTCACCCACCTATCCTACCTAAACAACCCACTTAAGGAGCATTCTGCTGCCTATATAAAGCTTGCCAATAAAATAAACTATGTAGTTACAAGTTAGGTTTTAGCATTTACTTTTGCAATCCCTCTACCCCGCACTTGGGCAAACTAGGTAAACCTAGTTTGCCTGTGCTCAAAGATTCAGTTCTTGTCATTGCTATTACCCAAAACTTATAGCTTATAGCGGTAATAGCAATGGCAATATATCACTGTAATAAATCAGAAGTACGAAGAAGCAAAGGACAAAATGCAGTTGCAGCAAGTAGCTATATTTCAAGAAGTAAATTGCAATTTTTTACAACTGACCGTAAAACAGGAGAAAAACGTACTGTTACCTATAATTTTAGCAGCAAGAAAGGACTTGTTCATAGCGTAATTCTAGCCCCAGAGGGTTCTCCTAGTTGGGTGTATGATAGACAAGAATTATGGAATAGAGCAGAAAGTAGCGAAACAAGAAAAAATGCTGAAACCGCTAGAAAGCTAACCATAGCCTTACCAAAAGAATTAACTCAACAACAGAATACTGAACTTACCGAACACTTTGCTTCTGAGTGCCTAGTTAGCCATGGCATGATAGCAGATATAAACATTCATTATGACAATCCAAATAATCCTCATGTCCACATTCAGATGACTACTAGAAAACTACTACGTTTAGAAAATGGTGAAGTAATTTTTGGTGAAAAAGGACGTGATTGGGGAAGAAGAAATTTTTTATATTATTATCGAGAAAATGTAGCCTATTTCATCAACCAATATTTAGAAAAATATGGTCATTTAGCTAAGGTATCACATTTATCGCATAAAGCAAGAGGAATTGATTTAATACCGACTATCCATGAAGGAACAGCACATTATATACAAGACTCAAAATTAAGGTTAATAAATGAACAAATACTAAAAGAAAATGCCGCAAAGATTAGAGAAGATATAGAATTAGTTTTTCAGAAATTATCAATTAACAAGCCAGTTTTTACTAAGGAAGAAATTGCTATAGCATTAGCCGATACGTTAGCTATAGATTTGGAGCTAGGTCAAGCAGAAAAACAAATGGGAAATAGTGCAAATGGTAGTATTGATAAGCAAAAATTTCAACAAAATTTAAGAGAGCTAAGCAAGCAATTAGTACAAAAGAATATTCAGGAAGATATTGCTATAGATACAACTATTGTAACAGAGCCTAGTAGTAAGCAAGATAGCGGCGTACCTAGTACGGAAGATACTATTAATATTGCTACTATTAGTAGCGTTGACAATAGCAGTGATAATAGTGTTACTGATAATAATAGTCCAGTATTATCAGATATAGAACTGTTGAATCAAGAATATTCTACTGAATTTATGTTGCTCTATAGTAAATTGCTGGCGTCTGATAAGATTAGTTTAATAAATCCTAGTGATTTAAAAGGTCGTACCTTATACGCATTAACCAAAAGGGTAGAGTTAGAGCAAAGATTTATTGGGATAGTAGAGGAGTTACAGCATAGTGAGAAACATAATCTGTCTATTGATGATAGAGCAATAGATAAGATTTCTATAGGGAAGAAATTAATTGCCACTATTCGACAAGTTGGTATTGCTGTGCAGGAAATAGTAAACAACAAAACAGGGCTAAAGATAGAGTTAATTGATAAACAATGCGAGCCTTTAACAAATGAGCAACGTAAGGCAGTAAGAGAAATTGTCAATGGTAAAGATATCAGCGTATTAGAAGGATATCCTGGAACTGGTAAGACTTTTGTCATGCGGGAGATAGTATGTCAATATAACAAGGCGGGTTACAGGGTAATAGGAACAGCCCCAAGTAGTACCGCTGCACAAATTCTAGCAAGTAGTACGGGTATTGAATCAAAGAATACAGCACTACTGCGTAAAGAATGGCAAGAAGCTAAGGGACAAACGTTTGAGTTAATGCTGCGTTCTGATTATTATAAGGAAATAGAATATCAACATCAAGGCAGAATAGAGACTAGTTTGAGTTTGTATCAAAATATTAGTGGAGAGTTAGATGATAAGACCATATTAATCATAGATGAAGCTAATATGGTCGAGTTGGCAAATATGGACTATTTACTAAGTACAGTATTAAAGTCAGGGTCAAAAGCGATAATAGTGGGTGATAATAATCAGTTTGCTGCAGTTGGTATGGCTGGGGCTTTTAAGAAGATTTGTACTGTTGCAAAGGTAAGTACATTAACTGAAGTGATGCGTCATAAACACCAAGACGACTGGACTATGAGACTACAAAGGGAAGCTACCAAGCTAATGGGTCTTTATAAGATAGAAAAAGCATTAGAGATTTATCAAGGGCTTGGAGTATTTAATATTTATGACAATGTACAAGTAACTAAAGAAGCGTTAGTAACAGATTATATTAATGAGTATTTAGAGCAAGCCAAGAATTTAGCTAGAGATGATTTAGTATCGATTAGGTCGATAGTAATAGGTGCTTATACTAATGTGGCTGTGAATTATTTTAACATACAAGTTAGAGAGAAGTTAAAACAGGCTGGTATTTTAAAGGGACTGAGTGGTAATTTTAAATCTGGCTATGAGATGATAGAATTGTTGCGAGGTGAGCAAATAGTTTTTACCAGTAACAAGGCAGAATACAAGGGGTTTAATGGAGTGCTAAATGGCGAGGTAGCAACAGTTATAGATTTTAATAATCCCAATAAGTTTGGTCATGGCTGCGTGCAGTTGCTAGTACATAAAGCTGATGGCAGTAAGAAGATAGTCAAGATTGATACATCTGACCCACTATATCCTGTTCAATTTCAATATGGTTATGCAGTTACTGGATATAAGCTAGAAGGTGAGACAGTGGACTATATGAAAATATACCATGAAGCTATTATGGGTTATGAAGCATTTAATGTGTTGATGAGTAGGTTTAGATATGAGGTAAAACTGTATGGAGCTAGAGATGTATTAGAAGATATAGTTTATAGAAGAGTGGAAGAGGATGCGGCAAAAGGACGGGAACGGTTTAGTATAGAATCATATACCTATAAGCTATCAGGTGGAAAAGATTCAAAGTTAGTTAGGGAAGAAATACCTACTTGGTATATTGGTTTAATGTTAGGGGTCAGTAGAAGAGTAGATAATAATTTAGCAATTGATTACCGTAAGCTTGATAATTTAACCCCTAATCAACAAGTAATTAAGAATTATTTAGACTCTAGACGAGAAGTATTTGATTTACGTGGTAAGATGCAAGAATGGCGAGAGCGTCAAGAAATGCCTATTAAACTAGTTGGACTATGTGTGCTATTTAAGCAAAGTGCTAATGTCGAGATACAGAATGTTAGAGAAATTATTATAGACCCGTATGATTTAATGTTTAATAGAGAGGTTGATGAAAAGATTGATAGTAAAGATATTAGTAGTAAAAAAATATTATGGGCAACATTATCAAAAGAGAAGCGTAATCAGCTTATTTGGCAATATCTGTCAGAGTATGATAGGGAGGAACTAGAAACTATCTATAAGGAACTACAAGAAGCAAAGGCAAAGTTGCAAGAACATGCTAAAATTATTTGTGATAATTATCATGGTAGTGTCAGTATTAAAGATGCAGGAGGTAGCGATGTTAAGGATCAAGTAAGGATGGGTGATAGACTTATCCAGCTTAATTTAAATTATCAGACAATCCAAAAACATGCCGGCTATTCAACTTATAAATACTTCTTGAACAACATCAATCAAGGAGCAACATTAATTACAAATAATCATTGGGGACAAATGGTGGAGATTTGTCATGGTTTGCATTCCACCCAAAATGATAGTACCGACTCCTTAAATAATACAAACTTGATAAATATCTTTACCACTAATTTGGCTAATCTCAATGAATTTATTACTGAAACCAAGCTGTTACTAACAGAGAGAACTGAACTATTAGAAAAGACTAGTATAGAGCATCAAGAGATAAAAAAAGAACTAGCAGAAATAATTACTTATCGGGAAAAATTATTCCCTGAATTCTTAAGTCGTATATATAAAACTCCTGTATCAAAAATACTGCAGAAATGGCAAGATTTGTTAGTAGAATGCCGGTATGAGCAATTAGCAGATACCATTTCTAAAGTAAAGAAAAATCCTAAATTACTGGGTAATTTTAGAGGTATTGGCTTTGGTAACATTTTGGGTATTAGCCAGCGTCGGAAAGATGCTATTAACAATTTTGAGGTCATAGCTAAAAGGTTCAGAAATTATGAGCAAGGTGTAATTAAAGCACAAGAACTACAAAATAAACTAACAACAGGAAACTATCTGAAGTTACTTGAGAGCTTATCAGCAGAAATAACGTCGTTAACTGCTAGTTTGCCTAATAAATATGAACAGAGCTTTTTGGATCAGCTTTACCTTTTACAAAAGGAGGGAAAACTAACTATAGAAAATTTGGCAGCACTAGCAAAAGAAGATGATCTACAAGGGCTTATTTATGAATATTATAACTATATTAATGATGCAGAACTAGCTAAATTAGCCATATCCATCTCGGCTGATATTCAAGGTGAAGATCAGAAAGAAATAACTAGCAACAAAATAGAGGAAGTAAGAGACGGTAAAGTTAGACTAGAAACTAACAAATATGATAGCATTAATGCAGCTAGGAATGAGAGATTAGACTTCAATGAAGTTATCCAAAGTTTGAGTGAATATAATTATCGTAATATTTTTGAAAGCTATGCTAGAAGGATTAATAGTGATGGCAAAAATTTTAAAAGGAGTGGTGCTGAGATTAGCCTTGGCAGTTTGAGTATGAATTTAAGGAAAGGATTATGGATTCGTCATAGTACAGGAGAGGGAGGCAATATATTTTCTTTTGTTCAGAAGGCTCTTAACTGCAGCAAATTAGAAGCATTAGAGCAAGTAGCCTCGATATCTGGTATTAGGGCTAGAGCAAATAATTATCATAATGATAACTACAGCAGCAATAAGCAACTACAAGAAAGTGATGGATATGAAAAGATAGTGACACAACCAATCAATGAATGGTATGCACAGCCTTACGTCCCTGAATCTGCACCTAAATTCGATCCTAATATTCACTTGGCTGGTATACTGAAAAGTAATACTATTGCAGGCATCTATTATTACAGAAATGATAAGAGCCAGCTAATAGGTTTAACGGTTAGACTGATAAGTAACCAAGATGGAACGAAGCAAGTACTACCAGTGAGCTATTGCCAAAATGAATCATTAAATAAAGAAGCTTGGCGGTTAAAGGGTTTTAGTGATAATGGTTATAAACCGATCTATCATATAGAGAAAATAACAGATGAGCAGAAGAGTAAATTAAATACTACTATATTAATAGTGGAAGGTGAGAGGACCTGTGATAAAGCCCAAGAATTACTGCCCGAATATATTGTACTATCTTGGTTGGGTGGTAGTAATTCGGCAGATAAAGCAAATTGGCAGCAATTGCGAGGTAGAAGAGTAGTTATTTGGCCTGATCATGATCAAGCCGGCATCAAAGCGGCTAGAACAATATGCCACATGATTAATGAGGCTAATGGTCATATTGGCAATGTAACTATCATTGACCCAAGTCAACTAGAGTTTAATGGTACTATCCATACCGACATCTTACTAGAGAAATGGGACTTGGCTGACCAATTACCAGTAGGTTGCAATATAGACAATATCAGGGAAGCTATCATAAATTGTCAGCAACAAAATAGTTCCTTATCTTATAGTCAGTCTATGGCTGCAAGACTACAACAATTACTACCACAGAAAGAACGAGCAATAGGAGAAAGAATATTGTGGCAAGCTAGAAGTAGCGGTACTATATTTGCCACAGAACACATAAGACAAGAAGCTGCAAAAGAAGTCAGCTGGCAAGAGAAGCTTACCTCATCAGAAGCTAACTATTACGTGAAATATGCTGAAACTACCAAAAAAGATGGGAGTAAACATGAGTTTTTAGGATTACAAGATAGTTTATACCGAGATACACTAGTTGCTATAGCCGTGAATAGCGAAATCAAAGATAAAGAGTGTCTAGAATTACCGAAATTAATAGCAGAACTGCAACATGAATACGAGCAAAAACAAAGAACTTTAAGTTATGACAGTAGTGGTCGTAGTTTCGGTTATGACGATCATTATCAATCTCACATTGCAAGTTTAGAATCTTATGGTGCTGATAGGGTAGAACTATATCATATTATGGTCAGAGATGTAAGCTTGCTACATCAAGAACAATTAAGTGGGATAAAGGGTAAAATAATTAAAGCTTACCAAAGAGCCATAGAGCAAACAGTATATCAGCAAATTAAAACTTATCAAATAAGGCAAGCGAGAAATCAAACAAGTAATAAACTAGATTACGATGATAAAGTAAAAATATCTAGTAAAATATATGATAATCTTTGTAGTAGTAAATGGTGGCAAAGTTTAGTAGAAAAAGATCTAACTTACATACAAAAACTACAGCAAAAAGTTCAAATAAAACTGGCTAAGAATAATAGTTATGAGAGAAGAATAGAGGAGATAATAGAGAAATATAAAGGACAAAACCCTAGATTGATAAATAATGAATTGATCAATAAATGGACTTCAGAGTTAGAAGAACTAAAAACATATAGTGCAGATAGTTTAAGTGACATTATCAAGATAGGGGAGGAAAAAGGCTTAGGGCAAGCATTTAAAGAAATTGTTAGCATTAATGATAATAAAAATAGAGAGTTAAAAATAGTACTTGAAGTGTATAAGGATAGGATAGATGAAATACAAAAATTTAATGATAAGTTCAATGTAGAGGATCTAAAGCATCAAATAAAGCCATTAAAATATAACGATATGGTAAAGGCGGTAGATAAAATACGGGTCGATAGTTTTAGAGATTGGATAATTCCACAATTTAATAAAATAGAGAAGGAACGGCAAGAATTACAACAAGTTAATGGATTACTGAATAGCCTAGAGCAAGAGAGGGACTTAAGTTTAAAGATGGGTAAGGACTATCAAAGTTTAACTTATCGTATATCAGAAGAAATGGAAGAAGAGAGCATCAATGATAAAAGGAGAGTGTATGACTGCCAGCCTGATCTATTAGAGAATATTAAAAGGGATAGTTTATATATAGCAAAGCATAATATATGGGAAGAAGAACTGTTAATTAGGGAATTAAAACGAAATACTTCAGAGTTAAAGGATAGAGTAGCACCATTAATGTTTAAATTTAGTCAACAACATTGTAAGAAGCAAATTGAACAAGATATAAAAATAATAAAAGAACAAGGGATATTAATTAAAGAAAATAAGCAACAATTTAAGACCGTACAAAGTTATTTAAATGACTTAATGAATAATCAGGAAATAAAGCCTTATATAAGAGGGGCTGATTTTGAAATAATGCTAGTGGAAGGAATAAAAGATACAAAGCAAGTAGCTGTGCTAACAAGGCAATTATATAAAGAACGTCAAGCACATGTACTAAAAGAATTGAGTCCTGAAATACAAGAGCTTAAAGAACATGGGATGATAAAAATTAACAATAATACTTATGATGCAAAATCTTATTTAGAATATAGGATGAATGATAAGCTAATTGCTCCTTATTTGAAGAATACAGAAATAGAAAAAAGATTAACAGAGATATATAGACAAAAACAACAGCTAGATCAGCAAAAACAATCAGAGCTAACACGGGAAAAAATAATATAATGAAGATGTAAATAACTCCTACTTCAAGAGTTGTGAACACAACTCTTGAAGTAGGAGAGGTATACTACATTACTAAAAGATAAGACGTTTTATTATCTTATTTTGAAGCATTGAAAATGTTTACTAAATCGATGTCTTGGGGGATGCTATCGCATCTGTTGTAAATGGTAGAAAAATTAGGTATAGTCAAATAAAAGATATATGCAGAAGCTCAGTGTATGAAAAAATTTTTAACATTATTTTTACTAATTATTTATAGTAATACTTTTGCTCAAGAACAAGTATCTAATTTAATCACTCCAGTTAGTTATTTTGTCAACCATGAGCAACAACTTAAGACTATTAAGGGCAATTTAAGTAAATATAAACAAACAAGTTTAGTAGGTACTAGCGGAATAGGCAAGACTCAGCTATCTAGGATGTATGCTTATGAAAATAATTATGATCTTATTTGGTTTTTTGATTGTAACCTTGATTTGAACGAACAATTTGTTAAGTTAGCTAAGCAGCTAAATAGCACTAGAAAAACTAATATATCTGAAGAAGTTGCTTTAGCAAAAAAAGAAGTAATATCATATTTAACTTCTACTAATAAGTGGTTATTGGTGTTTGATAATTTAAAAGTTAATGAAAATAAAAAAGTACAGGATTTAATTGATTGGGAACATAATGGTCATGTCGCGTTTTGTTCGCAAGATAATGAAAAGTTACCTAATATTATAGCAATGACCCTACTTGATAGACCTACTATTGTAGCTTTAGCTAATAACTTATTAGACAACAAGGATAATAATAGTATCGAATTTTTAACGCAATCTTTTAGTGGTTACCCAATATTGATAGTGCAAGGAACTCAATTGCTTAATAAAATTAAAGGTTTAGATAAAGAGGAATATAAAAAGAAAATTTATCAAGCGACTGATAAAATAGCAACAAATATTAATATGGTTATTCAACAATTAAAACCAAGTGCAATAAAGTTGCTGAATAAAATAGCTTTATTGAACAATCAAAGTTTTTCAAAACAATTACTTACTACCATCACTGATAATCCGGATACCCTTAATGACGATATATATCAATTATCCAAATTCATGCTAATTAGCAATATTGACTCTAACGAAGATAACCCTGTTTTTGAGATGCATGACATAGTTAGCAATAAAATAATAGAACTAAATGGTGATAATAATAAAATATATTTAGAAAATATTATTACTAAACTTCCAAAATCAAAAACTAGACATTTACAATACGCCTGGATGACGGCAAATACTATACTCGGGAATTTAACTATTCTTTTAAATAATTCTGAAAAATACAATATAGATTTATATGCAATGCTTAAATTAAGAAGTGAGTTATTGTCTTTATATATAAACGTTGGTGATAATAGCAAAATCCAGCAAATGGTTGATTGGTTTAATCAAAAAAATCAACAAATTAAATTATGGCAAATGCCTGAGAATTACAAATTTTATTACAGTAGATATTTAGGGGCAATAGGAATCTATAATGGGTTAAAAAAAGATTTTGAAACAGCGATTTCTTATTTTACTAAATCATTAGAAGTTTTATATACACTTGATAATGATGAAGGCAAGGATGCTCTAATATTTAATTTAATTCATCAAATATGTATAACGTATATAGAGATAGGTGAGATAAAATTGGCTGAAGAATTACTTAAAAAGATTGAAAAATTAGCAACACAAGAAGTAGAACATATATATACAATATATTTTTTAAAGGCTTACTTATTTTATACACAAGGGAAATATAACGAAGCTTTAGAATATAGAGATCAAAGTATTGAACTTCTTATAGAAAATGGATTCCATGCTAATGACTTATACCTTAGCAGAACTTATATTTATAGAGCAATGGTACTGAATTGTCTTGGTAGATATCAAGAAGCTTATGCTCAAGCTCAACAGTTATATGATATGCGTAAGCCCATAAAGCATGAAGATCATGAAATATTTGCAGATATTTATACAGAAATGGCAAGAAGTGAATTAGGTTTAGGTAAAATAGATAAAGCTTCTGAATACATTAATAAGGCTATATTGTTAGCAGAGGAAAACAACAATTCGGAGAACATAAATTATTCTAAAAATTCTGATTTAGCAGCTAGTTATGTAGTACAAGGTGATATTTTGTTTGCCCAAGATAGGCTTAAGCAAGCTATAGAATCTTATAAAAAATCTTTTATTATATATCATTATTTATATGGAAATAGAAGTAAAAATGTTGCTCAAGTAAGTGAATTATATAACAAAGGGGCAAAAGCTGCCTGTAAAAGCAAAGATTTATATAATTATAAATTCTTTGGCAAGCCACAAATTAAGGAGTTTGGTATACACCATCCTAACACAGTTGATATGTTTGAATATTGCAAACAATATAACATGGATTTGTGGTCCAAAAATCATTAAGGAGATCAAGCTGTGTGATTTATATAGACCTAGGACAAGGAACAGGTTTTAAACAACTTACTAAAGATGGGTTGCTATTTTTAGCCTTACCCCAATTACGATTATAAATTTGGAAGAATTTTGACAAACAACAAATTAGTTATATATCAAAGGTAAAAATAAGGTTACTTTTATAATAATAAATTAAATTATTGACACGTTAAGTAACTTATCATAACATAATTTTAGAAAACTTGAAGAGTATAATGAAGGCTTTTAAGATATGATACCATCAATGTTAAAAAAATGATAGCAAGAAGAAATGACTATTTACATAAGATCGATCAACTTATTGGAGAAAAGATTTATTCTCTAAGACTTGCTAAAGGATTGTCACGACAACAACTGGCGGATATAGTAGAAGTAACAGGGCAGCAGTTACAAAAATACGAAAGAGGCATTAATAGAATATCAATAGGTAGCTTAGTTCTTATTGCTAAAGCACTAGATAAAAATATAGAGTATTTTTATAAAGATTTAGAAGATGCTGATACTGTACAGCCAGTATTTGTTGAAAATCAGCATATGTACATAGAGGTTTCAAAGAATTTTATGAAAATTCGTAGTTCAGAGCAGCAGCAAGCGGTTAATGCATTGATACGATCTTTAATTACTAAAGAAGTTGAAACATCATAAATTTATAATTAGTAATAGTGCTTGAAAAACAAGATATGGAATAAGAGAAAACAGTAAACAGACACAAGATTTACAACAACTAAGTATTTTTATAAAATTAGGCAGTGTAAAGGCGAAAATGGTTAGCTGCGTAACATCAGTTAATAATTTTGAATATATTCCTGAGTATACCACTTTGGAATAGAACGATTTGTCCATTTTGGTTTTATTATATCGTTATTCCATTTTACAGTTAAGTATTGCTGATATGCTTTAAAAGTATTAGAGTGATTAGAAAAATCAATTTGTAAATAGTCTGATTTAGTGCAATTGACGAATGGTGTCATATTATTATCGTCGATTAAATGCGAAGAATATTTAAGTAAGTTGCTGATTAATTGTTGAGTTTTATGTTTCTTATGATAACGATGTGTATATTCATGACAAAGAGCTATAAGATGTTCAGAAAGCCAAAACCAGTTATTTCTATTTGAAGATGCCCAAATAGTACAAGGGTGTTTCAAATGGGTAGGTTTATAAATATCAGGATATACAATTTGACTATTGCAGAAAATAGCAGTACTAAGTAATTGAGCAGACTCAACTATCATTTTTAGGACTCGTTTATTATCAAGTGCCTGTGCTGATAATATTGGACAAATATTAGTAATAAAAATGTTCATAATATGAATTATACTCAATTTCTTTAATTTAATCTACCATTTTCATATCGAATTTGGTCTTTATTTGCATATTTAATCCTTGATTATTTTTGCTTTATTACAGAATTTACCTTGCATATCAAATATTTGTACTACTCCTTCTGTATGAATATCGTGAGCTTTATCAACTAGATATTTTTGCTGTGGTGGAAACCATTGTAACACAAAATAAAGGACAGTGGTTGTAGTAATAGTTGATAAGCTAAGACTAATCGCTACCACAGGAAAGAAATTCTTGCTACGATTAATCCTAAGAGACTCAATATCATCTTTAATTTTATTGAGATTTTGACTACAGCTATTAATCGCTATAGTCATTTCATCTATTTTAAGTTGGTTGTGACTTTGAATTTCCTCAGCAACTTTAGGGGCTATAGCTATTATGCTTTTATCTAACTTTTCTGGTATTTTGCTTAAGATATAACACTCCTCACTAAGCTTAGAAAGATTTTTTTTAAAATCTTCCAACTGAATATTAATATTATTACTATATTGCTTAGTGGAATCACTAAAAGATGCTAAAATATCTTGAACCTCCCGTTTAATATATGGCAGTTCTTTAATAAGTTCTATACATGTAGTAAAGTGCTTGTCTACTTTGTCATAAACTGTAGTAAAGTCAGTCGTTATTTTTTTACTCATTTTTTACCATGAATATTCGTTAATGTATTATACTCGTTAGTTATAACAACATATTCTTGCCTAGCTTCTTGCCACCAAGGTTGATCCTTGCGTGGATATTGTGGTACTACTTGCTCAACATCTGTTATACTTGCTTGGTCATTTGAAATATCAGAAACACTAGCTTCCTGAACATTATAACTATCAATGGAATTATTATAATGCTCAGGAAACTTGCTTGCAGCAACAAAATATGGGTGTTTTTTAGGAACATCCACAGCTAAAGGCACTTTAATTCTAGCTATTCTAGCTTTTGGCTCAGGTAGTCCAACAAAACACTCTAAATCTGCTAAAGTAGCAAGATCATCGGTAGTGATTAAAGCTTTATGTTTAGTATTTTCACTATAGCTAATACCATCTCGAAACTCATGAGCTCCATAAGAAGTATTTTTTTGACTAGTAGCATATTCCAGTTGCCCAAATATCTCAGTGATAATTTTAGCTGTAGCTGGCTCATCACTTCTAAAGAGAAACTTAGTAGCAAATTGGCCAAAGATACTACTACCTTGCAACATACCAAAATTATCGAATATTTGATTA
Organism: Candidatus Tisiphia endosymbiont of Melanophora roralis; assembly: GCF_964026575.1. Classification (NCBI taxonomy): domain Bacteria; kingdom Pseudomonadati; phylum Pseudomonadota; class Alphaproteobacteria; order Rickettsiales; family Rickettsiaceae; genus Candidatus Tisiphia; species Candidatus Tisiphia endosymbiont of Melanophora roralis. Next base: position 221,916 of record NZ_OZ032161.1, read on the forward strand.
ATTGATTGAGTAGCACAAAGAACGCACCCACCATATTTTCGTGATTCTGATATTAAAGTAGGAAAGCTAGGCAAATTACCTAAAGACGCTAGTTCATCGATAATAAACCACATACGTCTTTTTTCATTGATCCCTATACCAATTAGACATGAAATTGCTAGTTCAAATAAACAGCTAGTTAGCGGCATTGTAACGTTTCGCATATCTGGTCTGTTACTCAAGAATAACCAAGCGGGACTGCCTTGGGCTACTTCAGTAAAATATTTGGTCAGGGAAAACTTTTTTTCAGAGTCAAATAAGAGATTTAGAGGAGCAGTACTAGTCGCCAGCACTGATAAAATAGAACTAGCAGTAGTCTTATTACTGGCTGTTAAATATCTAGCGGCTACTGTATTAGCTAACTTTTTCTCAAGTGATTGCCTAGAAGATAGCTGTAACATTTTCTGCAGTTCAGTAATTGATTTATTGCCTTCTTTTATTAAGGATTGAACACAAGCACAAAAAATAGTTGCACTACTATTATTCCAAAATGGATCAAAGCCGCTACTAGTCTTCTTGTTAAACTTAAACAGTACTTTAGCAAATTTATCTAACTTTGGATCAATATATTCTGCTTGTTCATGATTATTACTATTATTAGAACTAGTATCAGTCCAAAAATCCCAACTATGAGATCTAGCATCTAATGGATTAAAGATAATATCTCCTCTATCCGGGTTATAATATCTTTCTATCATTTCCCCTGTTTGATCAACGACCAATGCTGGTTGTTGAAAGTTCCTGATTTGCGGAATTAAATTATTAAACAAATTAGTCTTACCAGAACCAGTAGTGCCAATAGCTATAATATGCCTAATTTCGCTATCTTTAACAAGTCGCATGCTACCTACAATGAATTTACTTGCTTTATTAGCTTTATTTAAATAGTTAGTTATTTCTTTTGCTGACTTGATAGTACTACCGCTAATTTGTTTTTCTAGTGATACCGACTTACCAAATTTTGCCCACAGCAGAAAGATGCTAACAAAAATAGCAAACATCAAACCAAGGCAGAGTAGTAACTTAGCTTTGATAAAATTAACCAGCTGATAATAATTCTTACTAAATTTAGAGGAAGTCAAGATCAGTTGTGGATCAATATTACTCCTATATAAACCAGCATGATTATAGGCATTAATTAGGGTAACATATTCTTTGCCTTTAGGATTGATCATTACCTTAATAGGACGCACGCTATTATCAAAGTTACTGGCTAGTAAGGCTTTCTGATAAGTTACAGCAGCAGATAAATCATACAGTCTTAGCTTAGGGTAAGCTAAAACTATGGTAATTATCACACTTACAATACACGAAATAGCAATAGAGCGATTAAATACCTGCATAAACATCCTGATCTTATGCAAGAATATCTGACCACCACCTATAAAATTACTTAGCATACAATTTGACTAAATTTAAAGTAATAAGTTTATAAAATATATCTTATTTTAAAGACCAACCATTGGTATGTATATTCTCTTAATTTATTATCTATTATAATACATTTTCGATTAACCACTAAGTTCATGATGCTACTTTTCTTGAATATTGTTTAACTATCAGCAAATATTATTAATTTACTATAATCATTATTATCAGCAGCTCTTAGAGCTTCTAAATATTGTTTTCTAGTAGCATTATCACAAATTAAATTGCTTCTACCCCAACTAAATCTATGCTCATTATGACTTACTAATATAAGGTCAGCGAAGAGCCTAGAAAACCTTCCATTACCGTTTGGGAATGGGTGGATAAATACCAGCCTATGGTGAAATCTTATTGCAGTTTCTCGTAAAGAGTAAATTTTATGTGTTAACTGGTAAATAGTATTATCAAATAATAATTTGAGTTCCTGCCCTATATAAATACTATTTACTCCTATATTGGTTTGAGTTTTTCTAAACTTACCCGCCCAACTCCAAGTGTTATCAAACATTTTATTATGTAATTTTTGTGCAAAACTTATTGATAAAATATCTTGCCTTTTTCTCTGTAATACCCATTCCTCTGCTTTTAAAATATTATATTGTTCCCATTCATTTAGCTCACTTTGAGTGGTTAAATGTTTTGGTAATAAATTATTGATTTCATCTTGATTTAAAGGAGTAGCACCTTCAGCGTAAATAAATCTCATTGCCAAATAGTTTTTATATTATTTTTTATTAGTTCTTCTTTTAGAATTTCAATTTGCTCTTGCTGTTTTTTATCAATTACTTTTTGATCTTCCAATATCATCGAATGTGATATTTCCTTTAGCCTATCTATAGCCGTTCTTTCTGCTTGCTCTTCTATAATATTTAGTAAGTTTTTTTCTGGAACTATAGCATAAACTAACTTGCAACCTAGTTGACTTGCGACTTTTTCTAAAGTTGCAAGGGTTGTCTTCATCAATACCTCATCATTTTCTATACGTAAGATTCTTTGTTTGCTAACCCCACACCGACGAGCTAGCTGCTGACTTGTCATACCGATTGCAGTTCTTATGTTTTTTAACCATCCGTTACTTGGTATTATCATATTTTGTAATGGACTTAATTGATTCATTAGCTGTTTGCAGGTTAATTTTCTTAAAGACCAATTCATAATTATAAACTCATAAGTAAACTTATATATTACTATAACATCATATAAAAACAATATACATATTGTTTTTATATGGATTCAGTACTACTAATAATCTGCAAATGCAAATTATTAGTAGTAATAATAATTCAAAAAATACTACTACAAATAAACTAATGTAAATTTATAGTACCATCCTAGCTCCCAAGCCAAGACAATAGTACCTTTCTTGAATATTGCTTATGATGATATGGCTTGGCAGAATGATAAAGTCTGACGACCTTTTGCCAATCACCATGTTGCAGATATAAATCAGTTAGTAGTTTGCCTGCATATTCAACGTTATTTTTAGGAGTAAGCATTTCATCAAGACTAGAAAAATGTCTTTTATGCCAGTACCAATTGATTTGCATTACGCCAATATCAATATTTGTATGTCCTTTTCTCAGATAAGAAAGTATATTTTTAGATGCTTCCGCCTTAGATTTGGCAATGAACGCTTTACCACCTAAATTTACTGCATAAACTTTCATTTCAGACTCTACTTCAGCAATAGCTTTCAATAAACCACTTGGTATATTATGCTCTTTTTCAACTGTGCTAATTAATCCCGCTAAATCTTGTGCAAACACCATATTTTGTGAAAAACCAACTATTATAATAACCAAAATCTTGATTATTTCTTTACTTAAAATATCAAACCATGATATTATTGATTTAGGTATGCTAAACTTGAGGCTTGTTATGAATTGGATCAAATCACGGCTAAATAAAGATAATTTTTGGAACTTAATGTTTTGGCTGGGGATATGCTTTAGTGTTTTTTTGAGCGAACAAATAGCAGATTTTTCAGGTATTGGAGGTTTGGTTTCCTTGGTTTTATCACTAACTTTAATACCATACATACTTACTAGATTTAACCAAGTTAAATACACTGACAATAAAATATTCTTAAATAGCCAAGGTGAAGACTTAACAAATAGGCTACCCAAAGGGTTAGGGATAGTATTTTTAGTTAATATATTTTTTACCACTGCATGCATATCTAAAAATTTTAATGAATTAACGATTGCTTCCATTATTGGTATAGCTCTTACCTTACCTATCTTATATTTCATATGTAAAAATACTCCTATTTCTATTTTATTTGACAAAAATGCTTGGAAAGAAGAGGTTATTGGTATGAAAGCAGGAACATATCATGCTAATTTTCCCTCTTCTAGTTTTAATAGCAATTCCTATAGCAGTATTAGTCATAGTAATACTATAAGGTCTCCTGATATTATTAATGATCCTTCTTATAGATATTTAAGTTCTAATATCTATAACTCAGATCGTTAATTGATCACTGCTTACTCATCTTTCGGTTTAACTTGTCGTGCATTTTCATACGCTCCTTTGTTAACTTGAGTTGTCCTTTGCGATCCTTTAGTTGGTCCACCTATTCCTAAAGGACCACCAATAAATTTCCCCTGTCCAATTCTATCTTCTTCATATTTATTAATCTGTGCCTGTAAGTCTCCCTGCTCAAGTATATTTACTTGCTTGATATTATTATATTGCTCGGTATTTTTGGCAGTTACTTTTTTGTACTGCTTTTTAAGTTTTTCTTCTTTTCCATGGATATTTGTCGTAAATTCTTCATTATTAATGTTAATACCTCTTTTTGCTGTTGCTTCTTTAACTTGTGAGCTTGGATTTCTATTAATTTTCTTATCATGTTCATTGCTAAAATCATTTAATGCTTTTTCTGCATGTTGACCCGATATTTGGTGCTTACCACTATTTATTTCAGGTATTAAATTTTGTAATTCTTCAGAGGCTATTTTATTCCATACTTTCATCACGTCAGGATGCTGCTTGTCTACTAGCTTCCTCACAGAGTTTGCATCCATACCAAACTCTATTACGCAGCGGTCTAACACTTCTTGATACATATCTTTGTTAACTGTCGCTGATTCTAATTCAAGTCTGCTTTTTGTTTTGTACCAATTATCTAATGTTTCTTGACGCATTGATACTTGTTTTTCTAATCTTTGTTGCCATTCATAACTGCTTCTTACCGCCTCGCTATAATGTTTTTCAGTACTATTATCCTGACCCCATGCTTTATTTGACGCAGCTTTAACAATATTAACATAGCTTTCATTAGTATTATTTTGTCTAGATATATCAATCTCCTCACCAAATGATTGATCACTAGAGTTTTGACCACTTATTGATCCTTCTATATTACTAGATATACCAACACCAGTAAGACCTTTTAGTGGAGTACTCAATGATGCACCTACTGTCAAAGCTGTTCTTGCAGCTTGATGCCAACCATAACCATACTTCTCGTTAAGCGATCTAGCATTATGTACTGCTTGCTGTAAAGATTTCGCATATTCTCCAGCTTTACTATAATCAATTGTTTTCCCACTATGTTCACGCTGTGCTATATTGGCAACAAAATCAGCTGTGTCACTAAAAGTATCATTCCTTGCCTCTGACAACGATCTTTGATCTGATTTAAGCAAACTTTCAGACGTGTGTATGCCTTGAGTTACATGATTCTGGGCTGTTTGTTCTAGATTAAATTTGGTGATACCAACCGAAGTGTTAATACCTTGACCACCACTGTAAATTACGCTACCATCAGGATTATTGCGAGCTATACTACCATCAGCTTGTTGCCAGCTATTGCCACCTTCAACATATTGCATATTATAGTCCGTCTTATATCCTGACTTCATATAGTGTTGGCTATTTCCTTCTGAAACATTATCAATACTTCTGTTACCACTTGCTATCTCTGCTCCTATACTACCCGATGTTGCTTGCAGTCCACCAATAATTGAGCCAGCTAAATGACCAAGACTGTTAACACCCGATTGCATAATAGCAAATGCCAAAAATGGTATTACCATTTGCAAACCTGCTGCTACTGTTACTATTGTATCAACGTGATTTAGGATTGTGCTGCTACTACTGAAACTTAACATTAAACTTGAGCCAGTTTTTAAATTACTATAAGTACCCATGATCATATTAATAATAGCATTTAATGACGGCCATAATTGTAGTGAGGCAACTAAAGTCAGATAAGAAGTATATTTTGCTATGCCACCACTAAAGATTAACATTGGCACTAAAAACATAAACGAGGCATAGACTATGCATTTTATTACGACTAGTAACATTGGTAAATACAAGCTAGCCATATCACTTGATAATAACCAACCACTTTCTTGGCTGGTTCGAGAACGAGCTACTGCATAGTTACTTGCGGTATAATCAGATATACTGTTAATCATCATTTGCTGCCTTAGTATGTCACCTGCTTTTTGACCACCTCCATAAAGACTACTAATATTTTTCTCGAGAATATTTGATAGGATACTTGATGAACTGCTTGATGACCTAGCTGAAGGGACATAATCTGATCCACCTCTTGCTTTAGCAAATTCTGTATTGGCATTTTTTGATACTACCCTTTTGATCTCTCCATCAAAATAATTCTCAAAGAGATTTGCTGCATCTTGGCAAGTAACATTACGCAGATTCTTACCGTTTCTAATGTAAAGACGGGTCAATGTGCCAGCCTTGCTACTCACTAATTTCCAAATATCAGGAGTATCTATTAATTGTTTAGGAGTAAACTGATAGCCTATCATTGCTGGTAGTACAACACATTGCTTGATAAAAGAACGCATATTTTCTACAAACTCTGGGTCTTTAATACGAACCTGACGTAATTCCTTTTTTAGTCTTGCACCAAATAACATACCATAATTATAATAAGAAAATATAGGTGACGTACTAACAAGAGCTTCTATCGGTGCATATACTTGTTCAAAACCAATAGTGACCAAATGACCAAATTCTTCTAATATGCCAACGGGCAGGGCAAAAGCTATAGGAATATTATCAACCTTGCCTATTATTTTACTTACATGATCTTTAATAATCATTTCTGTTTTAGGCAGTAATAATGCGTTAATTAGTACAATCATACCAAGTACTTTAAGTACATATGCCCGCCACACCATAGAATTATTACTGTAAGTTATTCGAATACAATAATAGCAGCAAGTCAAAACACATAAACTATTGACTAGATCTGTATAAAACTCACTATTGCGTAGCATTGCAAGGCCATTTAATATATAATACAAAGCATCGTAATAACCATAAGTATGAATTGTTAAATCAAGTTCCATATTTCTTTACCTATTTACCTTATTATCCTTTTCCTACCTAGCTTTTATCCATCCATTTGATTAGTGGACATAAACTCCTGAAACTTCATTTCAAAGTATTTTTCCTCTTGCAACATTCTCATCTTGGTTTGCTCAATAATATTATAACGCCTAAAGGCATTTTCTCTGTTACTTATCAAAAAGCTAATAGTGTTATTGACTTCCTGCTCAAAGTTGGTAAATACTCCTATATCTGCAAGCTGCAAGTAAGAAAGCTCTGATACTGCTTCAGAAGTTTGTTGTAATAATTTAGTAAGGTAGTTGGTTACTACGTCATAGCATAAGCTTTCAACAAATTCAGCTATCCGTACTGTTAAGTAAGCATTATCAGTATTAGTAGCAAGTTCTCTCTGAATCTTGTTAGTTAGTGGAATGGATGATAAAGCAATTAGATTTTCTTCATCCTCAGTAAAATTACCGTTATTATTCTTTATTTTCTTAACCATAGAAAATAGCATCTGATCAATGCTACCATATAGTGTATCTTTATCGGATAACCTAGTTTTGGCTTTTTGGGGGAGTAAGCATAAGTTTGTTTCATCACACTTATACAATTCTACATCTACATTACCACTACGAACTCCAATAAACTCCCCTATTAATTCCTTATTAACCAATGATTTTTTATGAGTTATTGAACGACGTCCTTCAGCATCTTTTTTGCCAATAATAGTCCCTGATATGCTCATGAGTAATTCTTTAAAAGTAGTAGCATCTCCTGAGCTATTTATTTTCTTATCAAGAGCCTTCCATACCAAATTAAAATTATCACCAAGTAAACTCTCAAGTTCTTTATTGCTTTTGGTTGGATCACCAGTATCATGTTTTGCCTTGTCTCTAATATCTGCCATATCACTTCCTCTGCCTGTCATTACCAAGTCACTTTGGCGGGTAAGTTCTGCTCCTTTATCCATTTTACTTGCTAGACCATTACTGATCTGAGTAGCCATGTCACAAGAATTAATATTGAATTGGTTGATATTTCTTTGCATTTGCTCTAAGTAAGTCATAATATTCTCACATTGCGGACAGATGGTTTTAATTGCCATAATTGCCGCATAGCCGCCAACATTTTGTACCATTTCTTTAAGGAATCGTTCCATAGCAGCACTTTTCAAGAACGATAACGCTCCGCCTCTGAGATCTAACTGTGCTCCACAAGGCAATCCTCCAAGTTTACAACTAGGAGCTTGAAAATTAAAAAGCTGTAAATCTTCTATAGGTGGCGACTTAATTAGCACTGATCCGCCAATTATATGACCTGCTAATTGATCTTGTACGATTGCTGATCTAGTTACATTACTCATAGTACCACTTGGCATAACGCTTTTAATTAACTTCTCTATACCTGCATAACTATTGCTGCTTGTGAAGATACTGATCAATACTAACCAAACAATAATTATTATTTGAGCCAAATTCTTAATTACCATTTTCTGTTACCTTAAGTATATTTTCTGTATTATTCGGATAATTGCTTAAATACTCACTTGCCAGTAACCCAGCTTCCTCAAGCTCTGACATCGATGCTGTACCTCTAATGAGTTCGAAATGAATATTACTATCATTTGTAACAGCTACAATTGTTGGAGCTTTTTGCAAGTTTAGCTTTTCAGCAATTTCCTGATTTTGATAAGTTTTAAAGTATTTGCTTATGCTACCATCTAGACTAACTGCTTCTACTTTAAATCCATATTTTTTAGCAAAGTCATTTAGTACTGGCTCTAGAGCTATGCAATAAGGACAATTTGACGAAAAGAATACAAAAAGTTCTATCTGAGTAGCAAGTAGCTTAAGCTTGCTAGCTAGCTCTTGTTGATCAATATCTTCTTTTATTCTTCTACCATATAGATTAATTGGACTGTCAATTAAATTGATAGTCTCAGGATACAGGAAATTCACCATCCTAAAGGTATGAGCAAGTTTTAAACTATTATCTAACATCGAGGCTTCCTTTTCTTTATACCTTCTTGCATGTTCAATATTTTCAGGATATCTGATCATCATAAATTTTAAGGACTCTAGCTCTTTACTAAATTGTTCCACTTCCTGCCTTGCTTTGACGTATTCTTGCTCTCTTTGTTGCTCTATGACTAATGCCTCTTGTTGCTTCTCTAATTCTTTTAGCAACTCCTTCTCCTCAAACCATAACCAACCACGATATCTTTGTTCAAAGAAACCTTGGGCATAGCTAGTAGAGAAATAAGCTATTAATGATAGAAACAATATTAATCTCATAACTTGCTAGATCCATAGCCATTAATTAGGTACTCTTTTAACACACTAGATGCCGATTTTCTAAACTGCACCCTAGATTTGGAATTAACTCGGTAACCTACTGATAAGATTGCATCCAAATTATAATATTCAACTTGATATATCTTACCATCAGCAGCAGTTGTTGCATTTTTTGCAACAACTGCTAATTCTTCTAATTCACCTTCTTTAAGTATATTTTTTAGGTGTCTTGAGATTACTGATTTATCTCGCTGGAAAACCTCAGCTATTTGATTTAAAGATAACCAAACAGTTTCATCGTATATCTGAACATTTACGGTCACTTTTCCATCTTTACTTTGATAAATAGCTATTTTATTCTCTTGCTTCGTCTTAATTTGGCTTTCTTGTCCTATATTAGTCATATTTTTTTCTTTATTTACTGTTAACTCTTTGTTAAATTATTATTCTACTAAACTTTTTAATCACCACTAATAGTTCCCATTAATTAAATCTTGTTCTAGAATTTTATCCTTTGTAATAACTGATCTTTAGTAGGACAATTCTGACAAGAACTATGTCCAGTATTTGACTGTCTCTTCAGCTCAGCTAACTCTTGTTCTTTCACTTTCCTTTGTGAAGTTTTTGCTTCATCTTGTTTCTTCTACTCTGCTTGTTGTGTTTGCCTTATAGCCTCTCCTTTACGTTCCTCTTCTGCTCCTATATTCCAACCAGCTTGATTATTTGCCTGATTATTCGGGTTGTCATCATATTGCCTGATATTTTGCAGACTACCCTTAACCCTCATGCTCATATCTCCGTTATTTGGTGCTTTATATTTGCCAAAAAACTTTACCTTAAACTCCTCGATAAACTCAGTGAAATCGACGCGATTGAAATCTATTCTTAATATTTCATCTAATGTTAAACCACGACAATTAGGATTGCCGCCACTACCAAAACTCATACCAAGCTGCTTCCGACCTTCAACCTGTATGACCTTGTCCAGCATTTGACCAAAACAACAATAATAATGCTTGACTATCTTTGTTACTCCTAGATTCTGCTTTCCCTCTTTGCCAACATAAACACATAGATTCTTTTTACGCTTATCGATCAGCAACTGCTCATCCTTACTGCAGCCTGCTCCAAAATTTTTACCCCAACCTTTCTGATCTACTGAGCAGCAATTACTGTAACCGATTGCCTTCTTACTACAATGCATGCTAAGCCCTTCAAACAACTTAACATTCATGCCGTTACCTGACTTCAACTGACTTACTGCATAGAGCTTGGAAATGGAATCCATCATTTCACCATTGGTCATATAGCTTTTATCCACGCAGTTACCATCAATACACGGTATACCTTTACATACAAGACCTTCCGGACCTTCTTTTTCCTTAAATCCTACCCGCACTTTCTGACTCTCGATAGGCGATGGTATCCATCTCTTACAAGAATATTCCTCTTTCCTGTTAACACAATTACCTAAGCTATCGGTAAGCAAACACTCTAAAAGTGCAACAAAATAGCAATGTGCATATTGATCACAGTTATTTTTACTCGGATAATTACAAATTTTATTATACCCCCATTCCCAGCAGTCTCTATGTACCTGAAAACCATCTATTACCCTTACGCCACTAGCTAAACACTTCTTTTGTCCTTCTTGGCAAGGATAATTGGGAACAAAGTTTGATCTCCCAGTAGCCAATGCTGTTGTTTCAGTTGCTATGCTGAACATTACGATTACCTTCAATAATGAAATCCTTATTATTTTCATTAACTTCATGACTCTTATCACTCTAACCTACATTGCTCATGCCAATTCTCCTGCCAATATGTACAAATACGCTCACTTACATCTAAATTAAAACTTACCTCGTTGTTTCCACGACCAATTGCCTTGATCTCCAGTATATTGTCTCCTTGCCTTATATCAGGCAACAAGTTGATTACTTCAACTCTAGACCTATCAGCTATAGAGTCTAAACCTAGAGCATATTCACCAAAACCAGTACTAACTATTGGATAATTAGTGGTGACTGTCATTCTCTTACCAACCTTGCCGGCATATTTTCTTTTGCCTTTAGTTTCAATTGACCTATGACCATTAAGAAAAAGGTTATTTCCCTGAGCAGGACCAACAAATATCACCTGACCATTTAACTTAAACATAATAAATGTACCGTAACTAGCAGCAGTTAACTGTACTTTAGTAAGCATTGCCACTTTAGCGGATATATTAAAACTTATCTGCCAAGTTGCTTCCCGAGCATGGTAAGTTGTTCCACTCGCTTTATTAATAAAACCGTGTACTGTACCGTCTCCATAACTACTTGATTCACCACCACCACAAAGCCTCCTAAAAAGACTGCAGGGTTTCGGACCATATTGTTCTACAAAACTAATACGTTTAACTAAGCCTGCTATATTTTGGGTGTATTGCATACTCGATTGACTAATTGTTAATTCAGCTGGCTTCTCAGAAAATTGCAAACATTGTAGTGTAAGTCCATCAACACAAGCGTATCTATTACGTAAGCGTTCACAGAAATACTGGTCATATATGGTATCTCCCTTGGCTCTTTCATCTCTGCGACTTAGCTCCATGAAATATTGCGGCTCTATCTCCTTATTGCCTTTAACCGTCTTACAATCCACTCCTATATCTTTTAGTTTTCCTAGCAAATTATCCATCATCTTACCAGATGCATTTGCTATCATTTCCGCATCTTGTTTATGAGCCATCATTCCAGGTCTGCTATAATCAACAAATATCTCGTTATAGAACGGGTCTTTAGCTGCTTCCCTCCGTCCTTTGTTACTTAAATCTCCTGCTTCTATACTACTTAACCTATCCGCTTCTGACTCCGCCTTATCATGACCTACTAAATCACCTAACCCTTGACTATTCTCTACTCCTCTAGCAAAACCTGCTTTACTATCTTCTATTTGTCTACTCCAACTTTGATAATTGTCTATATTCTTTTCAAACAATGGATCTACCTCATTAATATTGGTCTTATTGATTGGGTCTAAATATTGGGCTTCTGCACAAGTAATAGTTACCATTAAAATTATTAGAACTATCTGCCTCATCCTTCTCATCTTTATATCCTTACACCTGCTTTTTATCTTTGTAACAACTCTTGTGCTTCTTGTGATAAATCACCATTAATCGCAAATTTCTCTAAAGCTACTTTTATACCTATACTGCCAGTAATCTTATCGTAGGTAACTTTGCAAGATTTACCAAAACACCCATCTAAGTAACCTTCTTGTTTAACCAACAAAATAGCTGGCACAACATTAATATCAAACTGATCAAAAGCTTCGTCATCTATTTGCATACTGCCTACTTCACCATTTTCTGATATTGACATAACTAGTTTGCTAAGTTCTTTAAAACTACCATTGGGTAATCCCTTAAATACCAATGTTCCACCATATTTTACTGCTTGCTGATGATAGGTCTTCAGTAAATTACTTGGCATTCCGCTACTTATAAATATCTTAAGCACTGCTGGATTAATAAGTTCTTTGTCTATTAATTCTTTATCACTGCAATTTCGTCCTTGCTTTAAACAATGATGCTTATCTAACTCACACAGCTTTTGTAAAATAGCTTCTCTTGTTAGTATTTGTCCTGCATGTCCCAATTTTTTAGCCCAATCTTGCTGCTGATCAGTTGCCTCAATATTTTTTATGTTATTTAGCAATTCACTATTAGTGTTGCTGATGTTTTGTGCTATAGTTAAGTGACTACTGTTAAATAGTAATGTAACTAAAAAGCACAGCAGTTGGTTTTTCGCCATACTAAATACCCCCAATCTTGTCCGTCATACGGATATTCTTTAAATGTTGAATACATCATGTCACTTAAACCTAATGGCCAACAACCAATGCTATCTGATGTTGACTTTGGATTTACCATTTGTAGTTTATACTGGCTCTTCTTAATCTTTAATGCCTTAGACTTACGGCACAATTTACCTCCACCTGCCAACCGAGTGTTTTCATCAGTTGATGTCTCCTCCGCAAGCCCTATTCGGTGCATCTTGGCAATTATTCGAATAGCTAATAAACTACTTGATTGCACTCCACCAACATGATCAGCATTTGCTCCACTAAATGGATACATATTACCTAAGCAACCAGCACACCAAAACATACTATCTAGTGGCATCCTAGCTGTGCTACTTGCACAATCCAAACCACAAGCTGCTTGGGCTATAGGGTTGGCAAATAAAAAAGCTTCAGGATTTAACAGGTTCTGCAATTTTTCATCATTCCAAGTAACGTCAAACTCACTCATATAAGCCACGTCAAAGCTACTCTGCTCTAAACAAATAAAATCAGTAATAAGTTCAAGCCAATAAATTAGTGGATAAATATAATAATGAACGTGATAGAAACTATCGTGAACATGCCTGCCATCATAGCTTCTATTAAAACTACTAGTCCTTTTGCTATCAGAACCAAGAGACATACCACCAAGGTTAGTCATACAATAAGGGGTTCTTGTAACATCAATAAGTCTTACTGGTTCCCAAAAACCAATAGTGATACCTGGTACAGGAATATTGGCTTTAACACATAAACAAACTGGTGATGAGGGATTTTTTGTATCTCTTTTTTTAGGCGTTACACCACTACCAATATTAATTACGTTACCTATGCTTATTGGCAATATGCAACTCCAACAAATATCAGTAATTGGATTGACAAAATGCCCCTTACATGTAATACTTGCAGATACTGAAAATGGCATAAAAATAGCCACTAACAGTAGGATACTTAACCGTGTCTTTGTGCCTTGAGCTGGGTCGCCAAACTTTTTGCTCAAGGCCGTATTATTGATATTTGTCAATGTTTTTACCTCTTACATTATTCAAATTCCTCAAAAGGATTTAGTAATTTTACTGCAAATTTAGTAAAATGCTTGGTATTACGAGTAACTAAAACCATATCATGAACTATTGCTTGGGCAGCAAATTGGCTATCTATATCATTTGTTCCATCTATTACTAATAACTCAGCCCATTTTTGACAGACAGCTAAATCAACATTTAATATTTTATTGGAATAGGTTATTAGTATTTCTTCTAGCCAATTCTCTAAATTTAACGCTGTTGATTTATCAGTTTTAGCTTTCTTTAGTATCCCCTTTTTTATCTCCCCAACACTAATGCAGCTAATATATAATAACTTCGTAGGAATTTTATCAATCCATGCAAGCACTTTAGGATTTGGTATCTTTCTGTTTAATTCTGAAAGTATATTGGTATCAAGCATATATCTCATAATTCAACATCTCTAGCTTTGCCTTGAGCTCTTTCAAATAAATCTTCTTCGTCATCAACAGTTTTAGGTATTGATAAAAGCATTTCTTTAAAACTTTTCTTTGGAACTCTTGCTTTGTATTTTTCAGCAGAAACTATATATACTACGTCTCTAGATGACTTTACTATCTTTTGCATTTCACCATGCAATGCACTATCAACTAATTCTTCAAAATGTTCCTTTGCTTCTTGTAATTGCCATTTTTGCATAATTCACCTCTAATTTTATTAATTTACTTATAATAGCATTTTATTAGCTATGGCTCAAATTTTACCTAAATATAGTCCATTGTGCATTATAACTGTTTTTTTACGACCACTAATCAATTTCTACTTCTTTTATTCTTAAAACTTTTCCTTCCTGCTGAATTATTGCTGGTACTTGCTTAATTTTAAATTTTGTTGTTAAAACTCCTGCTTGATCAAAATATACTTCTCTATCAAGTTCTTTCTGTAAATCAAGTGGTCTACCAGCTACTAATATCAATTTGTCTTCTGCCTTTATTACTGAGCTGCTTTGTTGCTGCTTAAACCACTCAACCTGCTCTTTATCTCTGCTATCAATAAATATCAACTTCTTGTCCAAGTTTATATAATCTAGTGGATTAACTTTTGTACCTATCTTGTGAAGTAGCTTGCCATTTGGCAAAATAATATCCTCTTTTATTATATAGCTTGGATCATAAGTAAAATCTTGTGCTTTTTGAGTACGTTTGATATTGGTAACTGCTACTGGCTGCTCTATTCGAGTTTTAGCGATTTCTAACATCTTGCTTTTCTCCTGTTCTATATCAACTAATTTTAGTTTTCTTTCGATCATTGCTAAAAATCCTTCTTCTTTAACCTCAAAAATTGTTCCATATATGCCAAAATCCTTAGCAATAGTTATTTGTGGTAGTAGAATTACTAAAATCATTGTTAGTATTAGTTTCATTTATATTTTCTTTAAATCTTTCCCTATTTCTCTCCATTGCTCAAGCATCTCTGGTTTGCTAGCGAGTAGCATTTTACTGACTAGTAACATGCCATACAGAGCTTGGTCATCTTTTGGATGCAAGTAATCTAATCCTGCTTTTATTATCAGCCCACCTAGCATAATCTTTTTTCTAGCATCTTGTTTGCGTTCTAAATAATGAGTATTTTGATTATTCATACTGTATCTATAATTGTTATATGTCTTCATATTGTCTATGTTTGCTTTGTTATAAAATGGATACTGAATTTTTTTGTACATTTAATTTCTCTATCTATTATTTGTTATTATTTAATTGCTCTAGATCATTCTGATTTAGGTCACTGATTAGTTTTGCTAAATTCTCTATTACATTCTGATGTACTTGCCTGCTTATTGATATCACTCCTTCTCCTGTAATAAATTCATCAGCTGCAAATATTACTTTAGTTCTTTTATCTTTATATTTTTGGGTTTCCTCGTTTATTAGTTCTATTGCCTGATTAATTTGACCAAAAAATAAATTGCTTTCTTTTGGTTGTTGTTTCTCTTTTTGTTGGTTTATTTTTGCTTCTTCTAATTCCTTACTTACCCTTTCTTTTTCTAGCTTTAATATTTCTTTTTGTGATACATACATAATCTTGCATTGATTACCAATATCACCAAATAACAAAAACCCAAGCCAACCAATTCCAACTCCAAGTAGGATAGACACTAGTAAAACAACAATTTGTTTCTTGCTCAATTCGTTATCACTACTTATATTTATGTTCCTATTCATCTCCATACACTTACCATATTATTACTTATCCATTTTTTCTGTAGTTGGCAGAATAGCTAGCTCACCATATTTTTTTGCCAAGGCTTTTACTGCTTCATCTTTACTAAGACCACTGCGTCTTGCTTCTAATAAATATTTAAAATCAGCTGCTTCTGTTGAGTATAATACTTGCGAGTATGGATCTAGACTAAGACGTCCAACAACTTTTAAGCCAGTAGATATCAGCAGCATCTCAGCATATTTACTTGGTATCAAACTAATAGACTCAATCAACGGCACAATATCTTTAAAGGCTTCTGAAGTACTAAATGAGTTTAGTCCTTTCTCATCTTGCTTTAATATTACCGTCCAAGCACTATTTTCTAAAATGCTCCTACGCTCATCACTTTTTTGAAAATCAGTAAAATTTTGTACACAAATCACTAATGAACCCCCATATTTTCTAACAGTTCTACCAAAGCTTTCTAAGAACTTGGCTGAATAATCTAAAATCATCCAAGCTTCATCAACAATAAGTAAAAATTGCTTCGACCTATCACCACATAAGAACTGCATAGTTACTTGCATCAATACTACCTGTAATATTACCGCCAGTAATATTGGATCATTCTTGACCTCCTCAAACTCAAAAATGGTTAGTATTTCTTTAAATGATGCAGCTTTACCTTGCTCAAAAAATTTACCATGTACTCCTTTTTCACTATAAGGGTATAAAGTTTCAGCAAGAGCTTTTGCTGTAGTTGCCCCCTCTAATTCTTCTAATACTTTAGTAAGTTTGGTAATATCTAGCGTAGTACCATGTTTTTCTATACCCTCATTTATTGCTCGTTCAATGATAGCTTCTTTATGAGCATCCTTGCTAACACCACACATAGCACCAATAATGCTTTTTGCGTATATGATACTATCCTTAGTGACAAAATGATTGCCTATCTGTAATATCTCTATTCTTTGATCTAGGTCTAGGTTTTGGTCTTGATCCTTAGCAGTAAGCATTTCAATTTGTTCTAAGGACAAACCAGTAACTGATCCTATTTCCACTAAATTATAATTTCTAGCAAGCATAGAAAGAGCCTTAGCATGTTTTGTTCCACTACCTGCTATTTGAGCAAAAGGATTTAAAGAAATATTACTATGCTGATTAAATCTAATTGTTTCCCCACCGATTAACTCACAGATATTTTGATAACTACCACCTATATCTAAGATAAATACTGAAGCGTTTTGTGCTAGCATTGAAGTAGCTAGTTCTTGCAAAAATACTGACTTACCTGAACCAGATGGTGCCATAACAGCTACATTGTAATTACCGCTATTGATTCTTACAAATGGATTCCAATTAAATAACTCACCTCTGCGTCCTATTAATAGAACTCCACTTTGGTTTACTCCTTTCCACTCACCATGGATCGGCAACTTGGCTATCACTTCTTTAGCCTGAGCAATTTTAACTAGCTGGAAATGCTGTAAAAACTTCCAACTAAGTGCCTGATGCATTGGTAACTGAGATAACATTGCTGGTAATTGGAGATGCTTATTAACTTGTAATTGGAAGTCGTGTGCATTATATAGGCTAATTAAAAATTCCTCCGCTATTTCTATTTCTGACTGAGGTGCAGTAATCATTATTTGCAGTGATTCTGTCAAAAACTGCTCACCATTTTTAGCTTTAGCAATTATCTCCCGCCACTCTAAAGCTTCTTTCTTCAAGTTAGTATCATGCCTTGCATACCATTGTTCAGCAGCATGTATGCTCCTATGTCCTCTTGCTAGAATTTTTGAGCTTTGTGTTTTACTTACATTATTTGCCACTGTGTAACTAATTATTAGTCTTGCTGGTAAACTATGATCACTGGCTGAACCAAGTAAATTAATCATCTCCAGTAATGACCACTGCTCTGGTAGCATACTTGGGTAAAAACATTTAGAGACTAACTTGTTAGAAGCTAGGTTATTAGATGTTAATTTGTTTGGTTTTAATCCATTATCATTATAAATACTATCTAGATGAATTAGGCAGTCTTCTTTAACAATGGTTCTTGAAAGTGGTGTTAAGATTTGATTAGCTAAAGGGTTTATTGGATCATATTTACGGCTTAATCTTTCTTGCATTTGCATTTGTGCCATATCGCCTGCTACAAACATTAAATTTTGTGCATCACATATACGGGGAGATAATTTTATTGCTTGCAGCTTTTTTACTAATTTGCTTTGGAACACTACTACTTCTTCAATAGATTTTACACTATTATTACCTTCACTTTTTTTGCTAAAAGAAACATATATCCGAAAATCTTTAGCCATCCTTCCATCTGAACTTGTAAAATCTTTAGCACACTTACTAATAAATTCTCTACGGAATTCTGTTAATTGCTGTAACATCTGATTAGGATTACTTCTAGCATTACTCCATAATTTTAGTTTTTGCTCTATATTATGACTAGCAATCAGTAAAAATTGTAAATAGCAATTTACTGGTAATTCATTGTTAAAAAATAAGCTTAAGTTTTTTTCCAAATTAACATCTGTTCCAACTATCGGAGCTATTTCTAGCATGAAGCCTATTACATTATTTTCATTAAAGAAGATATTACATTTAGGATCAAAATATCGATAACTTAGATATCCTGCTAAAGATTTTGCTCCTTTAGTATTTTGTTCGGTATGTTCTTTCAACAGTTGTGTACTGTCGTAATTTACTTCGGCAGGACTAGTCAAACCACAAATATTGCCTATATTTTGTAAGAAATTAGCTATGTTCATATAATCATCTCATTGTCTTATTTGATATATAACAAGTTGCCATCTTTAAGTATTTTCTGATTAGTTTCTTGTTGCAACTTTATTTTATGAACCTTATTAGCTTTAATGTCAGGTTTGTCCAAGTGTCTAGCATAGCAATTTTTTCCTTGACACTTTGCCCTTTCCTTTAATTCTACTTCGACAATTTCTCCGCTATTAATTTTTTGATCAACTATGCTCAAAGGCACACAATTAAAACCACTTGCGTCTTTACAACTAAACGATGAACCATATCCACCACAGGCAGATAAACTAAATAATGTAATAATCAGTAAAATCTTTGATATTCCTTGCATTACTGTTCTCCGTATTGTTTATTTGTTGGTTTTTTGGTTCTTTCCTTGGTTATCTTTTTATGGGTGGTTAATTCTCCGACAAAAAAGCCTTTCATGAAGACAACATCTACCTTTACTCCACTAGGTATAGTAAGAACAGGCGACATGTTTTCTGCCATTCTTAAGTAATAGTCAGCTATTTTCTCAGCAGCATTCGATGTTCCTGATAAAATACCATCTGTTACCATATCCTTAAAACCTTTCTTTTGGCTAGCAATTGCTCCAAGGCTAGTGATAGTCATACTATCTAGACCTTTACTACTTTGGCTAAGCCCGCTAATAACTCCACCTATTAGGGCATTTTTTATATGCTTACTGCTCGTAGCTACTACTTTCCCCTTAATGCCATTCATACCATCTGGTCCATGCACTATTCCAGCTATGTTACTGGTAATTACTAACTCTGTGATTGGATCAATACAAACCATTTTCTCCAAGCGGATAATTACTCTTTCGCTGGATAAGTCACCATAACTACTACCTAAAATACGGCAGGTAGTAATATCAAGATTAAAGTTCTTGGGTAAGTTGCCTCTTTCTGTTAATCTAATTACTATTGGAGTAGCATGTTCATTTGGGGTATTTAATGCGGTAGATACTGCAAGACCACCAAGTAAATAGCCACTAACATAAGAAGTTTTAGGGATATAAATCTTAGCATCTTTTGGTTTATCAAATTCTATTTCACCATTTAAGTCTATAACACCAATATTTACATCACTGCCAAAATCCTTACCTTTTGTATTTTGCTCTGCTTCTTGGTGAATTTGACGCATTCTTTTTAATTCTTCTGTGCTACTGATCAGCTCATTTTTAGCAAAATTCAGTTGAATCTGCATTTTAGTTAGTTCTAATTTTATCTCTTCTTGTAGCTTTTGTTCTTTTTCTTTAAAGTTTGTTTCTGCTAACTGTAAGCGTTCATCAAATTTACGCCTATTATCGTTTAACAAATCTTCAAAGTGGTTGTGCCACATTTTCTCCGGGTCTAACGCTTCACTTGCTACTTCTAATTTAGGTTTAGTATTATCATTAATAACTCATCTTCGAGATAAATATGAGCAGAAATTATGCTATAGAACGTGAGTATTATGCGACGAGTGGAGTGTAGAATTAAATTCTCGTTACTGACTACATTTTTTCACCTGTGGAATTTTATAATAAAGAAATACTGATAAAAGTGTACTTTAATGACAAGAGTTTTTATTTGAAACAAAACAATGGTAATACACATAAGAAGCATTATGTTGACTAATTTTTAGTATGTCAAGTAGAAAAGTGATGTTTACATGACTACAAACTTCATTCCAAAACCACTACGAACCTGATTCTTTAGACGTTTCAAGCACTTTTTCGTCTCGAAGATGAGTTAATAACTGCTTTGTGCTTAATTTTTCCTTGCATTATGTTGATTAGAACAAGTACAGCAATGATGCTCCCACCCAAAAGCAGTAACAAGAAATTATACTGTTTACGTCTAATCTCCTTATTATTAGTTGTATCTAACGACTGTTTTTGACTGTCAGCTATAAATGAACTATCCACTGGAACTGTATCTGAAGCCTTAAGCTGCATATTCTCTACTATTTTGCTTTTCCCTAATAAAAAAGAGAGTCTTTCTTTAAGCTTTGCAAATATTGTCATATCAGTCCCTATCTTGCTCCTTTGCTACTATCCAAACAAATCCTTTATCTTTAGGAAGAAGTATGGTTTTGTCGATAGTGGTAGCTAAACAAAAATCAAATAGATTACTAAAATCTACTTCTTTAAGATGAACTAAGCCTTGAGCTTTCCTGTTGATTGCTACTAATCTTGCTCCAATAAGCTTACCAAAACGGTAAATCCTATCTTGCTCTATGGAAAGTCCTATGTTATGTAAGCGGTCAATTTTTCTTTTTACATGAGTAACGTAATATTTACCTTCCTTGTCAGCAATCATGTTCCTTATCATTCCAGCAATTTCTTGTTCTTGGGTGTTTACTGAGCATTTATTGTTAACAGCTGAATTATTTAGGAAACCATTGGATGGCTTATTATAAAAACTATCCATGGAAATCTTGATAATTTGCCCTTCCATGTCTTCTACTTTAAGTATTAAATCAGCAACATTCCCAGAAAAGTTGACTAAGGCTAGCTCCAAAGTCTGAGCAGTTGGAATTTTCGGTGATAAAAATATGTTTTGTGCCTTGCTATCCACTATTATTTTATACTTGCTTTCATCACCAATAATTTGTGCTATGCCTATTTTGCCAAACTCTATTCTATTAACGTTACTTGCACTTATTTTAGCCTTGATTTTATTGCCAGCTATATATTCAAATTCTTGTGCTGCAAGTGCTGCATTACTCGTTAGTATCATGGCAATTATTAGTATTATTTTGATCATTATTTATTCTCTTATTTTTCTTATCCTTTATTTTTTATCTTTATCATTTTCTTTGTTATGTTGTGCCGTTTCTTGACCTTCTTTGATTCTTACAAATTCTTTAAGTCTTAGCTGTCTACCTGCCCATTCATAAGATAATTGATAAGAAGCAGGACTAACCTCAAAGCCCTTATCACCAAACCTTGAGGTTAGCATGCCAGCAGCTATTACCTGCAAATTCTTACTATCAACTTCCAAGCTTTTGATGGAAAAGTAGGTTGATAAGGCAAATTTTTTGTACTTCTCTTTGCTATCTGCAAAATAACTTTGAATATTTCTCATATAGGTAGCATCACTTTGCGAAATATATTTAAATATGATACCTGCTTTATAGTCTATTATTTCTGGATTTAAATCTAGTAACAATGGTAAGTACATTAAACTTGTTTCTTCCAAATATCCTTTGGAGACTCCATTATTACTAATCCATACTTCTTGGCTAAGACTTGGCATCAATATTACTTTCTCATTGTTTGTCAATAATTTAACTGATAGTCCTAAAGCAGTTAGGCAAAGCAGCAACGTCAGTATTAAAAACAAATTTCGCTGTCTTGCTACTTGCTCGATGTTACCTATTGCTATTATCTTCTCCATTTTTATCTCGGCTTATTCATATCTATTTACATTTAAGTTAGTATTACTACATAAGCAGCCTTATATGAGACTCTGGTAAATTAGCTGATATAATCAGCCTAGTCAGTGGTAGATGCCAATAGAGCCAACGCTGGATTATTCCAAGCCACCATTGATGCATAAACCAACCACCTATAGCAAAACCAATAGCACCACCAGCAAAAGACCATAGCACGCCTTTAAAACATAAAATGATTAACCCAAAGCTAATGCCTCCTACTATTGAACCAATAGATATGTTCCAAAATCTAACGTGTTTGTTTAAGCAATTATTAAATCGTACTCTTTCCATAATTGAATCTCACAAGTAAAAAACCAATATTGTTACAATTTACACTTGATTTAAGCCATAGCAGCAAGTATGCCCATACAAATAGCACTGCTACCTATAAAAACTGTACCGCCACGAAATACCCGAACGCGACCATCACCTTCAGACATAATGGCTGTGGTAATACCACCAATACCAGCTCCATAAACCCAGTAATCTGCGGCAAATTTTACCAGTGGTTCAGTTACACCTTTACCAAATTTACCTAAATCTACTGCTAAACTTTCTGATGTAATAAGGGTAAGTAAAATGCCAATTATTCCATAACTAAGATATAAGAAACTCTTATTCCAGTTGTCATCTAGACAATTTTGTTTGCTAGTTATTTTCTGACTTGTGCCTAGTATTTTCTTTGAATCGACCATAATTCTCCTCTTTTGTTATTTCTTGTTACTTTCCCCGTTGTAGAGGCATAACTAAACTTAAAATGATAAATTACGTGATTTTCTTTAAAATAAATAGGTGTCATTATCACCCATATTTTTGAAGACTACACAATTAGAAAACAATACTCTTCAACTGCCAAGTATTGGTGTTTGATGTTGTCGTATTTTTAAAGATAATAGACCTCTTTCGAAACTAGACTTTAAGGAAGAGAGGTGTTATAAGTATCTGATTTGGAGGATGAACAGTTTCGTCGATTAACAGGAGTAAAGAAGATGACATTCTCAAGGATGGTGGATATTTTGAGGCAAAGAGACAATTTGACTAAACTCTTAATAAAAAATAAATAAATTGTATTAATTATCCTCTAATATTTTGATAGCTAATGTGTATAGTTCTTGTTCTATCCATTCTACCCGAGCTAGTTTTGCCAACGGTATAAAGTTCTTTAAAGTATCAAAAGCGATTCTTTTCTGTTTCTCTTTTGACTTAATGTAATGAAGAGTTTGCATATTATGTAACCTATCAGCAAGCTTGATATACCATGCATCTATATCTTCTGACTCACGTAATTTCTGCAAGGCATGTTCTCCTTCAATTTTTACTTTTTTTATTGCAATATCATCAAGCTTCGTCAGTTTGTTAACTAATTCTGCTATTTTTGTGCCAAATGAAAACTGTATCTGACTAATAGTCAGTTCTGTATCCTCTACAATATCATGCAATAAGGATGCTGCTATTATTTCAGTTTTACAGGAAATCCCAGCTGCTATTAATGCAACCTGTATTGGATGATGGTAAAATGGCTCACCAGAGTGTCGTTTCTGATCTGCTTGGTGTTTGATAACGTATTTTAATGCCAGTTTTACAACAGGAACATCTATTATGGTACTGTGCCTTTTACTACATGCTTTAATTTTATCTAAGAATTCCTTTTTCAAAAATTCTTGTAGTTGCTGACTATGAGACTCATGTAACGAATGTAGCAGGATAATGACTTTTTTACCGGTCATAAACGATTCCCTATTGAATGTTTACTTTAAAACTTGCTTAGTCTATTAGCGAGGAGCTACTTTTAGTAGCAACGAAGCAATCCAGAAAAATTATTAGATTTGGATTGCTTCGTAGTGCTTACGCACTTCTCGCAATGACGATATCATTCTTGATCATGTAATGCCCCTGCTATTGGCACTTCATCTGTAATTTCAGATAAACAATAATAGGCTGGCTTAACAAAATTACTCCAGTATTTTATTCCGGCTGTTCCAGAGTCTTGGATAGTTTGATAATAGGAATGACCTGATAATTCCTCAACAAAATAAGCAAACGCCTTGCCTCTTGCCATCATCTCATCACATAATATTTCTCTACCTTCTACCCCTAATTTATGTTGGATGATTTCTAGTAAACATTCTTTGGCTACATTTCGTATTTGAGATGATATTGATATTTTTTCCATTAGTTTAATTGAGTCCTGATCTCCCAACTCGACTCCTATGCTCAGAGTTAAATCAGCAAGGAACTCATCTTTAACAGTACCATAACCTTTTCTTAAATATTCTGACAAATATGAAGCAACCTCTTGTTTCCCTGCCACTAAATGTAAATATAAATCCCAAGCGGTATTTTTTTGGCTATTATTAAATATTTCTTGGCATTCTGAAAGTTCAATATTTTTAACTGTCTCCAACATAGACATGTCTGAGTCATAATTTTTTAAAACTTTGGTCAAATCAATTTGATACTGATTATCTAAATAAGTGTCTATTTTTCCTTGCTCCTGCCTTGATGTATTAGACATTCGTACTCTACTATATAAAAATTGCTTGCCTGGCATAGTTACCTCCCTTTAGTGTTATTTAATTGTAGTTTTGATCTATTTAATGGTGGTGGTGTATTAGATGGAGAATATCTACTCATAAATCTTCCTATCATACGATCTACTTTTTTAGTTGTTTCAGTTTCCATTTTTAAAGATTCATCTCTTTTTTTGCTTTCTAGTAACGGTTTATCGGTTCTAATTGACTCTTGTGCTTCTAGCTTTAATTTTATAAAAATATTCAATTTTTCTTTATCGGGATTGGATTCTGGTAATGCATCAGCCGATAGTTGTATTTTCTTCAGTTTTTCATAAAAAGATTTATCAGCTGCTTCTATCTTGGTCATTACTTTGTCTACATCTTTCTCTCCTTGTTGTCGTATTTTATCAAGTTCAGCTAATTGTTTCTCTACCGGAGTTAAGCCTAATTTCTTATAACCCCCCACATATTTTTACAAGGTTCTCTAACTCTTCTAATGCCGTACTACTTGCATCTGCTGTTTTTTCTTTGTGATATACTACTGCATGAATATCATAATGTCTTGCTACTAACTTACCTGCTAGATCAGGATATAGCTCAGCAACTTTGTATAATGCTTTTCTTTCTTTTTCTCGTGAGCTAGTTAATGGTTGTAATTCATTTAAGATTGCCTGTTCAGGAGACATGTCATGGATATACTGAGAATCTTTTGACATTTTTTCAAATAATTGTCGATTAGCAACATTATCACTCTTTTCTGTTAACTGCATTCCCTGTGATATTGATTCTGCTTGTCGTTTTGCTAACTCATGATGCTCAGCTGTTTTCTGTAATGTTTCTTCGGCTAATTTTTGTTTATCATGATGATATTGCTTTTTTTCTTCTTGCACTAACAAATCACTATTGACTGTATTAACAGTAACTATCATATCCTGAGCAGTAGTGATATTTTGTTGAGATAGGTCGATTTCTTGACCTTTATTCTTCTCCAAAGCTAACATCATTTCTCGATATTTACCTTGGGTCACTGGCAAACTATAGACATGTCCTAGATGTTCTATATAGCCTATTGCCTCATCTCCTTCACCATTAAACCTTACTGGCTTTGGACTACTGATCTCTGACAATTTACCTTGACTATCATAATGAGCAGTAAAATATACTGCTCGGTCTAAGGAAATATTTCGACCATTTTCATCTTTTACAGCTAATGACAAATGCATAGGACCGCTTTTATTTACCAATTCTGTTGGGAAATCTATGGTTCGATAGTTATTGATTTGTTTAAGAGTACCATCTGACAAAGAGACTAGAGTATTAATTTTATGAGTTGTTTCCTTGATAGTAGCTAACTCATCACCTGAATCATTTCTTACTATTTGGCTTCTGATATTGTCTTGCCTATCACCATCTTGCCAGCTGATTGTATGGAATCGATCAGCAAAATTATGGTGAACTTTCTTATAGCCTGCTATCTCTGTTTTTTCTAATTCAGCTTTAACTTTGCTATTTAGAAATGCTTGGTTAATTATTGCTCTGTTATTGACATTTTTAAGATATTCAGCAAATTTCTGATCGTCATGGTAATTTACTGTTACATCAAGATTCGCAGCGATATAATCTTTTAAGATATTCCGCTGTTTTTGCAGGATTTCTTGCCTGATGGCTTGAGTAATAGGATCTAATTCTTCTTCTATACCAAAGAAGCTGCTACTACTGACCGAATTAGTTAAAGTAACTAAGTCTTGTGCTTCTTCTGTTGGTTCTATAACTTCAGTAATATTACTGAGTTGTGGGTTATCTTTCATAATCCTGCTCTATTAATGACGTATGTGTTTATAACTCGTCATCAATGGACTTTGTCCATATATGACGTTAGTATTGGGCTAGCTATACTACGGTATTGCTGATACTTACGTTATAAAACTGCAAAAATAATAGAGTTTGACTAGTGGAAGGAATTTGTGTATGATCATAGTACACCTCAATAATGGTTGTAATTTAATAGCAGTGCTATTGGATTAATTTTGCTAGTAAGTACTTTTCGTCTGCAAAACTTTAGAGTACTTACTAGTTTACTATAACATTTAGGTCTTAGCTTTGTCGAAAAATTAGGCTAAACTTTAAATATTACATAGTTTGAGACTTACCAAAATGTGTATTTTGGTTCTAAAAAATCAGTCAGCAATCACTGATCTTTTTTTTATGATCTCATTCTATTTTTGGGAGTTTAATATAATTATTTTGGGGTGTCAAATAAATTATGTCCTCAAGACATAATTTTTATTTAAATAGCACTTTTTATATTAGAAAATGGCTCTTGTTTATAAAATACAAGAATTTTTAAAGAGAAAATTCGACGAATTAAATTTAAAAAGAACGGATTTTGCTAAAAACAGCGGCATTTCCTATCCTACTGTAATTGATATAACAAAAGGATATAAACTAAATCCTGATATAAATACTATACTTAAAATTGCCAATTATTTTAGATGCTCACTTGATGAAGTTATAGGTAGAAATGACTATACTATTTTACCTAACACAAGAAATTTGGCATTTCATGAAATTACTTCAGAAGAGATAGTAACTAATATAAGAAGATTTCTAGAAAATAAAGTAGAGAAGCAAAATCTAAATTTATATAAACTAAGTATAGATATAGGCTTTAGTATTAAACCTTTACATAGGTTCGTTAATGTCAATAGAGAACAAAAAACTTTAAATAGTCAAATCATAGTAGCTCTAGCAGATTATTTTCAAATATCACTAGATGAAATGGTTGGCAGAATTAAGCCTACTACTTCTTCTAGTAATGATAAACTTTCTCAACAAAACTCCAATAGTTAGAGTGTCATAATCATAATATATTATATGAATTATCAGGGTTAAAATGGGTTAATTATTTCAAGACCTAAATAACTGAAGTCTTTAATATTCCGTGTTACTAAAATAAGATCAAAATGTAAAGCTGTAGCAGCAATTAAACTATCAACAGCTGGTAACGTTCTACCTGACTGAGCTTGTATTACTCCCCATTTATTAGCTACTTGCTGATCAATAGGTAAAATACGACCGGCAAACCACGATGTTAACTCTTGATCCAACCATATACAGATATTTTCTCTTCTTTTTATATCTGTAATCTTATCAATACCCTTGCGTATTTCTCCTATGGTTAAAACACTTAAATATAAGTCTCGATTTTGTACAGCATTAAACCACTCTACTACCCGTGTATTTTGTTTTACTTTGATAAGTTCAGAAATTACATTTGTATCAATTAAGTAACTCATTTAAATTACAACTCAATTTCTCGACAAGAACTTTTGTCCCTTTCAAGATCAATTTTCAATCCTCTTAGCGGAGAATTTTGTAGAAATTGAACAAAAGAGGATTTTGGAGAGATTAAGTCAACATATTGGTTGATGGATATTATAACAGCCATAGTTTTACCTTTAACACTAATTTCTTGAGGACCATCATTAACTGCTTTTTGTATTATCTCACTTAGTTTTGTTTTCACTTCTTGAATTTGCCATTTTTTCATATAATCATTTTCCAAATGAACTTGATAATTTAAAACTAGTTTATTTTATATTTTATTTAAAAATAAGTTATTTCTATGCATAATCGATGTGAAGTAATTAGGTATACATTGTAAAATGAGTAATTTTTCTAGTTCATACAATGCCCATATTATAAGTATGAGTGTCAAATAATAATCTCACAGCTAATCCTTTATCCCTAACCTTGTTGCCATTTCTTCAGACCATTTGTCAAAATCTTTAGCTACTTTAATTTTATCTTTAAATATCCCAAGCCTATTAATAGATTTCACAGGATTGTATTTAACGATTTTAGCAATTGGTTTCCCAGCTCTTTCAATAATAACTTCTTCATTTTTGTCTTCTACTTCTTTCAGTAGAGATGATAAGTGAGCTTTTGCAGAAGTAATGTTTACTGGATACATAAAGTTTAATTTACTTTTTACTAGGATTAATATTAGTTCAATTAAATATGTTTATCAACCATAATTAAGTAAAAATATCAATAACATTATATTGACTTTATACAAGTATATATTTAAAATTTAAGGCGGAATTACTGCAAAGTAATTCTGGAGTTTCAAAACCTCCTTTAAGCAGCGGTGTGCATTTACCGTAAAATGGTGCTTCTCGGTTTTTATGGTCGGGGGGATGGTAATCGTATGTTCGGCTTAAGTGTTTACATTTAAGCCCGACGGTTACCATAGCTGTCTGCTTACAGTGTTTTGAACTCCCCGATCACCAATCTAGACTCATTTCTTCTAAAAATCTTGTCTTTGGTGGTCAAAAACTTACAGTTTATTGACATTTAGGGGAAGATTATATGCATTTAAGTTGGGATTGGGATACAACCATTTTTGCTATTTTTTTAGTTTTTAACTTAGCAGTAGGTTTATTTTATAGTCGTGGTATAAAAAATATTAACGAATATGCTATAGGAAACCGCAATTTCTCCACCAGCACTATAACTGCTACAATTATTGCTACTTGTATAGGGGGCGGCTTCTTTTCTGAGGCAGTTAGTGAATCGTATACACAAGGTTTATATTTTATCATTCCAGCAATTGGTGAACCTTTGGCTCTCATAATTGTTGGTTACTTATTAGCTCCACGTATGGCAGAGTTTTTGGGTAATCTTTCCATAGCTGAAGCTATGGGTACTCTATATGGTAAAAAAGTTCAATTGGTTACAGCTATAGTAGGTATTTTCCTTTGCACCGGAATAGTTGCATTGCAATTTAAGGTTTCAGCTACCATGCTGCAACTTTTCTTTAATCTTTCTAGTTTTTATGCTGTTTTGGCAAGTGCTGTTATAGTAATATTATATTCGGCTTTTGGTGGTATAAAGGCTGTTACTTTTACAGATATAATACAATTCTTTACTTTTGGCACTATTATTCCTGTAATTACTTTAATGATTTGGGGAACTCTCCATGATCCCAATAAAGTTTTTGTAACAATTAATGAGAATCCTTTATTTGATTATAGGCAGCTATTTAATTTTAACTCTAAGTCTATAAGCTCCTTTTTGCTGTTATTATTTTTTCTAATCCCAGGTTTTCAACCGGTTTTTTTTCAAAGATTGGCGATGGCTAAGAATATCACACAAGTTAGACAGTCTTTTATAACAGCAGGTTTAATATGTCTTGTGATATTAGTAATAATAATGTGGGTTGGAATATTATTACTGGCAGACAATCCTAATCTTAACCCTAATAACTTGTTAGCCCATATTATAGAGAATTACAGCTATTCAGGATTAAGAGGACTTACTGCTATAGGTATTATAGCGATAATCATGTCTACGGCAGACTCATACATTAATTCTTCAGCTATATTATTCACTAATGATATTTTAAAATTATTAGATTTTAAGGTTATAAGAAAGATACGTAATAATCTTAGTGATCTCATTATATTACGTATTCTTGCTGTTTTTGTTGGTATTTCTGCTATTTTCCTAGCTTTTAAAGCAAAGAGTATACTTGCTTTACTGTTAATAGCATTAGATTTCTATATGTCTGTAGTTTCAGTACCTTTCCTCTTAGCAATTCTAGGCTTTCGTAGTAGTAGTAAAGCAGTATTAATGGGAATGTTTGCTGGATTTATTATAGCAGTTAGTTTTAAAGTCCTAAATGTAAAAATAGAGCCTATAGTACCAGCTATGGTAGCTAATTTGTTAACTTTGATGTTTAACCATTACTTTTTTAAACAAGCTGGTGGTTGGATTGGGGTAAAAGACACAAGCCCCATCATCGCTCTTAGACTTGAACGTAAAAGAAAATTTAGGAAAATTATTAGTGCAATCAAACAATTTAATCTGATAAATTTTTGCAAAGGTAATCTACCAAAAAATGAAATTACTTATTTTCTATTTGGCTTCTTTGTAATAGTTTCCACTTATTCATCATTATTTACTATCCCAGAATATTATAGCACAAAATATGCTAATATTTATCACTTCATTCACCATTCAGTATTAATAATAGCTACCGGATTTGTAACTTATTCGATATGGCCTCCTAGATTTAAAAACGAGATATTTATCGCATTAGCTTGGAATTTAGGTATTTTATATCTGTTGATTTGTGTTGGAAGTATGTTGGTTATGATTAGCGAATTTCATCAACTACAATTAATGATATTTATTATTAACTTGTTAGTTACGGGAATATTGCTTAGGTGGCAGATAGCTTTATTTATCACAATTTTTGGCACATTCACATCATTACAATTTTTTAAATGTTGTATGGGTAAATATTATTTAACTAGTAATTTTGGTAATATACAATTCCAAATAATTTACCTTTTATTACTATTTAGTAGTGTACTAATAGCATTTCTGAAACCAAAACAAAAATATGAAGAATTGTCTGAGACCATGAAGAGTGTATGGGAAACAAAATCAAGAAAACTAACGCATGATTTGATAAAAATAGCACAACATGAAGAAGAGTTTTTTAATAGAATAGAAGCTCAAGAACAACAGCAACTTCATAGCTTGCAACTCCAATTTAAAGCATTATGTACAAAACTACAAAAAACAGATAATAAAGACCAAATTTTTCGGATTACTGAAGAATTATATGAGGTAGCAAAACGAATAGAGGCTTGGGCTTTATATCTTTCGACTATTACTCACAGAGTAAGGCGTCAAGTGCATATTAAGCCTACTAAAATTAACATTATGGATTTAGTAAATGAAGTAGTAGTAGAATGTGAAAAATTATCTGATCAACCATTACGGTTTGTTAACCAATATGCAATAAAATATCATAATATAACATGCGATCCAAAGAAACTGAAGGCAGTAATAAAAAGCCTGTTGATTCATGCTATCAACAATAATGTTGATAGTAATCTAGTGAGTATTTTTCTAGAGGATGATGTTCTAGATTTTAAGGTAAATATCTCGGAAACTACTAAAAGTAAAAAATCAATTGAAGCAGTAAGACTAACAATAAAGAATCAAGGAGATCACCTTACTGAACAACAACTTAAATTAATTTTCACTCCAACTTTTAGGGAAACTAATGAACTAACTTTTTTTGAGTGTTCTAATATTATAGATGCTCACTATGGGAATTTTAAGGTCGATAATAACCAAGATAAAGGTATAAATTATAATATCACTATTCCTGCTAATATTAAGGAGATTCGACCTAAAGTAATGGATTTACCTGATATAAGGATTGAGAACTTTGAAAAGATTACAGAAATATTTTTACAGGAACAAAAGGATGACAGATTAAACATAGCACAAAAATTACTGCAAGCAGGGGTTGACTTTGATATTATTGAGCAAGCTACCTTAATTAAAAAGGAGGAAATTACCAATATTTAGTGGCTGGAAAAGGAAGCATTTAATAGGAGCAATTAATTTATCTGATTTGCAATTAGTTAGCACAGATAATCCTAAAGTAAACGGTGATTATATAATCAATTTTCTACAAAAATTAGAAGTAGAAAATCCTAATAAAGAGAAGATATATTTGATTTGTGATTTTTAAATAGCTTAGATTAATATTACCACTTAGATAATTTCTTAACTTTACTTTTTGTGGGATACTAAGAAATTTATTATCTTCTTGAAGATATTATTCCAAATAATAGAATTTTTCAAATAATTCTATTATTTGATATGTTATAGTCAATTGATAAGAATTTGGTGACGTCGTCACTCTTCAGTTAGAAAACAATACCCTTCAACTGCCAAGCATTGGTGTTTGATGTTGTCGTATTTTTTTAAGATAATATTTTCCCTAGTGTCTCTATTCTACCGCTGATCTATTAAATCTTGCAAAAAAATACCCTAGGCAAAAACTTTCTCTAGACTCTGTCAATTAGTGGGATTAAATGTGGTGTGGATACTACGCAGTGTGGTGTCAAATACCGAGGTTAGACAAGAAATAGGATGATTTTTAAATCTAACCTCAGTGTCCATTTTTTATAGACAAAAATAGGGGTTAATTATATGGTGAGCGATATTAAAGATCAACAACAAAACTACTTAACAAATGAAGAAATAAATAATCTCAGTGAAGTCTCTATACGACTGTTTTGCAAGATCTTCCAAAGCAACAATAGAACGGAGCTAAATCTTGAACAAATTAGACTTGGAGCAGAAGGAGCTGAGTTAGTTGCCAAGTTTCTTGAAAATAATAAAATTACCACCTATATAAATCTTACCGAAACTAATATAGGTTATCAGGGGATAAAGCATCTTGTTAAAGCATTAGAGAATAATATTACTTTAACTGATATAGACTTTGAATACAACAATATTGGAGATCAAGGAGCAATCATACTGGCACAATTCCTAACAAATAATAAAACCATCAAGCGAATAAATCTCAATGTCAATAATATTAATGATGAGGGGTTTGTACAACTTTTCAAGGCCTTAGAAATTAATAGGACTATAAGGCAAGTAAAGCTTAGTTATAATAATATTAGTGATAAGGGGGTAATGGAATTGGTAAAAAGTTTAAATACTAATAAAATTAATGGCGAAATAATAATGGATTATATAGATCTTGAAAACAATGATATTAGTTATGAAGTGTTAGAGCTACTAATTAAAGTGCTAGAGGAAAATAATAAAAAACTGGTGGATAACTATAACTGAGATATAGGGTTTTCACCATTCCTCCTCCTTTTAAGTTAATCGTGTATTTTTATTTTTCTGAAGACTAACTGAATAACATTTAACAACTGTTTAAAATTTAAAAATTTTAAACAGTTACATCAATAATAAATACCCCCAAAAATGTCAATAATGTTGCAATTAGCCACAATGGCTAATTACTTATCTAGCTTATTTACCATAACTACAATAATAACTGTAATAAGTGAAATTTGATTTAATTATAGCAATTATTTACTGATGTCTCATCTTTGCAGCTGTGCTTAATATTTTCAAGAAATAATCATATTTATTCTACGATCTCACTGTACTCTTAGGATTATATCAGATAAATGTGGATCTGTTGTTGCGTTGTAGTTGCAAGTAACATCAAAGTAAGTATCACAAGGTTAGAGTTAAAACGCCAATTTTACTCATCTAACCTTGCAGTACACCATTTTTTGTAACCTCAAAAAACAGTAGGAAAATCATATGTCCAATAATAATGAAAATCAACAAGAAGTTAAAGAAATTACTAATTTGTACGAACTTCAACCACAATTAGTGGAAGCACGACTAATTTTAGAAAGGGTTTTAAAAACAGCTTGTTCTAATGATAAGTTAATGAAAAAAATATATGAATATTCCGGTGATAGCTCTACAACCATTATATGGTATTTACAGCAAGTCATAAAATATTTAGATGCCATAATTATTAATAATAAAGTAATTATCGATGCTTTAGCTGGTAAATCTTAGTAAAATTACTTATCTTTATTTTTGTAATCTGTGATATTAAAATAACAAAGTAGGATTTAGTAGAGTAGACGGAAAAGATGTCCTTTACGTCTACTCTAACTAAAATTAGAAATATTTATATAATGATTCTTGGCTCAATAATTTGTTATTAATAATTCATTAGATGTTTTTCTATAATTTGACATAGAATATTTAACGGTAATAGTGCTAATATTAAAACCTTTATATACATCTCTAATAAAGCTTGTATCACTGTTAGAGAGCATAAGTTTCACACCTTTATTACTTAATTCTTTGGCAAAATTACTAAGTCTTACTTGGTCATTTTCACCAAATGGTAACCTAGTATAAAAAGTTTCACCTGATTTATGATAAGGTGGATCAAAATAAACAAAATCATTGGTCTTAGGTTCAATAAACGAGAAATCACTTGCGTAAATTAGAGTATTTTGCAAAAGATTGCTGCATTGGTTAAGTATGATAGCAAAATTATTAGATTGACCATACTGTCTAGTAGAATAAGACATTTGTACTTGGTTATATTTATTTACTCGATATACTCCTCTAAAAGAATATTGGTTTAAATACAAGAATCTTGCGGTAATTTCTAGAGGATCATTACTATTAACGTTATTATCTCTGATCTGATAATAATGTTCTTTAGTATGTTTTAACTTATATGATTCACATAATTCAATAATTTTTGCTGGATTCTTTTTGACAGCATTGTAGCTTGTTATAAGTTCAAGATTGATGTCAGATAAAAAACATTTTTTAAATCGATTTTTTACTTGAAAAAACAGTGCTCCACCACCAAGAAAAGGTTCATAATAATTATTTAAATCTAATGGAATGCGTTCAAGCAATTTATCAATAAATTTTCTTTTCCCTCCTACCCATTGAAAAAATGGACTAATAATGGGATTAACTGTAGTACGAATAGCAGTTATTTTAGTAGCCGTGTTGATGCTTTCATTTCTAGTAATTTGCTGCTGGGTCATTTAAATTTATCCTTCAATTGCTCTTTAGTAAAGCATAGAAGATTAACTAAAAACGAATAGTTGACATTTTTACCCATTTATTTTGTTGTTTAGTAGTCTTGACAACTACATATGAATATATTAGAATATAATGTATTCACAGTACATGACATTATTATGACCACAATTACTACACGTATTCCAGATGATTTAAATAACTCTTTATCTTTGATAGCTAAATCAATGGAAAGATCAAAAAGCTATATTGTTCATAAAGCAATTGAAAGCTACATTAAAGAACAACTAGAAGATATAGAGGATGCAGAAGATGCTTTAGTACGAATAAAAAGTCCAAACAGAAAATTTTATACTTCTGAAGAAATGAAACAAAGATTAGAAGAAAAATATCGCACAAAGCAGAGTTTATAAAACTAAATGGGATGATAAAACAGATGCAGATTTATCAAATATTTCTCCTGATATCGCTTTAAAAATATACAATAAAGTGGAGAGCTATACATCAATGCCACAAAAATTAGGAAAGCCGTTAATTGGTAAATACAAAGGTCTTTATCGATGATACGGTGACTACAGAATACTTTATGAAACTGATTTAGAAAATAATTTGGTCATTATAAATAAAATAGGACATAGAAGTAAGATTTATTAGTTTAGAATTTTTATATTAGACTTCTTTCGAAACTCTACTTCTGCTGGTGATTTGTACGTCGATGCGGTACTATAATCCTCACGTACATTAGAGTACGCTGCGGTTCTGCGTTCCGCGTCTCCTTCAAATCCCTCAGCATAAGCGAGTTTCGAAAGAAGTCTATTGATTTATTTTATCAGTAAAACTGGTAGGCTACTTATAACAGTTGGTAAGAAAATAAAAAATCTAATAATTGTCGGTGGTGATAGATGCCAATTTTATTTTTAGCATTTGTTATATGTTTTTCTGCGGTTCTATACGATATGCCTAGTCTAGCTGCTATGTGTTTTTTAGGAAAGCCAAGAGCTACAAGTGTAAGGCATTCCATAGCTCTTTGAGTAAGAATGAAAGACTTGCCTAAATATTTTACGTTAATTTTAGTTGTTTTCATAATAGGGCTTATTTTAGTTAATTGTTTAAAACCCTTTCAGGAAATAATTCTGTCAAGCTATTGGGGCTAAAAATTTTTACGTATAAGTTATTGTTGTGTAAGTTTTGGCAGTATGAATTACTGCATCTTATACTACATAGAACTAGGCTAACACAAAGACTTACAAGACTAATAAACTGTTCAAAAGATTCAAAGTGGCTAAGGTAATAGCTAATAATTTCTGGACTATTAGTTGATGGCAAAAAGTAAAATCCTTCAATTTTATCTTTGGTTCTTTGGTAAATGACAAAACCGTTACATGCTTGCTGACTGTAGAATTGTATTAGAGATTGGTAGCTGAGATTTTTATTTTGGATATTTTGGCTATTGTCAATATTTTTGGTGCAAAAATTTCGGGTACAAAAACCCATAGTTGTGCCATTGCTCAAAAATTGACGATAGCCAAATTCTTGAATCTGTAAGTTAAATGTACCAGTTAATTGGTCAATCAGTTTTGCTTGTAGTACATTTTTTACTAAACCAGTAAACACAACTTCATTGATTAAACACTGGTTCATTAGCCGCTCACTCATTGGATATTTAATCATTTTTTTACCATTTTGTTCATGCTTACTCTCACTATTTTTGTAAATTTCGTTAGACTTCTCGCATAATACTACTTCTGCTGGTGATTTAGACAATGAGTCTAGACTCAAATCCGTAACAGAATTTGAGTACGCTGCGGATTGAAGTTCTGAGTCTCCGTCAAATCCTTGCACAGAAGCAAATTCTGCAAGAAGTCCATTAACTGGCTTCATTGAAGCAAGCTGAGGTTGAGATTTTTCTAAGGTAGTTTTGTTCATAATTTTTACTCTAATTGCCTTTATTAATCACAGTATGACAAGGTTTTTTTATAAAACAATAGGCTTTTCATTGCATGAAATGGTCTTTTATATAAAAAAGAAAGACTAAAGCAAAAAAATAATTTAAATTATTTCATATTGTGAAATTTATTTTATCAAATGCACCTTTAACTTCCACTTGCTACTACCCCGCCTAACAGTAACGTTTTATCTCTGCGGTGAAATAAGCAAATGACCTTGGGTGTTCAAGTTGATGCTGGCAAATGCGAGCTACTACTTGCTCGATTTTTTGGTAGATAAAATCTTTGCTAATACCGCTTTCTAGCCATTCTATAAGCAACGACGCATCTGCTGGTAAAACCATATCGTGCTTATTGAACAACCCTTGTAGCTTTTGAGTTAGTTCTGCTATTTCGGTTTTTGCTAATTTGGCAATCACTGGTGACTTATCCACAAGCCTATCATCATCCTCTAATCTTATATCAATATAATTATCTTTAGACGCGTGCGTACGTAGGTAATACGATCGTATATACGGTCGTATCATTAGAGGGGGTATCTTTTTCCTCTGCAGATTCGATCAGTTGACTACGATGTTTCTCCCATCTCTTTGCTATATTCAAGGAATTTTGTTGTGATACTTTTATAAGTTTTTGGCATTCATTTTTCAACCTCAAATGTGTAAAAGTTTTATCAGAAAAAATGAAAAAATTTTGCAAAATTTTTTTATAATTTTGCCATTTTTTTAGCGAAATATTTAAAAAATGTGCTAATTTTTGGTCATTATTTGGCAATTTTCCACCACTTATCCACATATGTTCAAGTAGTCTAATGTAAATTCCTAATTCATCATGTCTAAGTAAATTAGTGCCATAAAGAAAAGCTGATAGAGAAAAGGGTTTGCTCTTAGATTTTAACATAATAATCTCCTATAATTTTAGATAATTTAGCTGTAAAAACTCATAAAAAAACTCTCAAAAAATGGCAAAAAAAAACTATACGAGCGTATAAATCAAAAAAAAACCTAAAAAAATGCAAAAAAAATCCCAAAAAAGTTATAAAAAAATCCAAATTTCACCTCTTATCCACAGGGTAAAAAAACTTATCCACGTGATATCCACATATTATACACATATTCATCCACAGATTAATGCACGGATTTTGTGGATAACTTTTACCACTTAGTACCTAAAATTAAGAAGATTTTATTGATATTTACAACTAATAATAACCTTGCTATTTCGGTTAGCTATAAAAACATATAATCAACTCAAATGATTATATGTAATAAAAATAACAACCTAAAAGTAAATGTTATAGATAAGCTATTTAAGTATAAGATTATTCTCTACCACTTAACTAGCTTAAGTAATTAGTCGATAAAAGAGATTTATAACGAACTGACAGTATCAATAGCTAAAATCTATTTCAGGTTTGGGGGGGTTCTTTTTATTTTTTAATTCTTCTTCAAATATTTGGTCAGAAAGCTTAAAAAAAATGTTGGCATCAACTGCTCCCTTAGTAACCGTGTAAATTTTGATCATAGCCTTACGCCCAGGTATTGTTTCTTCGTAGACATATTTATGTACTAAACTTTGATTCTTGCCTATCATTTCAGCAAATTCTCGTACGGACACTTTAGACAGTTCTAACCATGTGAGTAATTTCATAACGATTAGTATTAAGATTTAATCCTTACTAACAAAACACTATTAGTTGTCTAAATACAAAGAATTTAAAAGAAATTTCATATCATGAAATTTTTTTACATATTAAACCAAATAAGGCAGGAGTTTATCAGTTATAGATCGTTTCACGTTATGAAATGGCTATTGTAAATCAGAAAAAAATAGTTAACAGTAATATAAAGCCGTAGGGCTAAAAGCTTAACAACAGAGGAATATTATGCAAAATGCTGATATGCAACAGATGATAAAAGAAATAGATAGAGATAAACGTTCGTCTGAAGAAATTTACACAGCAATTGTTAGTAAACTAACAATTATGTCTAAAGGTAAACTTACAGACCAAGAACTTCACGCAGCAGCTAGAAACTTAATAGGTTTTTGTCAGGAGATTATCGATTATAAGATGAAAAAGCAAAGGACTGAGCAAAGTAAGATGAAATGTGATTTAAAAAAAGCCCATATTTAGACTTGGAGAGTAATAATCAAAAGTACTCCAAAATACGCAAGAATACTAAAAAGCGTTGTGCGAGCCTTGAAATAGCTAAATAAGGGTATCTATGATAAAGCACTTGATCAAGTTACTCCTGCTATGACTAAAAACAATTATTTTTACAATAACCAAAAATTATTAATGCTAAATAAATGTTACACTTGGCTCTAATACTGAAGGAGATGGGGTAATTTAATAATAATTCAACTTGACTTGTGCGGTGCTTGATATATCTCTGCTCTTTGAGTAGATACTACTTTCTAATTAAAGCAAAATTTATTATCTAAGGAGAAAATATGACAGACAAAGCAACAAAATCAATAATTTTAGTTCGTGTTTCAACAAGGGAGCAAGAAGAAGGGTATTCAATTGAAGCTCAAAAATATAGATTAGTAGAATATTGCCAACGTAAAAATCTTGAAGTTATCGAAACTTTTGAAATTATCGAATCTTCAAGCAGAGGTGATCGCAAACAATTTAAAGAGATGATCAAATTTGCTAAAAGCCATAGAGAAACAATTGCTATAGTTGCTGATAAAGTAGATCGAGTACAAAGAAGAATCTCAGAAATTTCATTACTAGAAGAACCAATAAAAGCTGGTAAGATAGAATTACATTTTAGAACAGAAGGTTACATAATAGATAAAGATTCTCAGTCTCATGCAAAGCTAATGTGGGGAATGAACGTATTGATGGCACAATCTTACGTTGATAGTTTAAGTGATAACGTTAAAAGAAGCCTAGATCATAAATTGCGTAAAGGAGAGTGGATAGGGCCAGCTCCTCTTGGTTACCTAAATAGTCGAGATGAAAGAGGAAACAGTATAGTAATTCTCGATCCTGTAAGAGGTTCTATCATAAAAAAACTCTTTGAAGAATATGCAACAGGAATGTATACTCTTAATTATTTGACTGAAAAAGCTAAGGAGCTTGGTCTTAGAAGCAAAAACAATTGCTACGTCAATAAAACAGTAGTGCATCGCATGATCCAACAACCATTTTATTACGGTGAAATGAGAGTAAAAGGAGAGATGTGGTCACATGGTTACCAAGCAATTATAACAAAAGAGACTTTTATGGCATGTAAAGATGTACGTTTAGGGTGGAAGAAGAAGCCTTTTAAATATGGTGGTAAGGATTTTCTTTTTAGAGGATTAATCACCTGTGCAGTAACTGGTAAAGTTGTAACAGCTGAAACTCACAGCAAAACATATTCAGATGGCAAAGTGGACGAATGGACTTATTTAGGTACATGGGATCCAAAGAATCCAAACAAAAAGATTTATGTAAGAGAAGATGAGGTTTTAAAGCAGGTAGAAGAGGTTTTTAAAAGAATAGGTATAAGAGACCCAGAAATGCTAAAAGAGACTCTAGCCTATTTAAAAAACACAAATGAGCTAAAGAAAGATGAGCATGGGCAAGCAACAGCTGCTTTAAAGAAAGAACATACCGAAAATGAGAATAGATTAAATTCATTAATAGATTTGCGACTCAATGGAGAACTTAGTACAGAAGAATTTCAAAGAAAAAAACAACAATTAAAAGATCGCCAATATGAAATTGCTCGTTTAATTAAAGTTTATGAGGAAGCAGACGATAAATTTACTGATACCGCTACAACGCTAATAACTCTAGCATCTGAAGCCTATGAAACTTTTAAAGGTTCTGAAATGCCCCAAAAACGCAAAATGATAAATTTCGTATTTCAGAACCTCAAACTAAGGGGCAAAAAACTTGAGACCTCCCTACGTTTCCCGTTCGATATTTTTGAAAAAACGACAACTTGTACCGAATGGCGGAGAGGAGGGGATTTGAACCCCTGACACGTTACCGTGAACACGCTTTCCAGGCGAGCGCCTTAAACCACTCGGCCACCTCTCCATCTATAGGAATTCAGAATAACAAGTTACATCAGATTCGGTTAACTACGTAAACAATAGGTTTGGTATACTATTCGTCTTTAAAGTGTTAGCATTGTCTTACTATCGGGACTTTGCGTACTCACATACTAAATATACGATTAGTTAACTTGCCACTCGTACTCCTAGCCAATTCTTTAAAGCAGAAGTGTATCTACAGTTTGCTACTTCAGAAAATTATTAGCATAATACTCACAATATTCTTTAACTGGGCAAGCAGGGCAATTTGGTACTCGTGCTTTGCAAATATACCTACCAAGTAATATCAACCAGTGATGAGCATGTTGTAACCATTTTATATCGATAACTTTAACTAATTCAAGTTCTACTTTTTTGGGAGTATTACTATTTGCCAGTCCTAATCTTTTAGAAACTCTAAATACATGTGTATCAACTGCGATAGTTGACTTACCAAAGAGGCAATTCAATACTACATTAGCAGTTTTTCTTCCGACACCTGGCAATTTAATTAAGTCATCAAAATTGTTAGGTACTTTGCTGTCATACTTATCTATCAAAATTCGACAAAGTGCAACAATATTTTTTGCTTTGGTTATAAATAAACCTATTGATCTTATATAAGTTCTTACCCCTTCTTCCCCGAGTTCTAATATTTTTTCTGGTGTATTATACTTCACAAACAATAATCTAGTTGCTTTATTAACTGAAACATCAGTTGCTTGTGCGGATAATATCACCGCTACTAATAGAGTAAAATTATTAACATATTCTAGTTCCGTTCGGGGAGTAGGATTATTTTGGCTTAAAATTTCAAAAATTTTATCAACTATTTGAGCTTGCATAATATAACATTTAAGAGTAAAAGAAGTTATAATTTTTATCAGGTTTAGGAATGTTAGAGAATAGAAATTTTGATTTTATAAAAAATGAAATTGCTAATCATGATATTGTATTATTTATGAAAGGCACTGCCAATTTTCCTCAATGTGGTTTTTCTGCTACCGTTGTTTCTATCTTAAAAAAACTTGGCGTAGAATTTCGTGATATTAATGTTTTAACCAATCCTAGCTTACGTGAAGATATCAAATCTTTCAGTGATTGGCCTACTATACCACAGCTTTATATAAAAGGGGAATTGATAGGTGGCTGCGATATAGTACGTGAGATGTATGAAAATGGTGATCTTGTTTCATTATTAAAAAATAAACATATAATATCTAAGTAACCTCAATTAGATATAAGAATATTTATCTTATATCTAATTGCTTTATAAATGAGTATACTCTTCTGCTTTGAGTATATATCTAGTTATGGAACTGCCTTATGGTTTCAAGTAGTTCTTCGTTTTTATAAGGTTTATGAATTAGGTATGTTGTTTGTTCTTGTAAGAATTCTTGCATTTCTTGGTGATTGCTAGAAAAACCAGTTTGAAAAATTATAGGAATATGTGCAAGGTTATCATCACTTCTTATCTGCTTATGTACTTCATAACCTGTCATATCAGGAAGAGAAATATCAAGAAATATTAACTCTATTATATTAGCATATATTTTAAATAAATTAACTGCT
Organism: Candidatus Tisiphia endosymbiont of Melanophora roralis; assembly: GCF_964026575.1. Taxonomy (NCBI): domain Bacteria; kingdom Pseudomonadati; phylum Pseudomonadota; class Alphaproteobacteria; order Rickettsiales; family Rickettsiaceae; genus Candidatus Tisiphia; species Candidatus Tisiphia endosymbiont of Melanophora roralis. Next base: position 264,743 of record NZ_OZ032161.1, read on the forward strand.
TCTTGTCCGGAATAAGCACTGATAATTTTATATTTTTGTTCATAATGTAGCACTAAATTTATTGCGTCATGGCAAATTGGTTCGTCATCAACAAAAAGTATAGTAAATACTTTTGCAATATTATCCTTTGTAAGCATTTTATGTCTCTTTTTTATCATATACAGGAATCATAAATTCTAATTTTGTTCCTCTTTTATGGTTATTTTCGGCATAAATATAACCATTATGAGCCAGTACAATTTCTCGGCAAATAGATAAACCAACACCTGTACCAAGAAAATTATTATTAGTTCGTGAACTACGAGTAAATACTTCAAAAATAGTCTCAAGTTCTGAGTCTGGAATTCCTATACCTGTATCGATTAGGCTAAAGCACCAATAAGGAATATTATCATGATTTTTTAAATCAATTATCGCTATAATTAATCCTTCCTTAGTATATTTGAGTGCATTATTAAATAAATTATTTAATAATTGGTTAATCCTAATTTTATCTCCATTAATCATTGCTTTTGTAATACTATGATCAATAAGAATAATATTAACTCGATCGTTAATTATGTTTAATTCTGTAAGTTGTTGCACGGTCTCTTTTATAGAAGATAATAGATCCATAGCAACAAAATTAAACTGCATTTTTCCGGTACTAAACTTAGATAGGTCTAGTAGGTCATTAATTAATTTTATAAGACGCTGATTATTTTTAGCTATTATACTGACATACTTTACGTGTTCTTGCTCATCCATTTTATCCCAATTTTCATATAAAAACTGAGCTATACTACTTCCCCCATGTATCGAAGTCTTAATTTCGTGAGTAACGTGATTCAAAATATTATCTTGCTCTGATATCTTTTGTTCTAATTCTAATATTTTAGTTTTTGAATTATTTCTTAAATTAAACCACGAAAACATCTTGTACCTGCAAATATAAAGAACTACAGGAATCAAAAATATGACTAAAATAGTCCAAAAAAGTTGGTACATATGCTTACTTTACTTAAAATAATTATATGCAAGATAAAATATAAAATAACTAATGAAAATATCTAAAAATTTCAAATTAACATTTCATATAAATAATTCTAATTTAGTAATCTTTGATAATTTATTAACAAAATTTAATATAATATATAACCAACAGCTTATATATTATATTAAATTTTTCAACACAATAAATAATTTTTAATAAATTAGTCAAAAGGCTGTCTTAAGGTTATTGCAGCTGATAAAGTTCCTTCATCTAAATAATCTAGTTCTCCACCTATTGGAATGCCGCTAGCTAATCTTGATATTTTGATAGTATAATCTTTAAAATATTCAGTAATGAAATAAGCTGTAGTTTGACCTTCTAAGGTGGAATTAGTTGCAATAATTATTTCATTAATATTATTCTCTTGGCATCTAGCTAGTAATTCTGGTAGTCTTAATGCTTTAGAATTATGGCTACTTGCAGTTGATAAATTATGTCCTAGTACATGATAATATCCATTAAAAATACCACTACGTTCTATTGCCCACAATTCTGTCACTGTTTCAACAATTGCTATAATAGATTTGTTGCGATCATCAGATGAACATACTCTACAAATATGATGAGAATCTATGTTGCCACAAATATCGCACTTAACAACATTATTATCTACGTAAGAAAGAGCTGAAATTAAACCTTTTAACCTAACGTCTTTTTCTTGTAAAAGATGCAGGACTATACGCCTTGCTGATCTTTGACCAAGACTAGGTAGTTTGGAGAAAAGATAGATCAACTGATCTATTTCATTTAGTTTATTCATTTTAGCATACCTTTACTACTTATAACTGTTTTAACTCTTAATAACCACTGTTCCAGCAATTTTATCATGCAAAGCTTGGCGTTGTTTAGAAAAGAGTATAAACCAAATACCAACTAGCACTAATACATATCCACAAAATCTTTTAATTAATTGCCATTTACTAGGTTTTCCAAGAGTTATTGCATCTACTATTTTCATATGCATAATCATTTTTCCTGGAGTAGCACCAAAATAAATCCAAAAACCAATAAAATATGTTGCAGCTAGGGCAAAATTAATTATAAACATTAAAATAAATAATGTAAGAACACTACTAGCAGTTATATTTTGAACTAACTCCGGTTTCGTGCTACCCATTATTAGTATGTCCGCTATACTAGCTTTAAAAAAAAATAAAGACAGTTTAGATAACATAAAGTGGGTGATCGGAGTTGTAAAAATTGACAACAAAAACGAATCTAGGCAAGAAGCAAAGAGCCTAGGAATTAGTTTAGGGTATATAATTTGTTTATTCATTTTTTTCTATATATATCACGGAAGTTCGATGTAACTGTTACATCGAATTCAGGTTATGTTATGGGAGTATTCGAACTGATTATAAATCTCTTTCAGAAGAAGTCTAATGTAATATGAAATCCAAACTATTACCAAGCATAATATTTAACACCTCACTTGAACGAGGAACTACATCAAGATACGTAGCAATGTCGATATGTTGCTTAGGGGACAGTTTAATATTTTTTTGATTCATTATATAGGATTTTACTGTTACATATTTTTTATTGAGCAATCTAACCCGAATAAGTGGTATTGTCACATCATGGTCGGAAGTATTACTTATCCTGTAGGAAACTTTCATTTGTCCCATTTCTTTATTTTGTTCAACATGTATATTTCTTATAGTTAATATATTATTATTCTCTTTATACAGAGCTGGTATATTAAACTTCTCGTGAAATAACATTAATAATAAGAAGACAATTAAACTAAGCCACAATAATATAGATAAAATATGCGATTGCTCAGGAATTTTAGTTGGTAATAAAGCCGGTAAGTTAGTACCTTTGGTTAAATATATTTTATTATTTTCATTAGTGCTAGCGTTTTTTGTGGTATTATCTGATATAATAGGAGGTTCTTGCTGATCAAACTCTGCCCTTTGATACCATATATGGTGGCATTTTGAACATTTTACCTTCCTACCAGTCATACCTATTTGTTCTCTTGAAACTATAAAGGTAGTGTTACAATTTGGGCAAGCAATACTCATTTACGTGATCTAATTTGTATACTCAAATTTGAGTATATAGGTTGACTTAAAAATAAAGTAAATTATGATTTTTTTAATAGTTTAGCAAGGACGTTATGCAAAAACACATCAATACTATAGAAGAATTGTGGCAAATACGCGATAAATTAACCAAGGATTCAGAAAAAACTAACTACGCCAAACAAATATTGCATAATATTATTGATGGTTTAAATCAAGGATTAATTAGGGTTTGTGAAAAAGAAGGGGCTGATTGGCGAGTTAATCTTTGGGTGAAAAAAGCAATTTTATTACATTTTATTGTAACTGATTCGCAAATCCATTCTGGCGATTGTATGAAATGGTATGATAAAATTGCTCCCAAATTTTCTACAAATCATAATGAAGAATTATTTAGAACCCACGGCTGTCGTATCGTTCCCGGAGCATTTATAAGAACGGGGGCATATTTAGCTAAAAACGTTATTGTTATGCCTTCTTTTATTAATATAGGTGCATATATAGGAGAAGGAACAATGATTGATACTTGGGCCACCGTAGGATCATGTGCGCAAATAGGGAGGAATTGTCATATTTCCGGCGGGACAGGTATTGGTGGGGTACTAGAGCCAATACAAAATACCCCGGTAATAATTGAAGATAATTGTTTTATAGGTGCAAGATCAGAAATAGCAGAAGGGGTTTTAGTAGAAGAAGGAAGTGTAATTAGTATGGGAGTATTTATTGGTGCTTCTACCAAGATAGTAGATAGGGAAAGTGGAAAGATAATTTATGGTAGAGTTCCGGCCTACTCAGTTGTAGTACCTGGCAGCCTGCCTGCTGATTCGGGAAAACCAAGTTTATATTGTGCAGTAATCGTTAAACAGGTGGATAAAGGAACTAGAAGTAAAGTATCTATAAATGATCTATTACGGTGAAAATTTCCTATAACTGACCGCAAATATATGTCCATTAATGGCATTTCTGTGTTATTATATAGCTAACCTTAGCAACCTCAGTTTTGGATTAAAATTTTTAATTTTAATCCAAAACTGGCTATAATATCAGAAAAATGCATTCTTGAAGCACTTCTACGAATGCATTTTAATCTATTATCGCTAATAATCTTATTTTTATTGATATAAAAATAAGATTATTAGCAAATGAAATATTTAACAATCAGGCGTCAAACCGCTTTAAGCCTGATTGTTTACTTTCTCATTCCAATTTCGGATTAATGAAATTAATCCGAAATTGAGGTTAGCAATAGTAATTGTGATAACTTCGAGTCATTCCAGCGTATATACAATAAATATGAGTACAATCAACAAAGTAAATCATTTAGCCATTATCATGGACGGTAATGCAAGGTGGGCTTTAGAAAAAGGTTTACCAAAATCTGAGGGACATAGAGCAGGTGCTAATAGAGTAAAGAAACTATTACCAGATTTTATAGAACTTAATATACCTTACGTGACACTTTATACTTTCTCATCAGAAAATTGGCGTAGGTCAAAGACTGAAGTGACCTTTTTACTAAAATTATTACGTTATTATCTAAAAAATGAGACTACACTACTACACGAAAACGGAGTCAAAATAAAAGTTATCGGTAGATTGGATATGTTAGATAATATGTTACAAAAACAAATCCATGATGCTATAGAATTAACAAAACATAATAATAACATAACTCTTTGTATTGCTTTTAGTTACGGCGGGCGAGCAGAGATTGTTGATGCATGTCAGAAAATCATCAATTCTAGTAAAACACAAATTAGCGAGAATGAGTTTGGTAATTATCTATATGATCCAGGAATGCCTGATGTAGATTTGTTAATTCGTACTGGTGGTTTATGTAGAATCAGTAATTTTCTACTATGGCAAGCTGCCTATGCTGAACTATATTTTTTACCTAAATACTGGCCTGACTTTAACAAACAAGATATACTAGAAGCGTTAAACGATTACTCAAAAAGAAAAAGGAATTTTGGTGCCAGATAAGAGGCTTAATATAGTAGTAAGAATATTATCAGCCCTAGTAATAGGACCAGTATTTATTATAGCGATAATGTTTATTAAGTCATTATTTTATATAGTTATGTTATTAATTGCCATAATTATGTTATATGAATGGTATCAAATGACAAAATCGTCCTTTTTTCATATATTACTGGGCTTTATTATTATTCCCATTCCTACTATATCTTTAATAATAATTGCTACTGAAGATAAAAATCGATGGCTATTATTACTATATTTCATTATAATATGGTCAGTTGATATATTTGCTATGATTGGTGGGAAGAATATAGGCGGACCTAAGCTGACCCCCAAGATTAGTCCTAACAAAACTTGGAGTGGATTAATCATAGGGGTATTAGCTAGTGGGCTTACAGCGTTTTTATTAAGTTTAGTACCTAGCTTTGACTTACCAACTGACTATTTATTAAACAAACGGCACTTAATTATAGCAGCTATTTGTTTAGCACTAATAGCACAAATGAGCGATTTATTTATTTCATATTTTAAGCGTAAATTTGCTATAAAAGATACTGGCACTATAATACCAGGTCATGGCGGTGTTCTAGACCGGTTTGATAGCATAATTCTTACCGCCCCAATATTATTTTTTATTATTAAAATATTATGAATTATCGATATTTTATTGATTCAGTTAAAAATTCCAAAAAGATAATATTTAATGTTTTGCTATCTTTATTATTAGCTTATTTTATCTTCCATTCTATTTGTGGTAATAGAGGGATTATTGCTTATTTTACATTAAATCAACGACTCGAAAAAACCTATAGTGAACTAGAAAATTTAAGGGCAGAACGCATTGAACTTGAACATAAAGTAAAACTACTTAGACCAGAATCTCTAGATAGAGATATGCTTGACCAAGAAGCAAGAAGAGTTTTAGGGGTAGCGTTGCCAAAAGAACAGGTTTTTACCATAAAATAACTTAGGAGGTTATTATCAGTATTATAGTTTTTCAGAATGATCTCGCGGAAGATTTTAATATTGCAGGAGACCTAGCAATCGATACAGAAACGATGGGATTAAACTTACATAGGGATAGGTTATGCCTTTTGCAACTGAGTAATGGAGATGGTAAGGCTTACTTAGTAAACTTTATTGACAAGAATTACGTAGCACCTAATTTAAAAAAACTATTACTTGATAAGAATCGATGCAAAATATTTCACTATGCTAGATTTGATTTAGCAGCAATAAAAAAATATCTTGGAATAGATTTGGAGAACATATTCTGTACAAAAATATCTTCTAAACTGGTTAGAACCTATACTGACAGTCATGGTTTAAAGGACTTATGCCGCGAACTACTTTCAGTCCAAATTTCTAAACAACAACAATCTTCCTATTGGGGAAGGTTGGATCTTACAGCTGAACAAAAAGAATATGCCGCCAAAGACGTCCTTTACCTACATCAACTTCGTGCTACCTTGCAAGATATGTTACTGGTCGAAAATAGGTTAGATATTGCAAAACAGATTTTTAAGTTTTTACCTATTAGAGCTAACTTAGACCTAGTAGGATGGAACGATATTGATATTTTTATGCACTAAGCTCTAGATGCTGCAAACAAATATAGTTACTATTATGAGTGAAGAATTACTGCAACGCAACTTAATTAAAAATCCTCAGAAAATAGGAACTTGGAATTTTTATAATATTGGTGCAACAACTATTAGTGCTTTGAAAAAATATGATATAATAAGAAGTATAGATTATGGAAGTGTTGAACGTAGAAAAGTTGATGCAATTATTGTAAAGCAAAAGGAAGTTATAGCAATAGTTGAATATAAACATCCTAAGCAATTTAATACAGTTGACAAGAAAAATCAGGCTATTTTACAAGGAATTGAAGTTGCAAAGAAGTTAAAAACCAAGCTAATAATTGCAACTGATACTCAAGAAACGCTTTGGATTAATGTTGCAACTGGCAATAATATTAAAGATGCGAATGGTAATGCTTTTAAATATAAATTTAATCCAATAGATGAGAATTTACAAAAAATTATTACAGAAATAATACAATCGATAAATGAAAAAAATGATAGGATTTTACCTAAAAAACTAGTCAATCCAACAGATCTTTCCAAACAAATTTGGCAAGATATTTGGAGTGTAAGTGGTGCAACTCCTGAAAATTGCTTATATAGTTTTGTTGAGTTGTTTATATTCAAATATTTGAGCGATTTAAATATATTAACTGGTACTTATTCGTTTGATAAATTAATAGATATGTACAAATATGATGAATATAACGATGTACTACAACATTATGCAAATATTATAAGACCCAAAATAAAAGAGTTATTTCCAGAAAATCCTATAGATAAAACAACGATTATAAATTGCACTATATTTGTAAGTGAAGATCAAAAAGCTATTACTGGATACGGAACTGTCTTTAAAAAAGTTTTAGAAAAGTTTAGAAACTATGGTAAACTTGAACATATTGATCATGATTTTAAAAGCAAATTATTTGAAAGTTTTTTAAAGGCAAGTACCAGTAAAAAGCACTTGGGACAATTTTTTACACCGATCAAAGTGGTGCGTGCAGTGAATGAAATGGCAGAAGGTACATTAAAAGAAGGCATGACAATTTGTGACCCTGCTTGTGGTGTCGGAAAATTTCCTTTGGAATTTATAAAAGATAAACTTGATAAATTATTCACTATTGAAAATGGTGAAATAAAACAAAAGGTAAAAATAGTTGGTTTTGATAAAGGTTTTGATAAAGATGCACAAAGAATAATTATCTTAGCAAAGGCAAATATGCTGATTTATTTTTGTGACCTTATAAAAGATAATGCAGGGCTTACAAAAGGATTTGCTAATATATTCAATGAAAGCTTTATTTTAAAGAGGGAATCAATACTAGGTACATTATCAGAAATTGTTGAAAACCAGTATGATCTAATTCTGACAAATCCTCCTTATTTTAGTGATGGAAGTAGTAATTTTAAGGAAGAAATTGCCAAAACGAACCTAAAAAACCATTACAAAATCAATGCAATGGGTGTTGAAGGTTTGTTTGTGGAATGGATTATAAAAGCTTTAAAACTAGATGGCAAGGCTTTTATAATTGTACCTGAAGGAATGTTTAACAGGCAAAATGATAAAAATTTAAGACAATATATTTTAGATATTTGCTATATTGATGCAATAATTTCATTGCCTGTTAAAACATTTTTTACAATTAGTAAAAAAACATACATTTTAGCATTAACAAAGAAGAATAATACTACTGAAATACAAACTGACCCAGTATTTACTTATTTAGTAAGTGAAATTGGAGAGAGTAGAGATATTTATAGATTTGATATTGAGCAAGATGATCTAAAAGAGGCAGTCAATTTATACAATGCTTTTAAAGGAAATAAAAAATATTTTGCTAAAATTAATCATGATAAGAGATGCAAAATACTGGAAGTTGAATGGTTTAAAAATAATTTAAGAGATTGGAATATTGATTGCAATTGGAGTGAAGAGGAAAGGATAGAACTTGGAGCAATAGATAAGTTTAATCTAATTTCTCCAATAGAGTTTAGCTCTATACTTGAAGACACATCTCAATCATTAAATAATGCATCTATAGAAATAAAGGATGAATTTCATATAGAGACCTACTCTCCTCTTTATAAAGAACTGTCAATAGCTAATATTTTTAAAATTAAAAAAGGGTTAGCAAAATATACAAATATTTTTGTCAAAAATCATAAAGGTGATTATCCCCTATATTCAGCACAAACAATTGATCGAGGTATTATTGGTTACATTGATAGCTATGACTATGATTGCGAATGCTTAACGTGGACAACAGACGGAATTTATGCTGGCACAGTATTTGTGCGTAACGGTAAATTTTCCATGACAACACATTGCGGAGCATTAATAACCAAAATACCAAATATTTCTTTAGAATATGTATATTCCTATTTGACTGAAAACCTAAAAACTTATGCAAAAGGTACTGATAATAAAAGAGTTACTGTTGAAATTATCAAAAATGTTAAAGTCAAAATCCCAATAACCCAGGCAGGAGAATTTGATCTACAGAAACAAAAAGAAATAGCAGAAAAATATCGTAAAATTGAAGAAATAAAAAGAAATCTGAAAGCAGAGCTAGAAAAAATTGAAAATATTAAAGTTGATATAGGATTATACTAATTAAAAAAATAATATGTTAACTAGCAGTAAGTTTTTTTTCTTACCAATTAAATCACGTATTAACGTTAGTGATAATATAATTATTGGACTCAAAAGATTGGGAATAATCAATTTAAGAGATTTGTTATTTTATAGTCCTACTTCTTATCAAATTAAAATAATTTCACCAAATTTATCTTCACTAAAAAATGGTCAGTTAATTCAAACTGAAATAACAATTGAAGAAGTTCTTGTGCCTAAGAACAAAAAACAGCCTTTGAAAATTTTAGGATATAATGAAACTGGCTCAATTCTACTGATATTTTTTAATAGACCCTCTTATTTTATCCTAAGTAAACTTACAATAGGCAGTAAACATACAATTAATGGTAAGGTACGAGTTTTTTCTAGCTTACCTCAAATAGTCCACCCAATATTTATTTTGGATCAAAAACTTACCAGCCCCCTAGAACCAATATATCCTTTGACCTATGGGATAATTAATAAGCAACTTTATTCCTATATAATAAAGGGGCTTGATTTGTTTGAGAAAGAGTGGAGCTGTATTCCTGAGAGTTTTCAAGAAGTAAAGGACTATACTAAATCATTATTAGAAGATTTAAAAACTTTACATTTATATCAGGTTAAAACTAAGAAATTAGAAGAATTACATACTCAAGCCTTAAGACGATTGGCAGAAAAAGAACTTTTTGCTAATCAAATTTCATTACAATATCTCCGCCAGCAAACAAAATTAAAACAAGGTAATTCATTTACAGGGTCTAGTCAGCTACAACAATCAATACTTAAGACATTAGGCTTTGAACTCACACTAGACCAAAAAAAAGTAATCGAAGCAATTGAAAAACATCAATTATCTCCTACAGAAATGATGTGTTTACTCCAAGGCGATGTTGGCTCTGGTAAAACCTTAGTAGCTTTATTGACAATGGTCACTGTAGCATACCATAAATTTCAAGCTGCACTAATGGCCCCTACCGATTTATTAGCAAACCAGCATTACCAATTCTTCGTTAAAGCCTTAAGTGAAACTGGAATAAGGCTTGGTTTACTTACTGGAAAAATATCTAGCAAAGAACGAAACAAAGTTCTATCAAGTCTAGAAAACGGAGATATTGATATATTAATTGGTACTCATGCATTATTTCAAGAAAAAGTAAACTTTAAAAATTTAGGTTATATCGTCATTGATGAACAGCATAAATTTGGTGTACAACAACGGTTGGATTTAATTAACAAAGCCTCGCATCCCGATGTTTTGGTGATGACCGCAACCCCTATTCCTAGAAGTCTTACTTTGACCATGTTTGGAGATATGGATATTGCTAAATTAACAAGCAAACCAAAAAATCGACTACCAATTATTACTAGCATATTGCCAAAGACCAAGCTAAATGATGTAATTTCAGTTTTGGATAAAAAGCTAAAATTTGGAGAGAAAATTTACTGGATATGTCCCCTTATCGATCAAAATGATGAAGAGTTAACAACACAGGCAAAAAATACAGGATTAATCGACATCAATACTAGACTAGTTACCATTGAGAATGCCTACCCTAGCATTACAGGTACTATACATGGTAAAATGAAAAATGAGCAAAAAGATATGATTATGCACCAATTTAAGAATGGTAATATTAAAATCTTGGTTGCTACAACTGTAATTGAAGTGGGTATCGATGTACCAGAAGCAACCTTAATAGTAATAGAAAATGCTGAACAGTTTGGTTTAGCTCAGTTACATCAGATAAGAGGTAGAGTTGGACGTGGAACTTTACAATCTCATTGTATTCTTCTATATGATCCTCAAAAATTAAGTATGGTTGCAAAATCTAGATTTGAAGTGATGAGAAACAGCAATGATGGTTTTTATATAGCAGAGCAAGATCTACTCTTAAGAGGTAGCGGAGAAATATTAGGAACAAAGCAAAGTGGTGAAATAAGATTCTTTTTCGCTGATCTAGCTAGAGATTTAGACCTTTTAACTAAAGCCAATAAATTAGCAGAAGAAGGTTCAAAAGATCATTCTGAACTCTCTCTACTTCAAACAAAATTATTTGCTAGAGTAGAGTTTAATGAATTGAACTAACAGTTCAACCGTTATTCATTCTGAAGTTATATACTCAGGTAGAACTTCAAGAATTGGCGTTGTCGTGTCTAAAGATATCCGCTGCTCCGTTACTCATGTACGCTCTGCTGCTCGACTTTGCTACTGCCTAGCTCTTCTTGAAGTTATACTATCGTCTATCAACTCTTCATTTACGAGCAGTATATTTAGCAGAATATTCCCACATAGGATTCCAATAGGTTTCCAATAATATTTTACTAGCTTCTATACTATCTACAATAATGCCAAATTGTTGTAATGATGTTGGGTAAAAATTATGACTACCAAAATAAAAAACTTTGTCATCTACTATCCAAAACTTATTATGGCTTCTTGCATTGGTATTAATACTATGATTATAACTTATATAAGCAAGATGGAGATGCTGTTTTAATTCTTGTTCGGCTACTTTACTCTCAACATGATAGTCAGAAACTATCGTATTAAGTATATAATCATATAAATATTGTAAATCTACATGATCTGAGTAATTAAATCTGAATAAGTTGCTGGTCACTATATATGTATCTACTGCATTATTATGTATAGCATATGCTATTGCTTGAATAATATTGCCATTAACAGTACTAATTGGTGGCAGTACTTTATCTAGCAGTGGATAATTACTCTCTTTAAAAAATAGGGCTTGTTGGCTAATTTTGATAGAGCGAGTAGCATTTTTTAGAGCAAATACCCTTGCAATTTCTGATTGATCAGCATCATCACCAATGCCAACTCCATTGTTCAATTTACTAATAAACATTGCCTGTACAGGTAATGAACTATTAATATTAAATTCGTTATTTAAGGAAATAGCTTTAGCACATTTTGTTGAAATATACCCCTTCTTATATGTATAACAACGGTTTACTGCTATATCTCGATGATGTTGTACATATTTCCATAATATATTAGCATAAGTTGTTGCCCCATTTACAACAGGTCCAAATATTTTAATATTGGCATCATTAACTGGCTCTGCTTGAGTGTAATCCTGACCAAATAAATTTTCTCCACCAGTGATTAATGTATTACCATCCACCGCAATAATTTTGCCATGATTCCAAGAGAAATCAAGAGAGATATCATGTTGTTTCTCTTGATTTCCACAATTGGATTTAAATGTACATGACCTAATATTAGCAATTGATATAATTAGTTTATTATTGGCTGGTAATTTAGAAATAATATTATTTAAATAGCTTTTCATCCATTCAGGTGGAACTTCTTTATACGTACCATATAATAAGCGTATAGTTATAAGATGAGGAGAATTAATGCTTTTTTTACCTAGCGTTATTATAGCATTTTTCAACATAGCAGTAAATGCTCCTGAACTAAAGTAATTTCTACCAAGAGTTGTAATGTCTACAGATGTAGTAGCATTAATAATTGTATTATACATAGTGTTTAACACATTATATGCATTTGTTAAACATAATGTTCTATTATCCAAAGTAAAATCAGCAGTCCGACAAGTACTGATTCCACGACAATCTGATTGAGTACGGCATGTTGGGACAAAAAATTGTGCATCTATCACGTTATCTCCAACTGGCGTAAGCCCTTCTCCATATTCTTCTAAAGCAGCACCCCAAATATTTGGCGTTTGCAGCAACCAATGATTTGGTACTAAATAATTGGTTGAAGGTTTATTATAAGTGATATTATTGTATTTTGGAGATGTTACTAATAAATTTTGATATATGCTATCAATTGACAATGGCTGTGCCAAAGCGGTTTTAATCGTAAATAATAAAAGTAATAGTTTAATAATTAATATATTCTTCATGGTTATTTAAACGTACAAATTTGAATAATAAGAACCTAGCAGAAATACTAATTGATATCTAGGAGAATTTAAAAGTCGGTCTTGTAACATTACTAATATATAGTTATCTTGAAATCTATAAAATGGCATGTTATAATTTTGTTTTTGGTCTTAGTGATCGATATAAATTGATATATTATATGTTATAATTATGGCTAACGTTTTTTTTAATGGTCCTGCTGGTCGGATCGAAGGGCTTTATACTAAATCTAGTAATCCTAAAGCTCCCCTTGCTTTATTATTACATCCGCATCCGCTTTACGGTGGCACTATGAATAGCAAAGTGGTTTACAATGTCTATAAATCATTAGTAGCTAATGGATTCACAGTACTCAGAATTAATTTTAGGGGCGTTGGACGTTCCCAAGGAGAGTTTGATAATGGTATTGGCGAAATGACTGATGCTGCAACAGCACTTGATTGGCTGCAACTTAACAACCCTACTAGCAGTCTAAATTTGATAGCAGGGTTTTCTTTTGGAGCATGGATAGCCATGCAACTTATCATGAGAAGGCCAGAGATTAATAATTTTATTGCGATATCTCCGCCAGTAAATAAATATGATTTTTCGTTCTTGTCTCAATGCCCTATTTCTGGTTTTGTAATACAAGGTGACAATGATAGTATTGTATCCGAAGAATCAGTGCTTGAACTAGTAGATAAATTATCTAAGCAAAAACATATAACTGTCGACTATAAGATTATCAAAGGAGCCGATCATTTTTTTCGGAACAAACTTGGTGAATTTACCCAAGCAATTAATGATTATTTACAATTAAGATTATTGAATAATCAGGTTACGCATTTAAAGAAGGATTTTTTAACTGAAGAAAATTTAGCAAATAAACCTTTGCAAAAAGTTTTCTTAGATTAACTTCAATTAGCAATTAATTACAAAATTGGATCTTTATGGCAAAAAATCAAGAAGAACTTAAACAATCTTTACATACTCAATTATTTACAACTTTAATAACACTTGCAAAGTCAAAAGGTGACGATCTAGATATAAATACTAGAATCTCTAAAAAATGTGGAAACCTTGCTAGTAGCGTGATAGCACTTGCTCAAGAGCCATCAGAATCCAATATTGATTTGTATAGAAAGAAAATGCGGAAACTTACACATTCTAAATACATTGTAGGTGAAGCATTAAAGGTAATAAAAGAGGCTTTTCCTGGAGATCAAAACCAATCACTAAGAGAACTAATAGATATTCCGCTTATGGATGCATTAGCTAAAAAAAATAAGCCAGCACGTCCAAAAAAGCTAAAAGAATCCCAAAAAGATCCACTTGAAGCTATGCTACGAGATAGAGTAACGGCTAAAAATACAAAATTTAAAAGAAAAGGCGATAAGCAAGCTGGTGTATCTGTTGGATATGTTGCTGAAGAACAAGGAACACAGAATATTTTCATGTTAAAAAGTTTCTATAAACAGCATGATGATTGTTTCAGCCTACAAACACACGAACAGCAAAAGCAAGCTTTAGCAGATCGGAATGATGGTGTGCGGGAGTTAATCGGTTCTTCTATGTATCAGTTTTTATTATATGATCGCACCCCTAAAGAGGCATTAGTAGTACCTGAGCAGGGCAGGTTCCCATTCATTGCTATACGTTCTAAATTTTTTGATAACGTGGTACAGCTTGCAGAATTTGCTAAGGGTCCTTATACTACTAGCATTGGAGAAAATGATCAAAAATTAAAAGAATTAGAAGGATTTGAAAAGGTTATTGCTGCTTGTCATATGTTAGGGGAATTGGATTATCATGCCGGTAATTTGATGGTGCAGGATGGGAAGACTGTAACTAAAATAGATCACGGTAGATCTTTTGCAATGTTTCACCAAGATTTTGGTGCTATGATTGAGGCAACACATAAAATGTTTTCACATAAGGGAGTTAACTATACTGAAGCTATTAAGGCAGGTAATTTATCATTTAACATTGAAAAATATAGTGAAGCATTAAAGCAAATGATAGGTCAGTTAGATGATCAGCAGATAGATGCTATAATTGATCAAAAAGTTGATGAATTGAAAAAACATGGGTTCTCTCCAAAAGGTCTCGTTGTAACAGCTAGATTTGAAGGTGATAAATTTGAAGAAAAGCAAATTAATGATTTTAATGAATTAAGCACATTTTATAAAGAACATATCAAGGAAAACCTCAATAATATGAAAGAGGTAGCAAGAGCAGCAGACATAGTGGCTAAATTTAGTGATGTATCGCCTGAATTTAAAAACGGTCAGTGGTTAGAAACTTTTGCTAAATCTCTTATTAAAGACCCGGTAGCCTATGCAGCTCACCATAATATTCAAATTGAAGGAAAAAGTGCTTTACAGTGGGCTAGCGAACATGATTATCAAATTAAAGTTCCTGCTCAACCTGTAACAACGACTGTTCAAGAACAACAATGGCAAAAGAGTCAAGATGGTAAATGGCAAGAGGTAGAAGTCTCGGTGTCGAAGGTTCAAAAAAGTGTAACAAGTTTGAATCCAACAGAATATGTTGCAGATATAGACAAACGTCTTGAATCTTTTGGAAAGAAAGTTGAGGATTTCATAAAAGAAACAGTAACAGCAAGTAACGAGAATGTTATGGCAAAACTAAAGAATTTTTATGACAAATTATTGACCCATCTTAAAAAAGAAAATTACCTTACTGATGAAGATGTTAAGAAAATAAAGCAAGATCCATATTATCTTAGGGATGTTGCAGAGACAGTTCAACTAATGGTAATGACGACCCCTAATTTAACTAATGTAGAGAAGATATGTTATAAGGCAGCAAATTTTTGTGAAAAAATAGGACTCCCTAGTTTATCGAAGCATTTGATGCATAAAATTACTCCTGAAAAATTGGCTAAGATAGATGACACAGAAAAGGTTGTAGCTGAAAGCCTAAAAATTAAAGAAATATTGTTAGAACCTATAGTAAAACCTGTAGCAGTAAAACCTATATCAGTGAAACCTACACCAACAGCTAGAATGGATAAAGCAAGATAAACAAAAGACCTTGCAGGGTATACTCAGATAGAAAATCAAGAATTGCGTTGTCGTCTTCAGGGATCATAGGTCAGAGCTGTCGAAAGTTCGAAGAGGCAGCGGTTTTAGAATTCATCATGACAGTTTAAAAGTTGCAGAAAAATAACCAAGGTCATTGCGAGGAGGCGATTCCATCGCCTCCTCTGGGTAGTGTTAACTTTTACCATAATGGCATGGCGGATAAAATAATGCCCCTAACTGGTATGGAAAATCTTATACCTACTGAGATAGAACAAAATCAATGTCGCGATGCCATATATAAGGCATTCTATATCGATATATTTAGGATGCAGAAGGAAAATAAAGAAATGACTGCCACTGAGGTGCAAATTAGAACGGAGGAGCAATACCGGTTAATGTCACCAATGGTTGGTAGAATCGAGACGGAATTTCTTTGATTAGGAATTATGAATAAAATACAAGGGTTGTATATGTATATATAACTCCATTTATTTGTTTGTTCAATATTATGCTTGCAAAACTCTTAAGAAAATAGTTTCCTATTACTTGTAATAATGTTGATATCATTTTTCTATTCCTTAAAGAAATTAAAAATATAAATACTATGTTTGGTTTTTTAGAAGTAGGTAGAGGAATCCAAATACTCTATGAATACGCAAAAGCAGAGATATTAGAATCAGATTTTTTTGATCTCCAGTCTAAATTCTCATTCCAATTTCGGATTAATGAAATTAATCCGAAATTGAGGTTATTAAGATTGTTGTAATATCGTTAACTAAAATTTATTTTCACTTTTAATATTATTTTTTCTTGCTATCATTAATAGTCAAGCTATTGATGGTAAGAAAAATGATAGGGTATCCTCAAGAACAAAGAAGTTTAAACAAAGAACAAAAAGAAGCTGTGAGGTTACTATCAATAGGCACATTCCTTGAATATTTTGATTTGATGATTTACGTTCATATGGCAGGGGTTCTTAATGAATTATTTTTTCCCAAAACTGATCCACACACTACTGCTTTGTATTCTGCAGGTGCTTTTTGTACAACTTACCTACTTAGACCATTAGGGGCTTTAATATTTGGATGGATAGGTGATAATATAGGGCGTAAATCAACAGTTATCATCACAACTTTCATGATGTCATCTGCTTGCGTTGTTATGGCTAATCTTCCTACTTACGAACAAGTAGGAATCGTAGCGGTTTGGATAGCGATTATCTGCCGGGCTGTTCAAGGTATGTCTTCTATGGGCGAAATAGTAGGGGCAGAACTTTATTTAACTGAAATGCTTGCGCCCCCAATACAATATGCAAGTGTTGGATTGATAGGGGCTTGTGCTGTCCTAGGAACAGTAGGAGCTTTGGCAATTTCTTCACTTGTTGTTTGTTATGGTATTAATTGGCGTATAGCATTTTGGATTGGTGCAATAATTGCATTTGTTGGTTCTGTTGCAAGAAAAAAACTTAGAGAAGCCCCAGAATTTGCCGATGCCAAACGTCGAATAAAAAAAGTTTTTAAAACAACTAATACAGATATAAATATTTTAAAAAACGATCCTATTTGGCAAGAAAAAGTTAATAAAAAAACTGTAATAGCTTTCTTTTTACTACAATGTGCCTTACCGGTATGTGTTTATTTTATTTATATATATTGTGGTAATATTTTAAAAACTAGCTTTGGTTACACAGTACCCGAAATTATTAAGCATAATTTTATTGTTTGTATAATGGAGTTGTTAATCACATTAATATTATGTTATTTAAGTTTAAAAGTTTATCCATTATTAATCATAAAAATTACACTGCTAATATTTTCTATTTTTATGATATTTTGTCCGTATTTATTGAATAATGTTAATTCTCCTTATCAGTTATTTTTTATTCAATTTTTTATAGTCTTATGGAAACAATGCTTAAACCCCGCTACTCCTATTTGTTTAAAAAGCTTTCCTATATTTAAACGTTTTACCTATGCTAGCATGACATTTTCTGTATCTCGTGCTATGATATATGTTATTAGTGCTTTTGGTTTTGTCTACCTTGTTGAGTGTTTTGGCAATTGGGGAATATGGTTTATTATAATTCCTATAATCATTGGTTTTACTTACGGATTATTGCATTTTGAAAACCTGACGAAAATAGCTAAAATCATCCACTCAAAAAACTGTATAGTCTAGAGCCGGTATGGAGTTAATAGGCAAATTTTTGTAACATAGATTTACTAATTGTTGTTCGGCTGTTGGTATTTCTAAGCGAATACAAAGAGTTATAAAATATCCTATAGTTTCCTTAACTACCTTCAGTGCCTTTTCAGGTGATCTAGCTCCTAGAGTTTGTAAGTTGTGAATGCGATCAAAAATTTTAATCAATGCTACATCATATTTTTCTTGTTGAACTAATAAATCTAAAATCTCTTTGGAGCTAATCTTGCCGTAAGGCTTGATTCTTGTTAGAGCTTCCACTTGGCTAGCAATTAGACTCCCAAAAATTTGAGTAATCATCTCTTCGGTAAGTTTTGTATCTTCGATCGTGTCGTGTAGTAAACTGGTAACGATCATGTTAGTGTTAAACAATTGGTGAACTGCTTGAGCTGTATAGCTAGCAAACATATAAGCTACTTCAATCGGGTGTGAGTAACATGGTTCACCTGATTGCCGCATTTGACTACCATGATATTTCTTAGCACAATAGATAGATTTGATAATTTCTCTGATATCTACTGGGTGAGTTACTTTTTCATTTAGTGAAATCAATTTACTAAGTAACTTAGCAGAATATTCGCAAGATTTAAACTTTATCTGCCAATTTTCAATATCTTCCATAAAATGCCTCTTTCGTTATTTTAATTCTACATTAAATTAAATATTTTCTACCCCTAGTTTTGTTATGGCTTTCTAGAGTCTCAGTTAACAGCTCTTCTACTTGATAACTAATATTTTCATTGTCATAATCTGTGAACTCTATTATTATTTTGCTTGTAATTTTATTATTAAACTCTAGAAGTCTCACCAGTGTTATTACTCCTTTATCAGTAATATTATTGCTACCAATATCCACTTGCTTTACAATTTTCATTATTTGTTAGAACTCCTGCCAGTATATCCGCCCCTTCATCACCAATATCATTGCCTATAAGACTTATTTGCTTTATGGTTTTATCACTTGCTAGAAATTCAGCTAGTATGATTAGCCCCTGAACACCTAATATTATTAAACCCAATATCTATATTAATCACACTATGATTATTCTCTAACGGTTTGAAGCATAGTTAGTTCCTCAAGGTCAATATCGTTGTTGCAAAGACGTATTGCGGTTATAAGCTTATTATCTTCTAAAACTTTGCTAAGTATTTTAATTCCTTCTAAACCTATACGAACTGCGATAAATTCTATATAAGTTATATTATTGCTCTGCAAAACTCCTTTAAATATTTGTGCCGCAATATTAATGATATTATTTATTTTTTCATTTGTAAAATTATTTTGTGGTTGATTTTTAACATCGTTAGTCATAAAATTAACTCCTGTTTTTTGTTTTGCGAAAAATAGACACTGAGGTTAGATTGTAATTTGTTCGATTGTCTTCTAACCTCGGTGCTGACACTACACCACGTAGTATCGTCTTGCATGAATACAATTATTTTTCCGCAGAGTAAAGGGAATTTTTTAAGTTTTTTAGAATAATGTTAATCTAGTAACAGTCGCTAAAATTGTTATTATAGTTTTTGATGGTTAATATTTTTGTTGTTCTGAACTTTCAGTGGAGTAGTTTTGGTTATTGTATTTTTAGGAAGATGAAATGAACTGGTGTCATATATCTAGGCTCTGAACAAAATTTAAATTACTCTATTTTAACTTTTTAGCTGCAAATTATAAGATTTTTTTGAAATAGGATTAACTATTATGGCAAAAATCTTACTAACTTTCGACAGTTATGCACTCCGGTGTTCGACACTCGTACTCCGAGTAGCAATTTAGTTTTGGGAAATGGTATAAGTTCATAGTTTAATCCCCACAATCCATACCTCATCAGGGTTTTACTATTGCAAGAGGTAGGTCAGATGTGATTACAATAGAGGATCAAAC
This sequence comes from Candidatus Tisiphia endosymbiont of Melanophora roralis, assembly GCF_964026575.1. Taxonomy (NCBI): domain Bacteria; kingdom Pseudomonadati; phylum Pseudomonadota; class Alphaproteobacteria; order Rickettsiales; family Rickettsiaceae; genus Candidatus Tisiphia; species Candidatus Tisiphia endosymbiont of Melanophora roralis. Next base: position 285,020 of record NZ_OZ032161.1, read on the forward strand.
ACTGCTTACAATTTACACTCTACTTACTTCAGGAGTAATTTTAGCATTAATCTAGTAGTAGGTTCATGTAGTTCTAGTACTTCTATATTTTCATAAGCCTCAGATGCTAGAAATGTTATAATACAGGTGTTGATTTTTTAGTAACGAGCCTTGACGCGGTTAGATATACAAGATATAATAATGTACTAAATTTTTTTATCAAATAGTATTAGTGCTAACTATATTTAGTGATATAGTATACAAATTAACAAAATAGCAATAGCAGAAAATGTTTAATCGAATATATACTCAAGTTCTAAAAAAATCCCCTTGGGGAGATTCTGAAGAGGAAGAAAAAAGTGAATATAATATATTTACTAGACCAAGGAAAAAAAATAAGTTTAACCTTAATGATTTCTATAATAAGTTTGGCTTCAACAATAACATAATGGTGTTAGTTTTGTTGTCGTTAGTTGCTGTTTGGTTTGCCTCCGGAGTTTATGAAGTTAAGGAAGGAGAGGAAGCTGCAGTAATGAGGTTTGGTAAGTTCGTTCGTAAAGGATTCCCTGGTTTGAATTATCACCTTCCCTTACCGTTTGAACAGGTAGTAGTTGAGAAGGTAAACCAGTCTCGTAGAATTGAGATCGGCTATAGATCAACAAGTAGCCTTAGGTCTAATATGGACAACACCAAAGCTGTGGCTGCTGAAAGTACTATGCTTACTGGCGATGAGAATATTGTTGCACTAAATTGTGATATAATGTGGCATATTACTGATTTAGAAAAATATATTTTTAATATTGTTAATCCAGAAGATTCTGTAAAAACAGCTGCTGAAAGTGCTATAAGAGAAGTTATAGGCAATACTCCTATCTCTTCGATATTATCAGACCAAAAACAAGAAATCACTAATAAGATTGAAGCTTTAACACAGAAAATACTTGATCATTATAATGCTGGTGTTGGTATTGAGAAAGTGCAGTTACTAAAAGCTGAACCGCCAGCTGAAGTAATTGATGCTTACAGGGATGTACAAACTTCTAAAGCTGATAAAGAACGTGAGATAAATCAAGCACAATCCTATAATAATGATATTTTACCTAAAGCTAGAGGGCAGGCGGCTAAAATTGTTCAAGAAGCAGAAGGTTACAGACAAGAGGTTATCTCAAGAGCTGAAGGAGACAGCAAAAGGTTTGCTGCTGTCTATACACAATATGTTGCTAATAAGTCAATAACTAAGGATCGCCTTTACTTAGAAGCTATAGAAAATATTCTAACGGATACCAGCAAAGTTATTATGGGTACTAATGGTGTTTTGCCACATATGGCAATTCAGCAAAATAAAATTAAGGAGTAGTGCTGGATGAAGACAATTTATTATATAAGTTTCGTAGTTTTCGGATTATTATTATCAGTTACCAGTGCTTTATTTACTGTTGATCAACGCCATTCCGCTGTGGTATTTCAATTTGGTGAGGCAATGAGGACCATTGAAAGTCCAGGATTAAATATCAAGATTCCATTTATTCAAAATGTTGAATTTTTTGATAAACGTATCTTAAATGTAGAGGCGGAAGCAAAAGAGCTAACTGCTTCTGATGGAAAAAGGGTAATCGTAGATGCTTTTGCCAAATTTCGTATTGTTGATCCTGTGATGTTTTACAAAACTGTACATAACTACCAAGGTGTTAAAATTAGACTTAATAAAAACCTAGAATCTTCAATGAGAAAAGTTATAGGTAGATTACCTTTGACTAGTCTTCTTACAAGTGCAAGGTCTGACATAATGTCAAATATCTTAAATCAGGTTAATGAGGAAGCAAAGAATTTTGGACTTGATGTAATTGACGTTAGAATCTTAAGAGCTGATTTACCGAAAGAGAATAGTGCAGCAATTTATCGCCGCATGCAAACTGCTCGTGAAAAAGAAGCTACCCAAATAAGAGCTGAAGGGCAAGAAGAAGGGGCTCGCATAAGATCAAGAGCTGACAAAGAAAGTAAAATATTACTTGCTGAAGCTTATATGCAATCTCAAATCATAAAAGGTGATGGTGACATGGAGGCAGCTAAGATATATAATCTTGCTTATTCTGTTGATCCAGAATTCTATAAATTTTATAGATCCTTGGAAGTATATAAAAATACTTTAAAGAAAGATGATACTTCTTTTGTGTTGTCTCCGGAAGCAGAGCTATTTAAATATCTAAATTTGGGTAAATAGGATGACTAGTAATTAGGTAGATGATATGGTTCAAAATATTTGTAAGTTTAACAATTTACTAAGGTATTTAATTAAGTATTTAATTGCCACTTTTCTGATGACTATGTGGTTGGCATCTTCTGTTTTTGCTAAAGATATTCAGTCAAGCAAAATTACTCCTGAGGAATCTAGTAATTTACAGTCAGTGCCAATAAAGATACCTGAATCCCATAATTATAGTTTTGCAGACATTGTTGAGCCACTTATTCCAGCTGTGGTAAATGTGTATACAGTACAATATAACCAAAAATCAGAAGATTCTCATAAAAAATCTTTCGAGCGTTTTCCATTTGATCATTTTAATGAACTTTTGGAGCGTTTTAATCTACCTTTTGATTTTGATGAGATGTATTCCAATCCTAAATCTGTTCCCCTTGGCTCTGGTTTTATTATAGATTCTACAGGTTTTATTGTTACCAACCATCATGTAGTTGCAAATACAGATGAGATTCACATAAAATTAACGGATAATAGGGAGCTATCAGCTAAATTGGTAGGTAGTGATAAAAAAACTGATCTTGCTCTTTTAAAAATTGAGATTGAAACTCCTTTGCCTTTTGTAAAATTCGGTGATTCCAGTAAAGCTAGGGTAGGAGATCAGGTTATTGCTATTGGTAATCCTTTTGGTAGACTTGGAGGAACAGTAACTGCTGGTATTATATCTTCAAAGGGACGTGATATTGATAACACTAACGGTATAGTAGATGATTTTATACAGACTGATGCGGCTATTAATAATGGTAATTCCGGTGGACCAATGTTCAATATTAATGGTGAAGTTATAGGAGTCAATACAGCAATATTTTCACCTTCTGGGACTAGTATTGGTATTGGATTTGCTATTCCATCTAATACTGCTAAATCAATTATTGACCAACTAAGGCAAAATGGAAAAATTAATCGTGGTAGGCTTGGGGTAGTAATTCAAGAAGTAACTAATGAAATAGCTGAAGGGTTTGAGTTAAAAGAAGCTTCGGGAGCGTTAGTAGTGGAAGTACAAAAAGATGGTCCAGCTGATCAATTTGGTATAAAACCTGGGGATGTAATAATAGAATTTGCTGGACAACCGGTAAAAAATTCTAGGAGATTGCAGGTAATGGTTGCTGAAACTACCGTGGATCAAGAGGTAAAAATTATCGTTGTACGCGATGGCAAAAATCAAGAATTAAGTGGCAAGATTAGTAGTGAAGAGGATCTAGAAGGTAAAAAAGTAAACGACAAGGTAAGCGATAAAACTTCTGATAATAAATTTTCTGTTGTAAAAAATAATGTTACTTTTAGCAATTTAACAGATAATCTTAAACGAAAATTTGCCATTAAAAGTAAAGTCGAGGGCATTATTGTAACTGATATCGCAAAAGATGGAAAAAATTATGGTTTTAAAATTGGTGATTTAGTAATAGCGAGTAATCAACAACCTATAGCTTCTATAGATCAATTAAATGTATTGTATGACAATGCCCAATCTATTAAAAAGCAAAATATAATCTTGTTGGTACAGAGACGGGGTGTTTCTATGTTTATAGCCTTGCCAGTTACCAAATCTGAAAATTAGTAGTAATGAAGTCAGTATGGATAATGATTTTAAAATAGCAGTATTAAGTTTTTATAGTTTTACTAACCTAGAAAACCTTGAGATTTTGCTGCCAAAGATTTTACTTATTGGTAAAAAAAGAAGAATTAGGGGTACTATTCTTTTAGCTCCAGAAGGATTTAATGGTTCAATTTCTGGGACAAAAGAAGAGGTAAATTTTTTAGTAGATGAAATTATAAAACTTACATCTGCGGAAGATGTAAATATTAAAATAAATTATTGTGATATCCATCCTTTTCAAAAATTAAAAGTAAAGCTGAAAAAAGAAATTATTGCTATGACAGTTGGGGATCTTGATATTGCAAATCTTAAAGGAGAGTATATTGAACCAAAGGACTGGGACAAGTTTATTAGCCAAAATAATGTGGTATTAGTAGACACTAGAAATGACTATGAGGTTTGTGTAGGTACTTTTAAAGGGGCTATAGATCCGAAGACAGAAACGTTTAAGCAATTTCCCAAATGGGTAGAGCAGAATAAAGAATTACTTGCTGGAAAAAAAGTAGCAATGTTTTGTACTGGTGGGATTAGATGCGAGAAATCAACAGCCTATTTGAAGACACTGGGTTTTAATGATGTGTACCATCTTAAAGGCGGTATTTTACAATATTTAGAAGTGACCCATAATCGTAATAGGTTATGGCAAGGAGAATGTTTTGTATTTGATGACAGAAGAGCTGTGGCAAGTGACTTGTCACCAGCTGAAGGACATTGGTTGGAACGTGGTAATCAATAGATATCTTTGGCAAACTCTACTTCTGTTGGTAATTTATTCATGCTCCCGGTACTCTGCTCCTCACGTACATTTTGCGCATAAGCGAGTTTCGAAAGATATCTAATAAGCTATTATAGGCAGGGTCAGATTTTAATATGAATTGTCATCCCAACATAGGCTAATATCTAAAAAAATAGCCTAGAAGGATGTGTTAAGTATTATAGCCCCCTGCCTACATGGTGATAACATGGCGAGTAAGCTGCATCGAAGCAGGGATGATATTTAGTCTCTTAATTATCTTGAATAGAGTTCAACTACTAAATGTACTTCTGGTTCAAATGGGTACGGAACATCAGAAATTACTGGGATTCTGACAAACTGACCAGACAATGAATTGGAATCAAAAGTTAAATAGCTTGGTACAATGTTTCCTTGTTTGCTAGCTGTCTCGAGTATTACAGGGATTTGTTTTGCTGATTCCTTTAGCTCGATGACATCTCCTTCTTTTAGTCTTATACTTGGGATATTAACCTTTTTACCATTCACTTTAATGTGACCATGGGTAACAAATTGTCTTGCAGCAAAAATCGTTGGTGCAATATTCATTCTGTATATAACAGCGTCAAGCCTTCTTTCCAACAGGGCTATAAAATTTTCACCCGTATTGCCTTTCATTTTTTGTGCGAGAGTAAAAGTATTTCTAAATTGCTTCTCGTTAATTCTACCATAATGGCATTTAAGTTTTTGTTTAGCCTTCAAATGTAGACCATAATCAGAAGTTTTAACCATACTATTCTGACCATGTTGACCAGGACGATAATTTCTTGTATTGAAGGCATCTTTACTATCGCCCCACAGGCTTACACCAAGTCTTCTGCTAGCCTTATATTTAGAATTAATAATTTTTGTCACGCTCTATGTCTCATAATTTTGATATCATACTGACGTCATTATGACGTTAATTTAAGTATACTCTTCTGCTTTGAAAAATTGTTTTTTGAAAATATCATGGATTCGCATGCGTAACTATACTATATGTACGTTCCGCTTGCTCACCATTCATTAGACTTCTTTCGAAACTCTACTTCTGCTGGTGATTTGTACGTCAATGCGGTACTCGAATCCTCACGTACATTAGAGTACGCTGCGGGTCGAGATTCCGCGTCTCCTTCACACCCTTGTGCATAAGCGAGTTTCGAAAGAAGTCTATTTTCAAATCCAATTCTTCAAATCATTTAAGTATATACATTTTAACAATTAAAGTCAATTCCTCATTTTTTGAAATTATGGAAGTGTCTGCGAATTCCTCAACATAAGCAAATTATACAAGAGGTCTATTCTAATTCCGTGATTTTATCGGATGGTTCGAGCAACTGGGCATCAATAATTTCAGATTTTGATGAAACAAGCTGATAACGCTCTATAGGATGCTGAATTGTTTTGTTACCAATATCTATGCCTAATTTTTGAATATTCCTAGCCTTAGATAAAAAATGTCGATTAAAAGAAGCGGCAAATTTATCATAATTATTGACTATATGCTGAATATTATTGCCAAGTTTCTGCGAATGCTCCGCTAACGAAGCAATAGAGGTCAATAATTTTCTTACCTCTTCTATAATTAATTTGTGATTTTCTGACCGTCTATAATCTGAAATTTGGAATTTAGCAAATGATAGCATATTCATAAGTCCTGCTGGACCAACTGGGAAAATATTGCTTTTCCAAGCCTTGTATAAAAAATTATTATCTGCAATCAGAATTTTTTCAATTGCTTGTTCAGTAGGGACAAACATCAAAGTAACTATATTAGAAAAATGTTCTTTTTTATCTTGGAAACTAACTAAAATATTTTCCGCGTAATCTTTACTATTTAAGGATTTTAAATGATTATTCATGGTTTTACTAAGATTAGAACTATCTTGCCCTAAATCTACTAAAAACTTTGAAGCTTTTGCATCTATAACCATTAAGTTACCAGAAGGTAAGAAAACTAGGGCATCTGGTCTAAGTTTTAAATTATCGGTAGTTGTCACAGAATATTGTATGATAAAGTCTAAATTAGAACGTAGACCTGATGATTTTAGAATGTTCTCAAGAGTAATTTCAGCAAGTAATCCAGCTCCAGATGGAGAAAGAAGGGATTGTTTAATAATGTCTACTGTTCCTTTAGATTGTTCGATATCCCTACTTAATGACCCAACCATGTTTATTAAACGTTCAAACTCGTTATTAAATTTGCTTGTTGCCCCCGAAATATTTTTTTCTGATAATTCCCTTGCTTCTTGATTTTCCCGTCTATGAATTTCAATTAATTGTTTAGACAATTCATTACCAAGATCAAATAAAGCATTTTTTGCCGATGCATATGACTCCTGTCTTGCTTTATCTGCTTCAGTTATCAATTGATTCTGATAGTCTACTTTACTAGATAATTGCTCAATTTTTTGTATATAAGAAATTTTCTCTTGCTGCAAAATTTGATTCTGCTTATTTGCTTCTAAATAGTTATTTGATAGAAAGCCTAATTCTGCATTTAATTTGGTTGTCTTATGATAAAACCAAGCAAATAAACCAAATAAAACAACAAGTCCGGTAGTAAGCAATAATGGAATATAACTCATTGATAAGTTTACTCTTTAGTTAGTAATTTCGGAATTACCCGGTCTTCTAAAGGACCAGTTGGCATAGCTGGCTTTAATAATTTGGGAGTTAAAATGAATTTAGTCTTTTGTTCAATAGGTGAAAGAGTAACAAAATAACTATGCGGTTGCTGAATTATCCCGTATTTATCCCATTCTGGATATTGCCTATCTAGGTTAGCTTTAAATTCATGAGGACCATAAACTTCAATCTCACCAAATTGATATTTCCTCAGTGGAAATACTTCGTTAATATAAAAGAAATCATTAGGAAATCTACGTAACGTTCTGAAATTAGCATATATAAACATGTTGTCTTTTGGGCGAAAAATAAAAATATCTATACATACCTTGTTGCATATAGTGTAAAAATCTTGATGAGAAGTTTTATAACCCAACTCGACAAAATCTGTTAGTATATCTTGTAACCTTATTTCATCAGCGTGCATTACGCCAATATCTAAGTCATCATCAAAAGGTATGATGCCTTTATGCCTTGCTGCCCCAAGAAGTGTACCACTTGTAATCCAATATGGTATGTTATGTTTAGTCAATATCTCATGAGTATCTTTCATTAATTGGTACAATCTTAGGGCTTTGTTTTCACTAATTGTATATTTCTGTACTTGTTGGTCGGTAGGAGTTACATATCTCCATTTGTGATCATAAAACTCTACATAGCCTAGGTAAAAACCATAAGTAATTATAAGTACTCCAGCTATTTTAAAGAAAAGCTTATTAGTTTTTTTATGATTTTTGTGCATATATATTTCCCATGTTTATTTTAGTAGACTTTTTTAAAGTTATAAACTATAAGTTGCTTTAGTTAGATAATTATATAATTAATAATATATGAAAGTACAACCAGTAATTATGGCTGGTGGTCTAGGAACTAGATTATGGCCATTATCACGACAGATGCAACCAAAACAATTTATAAAAATATTTAATAATTTGAGTTTAATACAAAAAACTTTGATTACAAACAGAACTTTAGGCAAACCAACTTTAATAATTGCTAAGGAATATGAATTAATAGCAAAAGAGCAACTTAGAGAGCTAAATATAGAAGCAGACTTAATAATAGAACCTATGCCTAAAAATACAGCTTCATGTGCAATTATATCAGCTATTCAAGCAAAGAATAACGGTTATGATACGATCATACTACTGCCTTCTGATCATTATATACATGATATTGATAAGTACCTAATTACTATTAATGAATCTTTGAATTATGTCGCAAAATTTGGTATTTGTACTATAGGGGTTAAGCCTAGTTTTGCAAATACCGAATATGGTTATATTAAAATAAATAAGTTACTAGCAGATAGAACTTACAACACCCAACAATTTGTGGAAAAACCTACTCTTCAACAAGCACAAAATTATCTAGCAAATGGCAAATATTTTTGGAATTCAGGAATTTTTATTTTTAATATAGATTTTATTTTAGAGCAGGCTAAATTATGGCAAAAAGCACTCTTTAAACATGCATATGATGCATATTATTTTGCAACCAAAGATTATAATAATATAACACTTGCTTTAGAACCATACCTACATATTACCCCAATTTCTTTAGACTATGCTATAATCGAAAACATTAGTCAAATGATTATGATAGAAGCCAATTTTAGTTGGAATGATATTGGCAATTGGCATTCTTTATGGCAAATACAAAAAGAAGATATAACGAATAATTACTGCGAAGGCGATGTTATAAACATTGATAGTACAAATTCATATATTAGTTCTAATAATAAGCTTACTGCTGTAATAGGAGTTGATAATATAATAATTATTAATACTGAGGATGCTTTACTGATCGTAAATAAATCAAGAGTTGAGAAAATAAAGCAGCTTGTAATGGAAATGACAGAGATGGGACGAAAAGAAGTATTATGAACTTACATGAAAATATAAAAAATTATGTCAGCAATTTTCAAGAAGAATATGAATATAAAGAAAGGATGTTGGACTTTCTAGATAATTGTCAAAATCCATTTAGTAGGGAGACAAAAGAAGGACATTTTACCGGTTCAGGATTCTTGCTTAATTCTAATAAAACAAAATTCTTACTGATGCATCATCGTAAGTTGGATAAATGGTTGCAACCAGGAGGACATTGTGATGGTAATAATGACATTTTGGCTGTAGCAATTAAAGAGGCACAGGAAGAATCCGGTATTTTAGAGATTGAACCGGTTTCTAGACAGATTTATGATATAGATGTTCATCTAATTCCTAGTAATTCTATAGACCAAGAACATTATCATTATGATGTGAGATTTTTATTAAAAACCGTTTGCAACGACTATTTTGTAAAAAATTCTGAATCAAACGAATTACGATGGATAGAATTTGCTTCTAATTATCAAGAACTTGTGCTAGATAATTCAGTAGAAAGGATGATAAAAAAGTACACTCTTATGCTTTGAAGAATTGGCTTCGTAAATATATACTGCTATGATTTCAAGAGTTGGTAGACGATAGTATAACTTCAAGAAGAGCTAGGAATGTCAAAGTTGAGCAGCGGAGCGTACATGAGTAACGGAGCAGCGGAGATATTTAGACACGACGACGCCAATTCTTGAAGTTCACCGAGTATACTCTAGATTTTGACCATTAAGAAAGATTGAGTCTATAATAGGATTTGTGTAAGTTGCAAAAAAAGCAGTAAGAGATTACTGTAAAAAGAAGTAAATAAAACAAAGGAAAATTATGGCTAAAGAAATAGATAAAGAAAAATTAAACATAAATAATCAGCTAGTAGAAGAGTTGTTAGCAAAAGCAAATCCGTCAGAAGTGTTTGGTCGGGATGGATTGTTCCAAAAACTCAAAAAACAAATAGTCGAAAAAATATTGGCAAGTGAGTTGTATCATGAATTGGGCTACTTAAAACATAGTAAAGTAGAAAAAGTAGATAATAATCGTCGTAATGGTAGCTATGAGAAGACAGTAATTGATGATGATTTAGGTCGACATTCCATCTCCATAGTGTTAGATTAGGTACTTTATTAGAAAGAAAAATTTTATAATACAAAACTATAGTTAATGGGAATATTAAAATAATTACCAAATTCTTATATGATAAATTTGGTATATATCGAACTATAAGTTCTAAGGCTCTTAACAGCAATTATCTTTTAAAAAAAATTAAATATTTTTATCTGTATTTTATATCAATAAAAAATATTATTGTTATACTATTTTCAATAGTCCGTCTTGACTAGTACATATCTAAATCATTAAGTATATGAAAGTACTTATCTAGCATTTTCTTATCTAAGTTATCAGGCAGCACTAATGGCGGTGTAGCAAATGCTTCATCTAATGCCTTAATAATAGACTGAACCATAAAAAGAGATAATGCTTTGGATATACTGTGTGCATCACCTGAATGTTGCTTATATAAATCTTGGTATTTTGGCACTATATCCTCAATTATGACAACTTTAGTACGCGGATAATTTGACATCATCAGATTCCAAGGATCACCCTGGGTTCTTTTATGATCTCCCACCAACCTAATATCACTTCTATATAATACTGCAGGTTTATTTAAAAATTTACTATGAATAAATTCCACTACTGTACCAGAATCTGGATCTGACCCATCAAAACTAAATATGCCTCCATCAGCTTCTTTTACAGATTTTAAATCATTATTTTTTATGTGTTGAGCATGGATATCCCTTTGTTCTAAATTTTGAGGTAATATACATTTATACTTACCACTAGATGCCTCCTCTAGGGCTAAAGCCAAATATAAATTACCTATAAGATCCTTATTAGTAAATAAGGGACCTGCGAAATACAAATCATAAGATTTTTTAGTTACATTCTCCTTAGAAGATGCTACTGAATTCACATGATTGATCATATATTAAAGTCCTATGTTAGTTATGAATAAAAAACAATTTATGATCTAGACTGATTTGTCAAGATAAAATTTCCAGTAATTTTTTCCTATTGCATTTGATAGTTTATAACTTACTATAACAATTTACAAGCTGTTAATTGTATCATATATGTTGTAAATATATTCCATCAATTCCAATGTGATAAATTGTACAGCAAGTTTGCAAATCAGAATGCCCTCGTTAAGTGAGGAGTTTGACGATGTCATTTACACTCCTGATAAATAATACTGCTCAAATCACTAGTTACGTTGGGATAAGGTTATAATTTAGAGGTCTATCGGCGTTATACATGTCAAAAATCACCATAAGGGATTATACGAACTTTAAGATTGTAAAGATGCCCTACTGATACTAGGTTAGTGAAATTTAGGTTCAGAATTAGCAAACAAACTTTCCTACTTTTTAATGATTTTTATTATTAATATTTAAACTTAAGTTGAATTATTTTTGCTTATTCTTTATAGTTATCGTATAATGTGTTTTATACGTAATCGCTAGGGCATAATTTATTTTTCAACAGTTTCATTATATGAAAAAATTTTTAACATTATTCATATTACTAATTATTTATAGTAATACTTTTGCTCAAAAACAAGTATCTAATTTAATCACCCCAGTTAGTTATTTTGTCAATCATGAGCAACAACTTAAAATTCTTGAGAAACATTTAGATAAATATAGACAAGCAAGTATAGTGGGTACTAGCGGTATAGGTAAAACTCAATTAATTAGGATGTATAGTTATGAGAATAAAAATAATTATGATCTAATTTGGTTTTTTGATTGTAACCTTGATTTGAATGAACAATTTGTTAAATTAGCCCAACAACTCAATACTATCAAACAAACTAATATATCTGAAGCAGTAACTCTAGCTAAAAAAGAAGTAATGTCATATTTAACTTCTACTAGTAAATGGTTATTGGTATTTGATAATTTAAAAGTTAATGAAAATAAAAAAGTACAAGATTTAATTGATTGGGAACATAATGGTCAGGTCGTATTTTGTTCGCAAGATAATGATAAGTTACCTAATATTATAGCAATGACTTTACTTGATAGACCTACTATTGTAGCTTTAGCTAATAACTTATTGGACAACAAGGATAATAATAGTATCGAATTTTTAACGCAATCTTTTAGTGGTTATCCAATACTTATAGTGCAGGGGGCTCAATTACTTAATAAAATTAAAGGTCTAGATAAAGAAGAATATAAAAAGAAAATTTATCAATCGACTGATAAAATAGCAACAAATATTAGTATGGCTATTCAACAATTAAACCCTAATGCAGTAACATTACTTAATAAAATAGCTTTATTAAATAACCAAAGCTTCTCAAAACAGCTTCTTACTACTATTACTGATCATAAGGATACTTTAGATGATGATATATATCAACTATCTAAATTTATGCTAATCAGTAATACTAATGCTAGCGAGGATAATCCTATTTTTGAAATGCATGATATAATTAGCAATAAAATAATGGAACGAAATGGCAATAGTTCTAAAATATATTTAGAAAATATTATTAGCAAATTACCTAAATTTAAAGGGACTTATTCAGGATATTTGTGGAGGGGGGCCAAAACTATACCAGAGAATTTAGAAATTATTCTAAAAAACTCTGAAAAATATAATGTTAACCTATACGCAATACTTGCCTTAAGAGTTGAGTTATTTTCTTTGTATGTCAACCTTCATAATACCAGCAAAGCGCAACAAATGTTTGATTGGTTTAGTCAAAAAGAGAAAGAATTTAAATTGTGGAAGATGTCTGAATCTCAAAAATTTTGTTATGCTAGGTACTTAGTAGCAATAGGAATGTATTTGATAACATCAAGCAATTTTGACGTAATGATTTCTTATCTTACTAGAGCATTAAAGATTTTAGACAAGCTTGATGATGATGAAGCTAATTATTCCCTTAAACTTACTTTAATTTCTTATACATCTTGGGCTTATATATTTTTAGGCGAAATAAAACTAGCTGAAAAATTTCTTAAAAAGGCTGAAAAACTAGCAAAACAAGGAGTAATACAAGAAATTGATATATCTATAATATATTTTTTAAAAAGTACATTATGTGAGGCACGAGGCAAATATCAGGAAAGTTTAGAGTGGGAAGAGAAAGTTATTGAACTACGTATAAAAAATGGGGTACATATTAATGACCCAATCCTTAGTGGACCTTATATATTTAGAGCAAAGATATTGAATTCTCTTGGTAGATATCAAGAAGCTTATGCTCAAGCTCAACAGTTATATGATATACTTAAGCCCATAAAGCATAAAGATCATGAAATATTTGCAGATATTTATACAGAAATGGCAAGAAGTGAACTAGGTTTAGGTAAAATAGATAAAGCTTCTGAATACATTAATAAAGCTATACATATGTTGCTAGCAAATGAAAACAATGATTCTAAAAGTGCAAATTATTCTAAGAATCCTAATTTAGCAGATAGTTATATAGCACAAGGAGATATTTTGTTTGCCCAAGATAGGCTTAAGCAAGCCATAGAATCTTACAAAGAAGCGTTTGTTATACTTCATTATTTATATGGAGATAGAAGTAAAAATATTGCCCTAATAAGTTATTTGTATAATCATGGAGCAAAAGCAGCTTGTAAAAGCAAAGATTTATATAATTACAAATTCTTTGGCAAGCCACAAATTAAGGAGTTTGGTATACACCACCCTAATACCGTTGATATGTTTAAATATTGCAAACAATATAACATGGATTTGTGGGTCAAGAACAATTAAACATTAAGGTTGCTGTTGACAGATCAGCTTTAGGTTAAAGAATAGATTCTTTTAATTTTTAGTTGCAATTTTTAAATCACTATGATATTAATATTTGTAATTATTTTACTGGATTTTCCTCGTATGTTACTTTATAAATTTAATTTAATTTTATTAAGCTGATTCTAGAAATGAACGTTATAGACAAAGAAAGAGCATTGCTTGCTGCACTTAGCCAGATTGAAAAAAGTTACGGCAAAGGTTCTGTCATGAAACTTGGTCAACGCCCTGCTGTAGACGTTGAGGCAATACCAACAGGATCTCTAGGGCTTGATTTGGCACTCGGTATAGGTGGTTTACCTAAGGGAAGAATTATTGAAATTTTTGGGCCGGAAAGTTCAGGAAAGACCACTTTAACTCTACATGTAATTGCTGAAGCACAGAAGAAAGGTGGTACTTGTGCTTTTATTGATGCAGAACATGCTTTAGACCCAGCATATGCCAAAAAACTTGGCATAAATATTGACGAGCTTATTATTTCTCAACCAGATACTGGAGAGCAGGCACTTGAAATAACTGATACTCTAGTACGTTCTGGAGCTATTGATATGGTCGTTATAGATAGTGTTGCTGCTCTTGTGCCTAAAGCAGAGATTGAAGGGGAAATGGGTGACTCTCATATGGGGTTACAAGCTAGATTAATGAGCCAAGCACTTAGAAAACTCACTGCATCAATTTCAAGAACTAATTGTATAATTATTTTTATTAACCAAATTAGAATGAAAATAGGCGTTATGTTTGGTAGTCCAGAAACTACCACAGGTGGTAATGCTTTAAAATTTTATGCCTCAGTAAGGCTAGATATTAGAAGAATTTCAACAATCAAGGATAAAGAAGATCTAGTAGGAAGCCAAACTAAGATTAAAGTTGTTAAAAATAAAGTCTCTCCACCGTTTAAAACGGCAGAATTTGATATAATGTATGGTAGTGGTATTTCTAGAGAAAGCGAGATAATTGATCTTGGTGTTAAATTTGAAATAATAGAAAAATCAGGTTCTTGGTTTTCATATAATGACACTCGTATAGGTCAAGGTAGAGAAAATGTCAAACATTACCTAAGAGAACACCCTGCTATCTGCTCTGAAATAGAACAACTAATTCGTCAAAAGTCTTCTCATAATACTAGTGTTACTTTTGATAGCGAAACGATAACTATAGAAGAGGAAGAATAGAAATGATAGATTTAACTGCTAAAAAATCTCTAATTACTGGAGCATCTGGGACAATTGGTGGTAGCATTGCTAAGCTATTCCACTCTCTTGGTAGTCATGTGATAATTAGTGGTAGTAACCAAGAGCAATTACAAGAACTTGCAAATAACTTAAAAGATAATTATACGATAGTACCATGTAATCTAGCAAATATTGATGAATGTACTAACTTGGTGTCTAGTCTTGAACAAATCGACATTTTAGTTTGTAATGCCGGAATCACTAAAGATATGCTGGCAATAAAAATGTCCAATGAAATGTTTGATCAAGTTATAGATATAAACTTAAAAGCTAGCTTTATTCTAAATCGTGAAGCGATAAAGAAAATGATGAAAACTCGTTATGGTAGAATAATTAACATATCATCTGTGGTTGCAGTTTCTGGTAATCCAGGACAGGCAAATTATTGTGCTTCCAAAGCTGGTTTGATCGGTATGACAAAGTCTCTAGCAATTGAGGTAGCAAGTAGGGGTATCACAATTAATGTAGTTTCTCCTGGTTTTATTAAATCAAACATGACTGATAAATTAAACGAAGCTCAAAAAGAGGCTATAATGCAAAAAATTCCTCTTAGAACTTTCGGAGAAGCCGAAGATGTTGCAAACGTAGTAGCTTTCCTAGCAAGCGACAAAGCTTCCTACATCACCGGTCAAACTATCCATGTTAATGGTGGAATGTTGATGATATAATTGAAGAAGTGAAATTATGAAATGGAGCGACGCCTATTGTATGTAATAGGCGAGCGAAGACGATGCTATCTACTTCTCATCAATTGACTATAGTAGTAAACTATTGTTCGTGCATGCACGCCTCAAAGTTTTGCGATAGCTTTTCTTGAAAGCAGATATATTCTTCTGCTTTCAAGGATATTCTCTTAGTAGGTAATTAAATTCTGCCCCATATATAAAAATCATGTTAATAATATAAAAAAATATTAAAGTCACTATTATACTACCAAGTGAACCATATATTATACTTAATTGGTTATAATATATTATGTAGGTAGATAATAAATATCCACTTATCACCCATAAAGTTACCGTTAATAAAGCTCCAGGAACTACGTCTGTAAAATTTAATGTTACATTAGGGATTATATAATATAGTGATGAGGAGGTAATAAATAATGAGCAGAAAATGATAGCATATCGAAAAAGGGTTAAAGTGTGCTTATGTTCTTCTATCATTTGTAAAATTATCGGTAGTTTTGTTAATATTATTGGTACTATAATAAGAATAAGCATGGCAAAGGTAATGAATATACTGATTACTAAAAACTGTGCTATGCTAAGTAATCTTCGCCTTATGTAGGTAGGAGGAGATTTTATCTCATATACCCTATTTAAAATTGTTCTTAAACATTCAACAAAAGATGAAGCCGTCCAAATACTTCCCATTATCGCTAAGGTCATTAGACTTTGAGGAGGAGTTTTTCCAAGTTCGTTTATCCTAGTTTTTATTGAGTCAGTAGCCAGTTCTGGCATACTCTCAAGAAGAATAGTAATAAAATTCTTTCCCAGTTCTGATGCTCCAACAAAACTTGTTAGTGCTAACAAAAAAACTAAAAAAGGAAAGATTGTTAGGAGTACCATAAATGACATATACCCTGAATGTTCAACACCATCATGTTCAATTGTTCTAAAGGCTGCCTGATATAGGCATTTTATAATTCTTTTCATCAAGTAACTTTCTTTTGTTTTATATAATCATTCAAGTATATATATAAAATTCAACATTATCACTTTTTATATTAAGTATATTTTTTAACATTCTGCAATAATTCTTTAAATATCCTAGTTAATTCTATGATTTTAATTTTTTAGTCTTATTCTATCTAGAATAGTAAAAAAAAGGTTAAAAAAATACGATAAAAATGAAATTATAATTTACAAGGTTGCTAAGTATCTATAAGATCAGTATAATTATATAATAGTTAAAAAATATTAAGCACTACTTGTACATAAACAAAAAATATAATCAATACTTACTGATAGTAGACAGTTTACATGTGGGTATTCCTATGTGAATTGTTGGCTTTCTAGGTTATATAATATATGACAGTAGTCTTTTTATTTGTTAATAATCTATTATATTCTTAAAATTTAATAGTTCATGCATAAGGGAGTTAATTATGGTACGAAGAAATGACTACATACAAAAAGTTGATCAGTTTATAGGTGGGAAAATCTATTCTCTAAGGCTTGCCAAGGGGTTGTCACGTCAACAACTTGCAGAGGTAATAGAGGTAACACATCAGCAGTTACAAAAATATGAAAAGGGTATTAATAGAATATCAATAGGTAGGTTGGTTCTTATTGCTAAAGCATTAGATAAAAATATCGATTATTTCTATCAAGGTTTAGAAGATGCTGACAATGTCGAGCCTGTACTTACTCAACATCAGCGTATGTGTATAGAAGTGTCAAGGAATTTTATGAAAATTCGTAACTCAGAACATCAGCAAGCAGTTAATGCATTGATACGTTCTTTGATTAAAGAAGATTAGATAAAATAAAAAAATCATTGGCTCATTATGAAACTAATAGTTGGCAGAGATGAAAGAGTATAGTAATTATATACGAGTAGTTAGTAGGAATTAAGTAGCTATTTAGAAGAAAATAATTACATATTAATCAAAGATATTTATGCCAATTATTATTTTAGTAGCACCTCAAATGGGTGAGAATATTGGTGCTGCTGCTAGAGCAATGAAGAATTTTGATGTTTCAGAGTTGAGAATCGTTTCACCTAGAGATGGTTGGCCGAATGAACAGGCACGTAATATGGCGGTATCAGCGGTAAATATCATAGATAATGCTAAGATTTATGATAGTTTGGAAGCAAGTATAGAGGATATTGATTATTTATATGCAACAAGTTCAGCAACACGTAATATCAATAAAAACTATGTTCTATCAGAGCATTTAAGTCAGGATTATCCTACAGGTCTTAAAGTTGCCATCATGTTTGGTCGTGAAAATTGTGGTTTGCGAAATAGAGAAATTACTTATGCCCATAAAATTATTAACATTAATACAGGGGGTTTTAGTTCTCTTAACATTGCACAGTCAGTAATTATTATATGTTATGAGCTATTTCGTAATAAACAACTGAGAATGAATGTTAGTAATGAACAGGACGTAGCATCAAAAGGAGAGTTAGGATATTTCTTTGAACATTTGTTTACTGAATTAAACAAAAAGAATTTCTTTAAAGTGCCTGAGAAAAAATTACACATGACTCAAAATATTATGAATATTTTTACTCGTATAGATAAATTATCTAGTACAGAACTACAAACTTTAAGGGGGGTAATTACAACCCTAAGTTCATAAAAATAGCTAATCTAGTCAATGTTGTTAAAAACTCGTTGCTTTTATAAAAAAAATAGCTATAGTTCCACTTGTTGCCACTTAATAGTGAAAGTGGTGCAGTATATGGTTTTCCCTATAGCTTTAAGGGTTGATAGATAATATCAAAAGGAAAAATTTGGAGTATTGAATGCCAACAAACAATCAGTTAGTACGTTTTGGAAGACAGTCGAAGATTCGTAGGACAAAATCCCCAGCTTTGGAATCTAATCCATTTTTGAAAGGTGTTTGTGTAATAGTGAAAACTGTTACTCCTAAGAAACCTAATTCTGCTCTTCGTAAAATGGCACGTGTTCGCTTAAGTAATGGGCAGTACGTGAATGCTTACATACCTGGTGAAGGGCATAATTTACAAGAACACTCTACGGTGTTGGTAAGGGGCGGAAGGGTTCCTGATCTTCCAGGTGTTAAGTACCATATAGTACGCGGTGCTTATGATACTCAGGGTGTAAAAAATCGTAAGCAAGGACGCTCACGTTATGGTACATCAGCGAAGCAAGCTGTAAAAAAATAATTTGAAATAGAGAGATAAAATGTCACGTCGTCATGCCGCAGAGAAAAGGGTTATCTTGCCTGATATGAAATATAATAGCCCTCTGCTTGCTAGGTTTATTAATAATATCATGAAGGAAGGGAAAAAAGCTCTAGCCGAAAAGATAGTATATTCTGCTTTTAGTAAAATAGAAAAAAAACATAGGGTAGATCCTTATGAAACTTTCAATAATGCTATGAATAATGTAAAGCCATATCTTGAGGTTACCTCAGTGCGTGTGGGAGGTGCAAATTATCAGGTCCCTTCCCCTGTTGATGAAAGAAGAGGGTATGCACTTGCGTCACGTTGGATTATCAATGCAGCAAATAAACGTTCTGAAAAAATGATGATTGATAAGTTGGCGGAGGAATTATTTGAAGCATCAAATAATAGAGGAGTTGCTATTAAAAAAAGAGAGGACACTCATAAAATGGCTGAAGCTAACAAAGCTTTTGCTCATTTTAGTCCCAAAAAATCGCAACCAAGGTAATTAAATCATATGGCGATTACAGAATTTTCTCTTGCTAATACTCGTAATATAGGTATTTGTGCTCATATTGACGCTGGTAAAACTACTACAACCGAGCGTATTCTCTTTTATACAGGAAAATCACATAAAATTGGTGAAGTTCATGAAGGCGGTGCCACTATGGATTGGATGGCACAAGAACAAGAACGTGGTATCACTATTACTTCTGCTGCTACTACCTGTTACTGGAAAAATATAAGGATTAACATTATTGATACCCCAGGTCACGTGGATTTTACAATAGAAGTAGAAAGGTCTTTACGTGTTTTAGATGGAGCAGTGGCGGTATTTGATGGTGTGGCCGGTGTTGAACCTCAGTCAGAAATAGTTTGGAGACAAGCTGATAAATATAAAGTACCTAGAATGTGCTTTGTCAATAAAATGGACAGAATGGGTGCTAATTTCTACAAATGTGTAGAAATGATTAAAGATCGTCTTGGTGCAAAACCTCTAGTAATTCAGTTGCCAGTTGGTATTGAAGAGAATTTCAAAGGAGTTATTGATTTAATCAAGATGCAGGCAATAATTTGGAAGGATGAATCTCTTGGAGCTGAATATTCGTACCAAGAAATCCCTGCTGATATGTTAGAAAAGGCTGAAGAATACCGTGCTTTGCTAATTGAAATGGTTGCTGAGACTGATGATCATTTGATGGAGAAATATTTATCAGGTGAAGAATTTACTGAGGAAGAAATTCAAGTAGTGATAAGGAAAGGAACGATTGACCGAGTCTTTTTTCCTGTGTTATGTGGTAGTGCCTTTAAAAATAAAGGTGTGCAACCTTTGCTGGATGCAGTTGTTGACTACTTACCTTCACCAATCGATATTGGAATAGTCAAGGGAATAGATATTAATTTTGGAGAAGAAAAAGATTTTAAAATATCAGCATCTGAACCTTTCTCTGCTTTAGCTTTTAAGGTAATGACCGATCCATTTGTTGGATCTCTTACATTTATCAGGATTTACTCTGGTAAGATTAGTTCAGGTGCTACTGTCATTAATACGGTAAAAGACCAAAAAGAACGAGTAGGTAGGATGCTTCTGATGCATGCTAATGAAAGAGAAGATATTAAGGAAGCTTTTGCAGGAGATATTGTTGCTCTAGCTGGTCTTAAAAATACCACTACTGGTGATACTTTGTGTGATCCGGATAAGCAGGTTATTTTGGAGAGAATGGAATTTCCTGAACCGGTTATTGAATTAGCTGTAGAGCCAAAATCAACTGCTGATCAAGAAAAGATGGGAATGGCATTGTCTAGGTTAGCTGCTGAAGATCCATCTTTTAGAGTATCAACTGATCAGGAAAGCGGTCAAACTGTTATTAAAGGTATGGGTGAACTGCATCTAGAGATTATGGTTGATCGTATGAAACGTGAGTTTAAAGTTGAGGCTAACATTGGAGCACCACAAGTAGCTTATCGGGAGACAATTACCAAGCCTTGTGAAATTGATTATACTCATAAAAAGCAATCTGGTGGAGCTGGACAATTTGCACGGGTTAAAATAATATTTGAACCTCAAGAAGCTGGAACAGGATTTACTTTTGAAAGCAGAATTGTTGGAGGAGCTATACCTAAAGAATTTATTCCTGGTGTTGAAAAGGGTCTAAATAATATTAAAGATACAGGTGTAGTTGCCGGCTATCCAATGATTGATTTTAAAGCAACTTTGATAGATGGAGCATTCCACGATGTAGATTCAAGTGTACTTGCATTTGAGATTGCTGCAAAAGCTGCTTTTAGAGAAGGTATGCCAAAAGGTAATCCAAAATTACTTGAGCCAATTATGAAAGTTGAAGTAATTACTCCTAATGAGTATATGGGGGATATTATTGGTGATCTAAACAGTCGTAGAGGACAAATGCAAAGTATGGATCCAAGAGGTAATGCACAAGTTATAACTGCAAATGTGCCGTTGGCCGAGATGTTTGGGTATGTTAGTACTTTGAGATCTTTATCACAAGGTAGATCTCAATATAGTATGGTTTTCTCTCATTATGAGCAAGTACCATTACAGGTGGCCGAAACTATTAAAGCTAAGAAATAAAAAAAATTATTAAGATAGCTATTAGTGTATCATATATAATATGCTATAATGTTATTTTTTGTGAATAAATAATATAAGGCGTGAAAATGGCTAAGATGTCGTATGTTGAGGAATTTGTAGGAGACACGGAACGCAAAGCCGCAGCGTACTCAGACGTACGTGAGAATTCAAGTACCGTATCGACGTCCGAATCATCGGTAAAAGTAGAATTTTGCAAAATGTCTAATGAATTATTGCAATTAGTTAAGGGTGATATTGACTTGTATGGCAACTGGGTTTATTCAAAATTAAATTTGATGATGGAAGATATTAACGGAGATATTAATAACCGTGATGAGTTGCAAGAGCTACAAAAAGAACTCTTATATAAGGCGGCATGCCTTAGCAAAAATACTAAAATAATGGATTATTTACTAAGTAGTGTTGCCATACAGAAAGATGAGTATGATACAGTATTATTTTTGGCAGAAAGCTTTAGTAATAGTGAGATGGAAAAATGTTTACTAGACTACGCAAAGATTAGAGATAAGACATTAAAACAAGAACTAATTTCTGGTGATAGTAAAGATAGTTCTGATGAGACAATATCAGATACGTTATCTAACGTAACATTAACTGATTCAGAACAAGAACAGTTCGAGGAAGTAACTACTATAGGGGATGGGTCAGAAGCAATTACAAATATACTAAGTGTATAAGTTTAAGTAAGTATAATAGTCCTAAAGGTTGATGTCATTCTCGCGTAGGCGGGAATCTAAAAAATACTATGGATAATGTTGTTAGATATTTTATATCCCGCACCAAAGCGGGGATGACACCGAGGTTGCTTAAGTTAATAAAACTTGCACACTTGGTAAATATAGAACTTTATTAAAAAAATAGTTTGATTTTTTAGTAAAAATATGATAGGAGTGTAGCTCAATTGGTAGAGCGTCGGTCTCCAAAACCGAAGGTTGCGGGTTCGATTCCTGTCGCTCCTGCCAACTATAATGAGTTCGTATAATATGTTAAAGGAAAATAGAGTCTACAAATTTTACGAGCAAGTAAAGCAAGAAGTTTATAAAATTGTTTGGCTTGGTAAGAAAGAGTTGATAACTTCAACTCTTATAGTAGTGGTGGCTGTATTTATTTTTAGTATAATTTGTTTGGTGTTAGACTACGGTATACATAGCATAATGCAGGTTTTACTTAATATTGGGAAGTAAGGAATAGGTTTAGGGAAAATTGTGGTGCAGTGGTACGTTATTCATACATTATCAGGCTCAGAAAAGCGTGTAAAGCAAATGATTCTCGATCAAATTGCTAAGCAGGGTATGTCGGAGTTTTTTGAGGATATCGTTGTTCCGGTTATTGAAGTACCTGAAGTTAAACGTGGTAAAAACGTTAAGACAGAGAAGAAATTTATGCCTGGTTATATTCTGATTAAAATGAATATGACAGATGATTCTTGGCATTTGGTAAAAAGTGTAACTAAGGTTACAGGTTTTTTAGGTGGTAAAAGTACACCACAAGCCCTTAGCGAAAAAGAAATACAAAATATTTTTAGTAAACTAGAAGCTGAAACCAAAGATGCTAGAATTTCGAAATTATATGAAATTGGTGAGGCAGTAATTGTTACTGACGGTCCGTTTGAGACTTTTACAGGGGTTATAGAAGAAATTGATTATGACAAAAATAGATTGCGTGTGTCTATATCTATTTTTGGTAAAGCAACTCCTATAGAACTAAATTTTACGCAGGTTAAGAAAAATAATTAGGGTTTGTTTAGAGTAGGGTGTGTATTCAAATGATCCTACGAATTGGATTTGAAAATGAATGGTGAGAAAGCGTAGCGTACATATAGTATAGTTACACATGCGAATCCATGATATTTTCAAAAAACAATTCGTAGAAGCAGAAGAGTATGCAGTTTATTGTCTCTACCATCCTAGCTAAAGGTGTATGATTGTCAACTTAATGTCATCCCAGCGTAATTTGGGGTCTGAAAAGAGCCTTCTAGGTTGTTTAGACTCTGCCTACGTAGGGGGTAGGGATAATACTAAGCCTAGTATTAATTTGTTACATCGATACTTGAGGTTAAGTTGAATTCGATATAATATTTGTCGTTGATGTCATCCCAACGTAAGTTAGGGTTTAATAGCCTTTACAGGTTATTTTTTGGATTTTCGCTTTTAGCTAGGAATGACCTCGTTTTTGGTTCTGTAAGTACCATTACTTACGTTGGCTTTTTGATCCACGCGTGGGTAATGCCATAACTGTTGAAAGTTAAAAAACCGTTATTGCGAAGTGCCGTTAGGTGCTGTGCAATCTTCGTGGAGTAAGGTATCCTTCACAAGATTGCCACGTTGCCGCTTGCAGCGGCTTTTCGCAATGACGGTTTAAGCCTTACAACAGTGCTTTGCTAATAGACGATTTTTAACTTTCAACAGTTGTGGGCAATGCCTACACGGTAATGACATCGAGAGTGTATTGACAAGGCTCACATGAATAATGCTATTAATTAAATAAGTAAGGATAAGATTATAATGGCAAAAAAAATAACCGCTTATATTAAGTTAACTGTGCCAGCAGGTAAGGCTAATCCATCCCCACCTATTGGTCCTGCACTTGGTCAGAAGAAACTTAATATTATGGAGTTTTGTAAGGCGTTTAACGCAGCAACTAGTGCTATTGAACCAGGTACTCCTATTCCAGTCGTGATTACTGCTTATGAAGATAATAGTTTTACTTTTGTAACTAAGACTTCTCCAGCATCGTATTACTTAAAACAATTTGCTAAAATTCCTAAAGGTTCTAGTGCTACTAAAAAAGAAGCATTTGTTGGTAAGGTTACCATGTCAGATTGCATTGAAATTGCAAAAATTAAAATGGTAGATCTTAATACTGATAATTTAATAGCTGCCGCTAAAATTATTCGTGGTACTGCTGAATCTATGGGGCTTGAAGTGGTAGGAGATTAATATATGTTAGTTGATAAAAAATTAGTTGGTGGCAAAAAGATTAGAGAAGCAAGAAAAAAAGTAGCTCTAGTTGGCAACCGCACTTTAGCAGAAGGAATAGAGTTACTTAAGTCTGTGTCTTATACTAAATTTGACTCTACTTTGGAAGTGGTGATGAAATTAGGGGTAGATCCTAAGCACTCAGATCAAATGGTGCGTGGTGTTGTCGCATTACCAGCTGGTACGGGTAAAGTTAGTAGAGTTGCAGTGATTTGTAAGGATGAAAAGATAGAAGAAGCTAAAGAAGCTGGAGCAGATATTGCTGGTTCTACAGAAATTATCGATGATATTAAAGCAGGAAAAATTAATTTTGACGTTTGTATTGCAACACCAAATATGATGTCAGCAATAGGTGCAGTGGCAAGAATTTTAGGCCCAAAGGGCTTAATGCCAAATCCAAAACTTGGGACTGTAACTACCGATATTGTAACGGCAATTAAAAATGCCAAAAGTGGTCAAGTAGAGTATAGGGTTGAAAAGGCAGGTATTATTCATGCTGGAGTTGGTAAATTATCATTTTCTAAACAAGATTTGCTAGATAATGCATCAACTTTGATATCTGCTGTAGTTAAAGCAAAGCCTTCTGGTGCTAAAGGAAATTATTTAAAAGCAATATATCTATCTTCTACTATGAGTCCATCAGTAAAAATAGATTTAGCAAGTATATCGTAAAATACGACAAGGAGAGTTAAGGTGTTAAGATCAGAGAAACATGAATTTGTCGTAGAACTTGAAGAGGTGTATAAACGGTCAAATTCCGTGATAATTACTCATTATCATGGGCTTACTGTTAGTCAAGTAACTCTACTGCGTAGGTCTCTTAAAGCAAAAAATGCGGGGTTCAAAGTAGTTAAAAATACTTTGTCAAAAATAGCAGCAAATAAGGCTGGTATTGCTGATATAGTACATTTGCTTGTTGGTCCGACAGCCTTTGCATATTCTGAAGACCCTGTTGAGGCTGCGAAAGTTGTCGTAGAATTTGCTAAAACTAATGAATGTTTGAAAGTAGTTGGTGGTTTAGTAAATAATCAAATATTAGATGCGAATTCTGTACAACAACTTGCAAAATTGCCTTCATTAAATGAGCTTAGAGGTAAAATTATTGGTGTGGTGCAAGCTCCTGCAACTAAAATTGCTGGTGTGGTGCAAGCTCCTGCAGCCAAGCTTGCTAGAGTTTTTCAAGCTTATGCAAATAAAGAATAATTTAATAAAAAAGTTTTAAGAGGAAGAAAATTATGACAGACCTAGTAAAAATCGTAGATCAATTGTCAACACTTACAGTAATTCAAGCAGCAGAGCTTGCAAAAATGCTAGAAGAAAAATGGGGTGTAACAGCCGCAGCTCCTGTAGCACAGGCGGTGGGTTCTGTAGCATCAGAAGCAGTAGCTGAAAAGACAGCATTTGAAGTTGTTTTAGTCAGTAGTGGTGATAAAAAAATAGAGGTAATTAAGGTAACTAGAGAACTTACTGGTCTTGGTTTAAAAGAGGCTAAAGAGTTAGTAGATGCTGCCCCAAAAACTATTAAATCTGGTGTAAATAAAGAAGATGCTGAAAGTTTTAAAGCAAAATTAGAAGCAGTTGGAGCAAAAATTGAATTAAAATAATTGAGTGTACCATCGGGTAGAAAAAGCCTAGAGTTTACTTTGGGGGTGTATTAAATAGCTTGTTTGTGTAAGTTCATATTAATTAGGCTCTGTGAAGGTTGTTAGGATAACTTTCTAAGTTAATTATAGAGTGTAGTGATCAAAGAATAGGGACAAAGGGGTAAAGGATTAAGCGTACATTTGTAAGTATGTGAATCCCCAGCAGTTTTTATGGGTATTAACTTAAGCACAGGGTTTTGTTATTGTTGAGCAGTATTTTAACAAAAAAGATGTCATTCCTGTGTAGGCAGGAATGACATTAATCGTCACAGGGATGATATACTCGAATGATTTGGAGAATTGGATTTAAAAATGAGGGGCAAGCAGACTAGGCGTACATAAGGTACGTGAGTACGCGAGTCCCTGATATTTTCAAAAAATAATTTTTCAAAGCAGAAGATTATACTTAGGCTGCTTAAGTTATACCCATGTAGTAGTTTTGTGATAGCCTTTCTTTATAAAGCAAAACAATAATAAATATATGTATACTCGAATGTGATTCCGAATTATTTTTTGAAAATATCAGGGACTCGCGTACTCACGTACCTTATGTACGCCTAGTCTGCTTGCCCCTCATTTTCAAATCCAATTCGGAGTCACATTCGAGTATACCGCAAGATTTAGAATATACATAGATTGGTAGAAACATTTTGGGACTAAATCTAGGTTTGTATTGTTAATAATGGAAATGAACTTGTTGTGTGATATTCTATTTGGTTTACGAGTTATGTTGCTAAATATGTTATCATACCCGTATAAACTATTACATTTTGTACAAAAACTTATAAAACTTTTAAGACAAAGTTCTTTTGCTTTAAGAGGTCTTTGTATTTATTTATCCAAAATTCTGAATCAGATGAAGATAAGAAACAGATTTGTACATTTTAGTATATTTTTCTACTTTAAAGAATTGGTGTGGCAAAATTTCGGGTATTTGTGTATTTACGTACTAGATGTACGCCTAGTTCGCTTAGCCCTTGTTTATTGTCCCCATTCTTCAAATCATTTAAGTACACCCCTATTATATTTGAATAATTTAACGAATTGGTTTCGCAAAATTACAGAGTATTCGCATGTTTTTATTCCTAATGTACATATGCTACGCTCCCCTCTTGTTTTATGCTCTAATTCTTTAAATCATTCAAGTATATTTTTAAATCGAGTTTTTTTAGATTTTTATCTTTATTTGGAGTTTATATAGAATACTAAAAAAGAAATTTAAGGTATACTCTTCTGCTTTGAAGAATTGCTTTCGCAAATAGTTGTGGGGATTTCGCGTGCGAACAACGGTTTACTACGTTGCGTTTGTTCACCCTTTGTTTGTTGTCCCCATTCTTCAGATCATTCGAGTATAACAATTTAGTTTATGTTAAGGTAAAGAAATTGGTAATTAAAGTTTAATTTTGAATTAAATAACCTGAATTTGATGTAACAAGTTAGTAGCAAATTTAATGTTATCTTTGTTAGGGTTGATGTTATCCGAGCTATGATACAGGGATAAGCAAACTCTATATTATCCCAGCGTGGGTAGTGGAATCTAAAAAAGTAGCCTTCTAGGCTTTTTCTAGACCTTGCTACTTTCGTAGGGGGACATTGAAGGGAATGACATTGAGACTATTGTAATATGTGAGATTCCAAGTTTGAAGTAGATTTTTACTTGGTTTCAAAATAAAAAATTATTAAAAGCATTAATCGGGAGATTATATGACAACGCAATCCTTATCAATTGGCAAACGCGTAAGAAAAAATTTTGGTCACATAAATTTGGTAGCGTCTATACCAAATTTGATAGAGGTTCAGAAAAATTCTTATGAAAAAGGTTTTTTACAATTAGGAGTTAAAGATTCTGAGCGAGAAAACAGAGGATTACAATCAGTATTAAGTTCAATTTTTCCGATTCACGACCCCTCTAATGTTGCATATTTAGAATTTGCTAAATATGAATTTGATAATCCTAAATATGATGTCGAAGAATGTACTCAAAGAGGCCTTAGTTATGCTGCTCCTCTTAAAGTCACATTGCGATTAAGTATTTGGGATATTGATGAAGACACTGGAGCAAAAGAAATCAAAGGTATTAAAGAACAAGAAGTTTATATGGGGGATATTCCCCTAATGACAAAGAATGGTACTTTTATTATTAATGGTACAGAAAGAGTGGTGGTATCACAGATGCATAGGTCACCTGGCGTATTTTTCTATCATGATGATGGGAAAATTCATTCTTCAGGGAAGTTTCTATATTCTGCTAGAGTTATACCTTATAGAGGATCATGGCTAGATTTTGAATTTGATGCTAAAGATATTGTTTACTTTAGAATAGATAGGAAAAGAAAGCTTTATGCTACTACTCTTCTTAGAGCCATTGGAATGTCTACCAATGAAATTATAAAATTCTATTATGATACGGTAACATGTTTTACCAAAAATGCAAGCTGGGCAACAAAGTTTATACCTGAGTCTATAACTGCTCATAGGCTAGTTAATGACTTAGTGGATGCGGATACCGGCAATGTGATACTTGCATTTGGTCAGAAGATTACTCCTCGTTTGGCTAAAAAATTTGCTAAAGATGGAGTGAAAAATATTTTGGTAGAACGTGAATATTTAGTAGGTAAATATTTAGCACAAGATCTTGTTAATCCGGATAATGGTGAGGTACTAGCCGAAATTGGTGAAATGATCACAATGGATATGCTGGACTCTATTATGACTCTTGAAATTCCGTCTGTCGATGTACTTGCTATAAATCCACAATCAAGTCCTTACATAAGGAACACCTTATTTGCTGATAAAAATCAAAATTATGAATCAGCATTGATAGACATATTTAGGGTATTAAGACCAGGAGAACCAGCTAATATTGAAGCTGCTAAAACATTATTTAACAACTTGTTCTTTGACCATGAAAGATATGATCTTTCAGAAGTTGGTCGTATTAAAATGAATGCAAGATTGGAACTTAATATACCAGAATCTACAGCTATTTTAACTATTGAAGATATTAAAAATATTCTTAAAGTTTTAGTAGAGCTAAAAGATGGTAAAGGTTCGATAGATGATATTGATCACCTTGGTAACAGAAGAGTTAGGTCAGTTGGTGAACTAATTGAGAATCAGTTCAGAATTGGTCTTGTTCGTATAGAGAAATCAGTACTTGAAAGAATGTCGGTGGTTGATCTTGATGCCGTTATGCCTCATGATTTAGTAAATTCAAAAGTTTTGGTTTCTGTAGTAAAAGAATTTTTTAGTACTTCACAACTTTCTCAATTTATGGATCAAACTAATCCATTATCAGAAATAACTCATAAAAGAAGATTATCAGCTTTAGGACCTGGTGGACTTAGCAGGGAGAGAGCAGGGTTTGAAGTGAGGGACGTCCACCCTACTCATTATGGGAGGATATGTCCAATTGAAACACCAGAAGGACAGAACATAGGTTTGATTAATTCCATGGCTACTTATGCTAGAGTTAATAAGCATGGCTTCATTGAGACACCTTATCGAAAAGTCGTGGATGGTCATGTAACTGACGAAGTTGTTTACTTGTCAGCTATTGAAGAAGGAAAATATAAAGTTGCTCAAGCTAATGCAGTTGTCGATCAAAAAGGTTTGTTACAAGAAGAATTAATTAACTGTCGAACTGAAGGTGGTAATTTTGTTATGGTTACCCCTCTAGAAGTGGATTACATTGACGTTACCCCGATGCAGGTTGTTTCCGTTGCTGCATCACTTATTCCATTTTTAGAAAATGACGATGCTAATAGAGCCTTGATGGGGTCAAACATGCAACGTCAGGCTGTACCGCTTATTAGAAGTGATGCCCCTTTAGTTGGTACTGGTATTGAAGGAATTGTTGCACAAGATTCTGGGGTTTCAGTTGTAGCCTTGCATGATGGGATAGTAGAGCAAGTTGATTCAACTAGAATAGTTGTAAGGACTAAGGAGCAGAAAACAGATGGATCACCTAGTGTGGACATTTATAATTTATTAAAATTTCAAAGATCTAACCATAATACTTGTATTAATCAAAAGCCGTTGATTAACGTTGGTGATTATGTAAAAAAAGGTGAAGTAATTGCTGATGGACCAAGTACAGATAATGGTGAAATAGCTCTTGGTAGAAATGTGCTAGTAGCTTTTTTACCATGGAATGGTTATAATTTTGAAGATTCGATTTTAATATCAGAACGTATTGTAAAAGATGATATTTATACCTCAATTCATATTGAAGAATTTGAAATAATTGCTAGAGATACAAGACTTGGTCCCGAAGAAATTACTCGCGATATTCCAAATGTTAGTGATGAAAGTTTACGCCATCTTGACGAAGTTGGTATAGTATATGTTGGTGCAGAAATAAAACCAGGCGATATCTTGGTGGGTAAGGTTACCCCTAAAAGTGAGTCACCTATGACTCCAGAAGAGAAATTACTCAGAGCTATTTTTGGAGAAAAAGCTTCAGATGTTCGGGATTCATCTTTACGTGTTCCTACTGGGATCACTGGTACAGTGGTAGAAGTACGAGTGTTTTCTCGTAGGGGAATAGAAAAGGATGAGCGTGCTATAGCTATTGAAAAACAACAAATTGAAAAATTATCAAAAGATAGGGATGATGAACTTCGAATCATAGAGCATTTTGTTTTTATGCGTTTAGAGAAGATTTTAACAGGACAAATAATTGTTAGCGGTCCTAAATCTGTAAAATCCGGTCAATTGATTAGTGATCAAACTCTTAAGTCATTATCAAAAGGACAATTTTGGCAACTGATTGTTGAAGATGCTAATGTAATGAATGAAATTGAGCAAATTAAACGTCATTATGATGAAAAGCAAGAGAAGCTTAATAAGTGTTTTACTAGCAAAGTAGAGAAATTACAAAGTGGTGATGACTTACCACAAGGTGCTCTTAAAGTTGTAAAAGTATTCATTGCTACTAAACATAAGTTACAACCTGGAGATAAAATGGCCGGAAGACACGGGAATAAGGGTGTTATCTCTCGTATTATGCCAGAAGAAGATATGCCATTTTTAGAAGATGGCACAGTAGTTGATATAGTTCTTAACCCACTTGGCTTACCTTCACGTATGAATGTAGGGCAGATTTTAGAGACTCATCTTGGTTGGGCGGCAGTAAATCTTGGTAAAAAAATATCTTCTATGTTGGATCAAGTTCATAACAACAAAATTGATGTAGAAGAGCTTAAATCTTTTGTTTCCGAGGTATATGGGCATAACTCAACGACAAGAAATATAAAGAAAATGTCCAATCAAGAGATTATTGAGTTTTGTAATAATATCGATAAGGGGGTATATTTTTCAACCCCAGTTTTTGATGGTGCAAAGGTTGAGAATGTAAAAGAAATGCTAGTCCTTGCAGATCAAGACCCATCAGGTCAAATTAGGTTGATTGATGGTAGAACAGGAGAGTATTTTGATCGTGCCGTTACAGTTGGCTATAAATATTTCCTAAAATTACATCATTTGGCTGATGATAAAATTCATGCTCGTTCTATCGGTCCTTATAGTTTGGTAACTCAGCAACCATTAGGTGGTAAGTCGCATTTTGGAGGTCAAAGATTTGGTGAGATGGAGTGTTGGGCACTGCAAGCTTATGGTGCTGCTTATACGTTACAAGAAATGTTAACTGTAAAATCAGACGATGTGGTTGGTAGAATTAAAATTTATGAATCTATTGTCCGAGGTGATAATAATTTTGAATCGGGTATTCCTGAGTCGTTTAACGTGATGATCAAAGAATTCAGGTCCTTGTGCTTAAATGTAAAGCTTGAGGATACTACCACAGATTAAAGATATTTTTTGCAATTGCTACAGAAGGTCCAAGAGGCTTTTTACTAAACTATATCTGAAAAATTTTTTAAGGAAGAATCTTTATGACAACAGGGATGACAAATTTTTACGGACAATTAAGCAGTACTCAGCAATTTGATCAAATAAGAATTAATATTGCTAGTCCTGATCAAGTGCGTTCATGGTCTTTTGGTGAGGTAATGAAACCTGAGACAATAAATTACCGTACTTTCAAGCCAGAGAAAGAAGGACTATTTTGTGCTAGAATTTTTGGACCCGTGAAGGACTATGAGTGTCTTTGTGGTAAATATAAACGTATGAAATATCGTGGCATCACTTGTGAGAAATGTGGTGTTGAAGTTACTACATCTAGAGTCCGAAGAGAAAGAATGGGGCATATTGAGCTAGCAGCACCAGTTGCCCATATATGGTTCTTGAAATCTTTACCATCAAGGATTAGTACATTGCTAGATATGACTATGAAGGATCTAGAAAAAGTTCTATATTTTGAAAGTTATGTTGTTGTTGATCCTGGGTTATCTGCTCTGCAAAAAGGTGACCTTTTATCGGAAGACGGTTTGCAAAAGGCACAAGATGAGTACGGGGAAGATAGTTTTACTGCTTCTATTGGGGCTGAAGTAATTCAGCAGATGCTTACAGAACTTGATTTACCTGAATTAAAGAAGAGTTTGCAAGAAGATTTATTAAATACATCTTCAGAAGTTAAAAAGAAGAAGATTGTTAAAAGACTTAAGTTAGTTGAAGATTTTCTTGAATCTGAGAATAAGCCAGAATGGATGATTATGACTGTTCTGCCAGTTATCCCACCTGAAATTAGACCATTAGTTATGCTTGATGGAGGAAGGTTTGCAACTTCTGATCTTAACGAACTTTATAGAAGGGTTATTAATAGAAATAATAGATTAAAAAGACTACTTGAACTAAAAGCACCGGATATTATCATCAGAAATGAAAAAAGGATGTTACAAGAATCGGTCGATGCATTATTTGATAATGGTCGTCGTGGTAAAGTAGTGAAAAATACTAATAAACGTCCATTTAAGTCACTTAGTGATATGCTAAAAGGTAAACAAGGTCGTTTTCGTCAGAATTTGCTTGGTAAACGAGTGGATTATTCTGGTCGTTCTGTTATCGTTGTGGGACCAGAGCTTAAGTTACACCAATGTGGTTTACCAAAGACGATGGCGTTGGAATTATTCAAGCCATTTATTTATTCAAAGCTTGAATTATATGGAATTGCTACCACTATAAAAGCCGCTAAGAAAATGGTTGAAGCTGAGAAATCAGAAGTATGGGATATTTTAGAAGAAGTTATACGTGAACATCCAGTATTGCTGAATAGAGCACCAACTTTGCATCGTTTAGGTATCCAAGCTTTTGAACCTTTACTGATAGAAGGGAAAGCTATCCAGCTACATCCTTTAGTCTGTGCTGCGTTCAATGCTGATTTTGATGGTGATCAGATGGCAGTGCATATCCCTCTTTCAATTGAAGCTCAGCTTGAGGCAAGAGTACTTATGATGTCAACAAACAACATATTGAGTCCGGCAAATGGTCGTCCGATTATCGTCCCTGATAAGGACATAGTACTAGGTCTTTATTATTTAACAATGGTTTTTGACAATGAACCTGGTGAAGG
Source organism: Candidatus Tisiphia endosymbiont of Melanophora roralis (assembly GCF_964026575.1). Classification (NCBI taxonomy): domain Bacteria; kingdom Pseudomonadati; phylum Pseudomonadota; class Alphaproteobacteria; order Rickettsiales; family Rickettsiaceae; genus Candidatus Tisiphia; species Candidatus Tisiphia endosymbiont of Melanophora roralis. The sequence continues at coordinate 318,750 of NZ_OZ032161.1, forward strand.
GATGAGTTTTGCTAGCATGTCGGAGATTGAACATGCTTTGTATAATAAGGTAATAACTATTCACTCAAAGATAAAATTTCGTCGCGATGTGCTTAATGTTGAAGGGGAGGTTGTCTCAACTATAGTGGATACTAGCTTTGGTAGGTTAATTATAGGAGAATTATTACCACGTAATCATAATGTTGGATTTAAGTTCGTAAATAAATCCATGACTAAAAAGGATATATCTGCGGTTATTGATTTGGTGTATCGCCACTGTGGACAAAAGGCTACAGTGATCTTTGCTGATCAACTAATGAAACTTGGATTTAAATATGCTTGTTCCTCAGGCATTTCTTTTGGTATGGACGACATGGTTGTACCAAAATCAAAAGATAGTCATATTAATTCAACATTGACTGAGGTAAAAGAGTTTGAACAACAATATTCTGATGGTCTAATTACTTACGGTGAAAAATACAATAAAGTGATTGATGCTTGGTCTAAATGTACGGATAAAGTAGCAAATGACATGATGAAAGAAATTGCTATGACACCTGTTAATAATAAGCCTAATCATCAGAAAGTAAATTCGATATATATGATGGCTACTTCGGGAGCAAGGGGATCAGCAGCACAGATTAAGCAATTAGCTGGTATGCGTGGTTTGATGGCTAAACCATCAAGTGAGATTATTGAAACCCCGATTATTTCTAATTTCCGAGAAGGTCTTACTGTTCTTGAATATTTTAATTCTACACATGGTGCACGTAAAGGTCTTGCAGATACAGCCTTGAAAACAGCTAATTCTGGGTATTTAACCCGTAGATTAGTTGATGTTGCTCAAGATTGTATAATTACTGATGAAGATTGTAAAACTACAAAAGGCATAGAAGTTAGAAGTATTATCGATGGTGGTGAAGTTATTGTATCGCTCGCAGAGCAAATTTTAGGTAGAACAGTTGCGATTAACGTATATCACCCAGTTACTAATGCATTATTACTATCAGCCGGTGAATTAATTAATGAAGCAAAATTAGAAGAAATCGAATCTTCTGGTTTGGATGTGGTAATGGTAAGATCTGTTCTAACATGTGAGGTTGTTGATGGAATATGTGTAAGATGTTATGGTAGAGATCTAGCCACTGGTTCTTTAGTATCAGTCGGAGAAGCAGTAGGAGTGATTGCTGCCCAGTCAATTGGTGAGCCAGGTACCCAGCTGACTATGAGAACTTTCCATATTGGAGGAGCTGCAACGAAAGGTGTTGAAATATCTTCAATAGAAGCCTCTCATGATGCAAAAGTGAAGATTTTAGGTCGTAATGTGGTTGTTGATTCTGAGGGACGTAAGATCGTAATGGGTCGTTCATGTGAGTTATTATTATTGGATGCTAATAATAATGAGAGGGCAAGACATAAAGTACCGTATGGTGCAAGATTAATAGCCGATGATTCAGATAAGGTAAAAAAAGGACAAAAATTAGTAGAGAGGGATCCGTACACTATTCCGATTATTACCGAGAAATCTGGAAAGGTTGTATTTAAGGATATGGTAGAAGGAGTGTCAATTCGTGATATCACTGATGAAACAACTGGTATTTCTAGCAAAGTTATAATTGAATCAAAACAATATTCACGCGGAGCAGAGTTACGTCCTCGTATTCAATTAGTTGATGAGAATGGAGAAACTATTATGCTGTCCAATGGTTTGGAGGCTAGATATTACATGCCAGTGAATGCTATTTTAAATGTTGAAGATGGTGCTAAGGTGTCAGTAGGTGATATTTTATCACGTATTCCAAGGGAATCAACTAAAACAAAAGATATTACTGGGGGTCTTCCACGAGTAGCTGAACTTGTTGAGGCTAGACGTCCAAAAGATCATGCTGTTATTGCAGAAGTAGATGGTAGAGTTGAATTTGGCAAAGACTATAAGTCAAAAAGGCGTATTGTTATTCAGCCAAGTGATAACACTACACCAATTGAATATATGGTATCAAAAGGCAAACATGTTGTTGTTAATGAAGGTGATTTTGTTAAAAAAGGCGATATGTTAATTGATGGCAATCCAGTTCTACAGGATATTTTAAAGGTAATGGGAGTGGAAGCTCTTACAAGCTACATGGTGGGAGAAATCCAAGCAGTTTACCGTTTACAGGGCGTAAAAATTGACGATAAGCACATTGAGGTAATAATTCGCCAAATGTTACAAAAAGTAGAGGTAACCCATTCTGGGGATACGACATTAATGGTTGATGAGAAGATAGATCATCGTGAATTTGCTGAAATTAATACAAAAGCTATAGATAACGGTTTAAGACCGGCTGAAGCCCAACCAATCCTACAAGGTATTACTAAGGCATCGTTGCAAACTAGATCATTTATTTCTGCGGCTTCTTTCCAAGAAACAACAAGAGTTCTAACGGAGTCTGCTATAGCTGGAAAAATTGATAAATTGCGTGGGTTGAAAGAAAATGTCATAGTTGGTAGATTAGTACCAGCAGGAACAGGCTTTTACATGAATAGAATGCGTAAACTTGCAGCTAAACTGGACCAGGAAGAGGTCAATTATCAGAAAACTTTAGGATAGATTCTCTTTAATAGGGAGTGTACTCTTCTGCTCCTACGAATTGTTTTTTGAGAATATCAAGGATTCGCGTCTTATCTTCGAGAGGGAGAAGTGCTTGAAGAGGCAGGAAAGTAAGGTTTACAAGAGTTCTGCGATAAATTTGTAGTCATGTAAATGATATTTTTTACTTGACATGGCTAGAATAAGAAGGGTATGAATCTTATTCATGTATATTACAACTGTCCTAAATAGAAATTCTCGTCCTGCAATATTGCTTCGTACCTCTTATCGCGAAGACGGGAAAGTATTAAATAAAACCCTAGCTAACTTAACTAACTGGGATGATTTACGCATTGAGGCTTTTAAGAAATGTAATAAGCACTTACGCAATTTTTATGACCACTTAATTGCTAAACATAAAGCAGCAAAAGTTGCTCTTGTTGTTGTTATGTGCAAATTACTAGCTTTTATGCACTCTATTGTCAAAAATAATTCTTCTTACAATGAAAATTTATGTTAAGTTACTATTTTTTATTGACTTCCATTACGGATGTTTAGGTTACTTTAGCATTTTTTGGATATATATTTAGTCTGAAAGTAGAAGTTTATTCTCTCAACTTACCTTGGAATTTCTCATAAACAATTGTAACAATTTCTTGACTTAATAAATTTAGGTCTGCTTCATTTAGTGTACGATCATCTGCTTGGAATTGTACTTTAATTGCCATTGATTTCTTACCTGATGGTAGTTTATCTCCTGAATAAATATCAAATATATCAACTGATTTTATTATTTTTTTATTAGAATTCTTTATATAAGTCATCATCTCGCCAACCGGCTGTTCTAGATCAACTACAAAAGCATAATCTCTAAAAGTTGGCTGGTAGTCGGAAACAATAAACTCATCTCTTTTAGCAAACTTTGCTTTAGCAAATGGTATATTGGCAATATTTATTTCAAAGGCAAATATCTCGCAATCAATATCAAAATGCTTTAATATAGATGGATGAATTTGTCCAAAATATGCTATGGCATTTTTACCAAGTTTTATAATACTTGATTTTGTCGGATGGTAATACGGTAACTCAGTTGGACAAAATTGGCACTTATCAATCGATAAGCCAGTATAATTTAAAACATTTTCTAGGTCAGATTTAATATCAAAAACATCTACTAAGCGAGCTTCAGAATGACAATCTTTCACATGATATTGTCCACATCTTACTGCAGAAGCAAAAACTAACTCACCATCAGATTTACAAGAGTTAAAGATTGGTCCTATTTCCATCAAGGCAATTTCTCTAATTGATCTTGCTAAATTTTTTTGAACTAATTTAAGTAAATTTGCAATGAGGCCAGGTCGCATATAATTATTATCTACACTAATAGGATTTAGTAGAAATAATTCCTCTTTTATTGGAGCAAATATTGGAGCGAATAATTTTGCGACGTTACTATCCATGAATGAGTTTGTTACAACTTCATCATACCCGCAAGTGGCTAAAATTCTTTTAATATCAGAAATTCTTCTTTGCTCTTTAGGTATAATCCTTGTTAGTTGCATTTCTGGTAATTTAATCGAGTCTAACTTGTCATAACCATAAATACGAACAATTTCTTCAACAATATCTTCTTTGATTGCTATGTCATACCGCCAAGAAGGTATGGTAAGTTTTAGAGTGTCACCTATATCTACTATATCAAAGCCAAGTTTCTCTAAAATATTACAAATCTCTGTCTTATTTAAGCTCAGACCAGTTATTTTAGCTAGACAATCTACAGGGAATTCCACGAATCTTTGAGCAAAGGAGATATCCCCATTATACACTATATCAGAAATTTCACCCCCACAAATAGATAAAATCATTTTACTTGCAATATTTAAGGCTTTTAAGGTAAATGCCTGATCAATATTACGTTCAAAACGATATCTAGAATCAGTATCAATCTGTAGAGATCTACCAGTTTTAGTAATATATTTAGCAGAAAAACACGCCGCTTCTAGCAAGATATTTTGCGTCTCAAGCTCACTTTTGCTACTATCACCTCCTATAATACCAGCAAGAGTAAGTACTTGCCTATCATCTTGAATTACCAAAGACCCTTCATCTAAATCATATTCTTTGCCATTTAAAGCTAGAAATTTAGTTTTTTCTTTAAGTAATGTAATTTGCAGCTTATCTGATAATTTACTTCTATCGTAAGCATGCATTGGTTGCCCGAAACTATACGATATATAGTTAGTGACGTCCACTAGGGCTGAAACCGGTTTTAGCCCAATATTTTGCAATAATTGCTTTAACCAATCAGGGCTTGTCTTGTTTTGTAAATTTCTTATTTCCCGAAAGCAGAATAATGGACATGCTTCTTTATTTTCTATCTCTAAAGCCAAAATAGATTTAAATTCTCCGGCAATTGATGGTACTTCTAATTCTTTAAGCGTACCAATACCCTTGCTAGCTAGGTCTCTAGCTATACCATAGACGCCAAGAGCATCACCACGATTTGGGGTAACGTTAATGTCAAAAACTGGGTCATCATACCCATAATATTGTATAAATGGCTCTCCTATTTTAGCATCGGGCATCAATTCTATTATACCATCAGAATTAGTACCCACTAATAGTTCTTCTTCAGAACATAACATTCCACAACTTTTTTCTCCTCGTATTACCGACTCTTTAATTTTAAATTTACCATTAGGGATTTCACAACCTATTTTTGCCAGTACTACTTTAATATTTTCCCTAGCATTACTTGCTCCGCAAACTATCTGTAAAATACCTTCGCTAGTTTGGACGTCACATATTTTTAGCTTGTCCGCCGATGGGTGAGGTTTAGTAGCTAGTATATGAGCTACTTCAAAATCCTTTAGTTCCGTCCTTCTGTCTATTATTTCTTCTACTTCAAGGCCAAGCATAGTTAAACATTCAGCAATTTCCTCAACAGATCTCTCGGTATCTAGGAATTTTTTTAACCAAGATAAAGTAAATTTCATCTTGTTAATCCTCCAGCTAGACTTGGCAAGTCAAAAGCAGAGAAGTTATAGTGTTTTAACCATCTTATATCTCCTTCAAAAAATTGTCTGAGATCCTTGATACCGTATTTTAACATAGCAAAACGCTCAACACCTAGACCAAAGGCAAACCCTTGATAGAGATCACTATCTATATTAACATTTTTAAGAACATTTGGATGAACCATACCACAACCAAGCACCTCAAGCCATTTATTGCTACCCTGCATCTTAATATCCACTTCTGCCGATGGCTCAGTAAACGGGAAAAAACTTGGTCTAAAACGTATGTCAATATTTGTTTGTTCAAAGAAATCTTTGATAAATTCAGTGATAACATATTTTAAATGTCCCATATTGATATTTTCATCGATCACCAACCCTTCAATCTGATGGAACATTGGTGTATGTGTTATATCGGAATCAGACCTATAAGTTCTACCAGGAGCAATAAACCTAAAAGGCGGTTTACCATTTTGCATCGTCCTGATTTGTATCGGTGAAGTATGAGTACGTAACAATAGGGGATGTTCTGCCTCTTTTGCCTTTAGATAGAAAGTATCGTGCATCTGCCTTGCGGGGTGATCTTCATAAAAATTTAGGGCAGTAAAATTATACCAATCATTTTCAATAGTTGAACCATACTCAATTGTTAACCCAAATTTTGCAAATATTTGAATTAATTCTTCGGTAGCTTGGGTAATGGGGTGTATGCTCCCCTTCTTATACTGCCGGGTTGGAATTGTTAAATCTGTCTTCTCTTCAGCAAATCGTTTATTTAATTCAATTTCCTCCAAGGCTGCTTGTTTTGCTTCTAGCAAATTACTAATCTGTTCTTTAAGCAGATTAACTGCCTCGCCTAACTTTTTGCGATCATTTTGCTCAAGACTACCAAGCTTTCTCATTTCTTGATTAAGTAAGCTTTGTTTCCCAAGAAACTCCACCCTAATTTGTTGCAACTCTGATAGAGCTTGAGTTGATTCTATTCTGCTTTGTGCAGATTTTAATATTTGGTTTAGATGATTCATAACAAGTTAATAATAATATCGAGCCATAAATATTAGACTAAATTTTATTATATCTCTAGATTAATTAGAAGCAAATGTCAATAACATGTTATTGCAGGGCTGCCTTTTGTTTATGTTATTACATAATAGACTTCTTTCGAAACTCTACTTCTGCTGGTGATTTGTACGCGACGTCTGTACTCGAATCCTCACGTACATTAGAGTACGCTGCGGGTCGAGGTTCCGCGTCTCCTTCAAATCCCTCAGCATAAGCGAGTTTCGAAAGAAGTCTAATGCTTAGCATTTTGGTGCTACTTTTGAGAATTTTGTTATGCTCATGGCATCATAATGTCCAAAATTTAAGGTTTTACGATTCTCGCTAGACCACGATTTACAAATGCGATAAAACCCTTGATTTTTTATTAATATTCCTATATAATTCATAGAACTAACTTAATATTATATTTATGCCTGACACACAACGATTATCAGAATCTGAAAACGAAGACTTTGTTAGCTTAATTCGTAATGAAAACCTCAATGATCTTGAAAAATTTATTAATTCTAAAAGACCGATTGATACAAATCAATCGGTGCTTGATACGACTTGCCAATCCTTTTTGCAAGTGGCTGTTATATATGGTTCATATGAGATTTTAGATCTATTACTCCAAAAGTGTTATTATGACTTAAAGTATCAAGATACAAATGGTAATACTGTTTATCATTATGCGGCAGATTTAAATAAAAATAATGAATTGGCTCTACTGTACAGACACGACCAAAAATCTGCTCTTATACCTAATAAAGAAAATATTACCCCGTGCAATATTACTAAGGTTCGTGGTAATGATATTGGATGCAAATTACTTTCAGATCCCGTTGCACCTTTAACAATCATAGGCAAGCTTGCTGCAATTAATTTGTATGGAAATGTTAACAGTCTGGACATTCCTAAAACAATTATCGATGATATTAATGCAGTACCGCAAGATAATAATACTTTGCAATACTCACTCAATATTACAGGAGATGTAACATTTCCTATTCCTGAGGTTTAAATGGAGATAAAAAACTATATGACTAGTTGTAGCAGATCGCTTTTATCGGTAACAAGTAACTCAAATTAAATGACTTTAAAAATACAGTCTAGCTCGATTTAATTGACTCTCAAAATTTCTTGGCTCACATTATAATTGGTTCTATATTTTCCTTCGGCTCACTTTATTTGACCCTAATTACTCCCACAATACTTACTGAATTTAACTTTAAAAAATAATAATCTTATAATTATTTCGTAGTTTATACAGCTAGATGATTAGATAAAAATGCTCGTTATTTTTATAATAGACCTCTTTCGAAACTCTACTTCTGCTGGTGATTTGTACGTCGATGCGGTACTCGAATCCTCACGTACATCTGAGTACGCTGCGGTTCTGCGTTCCGCGTCTCCTTCAAATCCCTCAGCATAAGCGAGTTTCGAAAGAGGTCTAATAAAAATCACATTGAACTTTTGTATCAAATGTAATATACTGCTAGTAAATGAAGAGTTGATAGACGATAGAATCAAAATCATCCACTACGGTCACCAATTTTTATTTTTAAATGATTAATTTTAAAACTCTTTCAATTTACTTACTCAGGCTATATTGTGGCTATTTCATCGGTATATTGCTTCTGATTATCGGGGTTTTAATTCTTTCAAATATCTTTGACCTTTTGCAAAAATTTAAAGCTGTATATATTCCAACACATTTTTTTTGGAAACTTGTATTATATAAAATACCTTATTTAGTTAATGAAGTAGCTTCTCTTCTTAGCTTCATTGCGATGTTATTTTTTCTAAAAAGACTAACTAAACATAACGAACTAATAACTATTTTATGCAATGGTATACATATTTGGAGGGTTATTGCTGTTCCAGTTTTTGCAGCGGTGATTTTTGGTATAATACTAATAACTATATGTAACCCTATTGGTACATTTGGTTTACAAAAATATGAATCTTTAGAAGCAAAATTGAGTAAAAAGACATCTAATAATTTTATAATATCAAAATCTGGTTTACTATTTTTTGAGAATTATCAAGGCAATAAAAGAATTATTCAGGCTGGGTCTATTGATGTAGTGAACAATAAGTTAAATAAGATTATTATATTATTTTTAGATGACAAAAATAATTTCTTAAAAAGAATTGATGGGGAATATGCTATTTTAGTTGATAATAATTTAAAACTAACTTCTGTAAAAATTTCGGATAACTATAATGTCAAACAATATGAGCATTTTACCGTTTCAACAAATTTATCAATAAGTAACTTACTAAATAGTTTTATAAATCCTGAGATGATTGCTATTTGGGATTTACCAGATATAATTAAACATTTAGTAGAATTTGGTTTACCAATAACTAACTACCAAGTTTATTTCTATAAACAGTTATTTAAGCCTATAATTATGGCTACCACAGTGATTTTAGCAGCCTGCTTTTTTAGTCTCAAGCAACGTGATAATTCTCAAGAAAAAATCTTAGTAATTGGCTTATTTCTAGGTTTTATTATTTATTTCCTATTAGAGATTTTGTTTAAAATACTCGCATATAATGCAACCCCCCCTTTCTTAGCTATTTTATTGCCAAATATATGTATATTATTTTTCAGTAATTTTGTTATTATGCATTCTAAAGAAACCTGATGCGTTAAAATGATTTGATTTTGGAGAAATAAAAATGTTAACAAACTTTTTCAGGAAATTTGTATGTGATATGGCCATAGATCTTGGTACGGCTAATACTTTAGTGTATGTCAAAGGCAAAGGAATCGTACTTAACGAACCTTCTGTAGTTGCATTGATTAAAGTGGACGGAGCATTTAAGCCATACGCATTTGGTCAGGAAGCAAAAAATATGTTAGGACGTACCCCAACAGACATTGAAGCAAAAAGACCACTAAAAGATGGTGTTATAGCCGACTTTAAGGGAGCTGAAGAAATGATAAAATATTTCATCAGAACAGTACATAATCGTAGATCATTTACTGGTCCAATGATTATAATTTGTGTACCCTCAGGTTCTACACCAGTTGAGCGTAGAGCTATTCAAGAAGCAGCAGAGAGTGCAGGAGGTAGAGATGTATACCTTATAGAAGAACCTATGGCAGCAGCAATTGGTGCTGGCTTACCAGTAACAGAAGCAACTGGTTCAATGATTGTTGATGTAGGCGGAGGAACAACAGAAGTAGCAGTCCTATCATTAGGTGGTATTGTGTATGCTAGGTCAGTACGGGTAGGTGGCGATAAAATGGATGAGTCTATTATTTCTTATATTAGAAGGCATTATAATTTACTAATCGGTGAAGCTACAGCAGAAAAAATCAAAAAGCAGATTGGGGCTGCTTACGTAGATGATAGTTTAGAACCAAGAGTAATGGAAATTAAAGGACGGGATTTAATCCATGGTATCCCTAAAGAGATGCTACTAAACGAAAGACAAATTGCTGACAGTCTAATTGAACCAATTAGTCAAATTGTAGAAGCAGTAAAAGTGGCGTTGGAATGCACTCCTCCAGAGCTTTCATCCGATATTGTAGATACGGGAATTGTTATGACTGGTGGTGGGGCATTACTCCGAAACTTAGATCATGTCCTAAAAGAAGCAACTAAACTGCCGGTAATTATTGCTGATCAAGCACTATCATGCGTAGCTCTTGGTACGGGAAAAGTACTAGAAGATTTTCAAAAATTTAAGCATGTGTTATTTAAACAAGATTAACCAATGGCATTACTTGCAAACAGAATAAAGCGTTCTAGTAAAATAGTAGAGTTTGCTAGATTTATACTTGTTACTTTGAGACGTGTTTTCGTTTTATTTTTTGTTATCGCCTCACTTTACTTATTTATTGCTGCTCCAAAAAGATTTTCTTCTATTTCTCTTGAAGTCGTTGGACATGTTATTTTTGGTGGATTGCTAATTCATGAAAACATATTTAAGCAAATTAATTTAATAACCCAAAATTTTATTTATTTACGAGACTTAGCAAGAGAAAATATCGAACTACAATTAGAAGTGGCAAGACTAAGAAAGTTACATAGTAATATATATTTGATCCAATCTGAGAATAAAGAACTAAAAAAACTACTATCAGTTGTAGAAGAAGAACAATATAACTATGTCAGTGCTAAATTACTAAGTGTTTCATTAAACCCTTTCAGTAAAACTGCTTTAGTGTCAGCTGGAGTGAGACATGGTGTAGAAGTTGATCAGATAGTTACCAACAGTGAAGGATTAGTTGGGCGAGTAATACAAGTAAGCAACAATTACTCTAAAATAATTTTAGTTAATGACGTAAACTCTCGAATCCCGATCACTACCGTATCTTCAAAAGAAAAAGGCATCATGAGCGGTTATGGTAATGGTAGCAAAATACTCTATTTACCAAAAACTCATCTTGTCCAAAAAGGCGAAAAAGTTATAACATCTGGTTATGGTAATATTTATCCTTACGGCATAACGGTAGGTTACGTAAAAAAAGCAAATGCAGAAAAGGTTCTTGTAAAGCCTGTAGTTGACTTATCAAAAACTGAGTTTGTTAGTATATTGCTTCCTCAATGAATCTAATAATCGGCTTTTATACTGCTATGATTTCAAGAGTTGATAGACGAAGAGGTCAATTTCAAGAAGAGCTAGGCAGTAGCAAAGTCGAGTAGCTAGGCGTACATGAGTAACGGAGCAGCTGAAATCTTTAGACACAACGACCTTATTCTACCTGAGTATATTATGTTTGGACAAAATCCTAAAAGACCAGCCATATTTAATGATGGAACTAGTCTAGAAATTAAGAGTATTTTTAAGACTATTCAGGGAGAAGGTCCTTTTATAGGTATGCCTGCTGTTTTTATTAGGCTTGGTGGATGCAATCTTGCTTGTAATTTCTGTGATACAGACTTTGAAGATTTTAATATGTTAACCATTAACAATATTATCGAAGAAGTTGAAAAACTTGCGATTAATATCAAATTAGTGGTTATAACTGGTGGTGAGCCTTTTCGTCAACCTATAGAATTATTGTGCTATAAATTAGTAGATTTGGACTATATGGTGCAAATTGAAACTAATGGCACATTATATCGTAATCTTCCAGATAAAGTCCATATAGTTTGTTCACCAAAAGCTGGGAAAAATGGTTATGCACTATTGAGAGATGACTTACTATCTCATATTAATGCCCTAAAATTTTTGGTGGCTAAAAATATCCCCAAATACTCTAACATACCAGAAGTAGGACAAAGCAAGTATAATATACCAGTATTTATTCAGCCTATGGATCAAAATAATCTGTTGCTAAATAAAGAAAATGAACGGTTAGCTATTGATTTGGCCATTAAGTATGGTCATCGCCTTTCCTTACAAACTCATAAGATTTTGGGTATTGAGTGATTATATATTAGATATCTTTGGCAAACTCGTTTATGCTGAAGAATTTAAAGAAGCCACGGAATCTTAACCCGCAGCGGACGATGATGTACGTGAGGAGCAGAGTACCGGTAGCACGAATAAATTACCAGCAGAAGTAGCAGCCAAGAATATAACAGCTGATAACCAACTAAGTAGAATAGTTAGGTTCAAACATACGGAGTTTATGGGCATAAAGTTGAGATACGCTTCCTCTTGATTAATAACATTCATATTTACTAATGCTTTTTTATTTCTACTGCTTTTTGGTCATATCGATTTTTTGCTTGTAGAACTATTTCCTGAATTTTTTTCTCAAAGACCTTAATAGGTGGCAATTCAGTCCAATATTCTGCTACATGTATGCCACTTGCTGATACATCCAAAAGCTCAATTTGAGCATGTGATTTTTCAGTGCAAAGAATAATACCAATTGGTGGGTTTTCTCCTTCAAATGTCTCATATTTCCTAAGCCAATTTATATAAAGCTCCATTTGCCCTTTATATTCTGCCTTAAATTTGCCGTTTTTGAGTTCAATCGCTACTAACCTTTTGAGTTTCCGATTATACATAAGTAAGTCTAAGTAAAAATGCTCATTATCTATGGTCATTCGTTTCTGACGTGCAACAAATGAAAATCCTGTACCAAGCTCTAAAATAAATTGTTCAATTTGCTGCAAAATAGCACTTTCTAGATCACTTTCATAAGGTGCATCCGGCAAATTTAAAAATTCTAATATGTATGGGTCTTTTAACACTAACTCTGGAACTAATTCATTATTTGATTTTAATAACGACAAGATTTGTCCACTATGTTTTTCAGATTGCTTGGATAACTCGCTTCTTTCATAAGTCATTTTATGGATACTAGTGCGAAGTTGCCGTACACTCCAACCATCTTGAATACACATATATGCGTAGAATTCTCTTTGGTTTTGTTCTTTCAACGGTAATAACTCTATTATATGACTCCAGCTCAATTGTTGCGACAGTGTCGCAACAATTTGATAATTTTCAAAAGAATCATAAAACTTAATCATCCTAGTTATTCCAGTATAAGTAAACCCTTTTCCATAGTCGACTGAAAGATGCTGTGCTAGTGTTTGTACGATCGAGTGTCCATACTCTGCTCTTTGATCTTTTAAGATTTCTTCCTTAATTCTCTTACCTATGTGCCAATATACCATAGTCATCTCAGAGTTTGCTACTCTTACTACTCGGCTTTTGGCTTGAATAATCAGAAATTTTATATCCTCTATCAAAGAATTATGGTCATTCGTTATTATTTGGTTCATTTATTTTTCCTATCCTTGCATATGGTTATTTTAATTATGACTTTTTATGCTCAGCTATTCTTGCTTGAATCAGCTCGTAAACTCTATGGGGATTTTTTAGACTATAAAATGTTACACCAACTTGATTCATAGTTGCGTTACTAATCATTGAAACAGTACCCAATCCAAAAATACGTTGTAAGACACCACATGTTAAACTTAGTTCTTTTATATCTTCGTACTTAATATCTACCCTTGTATAATTAATAAAACTATTAATATATGAAACTTTATCTGCCCCAATTAAAAAATCTGTACAATGATATTCTAACGCTATAGCTCCAAATAATATAAAAGGTACTAGAATTAATAAAGTGAAGATAAGTGTATTGACATCTGATATATATAAAATTTTAAGAATACACATATAAGGAATACAAATTAGTATTCCATACATACCATAATATACTGCTCGTAAATGAAGGGTTGCAAAGATAGGAGAGATATTGCAGAGTTTAGGAGATTATGAGTAAGAATGTATTGACAGAAGAACAAAGAGAAAAGTTGAAGGAACGTCATAAGACAGAACGAGACGGACGCATACGTGATCGTATTAAGGCAGTTTTGATGTATGACGATGGGTATAGTAATGTAGAGATTGCTAAGGTACTACTCTTGAGCCACGAATCGATAAGAAAACATATTGTTGATTATCAAAAAGCCAATAAGCTTGATACCAACAATGGAGGTAGCACAAGCAAATTAAGTGATGGTGAGAGGGAAGAATTAGCGAGTCACCTAGAAGCAAATAATTATGTTTATGCTAAAGATATCATGCATCACATTTAGAACAAATATGGGGTAACATATACGATAACGGGAGTAACAAAATTACTATACAAATTGGGTTTTGTTTACAAGAAGGCGAAAATAGTACCGGCTAAGCTGGATTTTGACAAGCAAGAATTATTTAAGTTAAACTACAGTTTACTAAAAGGGAATCTCAGAGATAAGGAAGCCATATATTTTATGGATGGTGTTCATCCTCAGTATCAAGCAAGGGCAAGGTGCGGTTGGATAAGAAAGAAGCAAGATAAGACCTTACCAACATTCAGTGGCTGGAGAAGAAAGCACATGATTGGTGCTATTAATCTAGCTGATTTACAGTTAGTAAGGACAGAGAACCCCAAAATAAATGGGGAGCAGATAGTTAATTTTCTACAGAGATTGGAAGAGGAGAATAGTGACAAGGAAAGAATATATTTAATCTGTGACAATGCTAGTTACCACAAATCCAAGAAAGTTAAAGGATACCTAGTAAATAGTAAAATAGAGCTAGTATTTTTGCCACCATATAGTCCAAATCTTAACCCAATTGAGAGATTATGGAAGTTTATGCACAGTATTACAACTAATAATAAATTTTATCATAATTTTGAACAATTTTCGGAAGCAATAAACAAATTTTTCAGCAACATCGCCGATTATAAAGATAGGTTACGTACCTTAATAAACGATAATTTCCAAACTATTACCGTTAACCATTTCTGCAACTCTTCAGGTTAATTGAGTATACCTAAAATCTAATATAAGCTTAATTTGTTCCATATATTATTCGCTCCCATATTGATTTACATATTTCTTTGCTCTTACTGAGAATTCACCGGAATTTATTGTATATGAATGTTCCTGAAAACATAAAAAACTTTTTAAAAATAAAACTTAAAGATAAAAATTTAAAAAGAAAAGACTTTGTAAGAGATAGTGGTCTCCATTCTTCAACATTAGGTAATATTAATAAAGCTGGATATTATCGTCCTACACTCAAAACTATTATCACTATTGCAAACTACTTTGAATGTTCTATGGATGAAGTTGTTGGCAGAAATATGAACTCTTCTTTAAACATAGGAAATTGTAAATTTCAAATGAGTGATTCAGAAAGCATCAGTATTAATCTAAAAAATTTTCTTACTGCAAAACTAAAAAAACTAAATTTAAATTTCTATAAATTAGCTAGATATCTTGGATTTAATGAGCATATTATTTCTGATTTGATAAAAGACAACTCTTCTCAAAAAACCTTAGGTAATGCAATTACCATAGCTCTAGCCGATTATTTCCAAGTATCACTAGATGAAATGGTTGGTAGAATTGTGCCTACTAAAAATACTGATAATGGTAAATCTTCTGAACAAAGCTCTAATAGTGATCCTGATATGAATAATTTATAGCAATTGCTTTTTTAATACATATTACTAACCATCATACCCTAAAACTAAACATTTAGTGAAGTTACAGGAAATAAGATATAACTTTACAATCATAATTGGGGTAAGGCTAAAAATAGCAACCCATCCTTAGTAAGTTGTTTAAAACCTGATCCTTAGTCCTAGGCCTATATAAATCATACAGCTTAGATCCCCTTAATGATTTTTGGCCCACAAATCCATGTTATATTGTTTGCAATATTCAAACATATCAATTGTATTAGGGTGGTGTATGCCAAACTTCTTAATTTGCGGTTTACCAAAAAATTTATAATTATATATATCTTTTGATTTACAGGCGGCTTTTGCCCCTTTGTTATATAATTCACTTACTTGAGCAACATTTTTACTTCTATCTCCATATAAATAATGATATATAACAAACGCTTTTTTATAAGATTCTATAGCTTGCTTAAGCTGATCTTGAGCAAACAAACTATCACCTTGTACTACATAACTAGCTGCTAAGCTAGGATTTTTAGAATAATTTGTTTTTTCCGGATTGTTGTTTTCATCTGCTAAAAATATGGGAATAGCTTTATTAATGTATTCAGAAGCTTTATCTATTTTACCTAAACCTAATTCACTTCTTGCCATTTCTGTATAAATATCTGCAAATATTTCATTATCTTCATTCTTTATGGGCTTATGTATATAATATAACTGTTGAGCTTGAGCATAAGCTTCTTGATATCTACCAAGGGAATTCAATATCTTTGTTCTAGGCATATAAGCTCCAGTAAAGTATGGGTCATTAATATGCGATCCATTTTTTATAAATAGTTCGATAATTTTATCTTCACCCTCTAAAGCTTCCTTATATTTGCCTTGCATATTAAATAATGCACTTTTTAAAGAATATATTATAGATAGATCAGCTTCTTGTATTGTTCTTTGTTTTACTAATTTTTCTATCTTTTTAAGAAATTCTTCAGCAAGTTTTATCTCTCCTAAAAACATATAAGATCCAGATATATGAGATATAAAATTAAATTTGAGAGAATAACTAGATTCATCATCATCAAGTTTACCTAAAATCTTTAATGATTTAATAAGATAAGAAATTGCTGTTTCAAAATTTCTTAATATTATTTTATTATACACTCCTATTGCTCCTAAATATCTAGCGTAATAAAATTTTTGATATTCAGACATTTGCCACAATTTAAATTTTTTGTTTTTATCTTTCCAACTAAACCAATCAACCATTTGTTGTGCTTTATTATTATTGTAAATGTTTATATATAGAGACAATAATTCACTTCTTAAGGTAAGTATTGCATATATGTTAATATTATATTTCTCAGAATTTGTGAGAATAATTTCTAGGTTTTCTAGTACAGTTTGAGCACTTCTCCACAAATATCCTGAGTGAGTTCCTTTCGCCTTAGGTAGCTTAGCAATAATATTTTCTAAATATATTTTATTATTATTGCCATTTAGTTCCATTATTTTATTGCTGACTATGTCATGCATTTCAAAAATAGGGTTATTCTCGCTAGCATTAATATTACTAATTAGCATAAACTTGGATAATTGATATATATCATCATCAAGGGTATCTTTATTATCAGTAATGATGGTAAGCAGCTGTTTTGAAAAAGCTTGGTTATTTAGTAAAGCTATTTTATTAAGTAACTTTGCTGCACTAAAGGGTAATTGTTGAACAGCCATACTAATATTCGTTGCTATTTTATCAGTTGATTGATAAATTTTCTTTTTATATTCTTCTTTATCTAGACCTTTAATTTTGTTAAGTAATTGAGTTCCTTGCACTATCAATATTGGATAACCACTAAAAGATTGTGTTAAAAATTCGATATTATTGTTATTTTTATTGTCTAATAAGTTATTAGCTAAAGCTACAATAGTAGGGTGATCGAGTAGTGGCATGGCTATAATGTTATGTAACTTTTCATTATCTTGCGAGCAAAACACTACATGACCATTATGTTCCCAATCGATTAAATCTTGTACTTTTTTATTTTCATTAACTTTTAAATTATCAAACACCAATAACCATTTAGTAGTAGTAGTTAAATATGATATTATTTCTTTTTTTGTTAAAGTAACTTCTTCAGATATATTAGTTCGTTTAACCATATTGAGTTGTTTGGCTAATTTCACAAATTGTTCATCAAAATCAAGGTTACAATCAAAAAACCAAATAAGATCATAATTATTTTTATTCTCATAACCATACATCCTAATCAGTTGAGTTTTACCTATACCGCTAGTACCCACTATACTTGCTTGTCTATATTTATTTAAATATTCATCAAGAATTCTAAGTTGTTGCTCATGATTGACAAAATAACTAACTGGAGTGATTAAATTAGATACTTGTTCTTGAGCAAAAGTTCTAGTATTAATGATTAATAATATGATTGATATTAGAAAATTTTTCATATAATGAAACTGTTGAAAAATAAATTATGCCCTAACGGTACGTATAAAACATATTATTACGAATAATTATAAAGAATAAGCAAAAATAACTCAACTTAAGTTTGAATATTAATAATAATCATCATTAAAAATATGAATAGAGAATTTTTATGAGAAAAATTTTAATAATTCTAATTTTGCAATTTATCGTAATAGAAGCATTTGCAAGTATTGAAAGAATAAAACTACATTCTTTTGATAATTTAGTTGATCAAATTAAAAATGATACAATAAAAGGTAAAGATACGCTAATTGTATTTGATATTGATGGAGTTATTCTTTGTCCTAAGGACAGCTATTTAAGCCATAATAATCGTGAAGTACGTCATAAATTTCTTGATGACATTGAAAAATCACAAGGTCTAGCTCAGAGAAAAAATATATATGCACTTATTGCTGCTCAGATGGAATATAAGCTAATTGAACCAAGCTTAATGAAATACTTTTGGTTTCTAAAGTTCAATGGTTATGACGTTATTGCCTTAACATCAATGGGACCAAATAATCCATATTTTGATCAGGAACAAGATCGTGTTGATATGCTTAAAGATAAAGGATTATTGTTTGATAAAAGATATCATGGTCAAATAAAAATTGATAAACAAAAAAGACCCCAGCCAAAAGCCATTGAGGGAGTTATTTTTGCAAGAGGATATGAAAAGGGATTAGTTCTCAAGGCATACCTTGATCAACAACATACTGCCTATAGCAAGATAGCACCAAACAAACTGCTGCACATTTGTAAAAACATAAACAAACTTTGGTGGTAAGCCATCAACAACAAGGTATAGTGTTTGCGATTATTGTGTGTTAAAGTTACAGTTAGCCGAGTTGGTAAAGAGCTATAACCGACCACCACAATGGTGCAGCTTTAAGGCAGCCCGTAAGATAGCATGGTTTTGGAGTTGTTGGTAATATCATTGATGGCATTATGTGTTTATGATACGTAAGAGACCTCGTTTAAGAGATTAATTTTTTCATTCAATACTCCAACTTAAAATTAGCTCGGTCTAATTCTTAGTGTAGGAGATGATATGACAAATAAAAAGAATGATAAACAGAAACTATCTGTAATTAATCCTGATGCGGCAGGTATTGATATTGGTTCTAGAGAACATTATGTTTGTGTACCAGCTGATAGGGATGAAAAGAATGTACGAAAATTTGCTGCTTTTACCAGTGATTTAAGAGAAATGGCAGATTGGTTAAAAAAATGTGGAGTTAAGACGATAGCTATGGAATCAACAGGGATATATTGGATACCTGTATTTCAGATTTTAGAGACTACTGGCTTTGAAGTTATATTGGTGAATGCTAGGCATGTGAAAAACGTACCTGGACGTAAAACAGATGTAGCTGATTGTCAGTGGTTACAACAACTTCATAGCTATGGATTGTTAAGTGGTTCATTTCGTCCAAAAGATCAGATATGTGAATTAAGAACTCTTACTAGACAAAGAGACAGATTAACAAAGAATGCTGCAACCCATGTAAACCGTATGCAGAAAGCACTGAATGAAATGAATATCCAATTACATCATGTGATTAGTGATATAACAGGTGTTACAGGAATGAGTATAATAAAAGCAATTATTGCTGGTGAAAGGGATGCAAATAAATTAGTCACATTTAGGGATAGTCGTATAAAAAGTGATAAAAAGACTATTATCAAAGCTTTGGAGGGAGATTATCGCAAAGAGCATCTTGTAGTATTAAAGCAAGAATTAGATATTTATGAATTTTACCTAAAACAAATCAAGGAGTGTGACGAAGCAATAGAAAGCTGTTACAAAGAGTTTGATAAACGTGGTGATGGTGATGTAACAAATAAGCAACGCAAGAACAAAAATTCTCCAAAGTTTGATTTACAACAATCACTATATAACGCAGCAGGAGCAGATTTTACTGCAATTCCAGGGCTAAGTGAGCTAAGTGTACAAACGATAGTATCGGAAGTGGGGTTAGATATGGACAAATGGAGTACAGAGAAACATTTTACATCTTGGCTTGGCTTAAGTCCTGCTAATAAAATTACCGGTGGTAAAGTATTTGATACGAGAACAAAAAAGGTAGAAAATAAAGCAAGTATGGCATTCAGGATGGCAGCTCTTAATCTAGGTAGAGGTAAATCAGCACTAGCAGGATTTTACAGAAGGATAAAAAGTAGAGCTGGTACACCAAAAGCTATTACAGCAACAGCAAGGAAGTTGGCATGTATGTTTTATCGATTATTAAAATATGGTCAAGACTACGTCGAACAGGGAATTGAAACGTACGAAAAACAATACCAAGAAACAATGGTAAAAAATCTGCAAAAACAGGCAACACGACTAGGGTTTAGTGTGGTTAAAATAGAGCAGTCATTGGAATCAGTTTGTTAAGAGAGCAGTCATTGGAATCAGTTTGTTAAGAGTTGTGAAGCAACATAATCTATTGCAACGAAAGGTATATCTGCCATTCTATCCGGCAAGTAACCTTGCAAATCAAAATATTTCATTTTAAGGGCATATACTAACTTGTTATCCTTCTTTTCTAAACAACGAATTTCTCCTGATACTGATTATCTTTCAAAATAGAATTAATAATTTAATTCCAACTAATGATAGACCTAATACTAAATTATACCATGATACCATGTTAATTCTATTTTGAAAGATAATCAGTATGAGGATAATGACCAACTATCTATTAATTCAATTTTAGTACAATATTGTTTCATAGATCAAGTTTTAAAAGCCTCGAACATCAGTTTTGTTAAGCATACCGGCATAAATTTTAGTAAAAAAGTTCTCAGAATTACTAGAGTGGCTACTTTTTATCAAATAAAACCTAGGTAATACCTAGCAATCCATTGACAAACTAGGCTAAAATACATAGTGTGTCAATCACCAAAATAAAAACGTTACTTTCTGCTGTAAAAAATATTAAATTTAGAGCTAGTTTTTTGCTAAATAAAATAAGGATATCAATTTATGTAACGCTGAAGATTATTAGGGTTACAGAGAAATAAGGCTTTAAATTAAAGAAGGGTCGCAAAAAAAACACGCTCTCCTAAAAAGCTTATTGGTATTATGGATACAGGCGTTGGATTTCGCTTTTCGCACGTTCCGTTACGCTGAGCCAACTAGTTTTCTTGTGGTTTTTTGTTCACTTTAAAGTTGGTTTTGCCAAGCCAAAAAAACGGTCATTTTTCTGATAGTTAGATAGATAAATCTTAACTACTATTATAACTACTAAGTTAATATAATCAAATGTTGACTAAATTAACCTATAAGAAATATTATAAATATATTTGACTATTACATTTAACTAATTATACTATAAATTATATATTTATTATAAGTTAAAAGAATGTCTACTAAAATAGCTATTAGCCAATTTAAGTCTCATTGTCTTGAAATAATTGAAAAACTACAAGTTAATGGACAATCAGTTATAATTACTAAAAGAGAGAAAGCAATAGCTAAAGTATTACCAATTGATACCAAAAAAGTTTCATTATTTGGAATGCTTAAAAATAAAGCTGAGATAAAGGCTGATATATTAGAGCCAATTGACGAAAAATGGAACGTAGAACATGAATAATCCTATAGTACTCGATACCCATGTTTTACTATGGGCGTTGTTACAACCTGAAGAATTATCAGAAGATGTTAAACAACAAATAAATTTAGCTCAAGAAAACTCGCAATTATTTCTAAGTTCAATTTCTCTATGGGAAATTGCTATGCTTAAATTAAAAAAACGTATTAACATCTATGAACCTATAAAAGACTTCCTAGAATCTATAGCTAATATTAACGGATTATCTATCAAAGATATCTCCCCAGAAATTGCTGCAGAAAGTATTTCTCTTATGGATGAGTTTCATGGCGATCCAGCTGATAGAATTATTGTGGCTACAGTAAAATGTTATGGGGCTACGTTACTTACCAGAGACCAAAAAATTCTTACTTGGGCTAATTTAGGGCATATTAAATCGTTGTCAACCTAGCCAATTTCTGCAAATTACCTAATCACCATAATTTTAATTTATTCTGTGATAGTGCAAAAGATGGGATAATATTGGGACACCTAAAACCTTGTGTTTTTGGAATGGTAAATTTTCAGGATATGCCAAAATTATTTTATATGTCATGACTTAATAATAGACTTTATTTTATTATCTATTATTATAAATATACCTAATATATAAGTTAATAATGTCATGAAAATAGAACATTCTCAAATGGATAAACACGGCAGGATATTGATACCTTCTACTATTAGAAATTCTTTGAATTATAAATATGGTGACACGTTTGTAATTAGAGTAATTGATGATGAATTGCATATTGTCGGTATAAATAAAGAAATAAAGGCAGCACAAAGCTTATTTAAAAAATATAATACCAGCTCCAATTCTGCAGTAGATGAATTTTTAGACTCAAGACGTATTGAAGCAAACAACGAAAATTTAAAGTTTGGAGCAAAATGAATAAAAGTGATCAGTATGTAATTCTCGACGCTTCAGCTTTAATAGCACTGCTTTCTGAAGAAAAGGGAGGTGAAACTGTGGCATCTATTTTACCTAAATCAGTTATGAGTAGTGTGAATATTGCAGAAGTAGCTAAATTTTTAATTGAAAGGCGTAGCCTTAGTGAAGAAGAAGTATCCAATATTATTCAAAGTCTAATTGAAATAATTATTCCATTTGATACGCAGCTAGCTCTAATAAGTGCAAATATTGTTAGACAAACAAAAGCTTTGGGCTTATCTCTTGGGGATAGAGCATGTCTTGCACTTGCCCTACAGACAGGTTACACAGTATATAGTGCTGATAGAATATGGTCTAAGTTGAATTTAGATTGTAAGATCGTTATTATACGTTAGCTGCTCGAGTAAGCCAGCATATGTCAAAAAGTGCACAATAATGACCCAGTAAATGGGGTTCTAAGCGTAACAATGGCATTCGGTTAAGCTTTTACTTCTCTCAAATTACGATAAGTTGACCATTTATCCCTAGGCTGGAGGTACGAGGATAGGATATTCTAGGTCGTAACTTTTGTCTAGCACGTACGATTGACCCCATTATTTTAGGTATAATATATCATACTATTCTTCTTAACCGAATGCCATTGCTTCCACTAGACCCCTATCTCTATCGAGCTAGTGAAACTCCCATAAGAAGGCATATCAAAATCAAGAGTAAAGCCCATCCGTATGATCCAAAATTTAAAGAATATTTTAAACACAGGGAAAGTACGAGTAAAACTAGAAGAATAACTACTATTAATAATTCTTCGGAGACTAAATTATTAGGTATAGGACTGTTGGGTGACAATGTTGCTTTACTTAGGGCTTGAGCAGTGTGCGGTGAAAGTTGCATCTACAGTTACAATAATATTGCAAACTCTCTAGAAATCATGCAAATTATTCCACGAACTTTTACATTCAATAATCCAGGGAAAAAATTTACTTATGAAGTTAATTCATTGAGTTCTACTCTGAAAATCGTGTATCCGTGTTTAAATTTAATGGAGTAAAGAAGTGAAAAGAAATGGTATATATCTAACAACTATGAACCAAATCGACTAGCGTTAAACAATTTAATAGACGCTTATGAAAAATTATTACCCAGAAAAAAGTATAAGGGAACTGTAAACATTTCTGCAAAAATTTAGCATAAGGCTACAGGTGAGGTAATAAAAGGGCTACAGAGGTGATTTTCTTTCATTTCTTATAAAATCTTTCCATAAAATAAAAAATACAATTTTAGAAATCTCACCTGTATATCTGTGATAATCAATGTCATAATTTCTAATATTCTGTAAAAGAAACTTTTTACTGTAAGTATGAAATTTGAGCTAATACTGATTATCTTTCAAAATAGAATTAATAATTTAATTCCAACTAATGATAGACCTAATACTAAATTATACCATGATACCATGTTAATTCTATTTTGAAAGATAATCAGTATAAAAATGAATAAATTTCTTCTTTAAAAACATTCCGTAAATTGTACCACTTACGGAATGTTTGTAATATGCTAGGTTCTTATATCATAATTTAAAGATATAAGAACCTAGAGAATAAAAATAACGATGAAGTTGACTATTAGATACAAGAACCAGTTATATTAGAAGAAAAGTTATTATTTTTTGCACTTGAAAAAGATCACCTTAGCTGATATAAAATAAACATCTTTGTATATACTCAGGTAGAACTTCAAGAATTAAGGTCTCGCGACCTAAAGATTTCAGCTGCCCCGTTACTCATGTACGCTACGCCGCTCGACTTTGCTACTGCCTAGCTCTTCTTGAAGTTATACTATCGTCTATTAACTCTTGAAATCATAGAAGTATATATATATACTCTTCTGCTTTGAAGAATTGGCTTTTGCAAATACTTGCAGGGATTTCGCGTACTCACGTATTTTATGTACTGCTTGCGTTCGCTCATCCCTTGTTTATTGTCCCAATTCTCCAAATCATTTGAGTATACGCACCCTTAGCTCAGCTGGATAGAGCAACGGATTTCTAATCCGTAGGTCAGAGGTTCGAATCCTCTAGGGTGCGCCATTCTTCGATTTTAGTGCATTTTACGAATGCGTCAAACGGTGGACGCAAGGTATAATCTAGCTTACAGCCATTCAGCTCTAGGTTCGAAAATACAAGATTTAACAATTTGCGTTTTTTCTCAATATTCGAACCTTTAAATGTTTCTAACGCTCCAGAAGCCAGTTCTACTAGGTTAACCAAGCATTATGAAAATTTATCATCGGCATTGTCGTGGCTTGCTATTTAGTTGGCAATATCCTCTCGTTTTTCAGTTAATTGCTGACGCTTTTCTTCATATATTTCTTTTGTTAAATCTCCTTCTAAAAATAAATCTGTTAGTTTATCCATACGAGTTTTCATCTTTGTGTGTTCAGATTGTAACTCAGATATACGACTCTTATTATAATCTTGTTCGATACTGGTTGAGCTTTTTATACAAGATATTACTTCCTTGAGTAATTCAGGCTCTAAATGGAGTATTGCTTATTGTCCTCAATAATGACATTATTGACGGAGCTTTTCCAGTACTAATAGTTGACTTATCTTCTTCAAAAACCTTATCTTAATTAGCTTTTAGTGTGACTAGGTTAGGATTCTAGTCACATTAGAGTCAATAATTTTTTTTCAAAAGGAGTCAAAAGCATATTGCAATCTAAACTCTAAAATTATTCAGGCAATATCCTCCTAAAGATTAATTAAATTGATACATCTATACAAATGCACGATAAGAATGCTGGTTTATCACATTTCTTACTTCGGTTCGGGTTCTACAATCATCCACTAGGGCATGCCTGTAATTGATTCTTTTTAGTAATTTTGTCGTCAAAATTTGCTTCCGTTCCTCACATATATTTGCGTACTGTTTGCAGTACTCAGCTACATTAGATGTCTTTGGCAAACTCTACTTCTGCTGGTAATTTATTCGTGCTACCGGTACTTTGCTCCTCACGTACATCATCGTCCACTGCGTGTCAAGGTTTTGTGGCTTCTTTAAATTCCTCAGCATAGGCGAGTTTGCCAAAGATATCTATTTTTTACTGAAAAATTATTCAATTCGTAGGCACTCCCAATTAATCAAATATCCAATTATGCCTTCAATTAGTCCTATATTATATTTCTTTAATTTTTGGTATTGGAGGTATTGATTTAGGATCAGGGCATTTACGAGTTTGGAACATTAATTGATCAATAGAATGCCCAAATTTATTAGTGCTTAGTAGATTTTTATTTATCCATTTTGCCGTTATCAACTTACTCAGTTCAGAATGAATAACTGGAATATCCAGTACGGCACTAGCACCTATCCCTGCAATTTTAATATGATAACCCTGTTTATCTAATCCATATTGTTGTAATACTTTATCAACTTCTCTTTGAGTAACAATTGTTTGGCGTTCAATATGAGGATTATTACTGACAAATAAAATAACAAAGTCTTTTTGTCTACCAAATTTTCTACTTAAAATTCTTTCAGCAAAATTAACTGCTGCATCATGAGCAGTAGTGGCTGTATCAGGTCTTTCGTTATTCTTGCCTACTTTAGTATTGATTATTTCAGTACGTTTAACTTGATCCTTATTAAGGAACTTGTTTACTAGGTCACTACTCATCAGGTCTTCTGTGAGTTTTCTCTCATTGCTGCTTGCATAATTAGGATAGAATCTTCTAGGAAAAAGACCTAATGGACATTCTTCTTGTGTTTTATATTGAATAAATGGCTGAGCTTTATTTAACTTAATACCGTAATCTTTAGCAAGAGACTCGATATATCTTTCACCTTCCTCAATACAAGCTGAATCATTTCCAACTAATTGTACAGTATCCAATCTATTAATATCTGCCTTTCCTTGCCATGCTTCTAGCAATTCAGTGTATGTTTTGGGGTTAATGCCATCGAGATTAGCCCATAAGGGTCTTGCTCCTGTTAATACTAGTACTAATCCGTTAACTTTAATTTGTTCTGTTAATTTATTATAATAGATTATACGTGTCAATAACCTAATTCTAGCTGCCCCGGCAATCCAAACTTCATCATATTCTTGATAGTGAGGTTTTATTTCATTAATAAGTCCCAATTGTCTAGCATCTACAATATATTGAGACTTATATTTAGTCATCCAATCTTTAGTAGTCAGTTCATTCCGTTCCTGACCAAGATTAAGATCAAACGCATCCTGAGCAACAAATAGTAACCAATCTTCAATATTTCGTACATTTATCTCATTAATAGATTTAAATAAATTTTTACGCAATGATTTAGCATTGAATTTACTAGGAGCGTTTTGATTAGCACCAGCTTTAGCCAAACTGCCCTGAATCAAACGAAATATTTTGTCTGCATTAGTCTTGTCAAAACATACTAGATCGTGCCATAATTTTTGTGGTTCAAAATATCCAGCTAGATAAAAAATCTTTAACAAAGCTTCTTGCTGGGTTGGTGAGGTAAAACCTAATTTGCTAGCAGCTAATTCGAATCCTGAAAGTTCTGATGAATGTTTATAATCCCCGTATGTTACGCTGGTAGTTAGGGCAACTGTTACAGATAGTAGCATTCTTTTTAAGGCTTGAAGCATAATATAATTTTCTTCGTTTAATTATAACCCTAGATTTTTGGGCTTTTGATACTTAATCCAAGTATCAATCAACAACTTAGTAATAATAATCGCAGAGAACATAGATGATATTATACCAATAGTTAGTGTTACTGCGAAACCTTTTATACCTCCAGCTCCAAATATAAAAAGTAAAAATGCTGCAATCAAAGTTGTAATATTTGAATCAAGGATTGTAGCAAAAGCTGATTCAAATCCCATCCTTATGGCATATAGATTAGATGCACCTTTTTTAAGTTCTTCCCTTATCCTTTCATAAATGAGTACATTGGCATCAACTGCCATACCAATCGTTAGGATTATACCAGCAATTCCTGGCAGAGTTAATGTAGCTTGAAAAAGTGACAATAACGCTAAAATATAAAGTAAAGCTAGGCTTAATGCTATATTGGCAAAAATGCCAAGAATTCCGTAAGACCAAACCATGAATATTACCACACTAACAAAACCAATCATACCTGCTTTCTTGCCTGCCTCTATTGAATCTGCTCCAAGATTTGGTCCTACGGTTCTTTCCTCTATTATTTTTAAAGGGGCTGGCAGCGAACCAGCTCTAAGTAATAACGCTAATTCATTTGCTGATTCAACAGTAAAATTACCTGAAATTATACCGCTTCCTCCAAGAATTGGTTCATTAATTACTGGTGCACTTAATAATTTGTTATCAAGCACGATAGCAAGCCTCTTGCCAGAATTATTCTTGGTTATTTCTGCAAATAATTTACTACCAAGATTATTAAAAGAAAAAGCAACAGCAGGTTGGGAATTTTGATTGAAAGAAGCTTGGGCAGTTGTTAGCTGGTCACCACTAACAATAGCTTTTTTCTTAACAACTACGTAATATTCTTGCTTATTTTCATTTTCCCCTTTCACTAAAATTGAACCAAAGGGTAAATGTCCATTTAATGCTTGTTGTATGTTGGCAGTTTCATCTACTAAATGAAAGGTTAGTTTTGCAGTTTTGCCAAGAATATTTTTGAGTTGTTGTGGATTTTCCTCACCTGGTACTTGCAGTAATATATGTTTATCACCTTGCCTTTGTATGTTAGGTTCTGTTGTGCCGGTGCTATCCACTCTCATTCTGATTATTTCAATTGATTGGGCAATAACTTGATACCTTAATTCAGCAAGCTTTGAATCACTATAGCTAAGCTTAATATTAGTATTATCATTTTCCACAGTAATTTCTCGGTCGACTTTACCTAAGATCTTTTTGACCTGTTTATAATCTTCTAGGTTTCTCAATTCAAACTGCACCGCCTTGTTCTTAACAACAAGATTTTTATAACCTATTTTATCTTCCCGTAAATATTTTCGTAAATGGTCAGCTAAACTGTCCATTACATCATTTAAGTAACTATCAAAATCTACATCTAGCAATAGATGAGCACCACCTCTCAAATCAAGACCAAGATTCACCTTATGGTTTGGCAGTATTTTAGAATCTATAGTTGTAAAATTAGGTAAAGCACAAATAAAGGCTGCTATTGTACATAAAATAGAAAGGAATATTTTCCATTTAGGAATATTATACACAGCTTATTTCCCTTTATCTTTTTTACTTTTGGCAGTAACTTCTGTTTTGTGACGACTTGTAATATCAAGTATTGAAGATTTCAGAATTTTGATTCGTATATTTTCAGCTATTTCAAGATCTACCGTGTTGTCAGCATCGTTAATCTTACTTACCACTCCGAAGATTCCACTATTAGTTACCACCTCTTCTCCTTTCTTAACGCTACCAACTACAGCCTCTTTCTCACGACGACGTTTATCTTGTGGTCTAATTAGAAAAAAATAGAATACAACGAAGATTAATACCATCGGTACAAGGCTTGTTAATATTGATTGAGTAGATGATGGTTCAGCTACTGGAGCTACTTCTTCAGTTTCTGTTATTGATATTGTATCGTTGTTATCTGCGTAGGCATTTTCTATAAACATATATATCTCCTGACGTATTATGTAAAAGTAGTTGTATTAATTTATTGTATACTCTTCTGCTTTGAAGAATTGTTTTTTGACAATGAGGGACTCGCGTACTCTAAAAAAGCTTGTACACTTGCAATATAAGACTGTTATCATTTTATTTCAATAAATATTTTTCGGGCGAAACCTATAGCTTTCAGACGTTCGCACACTTTTTCAAACACCGCTTTTGGTAAAATATTTAGTGTAGAAATTTCAATATATCTATTATCTTTTAACTCAAGAGAAAAAGATGGTGACTGAAATCTTGGTCCGTCAATTTCCCTAGCAATTTTTATAAAATTACCTATTATATGACTGTTACAATAATCGTATGAATTAATCATTCTTTTTGCTAATCTATTAATATATGTATCACTTCTTGTTGTATAGGTAAGTGCAAGAGCAATACTCAGCATCAACCTTTGACGATGACTAAAAGGAATATCTGAAGCTAAAATAAATTCAACAATAAAATTAGAGCGAAGAGTTTTATCGATATTTTTATTATATTGTGCAAGCATTATGACCAAAGTAATTATACTAATTGTTGTTGTATCTGGTTGAATTAAGATAGGCTTAATGACTTCTGTATAATTTTTGATATTATAAGTAGTTTCATCAAAATTTACTAATGTCTTGATTCTTTCATAAATAATATCTTTCTCCTGTTCTTCTTTAGGGAGACAAGCAAATCTAACACCTTCTTTTAAACCATAATTTGAAATTATTACCTTTTCAGGTAAAAAGACATTCAGCATAGATTTTGCCACCAAAATTGCGTTAGAATGAATTCTTGATTTATATTGTGTTCTCATACTATGAGCATGAGCCAATTTTTCGAGATATAGTTCAAATTCTCTACGATTTATTTCAAGGTTATGTAAGTTCTTAAGAGGATAATGAACAAACTCCATATAAGAACGTCCAATTAGCCTTAAAGCTCCTCCTATTAAGTATAAGTTTGGACAATGATACCCTTGTTGACATTGTTGTATACCCGAATGATTTGAGTATACCTCTCCAAACTCTTTGTTGATCATTTGGCTAATTATATTAATATCGTCAAAATGATTATTAGTGATTAAGCTAGTGCCTAAAGGTAGAGACTTTAAGATTCCCACTTTTTTGTCTTTGATTTGGGCAAGTTCAAGGCTACCTCCACCTAGGTCTGCTGCTATGCCACAAGCATCATTGATACCAGAAATTAATCCGGCAGCTGTAAGATAGGCCTCGCGATTACCAGAAATAATTTCAATATTAATATTGAATTTTCTTTTAACTATTTCTCTAAATTCTTCAGCTCTTGGATGCCCTCTAAGTACAGCAGTAGCAACGCATTTAACATCTGTTACTGATAACCTATCAAAAATATGTACAAAATATTGTAGTGACAGATATACTTGATGCTTTACTTCTAGGTCATCTAGATTAAGTAAATTGATAATATCACTTTTAAATTTATCATTGAAAATTTCTGGAGCTCCAAGTCTATCACATTCATAAACTACAGCTCTTATGGCATTATAGCCAATATCAATAATGGCTGAACGCATAGAGTTTTATCTTATTTCTTACTTAAAAAATTAATCTTCTTTAGTAGTAGAATCTGTATCGTCTTGTTCCTCATCTACATTATTTTTATTAGGATCATAAGGTTTTTGAGTTGGAACAAATGTAGGCGGTAATAACCTATTTGTAAAGAACTTATCCTCATAATACTTAATTTTTAAAGATTTAATAGGTGGAAAAGATTCAATTAAAACGATTTGTTCATCTTTTGGTAATTGAATTACTTCTTGAGGCAAAAGCAGAGCCCTGGAAACTTGTGATACATTCTGCGTTCTTGTTGAAATATTAAGATCAAAAAATAGTGGTTTACTATAAGATCGTTGTTCAACTGTTTTATTACCAACTAGCTGAGATATTAAGTTAGCTGTTTCATAGTTATTAGCTGCAAAAGTAATACGATATGTAGAATTTGACAAGAACGAGTTCATTCCAGCATCCTCATAAGTTCCTTTGAGCTGTTGAGTATCTTGTATAATCAAGAATAGGCGAACTCTATATCCCCTGAAAAATGCGATACCAGCCTTAAATGTATCCATTTTGCCTAAAGTAGGGAATTCATCAAGCAGGAACATAACCCCATAAGGTTCTTCTTTTAAATCAGGCATTTTGCGGCTTAAAAATTCCGTAGCTTGTTGGTAAAAAACCTGCATCAATTTTTGTAAACGCTGTATATTATCCGGAGTTAAACCAACATAAACTGAGGTTTTAATCTTCTTAAACTCAAGTATATTAAAGTCAGATGATGCAGTAGCTGAGTCGATTAGCGGGTTTGCCCATAATTCTAAAGAAGAGTTCATTGTAGAGATAACACCTGAACGCTCTTTATCTGCTTTTTGTAGAAATGCAGCAATATTCATATAGGCCACAGGATGTATTACCTTGCCTAAAGTATCTAGAACTACTGCCAAGTTGTACACCACGTCATCACTACGCATTGTCCTGACCACTTCGCCAAAGGATTTAGTTTTTGTCGGATCAGCAATTAAGTATAGTACCACACCAAGAAATAAACTACGTGCTTCATTATTCCAAAAATCTTTTTCAGGCATAATCAGATTTGAGATTTTTTGTACGTCATCCACCATTTGACCTGGTTTGGTACTTACCCAGTCTATAGGATTGTAACAATGAGTTATCCCATCAGGATTGGAAGGTTCCCAAACAAATACTCGTTGTCCTTGTTTCTGTCGCCAGCCACTTGTAAGACCATGATTTTCTAGCTTAATGTCATGTACTATAATAGAGTGTTCCCAAAATAATAAATTAGGAATTACAAATCCTACACCCTTACCTGAACCGGTTGGGGCAAAAAGCAAAGCGTGCTGAAATCCATCAGCAACAAAATATCCTCCGCTATTGGTGCCAAGCAACATACCATGCTTTGAACGTAGACCGGCTCTATCTACATCAGCTTCAGTAGCCCAACTAGCATCTCCATAAACTTTTTCCGGTTGAATAAAAAATTGTAAATTCTTTATTCTTTTAAAATTTTTCCAGTAAAATATGATAACTGTAATTGTCGGTATAGTAAGGGATAATATTAACTTAACTTTTAAGTAGTTATATGCTTGAAAAGTTAATTGCGACCATACACTAATTAGCCAATAAGTCCACTTATAAGCTATATCTATGGCTGTTAAGTCAACATTTATAGCTCTAATCTCGTTAGTAGTAAATGCAACTAGCACTCCACTAATCCATATCGTACAAAATACTACCAAAGGGTGTATTATAAAATGACCTAAGAGGTTACGGGTAATGTTTACTATTTTCTCCAATCCCATCATTAGTCTTGCCTATTCTTACTATAGTATATTTCTGAGACATATCTCTTCCCACCACTACCACGTTTTAATTGTATCACAATATCGACGACCGCTAATATATATTTTTTCACTTCTTCTGGTGGCATGCCTAAACTAGCTTGCATAACCATTAGCTTAAGTTGTTCTATAGCCATTGCTGGTGCATCAGCATGTAAAGTAGATATAGAGCCAGGATGGCCTGTATTAATTGCTCGTAAGAAACTAAATGCCTCAGCTCCTCTAAGTTCACCTACAATAATTCTGTCAGGTCTTAGACGTAAACATGCTTCAATTAAATCCTGAGTAGTAACTTTTGCACGACCTTGCCCCCCTTTTGAAGCAAGGAGATGTAATTTATTAGGGTGATTTGCTAAGATTACCTCCCTAGCATCTTCAACAGTAATTAATCGCTCGCTATTTGGAATTTCTGCTAAAGCAGCGTTAGTAAAGGTTGTTTTACCAGTTGATGTACCACCACTAATAATAATATTTTTTTTAGAAATTACAGCATGTCGAATAAATTCTTTTATTTTATTTTCTTTTAAATAATTATTTAAGATTTTTGCATTCTCGTCAATTAATTCTCCAGTAGATGTTGAATCAAAAGCTCCCAGCTTGGCATATTGATCTAGTGTAAGGTTCATTGTACTACCTTTCCTGATAGCATATCCGACATGACCTGGTTCACAAGCAGGAGGAAATACTATTTGGATACGATAGCCATTTGGTAGGGATGCAGAGAGTAAAGGTTTCTCCTCAGAAATTGTCTGATCAGTTGACTGAGCTACAAGCCTACCAAGCGATATAAGATGTTCAAAATCAAGTTCAGGTACTGATTTACAAAACAAATCTCCTTTCTTCTCAACCCATACTTCTCCTGGTTTATTTACCATGATCTCATTGACACCATCTTCTGCGAACAGTTCTTTAAATGGTAATAGAAAAGTCTCTAATGCAGCAAAATTATCACTCATTTTATCAATCTTGATTTTCTCAGTACAGATTGAGGAAATTTATAATCTTTATTGACATAAATTTTAATTACCGTACCTTGATCTATGGTAATAGTTGGTCTAAATTCATGTTGCTGAATCATACCTTTCATAGTATCACTGATATCAGTAAAAGCTTTTTTTGAAGCTGTTTGTGCCTGGGTTGGAGTGCTAGCAGTTGCAGTGCTAGTTAGCAAACTAGCTGCTGCATTAGTTACTGCAGTCATTAATGCAACAATCCTTTGACCAGGCTGTGATCCAGTTGGATTTTGTGCAGTATTACAAGCCTGCATCATGGAAATATAGGCTGCTGAGGTCTTGTCGGGAATGGCGTTCATGACACTAGAACATATCTGTGAAATTTTAACATCCTCAGTACCAGGACCATTATTAATACTTTGTGCTAAACTTTGTATATTAGCAGCAACAGCAGCATTAGCGGCAGCAGCTTGTGAATTAACTGGGGGAGCTACCACTTTGTCAAGGGCATTGGCAAGTCCAATATTAAATGCCGATAATAATACAGCATTGGTTAATCGTTCTTTATATTTATTATCTACTCTTCCTTGCTCACCTTTCCTTCCAAGATTATCAACAGCTATAGCATCTAAGGTAATGGTATAACCGTTTGATAGATCAATACGATTCCATATTATTGCAATTCGACCATACGCTCCATCAATACCAGTTGTATAAGCACCAAAAATCTTTGATCCTTTAGGAATTAAAATAATCTTTTCCCTTTCAGAAAATACATCTCTGCTAATTATTGCCCTTACTTCCCCACCTAAGTCAGTATTAATAGCAGTCTCTAGTACCGCTTCAATTATCTTACCACGACCAAGAACAAATGCCATATCTCCACGATCTTGAAAATTTGCTTCTTCGGCAATTTGACTTGGTGTTTTTTTCTCTGGAACTCCTGCAATTAATACTATAGAAGATTTTCTCTTTGCTTCACGGCGTTTCTTTTCCTCGTCACTTTCAGCTATTCCTCCAGGAAGGGGTGATGATACAACGGAAGGAAGAGAAGCTTTATCAGCACTTTTGTCAGCATTATTATCTACTGAAGTAGTAGGTAAAGGAAGCTTTGGCACATCAGCAACTTTAGGGGGAGGAGGAGGTGGTGGTGGAGGTGGTGGAGGCTCCACAGGTGTTTCGAGTTTAGGTGCTTCTGGTAATTTTGGAATCTCTGGTAGATTTTTAGAATTATCTTGTGTCGGTTTAGTAATATCAGTAGGTGCTGATGGAGCTACCACCTCAGCTGGTTTATTATCAGCAATAAAAAGTTTAAAAAAAATAAATATAAAGACAGCAGAAATAACAAGTAGAATCAGAATGCTTTGCTTAGGATTAGTGGCAACTTTTGATAGCTCATTTTGAACTTCTGGTATGTCTTGTTCCTCTGCACTCTGTGTACTGATTTGAGAAGAGGTATTATTTTGCTTTGCCATAGTAAATTAATATCATTATTACGCGAATTTGGGATAAGAATTAATTAATTCTTATCCCGAATTGAGGTATTATTGTGAAGTACTAAACCTTTTTTTAGGATAATAAAACCTAACTACATATACCAAGTCTTTTTCACGACCTTCTTCCAATTCTTTGGATACAACATCGAATTGGTAAGTCCTTTTATTAGTTATGATAGTCATATTTGTTCTAATGTTTTTTTCCAATGGCTTAATGAATAATCTATTTGCCAACGGGGTCATTTTCCAAGCATAGGATTCTCCTAGAACAATATTTTGTATCTCCTCATTTTTGGCAAATTCTATACTTGACTGAAAACCAAAATGCAGAACTAATAAATAAACTTCATTAGGATTATGTATATAAGTTTTAATTCTGTTATCAGTAGTTATGGCTAGATCATCTACATCATTATCTATATGCATATTACCTGCACAAGCGTTGGCAATAACCGAATGTAATAATATTGCCGCTACGAAAAGAAGTCTAGCTATTATCATCATCTACCCTATAATCATTAACTTGAAAACCTACTGGGTTAATATCTCGATCTGCATCTGTTAATTCCATTGGAATATATGCGTAACTTACCACAGCTATTTTATTGAAAACCGTTTTATTGCCTGTTGTTTCATTAATAGAGAACCTAACCATATATTTATTTTTTTCTACTCCTGACCAAGATTTAATTACCAAAAAAGTTGTGTTGTTTTGACCATATATTAAAACTGGATTTACATCTTTATTTTGTATATATCCTAGATAGTTATAATATACTGGACTTGAAGATAATAATCTAACGCTTTTCCTTGCTTCAGTATCAAAATCAACAGGATTATATGTTTCTCTAGCTATGAGGTATTTTTTAATAAAATACCTTGAAAGTGCCTCGTCACCGTTTAGTATCTCCGAAGATATTGGATTTACAATCGTTGCCATCCCCGTACTATCATCAATTTGGATAACAAAAGGGCTAAACTCTCTTGAATTTACCACTATAGTTACTGCTGCTATGGATGCCATTATAAGTATTATTAGTAATATAGATAATACCAACAAGATATTACGTTGTACAATTAACCTATCAGATCTTTCCTCATACCAATTCCTAGTAGCTTTAACAAAGTTGTTAGACTGAACACTTTGATCCTCTACCGCATCAGAAGGTGATTTTAGTATATTTAATATATTAGCTAACTTAAACATTGTACATCCCCACTACTTGTAAAACCTAAGACAAGTTAGTGAATAAATTAATTCAAACATTATAATCATAACTTATTTCATAACAAAAACATTGACAATATAATTCATCAATTCTCAATATTTTTGCAGTATACACTAATTTCGAGCTACACTAATAGGTTATTTGTCATAATTCAAAAATATTACTTAACCTTAATTCGATATAAGAATTAATAATTCTTATATCGAACTGGCTTTGTTATACTCGGTGAACTTCAAGAATTGGCGTTCCCGCGACCAAAGATCGAAGCTGCTCACGTACTAATGTACGCTACGCCGCTCGACTTTGACACTCCTAGCTCTTCTTGAAGTTATACTATCGTCTACCAACTCTTCATTTACGAACAGTATATAAGGAAAAATGCACTCTTGAAGCGGTTCTGCAAGTGCATTTTAACTTTTTTCATCATTCAATAATGTGATTTTAATTATTAAAATCACATTATTGAATGGAGTGTTACTTACGGCCACTACCAAAGGAATAAATTAATTTACCTATTAAGGATTCAATATTAACTGCTGACTGGGTGTATTTTATCTGATCACCTCCAGCCAAATTTTCTTCAGATGAACCGGGAGTTACGGATATGTATCTACTACCAAGTATTCCACTTGTGACTATTGCTATACTAGTGTCTTTAGGTAACTTTATATCATTATTGATGCTAAGGGTTAATAAAGCAAAAAAGCTAGTTTTATCTAGAGTTATGTTAGTTACTGATCCGATTTTTATACCAGCTAACATCACGCTACTGCCTTGAACTATCCCTTCCGCATTCTGAAAGTTTGCCTTAACTATATACCCAGATTCAACTTTTGATGAGTTACCAATTTTATAAGCAAAAACAAAAAAGGCTAAAGCAACTAGTATTACTATAAAGCCAACTAAAGTTTCTATAACATTCTGTTTCATTATTTTGATTTATCTAAAGGTTTCCAGCTACTATATTTAGCTTCAGTTGTACTATTTTTTATTAGGTTATGAGATAAGCTAGTGCCAGTGATATTAGGGAGATAATTTTGTTGCCAGTCAAATTTATTATTGTTAGTTGGCACTTCATTAGTCATATAATGCAACCAAGCATGCCACATAGGAGGAACTTTCGATGCTTCCACTTTACCTTTATAAACCACTTGTCTTCTAGCTTGACCTAAATAATTCTGCTTTTTACTTTGATAATATTTGTTACCAAATTGATCTTTTCCAATTTCCTTAGAGAAAATAGATATAAAAAAATTATCTATGAATGACATTTAAGTATTTTTATAGCAGTTTCTTTTCCTTGCACAGCTAGCCTATCAGCCATTTCATTACCTTCATTATTATTGTGACCTTTAACCCAATTCCAAATAATATAGTGTTTACTTAACTCTTCGTACAATTTTTTCCATAAATCAACATTCTTGACTGGATCATTGTTGTTTTTATGCCAGTTATTTTTTAT
Source organism: Candidatus Tisiphia endosymbiont of Melanophora roralis (assembly GCF_964026575.1). Taxonomy (NCBI): domain Bacteria; kingdom Pseudomonadati; phylum Pseudomonadota; class Alphaproteobacteria; order Rickettsiales; family Rickettsiaceae; genus Candidatus Tisiphia; species Candidatus Tisiphia endosymbiont of Melanophora roralis. The sequence goes on from NZ_OZ032161.1 coordinate 356,420, forward strand.
CCATGTGTTAATCCACTGTGTTATTCCAAGCTGTAAATACTTACTATCTGTGTAAAGTTCTACATAGCATGATTTTTTAAGAACTTTTAATGCTTCAATTACTGCTGTCATTTCCATGCGATTATTAGTGGTATATAGTTCATGACCAAATATACTCTTCTGCTTTAAAGAAAAGCTATCACGAAACTTCGTAGAGTTCTCACATATATCTAACTCGTTTAACTTTTTTTTGTTATACCAATTTTTTAAAGCATTTGGGTCTAGCTCTACACTATCTCCATGAAACTGTAATAATGCCCCCCAGCCACCTGGTCCAGGATTACCTGAACAAGCTCCATCAGTGTATATGGTAACCTTAGGCAAAGTAGCTTGACTCTTTGAAATATTTGGCTCTTGCAGATTCATTATAATTTAACCTAAGTTCGATGTAAAACATTGTCCATCCCTACGTCTTCGATGGCACATACCAAATTATGTAGTTAATTCAGGAGGATTGGGTGCTAGGAGCGATGGAGCGATGCCTATAGATAATAGGCGAGCGATCGAAGACGACGTCACCAAATTCTCATCAATTGACTATACCTCTAAATAACGCCAAAGTCTGTCTGTACCTTTGCTAATACCAATTCTAGGAGTACTACCTACATCAATAATACAAAAAGACTTATTACTAGTTACATCTTGACCATTTTGGGTTTTATTAATTCCAAGAGTACGACATAATTTACCAGGTCCATCAAGTAAAACTTGTAAAGGACTATATTGATACACCCCCCTAATTAATACAGCAGCTGGAAATCCCTGTTTTTCTGTTACTATATTTAAACAATAATACATACCATAAATCAAATATACATATGCATAACCTGCAGAACCATACATAATCTTTGTACGGGGCGTTATACCCTTTGCTGCATGACAAGCAGGATCATCTTCTCCAACATAAGCTTCTGTTTCAATAATTCGTGCTTCTATATTACCAAAGCACAAAACCTTTCCAAGTAACTCTTGTGAGACAATAAGCGTATCTCTTTCATAAAATGTTTTTGGAAGTATTTTAAACATCTTAGTGGTTTAATAAAATATGATATAATTGTATTGATGCACTATAATTCACTATTACATCATTTCACAGCTTTTTCTTGACAAATATTAAAGGTAAGATATTTTGTACTTAGGTTTGTATATTATAGAAAAATATTTGAGATTATTACATATATGTCAAAAGCTAAAACAGCGTCTAAAAATAACCCAACCTCTAGAGAACAGGCAAAGGAGTATTTTCATAATGGACAAAAAATTAGACCTGTAAAACTTATATCCGGTAAATCTTCTTTTTTGGCAGCAGAATATGATGTATCAGGAGATTTGGTACTTGGATCTGATGGCAAGGCATTACCTTGGGACAGAACAAAAATTTAGCCTAAATATTAAGTTTTCAAACAAGTTTGTTGACCTTACATGTAAAAAGGTATATAAGCTACCTATCATTAATATGGTTTGGGGATGTAGCTCAGGGGTAGAGCATCTGCCTTGCACGCAGAGGGTCGGGGGTTCGATTCCCTTCGTCTCCACCAATACTTATGCCACTTCCAAGGTTTTCTAACTTTTGCTAAAAATTTCATATGTAACTTCTCAGACAAATTTCCTGAAATTTGACCTACAAAAAAATCTATTTTTAACCCTGTTACAAATTTTCTCTATTACCCGACGGGAAAAATATGGATTTACAATACCAAGTTAATGAACCCTAATAATAGAGTGTAATGGCTTGAATAACTAATAATTTTATGTCTATCGTGGTTCTGAAATTGTCCACTACGCCCCGTCACTGTGGTACAAGTCGTCGTTTTTTCAAAGATATCGAACGGAAAACGTAGAGAGGTCTCAAGTTTTTTGCCCCTCAGTTTAAGGTTCTGAAATACGAAATTTATCATTTTGCGTTTTTGAGGGCTTTCAGAACCTTTAAAAGTTTCATAGGCTTCAGATGCTAGAGTTATTAGCGTTGTAGCGGTATCAGTAAATTTATCGTCTGCTTCATCATAAGTTTTCAGTAAACGAGCAATTTCATATTGGCGATCTTTTAATTGTTGTTTTTTTCTTTGAAATTCTTCTGTGCTAAGTTCTCCATTGAGTCGCAAATCTATTAATGAATTTAATCTATTCTCATTTTCGGTATGTTCTTTCTTTAACATAGAGGTTGCTTGGTCATGCTCAGTTTTTTTTAGCTCATTAGTGTTTCTTAGGTATGCAAGGGGCTCTTTTAGCATTTCCGGGTCTCTCTTAACCTATTCTTTTAAAAACCTCTTCTATTTGCTTTAAAACCTCATCTTCCCTTATATACTCAATTAACCTGAAGAGTTGCAGAAATGGTTAACGGTAATAGTTTGGAAATTATCGTTTATTAAGGTACGTAACCTATCTTTATAATCGGCGATGTTGCTGAAAAATTTGTTTATTGCTTCCGAAAATTGTTCAAAATTATGATAAAATTTATTATTAGTTGTAATACTGTGCATAAACTTCCATAATCTCTCAATTGGGTTAAGATTTGGACTATATGGTGGCAAAAATACTAGCTCTATTTTACTATTTACTAGGTATCCTTTAACTTTCTTGGATTTGTGGTAACTAGCATTGTCACAGATTAAATATATTCTTTCCTTGTCACTATTCTCCTCTTCCAATCTCTGTAGAAAATTAACTATCTGCTCCCCATTTATTTTGGGGTTCTCTGTCCTTACTAACTGTAAATCAGCTAGATTAATAGCACCAATCATGTGCTTTCTTCTCCAGCCACTGAATGTTGGTAAGGTCTTATCTTGCTTCTTTCTTATCCAACCGCACCTTGCCCTTGCTTGATACTGAGGATGAACACCATCCATAAAATATATGGCTTCCTTATCTCTGAGATTCCCTTTTAGTAAACTGTAGTTTAACTTAAATAATTCTTGCTTGTTAAAATCCAGCTTAGCCGGTACTATTTTCGGCTTCTTGTAAACAAAACCCAATTTGTATAGTAATTTTGTTACTCCCGTTATCGTATATGTTACCCCATATTTGTTCTAAATGTGATGCATGATATCTTTAGCATAAACATAATTATTTGCTTCTAGGTGACTCGCTAATTCTTCCCTCTCACCATCACTTAATTTGCTTGTGCTACCTCCATTGTTGGTATCAAGCTTATTGGCTTTTTGATAATCAACAATATGTTTTCTTATCGATTCGTGGCTCAAGAGTAGTACCTTAGCAATCTCTACATTACTATACCCATCGTCATACATCAAAACTGCCTTAATACGATCACGTATGCGTCCGTCTCGTTCTGTCTTATGACGTTCCTTCAACTTTTCTCTTTGTTCTTCTGTCAATACATTCTTACTCATAATCTCCTAAACTCTACAATATCTCTCCTATCTTTGCAACCCTTCATTTACGAGCAGTATATATATACTACTCGTAAATGAAGAGTTGATAGACGATAGAATCAAAATCATGATAGTAGCGGGAATTACCAAGTCGAGGTGCTAGGCGTACTATAGTACGTGAGTACCGCAGATCTTGGATAATGACGACGCAATTCTTGATTTTCTATCTGAGTATATATCAGTTTAAACATTCTGACTTTATAATATATGCTGCTACGCTTGAAGGAGAGCTAGGGCTTTTAAAACCTAATTCTATTAAAATCTTCCTGCTTTCTTTCACTTGCTGCGCTGCTTTTTTCCTGTCAACTAATAGTGATGTAAGCTTATCTGCTATATTTGATTTAGTACAGTTAAACTGGATAAATTCTGGTAATATCTCTTTATTAGCAATAATATTAATCAAAGAAATATAAGGTATTTTTATTAGTAACTTTATTAATAGAAAGCTTAAGATATTTAATTTATAAGCAACAATCATTGGAGTATTACAAGCGGCAATTTCTAAGGTATTAGTGCCAGATTTTGCTAGAGCAAGGGTAGCTACAGCAAAAATCTTAAGTCTATCACTCGAGAAATGGTAGTTAAATGCTGCATCTGATAAAAATGGTTCAATTAAAGATTTATGACTAGGCTCAGCCGTGACAAATATCACTTCAAGATTAGGGAATTTTTTTGCTAGTAGATTGATTGCCGCCGTGAATACCGGAGCATGTCTTGTTATTTCACCTTTGCGGCTACCACAAGTGACACATAACACTTCTGAATAAACAGGTATTTGTAATTCTCGCTTTAATAGCTCTTTATCTTTATTATCATAAAAATACTGCTCTAATATTGGATGACCAATATACCGGCAATCTAGACCTACCTTCTGAAAGTATGGTGGTTCGAATGGCAGTAAAGCCAACAAATAATCGTAAATTTTAGCGTATTTCATAGCCCGGGAAGGTTTGTATGCCCAAACGGAGGGTGCAACAATATGAATAATCTTTAAATTGGGCCGGACTGCTCGAATCTTCTTTGCCACTCTATAAGTAAAGCCTGGCGAGTCTATGGTAATTAACAAATCTGGGGCATGCTGAATTATATCAGCAATAGTATGCTTGATTAGCTTAGTGATCTTAAAAATATGTGGTATAATTTCGACGAAACCCATAAGGTTTATTTGACTAATCGGGAAAAGGCTATGCTCTAACCCCGCTTCTTCCATCTTGCTTCCCCCTACACCAACGAACTCTAATTGTATCTCCTCCAGCTTATAGAGATCTTTTAGGCTTTGTATCAAATGACTCCCTATAAAATCTCCTGAAATTTCACCAGCAATTAGATAAATTTTAGCCATTTGACCGTTGCTTACTACATAGGCTTAAATTTTTGTCAATCACAGCAGAATGAATGCCAACACAATTAAGGATCGAATGAAATACATAGTCATGACTAATTTCAGTGCCTAAATGATTGGCTATAGAACTTACCAAATCAGGATGTTTTTCTTTAAATTCATTCGATACCCAAACTAGAAAAGGCACTGTGGTCTGTTCTGGGATCATAGGTCCACCGTGACCGTAATAACCATGTTCTCCCAAAGATTCTGCATGATCAGAAACATACATTAGGATAGCGTTACTATTTTTTAATAGACCTATTACATTATACAAAAAAAAATCTGTATATAAAATGGTATTATCGTAATCATTAATCAACCCTTCAATATCACAACTGCTCTGATCTACCTTAGTAATGGAATTACACTTAGGAGTAAATTTTTGAAATTCTTGAGGATATCTAGCAGAATATTTCCAATGACTACCAGCTGTGTGGATAACTAAAACATTTTTAGTAGTAGAATTTACAATATTATTTTCAATATGAGGTAACATTTCTCCATCGTGATCAAGCCTCTTTAATAAAATAGAACCACTGGGTATTATAGCAAATCTAACTTCATCATAAATTGTAACGGGGTTTTTACTTCTTAAGTATCCTACTATACTCTGAGTGCCAATCCAATTAGTGTTAAAACCAAGCATGGTAAAAATTGATAAAAAACTCGTTTCTTCTGTACTTTTGTCTAAGCTACTCGCAGGATGGCGAGATAGAAGAGATGGGACAGAAAGATGTGTGTGATTGGAAGCAGACTGTGCTTTAAATGAAAAAAGATTTTCAACAGAACTTAAATATGGAGTAGTGTTCCTGTGATAACCATTAATACCAAAATGATCAAATCGTGCTGATTCTCCTATTACAAGTACTACTGTAATATTTTGATCCGATTGATCAATGAAAGAAAACTTCTTACTTATATCATCACGCATTGCACTTTTTTTGCTATTTAAAGATAAATATGTATTATGTAAATATTGGATAGGAAAATAACCCTTTAGCAAATTAAACTGCGGCATAATAATATTATTAATGGTAATTAAAAGACAAATTGCCGATAGTAATTTTGTAACAAATAGTTTACTATCTAAAATAGAGAAATGCTTCATCGTATAAATACAAGTAGCTAGGCTAAAAATTAGCCAAACAATTAGCCTAATACTAGCTATCTCATATACTTCATTGAAGTCAGTAGAGAAAAAGCTACCCATCATCTCTTTTGTAGGAGAAATTTTGAAAAGATATAGATAATAGCTGGCAATTGCTCCCGTTATAAATAAAAATATTGCTCCTATTATAAAAACAAGTCGATGGATAGTTAAACCAAAAAAAATGATAAAGCAAGTAAAGCAAATATAAATAGAGTCCTTACTCAACTCCAATATTGCTTTAAAAAAAGCGACTTTGTAGTAGCTGAACTTGTAAACAATAACTGCTGAATTAAAAAGTAGAAAATAAATAAAAGAGAACACCAAAGATAGTTTGATTAGGTTACTATCTAAATGTTTTTGGATTAGTTTTAACATATAAATAACGTACTTTTGTATGATTGTAACTTAGGTATCATGATAACATCAACACTGCAAGAGTTTTTTCAACTTTTACAAGTTAATAAACCAATTATATCTGTTGATTATGGGACACGAAAAACAGGCATCGCTGTCTCAAATCAAGAACATACCATCGCTATGCCTATAAAAACTATATATGAGATAACAGAAGAAAATAAGATCAAATCAATATTAGACTTGATCACAACCTATTCTAGCTGTGGTGTTGTCGTAGGGCTGCCGATTAGTATGAATGGTCAGGCTAGTGATCAAACTGCGATTGTATTAAAATTTAGCAAAAAGCTTAGTTTAGCCATAAATCTTCCTATATATCTACAAGATGAAAGACTTACTTCCCTTGCTGCCAATAGTTTATTAAAATCGCTAGGAATCAAAAGACGAGAACGTAACCAAAAAGATAATTCAATTGCAGCAAGTATGATTTTAGAAACTACTTTAGATTCTATTAAGAAACTCCACAGCAACCTAGGTGTATCCTAGTGTAATAAAAATACATAGGCGTCATATACTGCTCGTAAATGAAGAGTTGATAGACGATAGAATCTAAATCATGATAGTAGCAGGAATTACCAAATCGAGGTGTTAGGCGTACATATTAGTACGTGAGTACCGCTAGAATCTTGGATAATGACGACACAATTCTTGATTTTCATCGAGTATATATGGGACACTACAAGAACAAACTCAGATAGACTAAAACTCGTACCATAATTGGTTGCGGGGGTTGGATTTGAACCAACGACCTTCAGGTTATGAGCCTGACGAGCTACCAAACTGCTCCACCCCACGATAATGGAAGTACCTGTGAATTGATTCTTTTTGGTAATTTTATTGTCAAAATTTGCTTCCGTTCCTTACGTATATTTGCGTACTGCTTGCGGTATACTCTTCTACATTTTTCCTAAATACGCACACACCTACTATGACGTCACCCTAAATTTATTTCAGAACCTAAACTACTTAGTTTTAACAAATCCTCCACCCCGTTCAGGTTGACATCTACCTTGAGTAAAAAGCCTAGCTATACCTTTTTACCAAAACTAAGCCCAGCAAACTTTTTATTAAAGTCACTGATATTTTTATTAGATTGGTTAACAACATTTCCAGATTCTTTAGTCCATGCTGGATGTTTCCTATAATCCACATCCATCAAAATCTCTTCTGCATGACCACCGGAATTTGTTTCAAAAACATCCTTACTAATAATAATTTTGAATTTTTTATATTTTGGGTGTATTCCAGTTTTCATAATGAAGCACCAACTTTTTTCTCAACTATCTTTCTTTTAATTATCTGTGCTTTATCTGAGAGTACATCACATGATATTTTAAGCATATATGCATCAAAACCACCTACTTTCTCAACAGAACGCATACATTTGGCATTTACCGAGAGCTTATATTCTTGCTTCGTCAGATCACTTGCAAACCTTACCACCCTTAGGTTAGGTTCAAATCGTCTTCTAGTTTTTCTTTGTGAGTGTGATACTTTATTACCATATAAAACACCTACTCCACTAAGCTCACATCTACGAGACATCGTGATCTCCCTTCCCATAATTTATAACACAGGATTATACTATATAATAAGGTCTTATGTCAATATGTATATTAATATTATGTAAACTTTAATGTAAAAATCGTCAACACTTTTGAAGTAGTGAGAACATATCACGCATTGAATAAAGACCGGCTGGTTTATCAAATAACCAAATGGCAGCCTGAATTGCCCCATCAGCAAAAGATTCTTTACTTAATGCTTGATGTTTTATACTAAGAACTTGGTTATTACCTAAAAATAACACTTCATGTTCCCCATGTACCTGTCCTCCCCTAATAGAACTAATACCAATTTTATCAGGCTGTCTTTGACCTTTTTGACTACGATCAAATACTGCATATTCATCAAAATCTAAATTTCTAGCCTTAGCTACAGCCTTACCCAACATTATAGCTGTACCAGAAGGGGCGTCTTTCTTCATACGATGGTGACAATCTAGAATCTCTATATCGTAAGTATTATCTAGAATTTTTGCTGCCTTTTCTGCCAGTACTGTAAGTAAGTTCGCACCTAAACTCATATTAGCTGAATATAATATAGCCAAGCTTTTGGAAGCTGCGTTTAAGTGATCAAGCTGATATTGAGTTAGGCCAGTAGTGCCAATCACTAATTTATTGTTGTAGCTAATAGCATAATCAAGTAATTTTTCTAATATTTCACTGCTAGAAAAGTCGATAATTACATCAGAATTCTGACAAAACTCAGCAAGATCATCTATGCTATTTTTTCTAGTAAATGTTGTAGAAAGTGTACAAGCATTAAATCCATTCATTCTTTGAATTATCATCTGCCCCATTTTACCAGTTGCACCACAAACACCTATACAAACAGTCATTTTAATCCTCTATATTGTCTTAAACAATGTACTAGTGGGTTTAAGTTACTGTTCACTATAGTATTTATCACCTTACCAATCAGTATAACATGATCTCCTGCTTCATATTGACTAAACTTGTTGCATTCAATATGGCAAACTGCTCCCTCAATCAAAGGACAATTAGTAGTACACCCTAAATTATACGAAATACCCGCAAATTTATCAGTGTTAAACTTAGAAAAATGCCTAGAAATATCTTCTTGATCCTCAGCTAGAATACTAACAGCAAAATACTCGCTACTAGTAAAAGCACTCATGCTAAAAGCTTGTTTAGCAAGACAAAACGATACCAAAGGTGGTAACAAAGAAACTGAGGTAAAGGAATCTGCAGTAAAACCAAATAGCTTATTATTGTATAAAGTAGTGATAATAGTAACCCCTGTAGGCAAAGTACTAAGAGCTTGTTTAAATCGTTCGGAATTCACTGTTGAAGCCATCTTTTAGTAATACGGCTAATTGTTCCATCTTCTGTCAATTCAACAATAGCTTTATTAACACTCTCAATAAGTTTAGAATTTTTTGGCATAGCGATAGCTAGTTCAGATGAAAACTCTGTTAAACTGAAGCTAGCAAGATCAGGATTATTCTCAATAAATTTCTTAGATTGGGATGCCTCTAGTACCACCGCATCTATAACTTTTGACTTTAACTCTTCGACTAGCATTAAATTATTTGATAAATAATTTATTCTAATATTAAACTGCTTAGCTAAATCCTGAACTATTACCGCCCATGTTGTACCAAGTTGTACACCCACAGCTTTATTATCCAAATCTTCAGTATTCTTTAAATTATCTGCTGATCTATACAATATTGACACATTCGTTGATACATAAGGAACTGAGAAGCTAATATGTTTTTTACGCTCTTCGGTTACTGATAACCCAGCTATCACTATATCAACATTCTCAGTAGTCAAGGATGCAAGTAAACCATTAAAATCAAAATTTTTAATTATAACTTTTTTCCCTATTTGTTCTCCTATAGCATTAATAATATCAATATCAAATCCTACTATTTGACCATTTTGGATAAATTCGTAAGGGGGGTTATCTGCAGAAGTTGCAACTATTAAATTTTGTTCCTTAGATTGATTATCACAACCAGTCATCAAAAAGGAACAACATATAACAAGGAAGAATAGCTTTATTAGTTTCATAAAAATCAAATAACTGTTTTAATTAATCTGAGTTACCCGAATTTGGGATAAGAATTGACTAATTCTTATCCCAAATTCGTGTGAGTTCGATGTAATAATTATCCTTCTATACTGGGTATAATGCCTACGCGGGAATGACATCGAGGGAATTAGAATCGAACTCATGTTAATTGATTATCGCACTTCTTATAAGTATATACAATAGACTTTTTTAAAATTTGCCCTTTACATCCTATTATAATTTTTGTAGCATAGAATTGCTGATTTTGTAGCTATAGTAATAAACGTGATTTAGAATAGAGGTTGCGGACTCGGGGGCGGTACCCGACGCTTCCACCAAATTAAGTTGTGATAAAAGGATACTACAGGTTTTATCCATAAGCTTTCATGGGGGCGAAATAGGATCGACGTGCTTAATAAAAAAATTATCTTTACTCGGTATAATTCCGCCGGACCTTGTGTCGTTGGGTTAAAAAAAAGAAACGCAAATGATAATGAACGTTTCGTAGGAACTACAGCACTAGCTGCCTAGTCCTACGCGGTTAGGGGCTTAACCGGGCAACAGAAAAAGCCCCGCTAGAATTTTATCTTGCATAACTAGAGATATACTAAACCTCATGTGAATAAGGCTTGAACTAAGACTATTTAAATTTTGTTCAGCCTATAGCTAACCTGAAAAGGTTTTAGTTATAATGTGACCTAGCTAGAAGCTATGTCATTCCCGTTTTTAGCTAGGAATGACATCAAGGTTGTTACTATGGATCAAACATTTTCGGGTTAGCTATATCTAGTTTTGTGTTATTTTCTTTGTTTAGTTTATAACTATGAAGACCCCATATCAACAATTTCTTAACGAATGTATGTTGGAATTTGTAAAAAAGATTCTTTCAAAAATTCGTACCGATAAGTTGCAGCTGAATCAACTCTTGTATATTTCTTACAAAACTGATAATCCTGCCGTAGTTTTATCTTCTAGGATAAAAGAGCGTTATCCCAAAGAAATAACTATAGTAATACAATATCAATTTGAAGATTTAACTGTAGGACTCAATGGCTTTTCTGTAACAATTAGTTTTGATGGTATCAAAGAAACTATCTATGTACCATTTGATTCGCTTATCAGCTTTGTTGATCCTAATAATGGTTACAGCCTAAAGTTTAAGTTAGAAACAATCAAATCTAATGAATTGCCTAACGAGAAGAAAAGAGAAACAATTAAGGTGTCTAGCGATTCTAAAAGTAAATCTAATTCAGCAGATAATATAATAGTTTTGGACAAATTTCGGAAACCCAGTAAACCCGTATAACGCGAATTTGAGATAAGAATTTGTCAATTCTTATCCCAAATCGGTGAAATTATAGAAACAATCAGATTTGAGACGTCTCTGCATCTGATTGTTAAGTTTATAAGATAGCTTTTTGCATAATATCATTAAGTCTTTTTGCAAATCCGCCAGTATTATTGACTGGCTCACCTTCTACAATACAGGCTTGGTCATACATTAATCTAACCAATTCTTCATTAGCATAGTCCTTATTATTTGAGATTACATCAGCGTTAATTTTCTCAATAATTTTATGCTTAGGGTTTAGCTCAAGTATTTTAGCAGATGCTGCTATTAATTGTTTTTGTTCAATTAAGAATCTTTCCATACGAATATCCATAGCTCCGTCTCCAACGGCGATACAAGCTGGGCTTGAAGTAAGTTTTTTAGAAATCCTTACATCTTTTACTAAATCACCTAATATTTCTTTAAAATATTCCGTTAATTTTATATATTCATCATTTTCGTCTTTTACATCTTCTATTTTCTGCTCAGATTTCTCTAAATCAATATCACTTCTAGTAACTGATTTAATAGCATAACCTTTATAGCTACTATTGACATTAACCCAAAAATCATCAACTGTATCAGTAAAAAGAAGTACATCTATGTTTTTACTTAAAAATCCTTCTATTTGAGGACTAGAAAGTAATTTTGCTGGATCATCACCACTAAGATAATATATAGTGTCTTGCCCTTCTTTAAAGTTGCTAATATAGTCATCAAGACTAATCATCTTATTTAAAAGGCTACTGCTAAATATACATGTCTCAAGTAATTTGTCATGATCACTAGTTGCTTCACACAGTCCTTCTTTTAAAGCAGCTCCAAAATTGGACCAAAATTTGCTGTATTCCTCTATAGACTCGTCTTTTTTCTTTTTAAGTTCACTCAAGACTCTTTTAGTTATAGCTGCTTTAATCTTTTCTAAAGTACTATTATGCTGCAAAGATTCACGACTAATATTTAGAGGTAAATCTTCTGAATCTACTACTCCTCTTAAAAATCTTAGGTAAGAAGGTATTAAATCTATATTTTCATCAGAAATAAAAACTCTTTTGATGTATAATTTTACTCTTCTCTTACGGTCAGGGTGGAATAAATCAAAAGTCTTGGTTGACGGAATAAATAATAAATTAGTAAATTCAACTGTACCCTCATTTTTATTATGAATAGTTAACCAAGGGTCATCAAGCGAATAAGACAGAGTTTTATAAAATTCTTTATATTGCTCAAAAGTCAAATCAGACTTAGGTCTTGTCCACAATGCTGAAGCTGAATTAAGCTGTATTTCATTAGCAGTTGACTCATCAATAAAATATATAGGTATGGCTATATGATCAGAATAACTTTTAACTATATGCTTCAATCTAAAATGATCAATATAACTATCTTCATCTTGCTTGATATGAATAACCACCTCAGTTCCCCTTGTAAAATCATGGTCTAGATCATCTACAGTATATTCTCCAAGACCATCTGACTGCCAAACATAAGCTTTTGTTTCTCCTGCTTTTCTTGAGGTAACGGTGATGCTATCGGCAATCATAAAAGCTGAATAAAACCCAACCCCGAACTGTCCTATTAACATACTGTCTTTTTTAGCATCTCCAGACAGATTGTTTAAGAAATTTCCTGTACCAGACCTTGCGATAGTTCCTAGATTATCAATCAAATCTTCTCGGTTCATACCAATACCGTTATCTCTAACAATAATCTGCCTTTTATCTTTATCAATTCTGACGGTAATTTTAAAGTGAGGATCATCTGCAATAAGCTTTGCGTCACTTTGTGATAAATATCTTAATCTATCACAAGCATCAGAAGAATTAGATATTAATTCACGCATAAAAATCTCTTTATTACTATAAAGAGAGTGAATCATTAAGTTTAAAATCTTACCAACTTCAGCGTCAAACTTCTTTTTTTCTTGGGTCATATAAGTCCTATAAAATACTATACTTCAATGTTATTAGTTATGTATATAATGCTTTAAATGTAAATTTAAATAGTCTAATTCAATATTTTTTATTGCTAAGAGTTTTATACTATTAGTGTGACCTAATATTATCTCAAAATTATTTTTACAAATTTTCCATTCTTTGGATAGAAAATTGACAATAGCATCGTTAGCCTTACCATCCTTTGGAACTGCTTTTATAGATAATTTTAGATGATATTGATTATTAATTATGACAAACTCACTTATCTTATTTGTCTTTGCGTTAGCTTTAACCTTAAGAGCAATAATGGCTAATTTCTTATTGGGGTTATAGTTAAAAATCTTACTCATATACTGCATTATCAACTTATTTTATAGTCCCATTATATTATCTATTCTTTCCCAAGGAAAATCTTGATCTTCCCGTCCAAAATGCCCATATGATGCTGTCTTAAGATAGATTGGATTATATAAAGATAGTTTTTTTATAATACCGCCTGGGCTTAAATCATAATTATTCTTTATTAATTCAATTATTGCTGATTCACTCATTTTGCTAGTTCCAAACGTTTCAATACTTATAGACACTGGCTGGGCAACTCCAATAGCATAAGAAATTTGAATTTCACAACGCTGTGCAACACCTGCTGCTACAATATTTTTTGCTATATATCTTGCTGCATAAGATGCAGATCTATCGATTTTTGTTGGATCCTTACCAGAAAAGCATCCGCCACCGTGGCGTGCTATTCCGCCGTAAGTGTCAACTATTATTTTTCTTCCTGTAAGTCCACAGTCTCCTAAAGGCCCTCCAATTACGAACCTTCCTGTTGGATTCACAAGATATTTAGTATTTTTATCAATCCATTCATCTGGTAACACAGGCTTAATGATTTCTTCAATTACTGCTTCTACTAAATCAGCATGAGAAATATCAGGGTGATGCTGCGTAGAAAGCACAACGGTATCTATACCAACTGGTTTATTCTCAACATATTTAAAAGTGACTTGGCTTTTAGCATCTGGTCTTAACCAAGGCAAGATGCCCTTTTTTCTGAGTTCAGCTTGTCTCATAACTAATTTATGAGCATAGATAATTGGTGCAGGCATAAATGTAGGAGTCTCATTCGTTGCGTACCCAAACACCAAACCTTGATCACCAGCACCTATTTCATGATCTTCACGATTATCTACACCTAATGCAATATCCGGAGATTGATTGCTTATTGAAGTAATCACACTACAAGAGTCTGCGTCAAAACCTATATCAGAGCTAGTATAGCCTATATCTCTTATAATATTGCGTACTATTTGATCAATGTTAACCCAAGCATCTGTTGTGATTTCTCCAGCTATAAATACTAGTCCAGTTTTTATAAGTGTTTCGCATGCTACCCGGCTCTTTTTTGGATCCTCCTTAAGAATTGCATCCAGTATAGAATCTGAAATTTGGTCAGCCATCTTATCTGGATGTCCCTCAGAGACAGACTCAGAAGTAAATAAATGATAATTCTTCATAATATTATTTCCTAAATTTAGTATTGAGCATTAAGGAGTTATAGAGTATGTATTACAAATTGTGAAGTTTAAGTATATAATGGACTGGAAAAATTAGATAAAAAAGCAGGTAGTTTTGCTTATGTTTATATTAACTGTTGATTATGACGTTTAAATTGCCTTGTTGTTTATCAACTATTCATTTGCAAGGAGTATATATTTTTTTATGAATTTGTTTATTACTATTTTAATTATGGAGGTTTTATGCGGAGCAGAGGTAGATTTATTTGTCCCTAGTTTTCCAGATTTACAAGATACCTTTAATCTTTCTACTTTTAATGTGGAATTTTTATTAGGAATAAATCTCATAGCCCACTGTGTTACTTCTCTGATTGTAGGAAATTTAGGGGACAGGTTTGGCAGGAAGTTAATTATTATTATAGGTCTTATAATATTTATTATTGGTAGTAGCTTTTGTACTTTTGCCCCCAATTATTACGTGTTACTATTTGGTAGATTTCTGCAAGGGGTAGGTATATCTGGGGTAGCAGTATTAGGCTATGTAGTACTGGCTGATTTATATTCGGTTAAACAACAACAAAAAATGGCGGGAACTTTAAATGGTGCAATTACTTTAGCCATGGCTTTTGCACCGGTAGTAGGAAGTTATGTAAATTTTTTGCTTAGTTGGCGAGGTAATTTTGCTATACTGTTAATATTCGGGATATTTTGTTTGATAACAGGCCTATTATTTATTCCCAAAGGGCAGATAAATTATAATATTAACATATCTTTAAAAGGCTATAGCGTAGTATTTAAATCTAGAAAAGCTGTCTATCATATAGTAACCATGCTTTTTATTATGCAGGGTTATTGGGTTTTTATTGCTATCTCTCCCATTTTGTACATGCGAGATCTAGGAGTGTCTATTCAGCAGTTTGGTTTTTATCAGGGAGCAATGGCTGCAGTATTCTCGGCTGTAAGTTTTAGCAGTGGTTATTTATTGAAGAATTTTGGACAAAAAAAATGTTTTTTCTTTAGTATTTTAGCACTTGTAGCTTTTATAATTGCCGCTATAGTTTTGGTGATATGCAAGACTAATGACCCATTAACTATAACAATAGTAACACAATTAGTGGCTATTGGCATGATATTCCCTTGTAATATTTTATGGCCTTTGGCATTAGAGAGTATACCAAATGCTAAAGGCAGGATTACTGCTATATTGGTATCAGGAAGATTGATTGTTACCGCATTATGTTTGCAGCTAGTTAGTTATTTTTATCAGGGTACTTTTAAGCAATTAGCAATTGTTATGTGCATCACTATAGTTATAGCATTGATTGGTTGTTATAAATTATTGCAAGTAGATAGAATATTTGATGAACCTAAATAAATGATAAAAGATAATTTTATTCTAAAAGTAGCAGATCGATATTTTAGAGCTAAGAAGAATGAGCGATTTGTTTCTATTATTGCTGGTGTTTCTTTGATGGGTGTAACTATCGGTGTTGCTGCATTGATAGTGGTTATGTCCGTTATGAACGGTTTTCATTATGAACTGACTAAAAACATTATTGGTCTTAATGGTGACATTAGCATAACACCAGTATCACGTTCTATTGCAAATTATGATGAAATTAACAAAAAATTAATTAGTCAGAATTATATAAAACATATTTCTCCAAGCATTGTCGGTCAAGCTCTTGCACTAGGTAAAAGAATGAATAGTGGTGCTATAATTAAAGGTATAGATTTAACTGAACTCAAATATAAAAATCAAATTTTACAGAATGTTAATACTGGAGATTTTACCGATTTTTTTGGTACAGATGTGGTAGCAGTTGGTAATGAACTTGCTCGTAACCTAGGAGTTCAAGCAGGTGCAAAAATAAAATTAATTTCTCCCAATTCAATTTCTACTGCTTTTGGTAGTATGCCTAGGTCTAAAGAATTCAGGGTTGTGGCTACTTTCACTAGCGGTATGTATGATTATGATTCAGCAACTATTTTAATGCCACTTATTGCTGCCCAAAATTTTCTGTCTTTCAAGGAAGTTATTAATCTAATTGAGGTAACAACCATAGAACCGCATAAAGCAGAAATTTTTGCTTGGGAGATACAAAATCTTTTAGGATTAAGGTTAAAAGTAACAAGTTGGCAGAAATCACATTTACAGTTTCTAAATGCTTTAGCTGTTGAAAGGATAGCAATGTTTACTATTCTCTCTTTGATTATTATGGTAGCAGCCTTTAACATCGTGTCTAGCTTATTTATGTTAGTTAAAGACAAGACTTCGGATATTGCAGTACTGCGTACTATTGGTGCAAGTACTAGGCAAATTATGCTTATTTTTATTTGTAATGGCATGTTTATAGGTTTGCTCGGTACGATTTTAGGTATCATATTGGGTACAAGCTTTGCTTATAATATCCAGTCTATTAGAAATATCTTGGAGAAAGTAACTGGTACTAAAATTTTTGAAGCAGCGATTTATTTTTTATATACTCTACCATCAGAGGTAAGATTAGAAGATGTTATATTAGTATCAACTATCTCTATAGTTCTATGTTTTTGTGCAACAATTTATCCTTCATATAAAGCTGCTAAGTTGAATCCTGTGGATGCCTTGCGTTATGAATAAAGCCGTATTAATGTTAAAAAATATTTCTAAGAAATATAAGCAGGGAAAATCTATTATTGAAGTATTAAGTAATGTTAACTTAACTGTAATGCAAGGAGAGCTAGTCGCCATAATAGGCTCTTCTGGTAGCGGTAAATCAACTTTACTGCATATAGCTGGTCTACTTGATACCCCAAATAGTGGAGAGGTGCAGATAGAGTCAACAAACTATTGCCAAAATCACGCTCATATAATAAGACTGCGTAATATAGGTTTTGTCTATCAACAACATCATTTACTCAAAGATTTTACTGCCTTAGAGAATGTAGCAATGCCAAAATTAATTGCTGGTGATAGTTATAAATTAGCTCTGAAGAAGGCAGAAGAGCTATTAGCAGAGTTAGGGCTAGCTAATAAAATACATAATATGCCGGGTGAGCTATCTGGCGGTGAGCAACAAAGAGTAGCTATTGCTCGTAGCCTAATTAATAATCCTCAAATTATTTTAGCTGATGAACCTACTGGGAATCTAGATCCTAATACTGCTAATGAGATTTTTAACTTATTACTTAAAACTGCCAAACAACAAAATACCTCTATTATTGTGGTAACTCATAATCATGAAATGGCACATAAGATGCATAGAGTGTATGAATTGCAGTATGGAGAGCTGAAATAGGCGGTAAATAAATTGATGAATCAAATACTTGATTTTTATAGATATAAGATTACCATTGAATATTTAGGAACTGCTTTTGTTGGTTGGCAGAGACAGTGTAATGCTATATCTATTCAACAAATACTGGAAGATGGGATCTACAAATTTACCGGTGAAAAAGCCGTAATTTACGGAGCTGGCAGGACTGATGCAGGGGTTCATGCTTTAGGGCAAGTAGCACATTTCGATTTAGTGAAATATATGCAGCCCTATAAAGTTATGCAGGCTATCAACTATTTTGTAAGATCTCATAATATAGGGGTAGTTGATTGTGTTCTAGTCGACGGAGATTTTCATGCAAGATTTTCTGCTGTAGAACGTCATTATGTATATAGAATTATTAATAGACCTAGTCAAGTTATAATAGATTTAAATCGTGCTTGGTGGATAAAACAACCTCTTGATGTTGAAGCAATGAAATATGGAGCTTTCTATCTCATAGGAAATCATGATTTTAGCTCATTTAGAGGTAAATATTGCCAAGCAAAGTCGCCTATCAAAACCTTATCTAAGTTAGTTATTACACAAGAAAACAACGATATAAAAATATATGTTTCTGCTCGATCTTTTTTACATCATATGGTTCGAAATATTGTTGGTAGTTTAGTATTAGTTGGACGTAATATATGGCAGGCAGGTGATATACAAAAAGCTTTGGATGCTAAAAAAAGAGAGGCAGCAGGTATAAAAGCTCCAGCATGTGGGTTGTATTTTCTTAGAGTTGACTATTAACTCATGTATGGAGCTTCTGCGTACCAAACTCGCAATCAGGCTCTTTCGGCACTATTGCCTCGACGGTCTCTAGGTTGCTAACACTTTTTACACCATTTGTCATTTTTTCTGTACCTAAAAATTTATTTTTGGTGGGTAACTCGCAATGACGGTTTTTTAACTTTCAACAGTTGTGGACATCACCCCTAATGGCGATGATTACTTGAGGTTACTATTAATTTATTATATCAAACTGAGGTTAATTTATGTTAAAAATCTTTGAATAATATAAGTCTCATCCATTTGCTAAATATTTTCTGATTTTGTTTGGTGTAATAGTCGTTTACCTAGCTTATCATATTTATATTTGGAGTCATACAGAATCGACTGATAATGCGTATATTGAGGCTGACATATCCAGCGTTAGCTCTGAGATTAATGGAGTGATTAAGAATGTATTTATTTCAGATAATATGAGGGTAAAAAAAGGTGACCTTATTGCTGAGATCGATGATCAGGATTATAAGTCACGTCTTGCTTCACTGGAAGCTTCTATTAAGGCATCTATTAAAAATATAGAAATCATAGAACAAAAGACTTTAATAGCTCAAATTAGTTTAGAACTTTGTCAAGAGGTTGTTGATTCTGCTAGTACTAATTTGGAGATTAACTCAGTTGATTATATAAGAACTCAAGAGCTTAACAAAGAGAAATTTGCTAGTAAAAAAACATTAGATGAATCTAAAATGTCTTTTACTAAAGCAAAGACTGATTATAATCAGGCAAAGTTAAACTTGCAAATTGCACAACAGAACTTACTACTTTTAGCTTTACAGAAAACTGCTGAGGAAGAAAAAATGAAAGGGTTACTGGAAGATAAAAATATAGTAGCTAGAAGTTTAGTAAATACCCAAATTATAGCCCCAGTTGACGGAATAGTAGCAAATAGTAGCTTGCAGGTAGGTAATTTTATTAATCTAGGGAGAGTATTATTTTTTGTTGTGCAGGATGAACAAATGTATGTAAAAGCTAATTTTAAAGAGACGCAAATTGCAAAATTGCAACCAAAGCAAAAAGTTAAATTACAGTTTGATTCTTTACCAAAAAAGATCATATACGGCAGAATACGTAATATATCACCAGCTACCGGCTCAAAATTTAGTCTAATTCCGACTGATAATGCAACTGGTAATTTTACTAAGATTGTTCAACGGATTCCTGTGCTAATAGATTTTGAGACTCCTAAAGATATTACTAGTAATTTGATACCAGGAATGTCTGCTATAGTTTCGGTCAGGACTAATTAACCCCAATTCGTATGATTATTCGAGTATACCTCAATTAACCTGAATTCTATGTAACAAGTTACATCGAATTCAGTATTATATATAGAAACAATCAGGTTTGAAGCGGCTGCCCACCTGATTGTTAAAATATAATACTCCATTCAATATGTGATTTTAATAATTAAAATCACATATTGAATGATGAAAAAAGTTAAAATGCACCCGCATCAGCCGCTTCAAGAGTGCATTTTTCCTTATAACAAAGCAAGTATCGATATAAGAATTAATAATTCTTATATCGAACTGAGGTTCAATTAATTAATTTTTTGCTCTACGACTAAACCAGCTTTGCAAATAAGTTTCTGCAATATCGCTATTCTCTATTAATAAGACGTTTTCGGCATTTCTATTATCAGCTGCATTGGTAAAATTAAAGCTACCAGTAATCACCTTACTTTTATCAATGATCATAACTTTGTTGTGAGCAATACCTGGTACTTTATCTATTGAGACATCAATACCAGCCCGTTTTAATTCATGCATTTTAGAATATCTATCGTGTAAGTTACTACGATCCAATAATACCCTTATTTGAACACCGTTTTGCTTAGCTTTAATTAGTTGATCCACTATATTTTGCGAAGTTAAGCCAAATGCTTGAACATAAATGCTATCCTTAGCCTTGGATATTTCTTTTGCTATTAATGATCCGCAGCCGGATGGTGGGGTAAAACAAACATTTAAATTATCAGTTTCGGTATGAAAACTATGCCAAGAAGCTGTTTCTCGTACTTCATTATATCCTATCCCGGTAGTAATGCCGAGTAAGAACGATATTATTACTGATAGATTAAGCTTTTTAGGTAGTTTTTTCATTTTCTTATACTATGCCGAAACCGAGGCCTTAGCACCCTTTAATTTTTGGAAATCGTCACCAGCATGATAAGAAGAACGGGTTAATGGACTGGCGGAAACCATCAAAAACCCTTTAACCCTTGCTACTCTTTCAAAATATTTAAATTCTTCTGGGGGAACATATCTAGCAACTACTGCATGGTTTTTGGTTGGCTGTAAATATTGTCCTATAGTTAGAAAATCAACTTTAGCTTCCCTTAAATCGTCCATTACTTGCATAATTTCATCGTTTGTTTCTCCAAGACCAACCATCATACCTGATTTAGTAAAAATCTCAGAGTCTAGTTTTTTTACGTTATGCAAAAGACTTAATGAATTATAGTATCTCGCTCCTGGTCTGATAGTTTTGTATAGAGAAGGCACTGTCTCTACATTATGATTATAAACGTCAGGTTTTGCTAATACCACTATTTCAGCTGCCCCATCTTTCTTAAGAAAATCTGGGGTTAGAACTTCAATTGTGGTATTAGGTGCAACTAATCTTATTTCCTTTATACAATTGGCAAAATGCTCAGCCCCACCATCATCTAAGTCATCTCGATCAACTGAAGTAATTACCACATGTTCAAGCCCTAATTTCATTACGGCTTGTGCTAGTCTCTGTGGCTCGTGAGGATCGAGTAAATCGGGACGACCAGTTTTAACATTACAAAATCTACAAGCACGAGTACAGACAGATCCTAAAATCATAACTGTAGCATGTTTTTTTGCCCAACATTCCCCTATATTAGGGCAAGCAGCTTCTTGACAAACTGTATTTAATTTTAAACTCTCAATTAGTTTTCTTGTATCATGATATTGATATGAATTTGGTGCTTTAACCTTTATCCAATCAGGTCTTTTAAGGGTTTGAGCTTCTTCTATCTTGATTATGTTTGACATATAATCCTACTTTGTTTATGGCCTGCTTTTTTATGAGTTTTATATTCAAATCATTTGAGTATATCATTAAACAAAATTTTTTATTGGTAGTTTAACTATATCTGTAAGGCTAGTGCTGTTATCACAGTTGTAAGATAATTTGGGTTCAATAGGAATCTTACAGATTAAGGGTATATTATATTCTTTGGCAAAATTTTCTCCACTATTACCGTTAAATATCTGAATTGTCTTTCCCGAACTTGGTTCAACTAGATAGCTCATATTTTCTATAATACCTAAAATTGGTAGGTTAAATTTTCTATATAAATCAATCGATCTAACGACGTCTATTGCAGCCATTTTTTGTGGAGTAGTTACTATTATTACTCCGTCTAGTTGGTAATTTTCTAAAATACTTAAGTGAATATCACCAGTACCAGGGGGCATGTCAATAATTAAATAATCTAACTCCTGCCAATGGGTGAGAGATAATAGTTGATAAATGGTCTTGCTGGCCATTGGACCACGCCAAACAATGGCTGAATTATCCTTAATAAGAAATCCGATAGAAATAATTTCAATGCCTCGCGATTTTAAAGGGGTCATTTTATTATACACTATTTCAGGTACACCACTAATACCAAATATTTGCGGAATTGACGGACCATAAATATCAGCATCCACTATTCCCACCCTATACCCTTCAAGATTTAATTGCTCCGCTATCAATGCTGTTATAGTAGATTTACCAACTCCCCCTTTACCGGATGCCACCAATATTATCTTCTTTACTCCGTCAATGAAATGTTTAACTTTTGGATTAGTTGATTTTTTAGCTACATCTTTGCTACTAGTTAAAACTATAGTTATTTTCCCAATATTAGGTATTTCATTTAATTTATTAATAGCTTTAATTTTTATTTCATCGATTTCCTTGGAATCTTTACCAAGAATATCAATGGCAAACCCAATATTTTTATCCTTAATTATAATATTAGATATAATACTGACTAATTTTGTATTGTCACTAAAAGTGATATCTGAAATTTTATTTAGTATTTGTTGCTGGTTTATATCAATCATCGTTTTTAAGTAAAATGAAGCTCTTACCGTTAATAATCTTATTTTTCAACGCACATTAACCCATTTACTAGGTCATTATTGCACGCTTTTTAACTCACCCATTTCGCCGATTTTAATAATGGACCATATAAATCTTCTTCCATACTAATGACAATGCTAAGTTTTTCCTCTTCCGATGGAGGTCTGTCAAGAAAGGTTAGACGGGGAGCATCCTTAATAATAGTTATAGGGGTTTGTTCATTGCCTTCCCCCATAACAAAAACAGCTGCTCCTGCTAATGAATCTAATATATTAATTTGTGTGACATTTAAAGATTGATTATAAATATCATGCTTACCAATATAGGAATATAATGGGCTAAAACCACACCAACCAAGAGCAATCCCAGTTACACCTCGTCTCATAATAGTTGTATGACTATCGGTTATAACAATTCCCAGATCGCAGATATTATGTGTACTGCACAAATATTGCCAAATCCAATAGGCTGTTTTCTGAACATCTTGAGGATATAATACATAAACACCATCGGCATTAGATTCATCAATACCCGCAGATGGAATTAGTAAGCCATTTTTTAGAGTTAAATAAATATCATATCTATTTTCTTCTGTCTCTAATATTTGATCTGCCTCTTGTAGAATTAATGTATATTTATCAATATCACCTTTTTTAACAAACCTTACCTCTAATACACTAATTACTTTTGAAGTTATAGCTACAACATCACCTTCTTTTAAATCCGCAATATATTGAGTCAATATAGTTTGTAATGACTCACCATATTGGATTTTATGAGTCTTAATAGCATGAATTTGCATATAACTCCATCCCATCAAGAAATTGCCAAAGTAATTTAGCCCCCTTCACAGCTCCATAATGTACTTGTTTTTGTTCTATGTTATTAAGTTTGTTAATCAGCTTAATAAGTTCATTGGTATGCCATATATCAGTTTTTGCATGGACAGCGAAAAATTCTAAGGTTCTTATATCTTTAAAATGTATTTTAAATTGGTAAATCTTAGTATTGTCAGACATATAAAAGCAATTTATCAGTTACTATAAAAAGCTAGGCATATTTTTAGCAAAATTTAGCTTTCCCCCTGCTTTTGAAGGGTCTCCACTCCGTATCAACTAATACATGTAACTGGAGTAGGTTACTCGACTTTATTTTGGCTTTACATAATAATTATAAGGAGTTAATAGAGTATATTTATTATTTTTATAATATTTATGCAACATGATAAAAGCTTCATAAGATGATTTTGGGGCATTATGACATTTTTTACTCATCTTTACACATAAATGCAGCATCTCAGGAATAAAATCTTTATCTTTAAATTTATTGTAGCTATCAATACTTGAATGACAAAAATAATCCACTTTATTAGAAAGATTTTTCTTGAAAAAAGACCATTCTTTTTTAGCTAGTTCTTTATCTTCTTTTGTTAAAAATTCCCCATAATTATTTAGATCAAAATTTGCTAAATCCTGGTCATTCCACCAATTCTCACTATTCATACTCAATTCTGTTAAATTTAGATCCTTTTGATAATAAGAATCGTTGCGCCATAAATATGATTTGATAAATATATTTAAACCAGGAGAACGCATTATAATCAGGTGAGCTAATTTCTGTTTAACTTCTAAATTTTTCTCAGATAAAAATCCATTAATAACATCATTTAATTCCGGATTTAATTTCACCAAAAGAGAAGATATATTTTCAGCTTCTGATATTTCTCCCAATAATATATAGCGTGTCCAAGCACTAGCAATTAGGCGTTTCTTTAACCATTTTGGTATATTACAATCTAGGCCTTCAGTAAGCATTTTAGTAGGGACATTTTCAATGAGATTGTTGCTCTGTCCTATTATATCCATAATTTTTCCTGAGATATCATTCGCATATTCTATTGAGGAATCAGTATACATATATAACACAGGTTGTACTATGTAAGTTAAATACTCATGGTAATTTTTTGCAGCATATGAACGTAAGTAATTAAATAAATTTACTTCATAAGGTGCTAAATTAGGAATTTTTAAAACTTTTGTTGTAATATCATCCAATAGTTTGTAATTTTTTTCAGATAAGGCAAGTTTGGCTAAATAATATTGAGTTAATATGTATCCTTGCGTATTTTCAGTAATTTCTTGTGCTTTTTGGATAACTTTTTGAGCTTCCTGCGATTTAATATCTGATAATTTGATCTTTTTTAAAGATAGTATCAGCCAAGGTAATGAATTATAGTTTTGCCATTTTTTATATGTATCTAAAAAATTATCTTGAATATAAAAATAATTTGCCCATTCTAAAAATGGGTGGTTAGTAATCAGCCCATTTTTTATAGTATGATCATTATAATCTGATACTAAATATCTAAAATCATTATAATCTTCTGACCTTATCTCTTTGGAGATTAATTGTTCAGAGAGTTGTATTACTTCTTTATTTATATCTTGTTTAATTATAAAATATTTTAATAATTTATCTATTTCAGCTTTAAAAGGTGATGTATTAATTAAAGGTTGTAATTTTTTATATAATACAAAAAAATCATTATTATCTTTATTTTGATATTTTATTTGCCTAAAAAGAGAACGAAATATTAAATAAAGAGCTAAATCTTTATATTGAGAATCACTCTCTGATATTTTGGTAAATAATTCACTACTAGTATCATAATGCATAGCATAGAAATAAGCTGAAGCAAGTTGGTAGTTATAATCATCTAATTCTTCTTTTGTTGCATTTTCTGACAAAATAGTAGGTAGTATTAATACGTTCTGATCACAGTTATTAAATACTTTATTTTGGTTAGATACCCATTGTTTTATTTGAGAAGCATTATATTTCTTGCTTTTATCATTAAATAATTCTACAGCAAAGGTAAAAGCATTGTTCAAGCAATTCTCAAAATAGAAACTAGTTTGCACCTGATTTTCTTTGTTGCTAACTGAT
Organism: Candidatus Tisiphia endosymbiont of Melanophora roralis; assembly: GCF_964026575.1. Lineage (NCBI taxonomy): Bacteria > Pseudomonadati > Pseudomonadota > Alphaproteobacteria > Rickettsiales > Rickettsiaceae > Candidatus Tisiphia > Candidatus Tisiphia endosymbiont of Melanophora roralis. The sequence continues at coordinate 382,327 of NZ_OZ032161.1, forward strand.
TTATATGACGAAAGATAGTTTTCTTCATTAACTATTTTATTGCTATTTTCTCGCCATATATTTTGTGAGTTAATTTCTTCATTTATTGGTTTAGATAAATTATCTAGGTTTTCTGTAGTAGGTGGATTATTTGATAAATAACGATATGCTAGAATTAGCCCTAGCAGATTAGTTTTATCAGGCAATATTGCTATGGAACCTCTAGCAAAGGTTTTTAATATTCCTTCTTGTCTTAAAGGTAGGGTTATATTAAAATTATCTCCTTCATAAGGGAAAGACCTTGTTTCGATTGTACTAATACAAGCTAAGCTAATATGCATGAAAAAGGTAATTAATATTAGAGTTCCTGCATAAATCAATTTAATTGGTGTGTTCTTAGATTTCATAATTGAACATTTTTTATAATTTTATAATATGTTTCTTTATTCCATTTATCTTTATTAAATACAAAGACTTTAAAGCTTGTTGGCACAGTAAGCACATCACCTGCCATAAGACCAATATAATTTTGACATTTTTTGCTACGCCAATTTTTATTATCAGTAAAAAATTTTTTTACTCGTCTTATATCTTGATTTTCTTTTCTGCCTTGATACACCATTGGCACGGCATATTCTATTGAAAGTTTATCTATCCAATTATCAAACATACACCATGAAGATAAGGCAGTAATAGAAATTTTCCTATTGTTTTTTACTAATGTTTCAATTAGTTGAGAGTAAATTTTTCTTTGATTATAAGTGGCATCAAAATCTAATTGTATCAGTTGTCCAGGTTTAGATGCAGATAAAATAATATTACTTAGATCAGTTAAACTTTTTGCGTCTAATTTTCCTTTTGCTTTCGTTTCTAAACGAAAAACTGGAATAATAAAAGTATTAGCTGGGGTTATAAGAGTATTGGTTCTTGGTATAATTTTATTTTATCTAGGTCTATATAGATGGTAGCTATTAAGGATGCAACGGCTGTATTATTATCAATAAATAATAAGTCATCTGATCTATGCCAACTCCATAGTGTTAGATTAGGTACTTTATTAGAAAGAAAAATTTTATAATACAAAGCTATAGTTAATGGGAATATTAAAATAATTACCAAATTCTTATATGATAAATTTGGTATATATCGAATTATAAGTTCTAAGGCTCTTAGCATAGCAATTATCTTTTAAAAAAAATTAAATATTTTTATCTGTATTTTATATCAATAAAAAATATTATTGATTAACAACAAATAAGCGTTTTTGTTGAATAAGCTTATGACAAGCTTCAAGTCACCCTCTTATAACTACTTATAATATGTTTTTAAGATATAAGAACCTATAATTAGACCTATCTAGTAGAAGGTAATCATTTCGTTTGACTTTTCTTGTATATATCTGTATAAGTCCACTGACTTATAATAATAATAAAATAGTATGAATAAGGTAGAAAATAATAGTTATTTCTCAGAAATGAGAAGAGTGGTTTGGCCAATTGAATGGCATGAAAATAAGAAATTCTTGCCTATGGCTGGCATGATGTTTTGTATCTTGCTAAACTACTCTACCCTCAGGTCTATAAAAGACGGGTTTGTTGTAACATCTATTGGTCCTGAAGCAATAAGTTTTGTAAAAACCTATGTTGTTTTACCAATGGCAGTACTATTTATGGTTGCTTACGTAAAGCTTTGTGATATGTTAAAACAAGAAAATGTTTTTTATGCTGTAACTAGTTTTTTTCTTGCATATTTTGTCCTATTCACTTTTGTCTTATATCCTTACCCAGAGTTAGTGCATCCTAATCCCAAAACAATCGATGCATTGAGTAATGAATATCCAAATTTTAAGTGGTTTATTAGGGTAATTGGTCAGTGGAGTTTTGCCATCTTTTATGCTATGTCAGAACTTTGGGGAAGTATGATGCTTAGCTTATTGTTTTGGCAGTTTGCTAACCAAATTACTAAGACCGAAGAGGCAAAACGCTTTTATTCTATGTTTGGTATGCTGGCAAATTTATCTTTACCAGTCACTGCATTAATACTTGCCTATTTTTTAAGCAAAGAAACTCAAATAGTTTCAGAAGATCTGAAATTTATTCCACTGCTTCTTATTATGATATTTAGTGGTCTAGTCATCATGTTATTGTATAGATGGATGAATCAACATGTTTTAACCGATCCTACTTTATATCAGCCAACAAGTAAAACAAACAAGAAAAGCAAGGTTAAATTGTCTCTTGGTGAAAGCTTTAAAATGATTTTTACTTCAAAATATTTAGGACTTATTGTCTCGTTAATCTTAGCCTATGGGGTGTCAGTAAATCTTGTGGAAGGTGTATGGAAGTCAAAAATTCGACAACTATATCCAACTAAAGAAGAATATACCATGTATATGGGGCAATTTCAGGCTTGGCAAGGTGTGACAGCTATATTATTTATGATTGTTGGCAGTAACATTTTAAGAAGGGTTTCTTGGTTCACAGCTGCTATGATTACTCCTGTGATGATGTTAATTACCGGTATTGCTTTTTTTGCCTTTATTTTCTTTGATAGTACTATTGCAATGTATATTACTGGTCTACTCACTTCTGGACCTTTGGCAATAGCAGTGATGATTGGGATGATTCAAAATATTTTAAGTAAGGCAACAAAATACTCACTATTTGACGCTACCAAAAATATGGCATATATTCCTCTTGATAAAGATCTTAGAACCAAAGGGCAAGCGGCAGTAGAAGTTATAGGTGGTAGGTTTGGTAAATCTGGTGGTGGTATTATCCAGTCAACATTCTTTATCTTGCTTCCTTCTTTTACCTTCGTTGAAGCTACGCCTTATTTCGCTGGCATATTTTTTGTTATTGTAATATTGTGGATATATGCAGTTAAAGCACTTAATAAGGAATATCAAGTTCAGATATCTAATGCCAAATCCGAAAGTTAGTTGTAACGAAATTAGATTTATGAGACTACAACGCGAATTTGGGATAAGAATTAACTAATTCTTATCCCAAATTGGGGTACAATAGGTCTGTTCATGCGGCTAGATAGCTCAGTTGGTAGAGCAAAGGACTGAAAATCCTTGTGTCGCCGGTTCGATCCCGGCTCTAGCCACCATCTCTATGATAAATCTCTTATACTATACTTCTAGATTGTATAATAACTATTATACAATAATGAACAATATTCTGAAATATAAATTATTGTAAGAAAACTTGAGTATTTTCTAACTGGCGTTTATACTATTGCCATTATTTTGTAAAATTAAATAACCATGATAAACGCACGTTTTTATAAGAAATCTGCTCCTTATAAATTGTCAGAAATTGTAAAATTAATAGATGCTGAGATAGTATACTCAAATGATTTGTTAATCCATAATGTTAAGTCATTAGAAGAGGCTGATGTTGGTGATATAAGTTTTTTAATTCATAACAAATATATTATTCAATTCCAAAACACTAAAGCTTCATGCTGCATAGTCCCAGAGGATTTTTCGCACGAATCTAATAATGGAACAATTTTATTAAAAACAAAAAATCCGTATTTTGCTTATGCAAAATTAGTAGATTTATTTTATAGTAAAGCAAAAACTTATCCTAACAAAATTATGCCTTCTAGCTATATTGCAGATTCTGCTATTATAGGAAAGAATTGTTATATAGGACATAATGTTGTTATTGAAGATCATGTTATAATAGGAGATAATTGCATTATAGAATCTGGGACGAGTATAGATTTTGGAGTAGTAATAGGTAATAGAGCGTTAATACACTCAAATGTTTCAGTAAGTTACAGTATAATAGGTGATGATGTGGTAATATTAGCGGGAGCGAGAATTGGACAAGATGGATTCGGTTTTGCAACAGATAAAGGAATTCATAAGAAAATTTTGCACACTGGTATGGTAAAAATAGGTAATAATGTTGAAATAGGTAGTAATACTACTATTGATAGAGGATCGATAAATGATACAATAATAGAAGATTTTTGTAGAATAGATAACTTAGTGCAGATAGGACATAATGCTATAATAGGACGGGGGTCAGTTATTGTTGCCCAAGTAGGTATAGCAGGTAGTACTAAGGTAGGAGCATATTGTGCTTTAGGGGGGCAGTCAGGCATATCCGGACATATAGTATTAGGCGATAAAGTCCAAGTAGCAGCCAAATCTGGCGTGATAAAAGATGTTGCACTAGGAGCTACAGTTGGTGGATATCCTGCAGTACCAATTAGAGATTGGCATAAACAATCAGTAATTATGAAGCAACTTGTAAACAAAAAAATGAGTTTAGATAACTAAAAAATCTATGTTTTAAGAATTTAAGATAATAGCATGTCGTCCTTTAAATGATTACAAGCTCGATTTAAGATTTGCTGACCTAAAAATGAAATAGCTTACAGATAAGAAAGAGGAATGTATATAATGACAATTAATATTATAGAAATAATGGAAATGCTACCTCATCGTTATCCATTTTTATTAATAGATAAGGTACTAGAATTTAAGCTTCATGAGTCTATTGTTGGTATCAAGAATGTTACTTTTAATGAGCCGCAATTTACTGGTCATTTTCCTACAAAACCAGTAATGCCTGGTGTACTAATTATTGAGGCTATGGCTCAACTATCTGCTATTTTAGTAGCCAAATCAATGGACTTCAAAGATAAAGATGTTTTCTTTATGACTATTGAAGAGGCAAAATTTCGTAAAGTTGTTGAGCCAGGTGATACATTACATATTTATGCTAAAATAGAACAAAATAGAGGCTCTGTTTGGAAATTTTCAAGTAACAGCAAAGTTAATGATCATATAGTTGCAGAGAGCAAATTTACTGCAATGGTTAAAAATAGGAATTAACAATGACCTTATCAGCTATACATGCAACTGCCATAATAGACACAAAGGCTTCGATTGGTAAAAATGTCAGAGTCGGTCCTTTTTGTACTGTTGGGCCGAATGTGGTTTTGGCGGATAATATTGAGTTAAAATCGCACGTAGTTATAGAGGGAAAAACAAAAATTGGTGCTAATACAGTTATATATCCATTTGCTTCTATTGGTCAGCCCCCTCAAATACTTAAGTATGAGGGAGAAGAGTCAGAGGTTATCATAGGTAATAATAATACTATTAGAGAATATGTAACTATTCAAGCCGGTAGTAAAGGTGGTGGTATGGTTACCTCTGTAGGTAATAATTGTTTATTGATGGTTGGAGTGCATATAGCACATGATTGTATTGTGGGTAATAATGTAATTCTTGCTAACTATGTTAGCCTAGCTGGTCATGTTAAAGTTGATGATTATGCCATTATAGGAGGTCTTTCTGCTGTTCTGCAATTCGTACGTATAGGACAACATTCGATGGTGGGTGGTATGTCTGCAGTGAGCAAAGATGTGATTCCATTTGGGCTAGCTACAAATGAAAGGGCATTTCTTGAAGGAATAAACTTAGTTGGGATGAAAAGACGTGGCTTTGATAATCAGGAAACGCTTGATACTATAAAAGCCGTAGATGAGATTTTTATTGGCGAAGGTATTTTTACTGATAGAATTGAGATAGTTTTAAAGCAATATAAAGGTAATCCTATTGTAGAACAAATTATCACTTTTATAAAACAGGATCTTAGTAGAGCATTTTGCCAGCCAAGACAAGTTGAACATGATAAGGTAAGTAAGTAAAATGTTGCAAATATACCCTTTAAAGCAAAAGAGTATAGTTGGAATTATAGCAGGAAATGGCTTATTGCCAATTTCACTCGCCAATAGTTTCATTAAGCAAGGCGGGCAATGTTATATCGCAGCTTTGGAGGGAGAAGCAAGTCCGGTATTGTATAAGGATTTTACCCACCAATTTTTTAAAATCGGTATGGTTAAGCCAATAATTGAATATTTTCGTAAGTATGATGTAAAAAATATAATTCTTGCTGGTAGTGTAAATCGTCCTAATTTGCGGTCAATTAAAGTAGATTTAATGGGATCAAGGTTACTTGCACGCATATTGAAACAAAAATTTTTAGGAGATGATAAACTTCTTAGTATAGTGATAGATTTCCTAGAAGAAAAAGGGTTTAAAGTAATTTCTAGTTATGAAATATTAAGAACAAATAATGATGTTATGACCATAGCTGTTCCATCTAAAATAGATAACACAGATATTGAACTGGGGATAAAGCTATTAGATAGTATCGGATATCTTGATGTAGGACAGTCAGTAATTGTTGATAATGGGTATATTATAGGTATTGAAGCGGCTGAGGGTACAGATAATTTAATAGAAAGATGTTCATATTTACGTAAAAATTCTATAGGTGGTGTACTTATTAAAATGATGAAGAAAGATCAAGATACTAGAATTGATATACCTACAATAGGAGCAGAGACAATAAGTAACTTAGCTAATTATGGTTATAAAGGATTAGCCATACAGAAAGATAAAGTGATTATTCTAGAGATAGAAAGAACTATTGGACTCGCTAATGAATGCGGACTTTTTATTAAACTTATTTAGTGTATCTATACTCAAATGATCAGGGTAATTTAAAAGTCCCAACTAATGATAGAAAAGTTTGTTTTTTAAAATGCATAAATGTCTATTAGCGAGGAGCCGCAAAGCGGCGACGTGGCAATCCAAAAGTTGCAGTGGCAAAAAATAAAACAGCGAGCTGTTTATTTGGATCGTCACGCCACTTTGTGGCTCGCGATGACAACTATTTATTTCTATAATTTAGTATTTCCTATCATTAGTTGGGACTTTTAAATTACCCTAAAAATTGCAGTAACTGATTTTCTTGACAAAACAGTACAAAAAATTCAGAATAAAATTCTTTCGCGTATAAATGATAATTTCTAGGCTAGAATACCAAATTTTATTGATATTTGAAACATTTTCTTCAAATTATTTGAGTAATATTACTTAGTGCTATGAAAAATTCATGCTACAATAAAAAAAATTTTTTTCCAAGAAACATGAGACCTATTACAAAATTCACTTATGTGTAAGGATTTGAAGAGTCTGTAGAAAAATATATTACTTTATGACAGCCAATGTACTAGTAGTTGATGATATAGAATCAAATGTTAAATTACTGGAAGCTAAACTTTTAGGAGAATATTATACAGTCTTTACTGCCAATAACGGCAAAGATGCATTGAATGTTCTTGCCCTTAATAGAATTGATATTGTATTACTTGACGCCATGATGCCTAATATAGATGGATTTGAAACCTGCAAACGAATTAAGTCTAATCCTTACACTATTCATATACCAGTGATTATGGTTACGGCTCTTTCTGATACTGAGGATCGCATAAAAGGTCTTGAAGCTGGAGCTGATGAATTCTTAACAAAACCTATTGATGACACTGCTCTTTTTGCAAGGGTACGATCTCTTGCTAGAATGAAGGCGGTTATTGATGAACTCAAACTTAGAAACACTACTAATGCTGAATTAGGTGGTGACGTCATAGAGGTAAAAGATAATTTTTCAGATAGTAAAATACTTTTAGTTAACGATGATATAGTGCAGGCAAGAAACATAAATAAAACGCTTCTCAGCCTTACCCCCAATATCAAAATAATATCTGATATCAATGAATTGAAGAAAGATAGTGAATATACCCCGGATTTAGTAATTATCAGCTGCCAATTAGAGCAAGGAGATCCTTTAAGAATAAGCGTAATGCTACGGTCTGATGCTAAATTCCATGATACGGTACTCATATTACAAGCTGAAGAAGAAAATACATCGATAGTTATCAAAGGTTTAGAGCTGGGTATTAATGATTATTTTACATACCCAGTAGATAAAAACGAGCTATTAGCTAGAATCAGAACTCAATTGAAAAGAAAACATTACCAAGATACTTTACGCAATGATTTAGAGTTAAGCGTAAATTTGTCGATCAAAGATGGTTTGACAGGCATATTTAATCGTCATTATTTTGATACACACATAAAGCAAATGGTAAAAAAATCTACTGATAGCAAAAGACCTTTATGCTTACTTATGTGTGATATTGATCATTTTAAGCAAGTTAATGACACTTATGGTCATCAAGCAGGAGACATAGTGCTAAAAACCATTGCTAATGTTCTGAAGAACATTTTTAGGGTTACAGACTTGGTTGCTAGATATGGCGGAGAGGAATTTGCTATCCTTTTAAATGACATAACGATTGACGAAGCTATGTATATAGCGCAGCGGGCAAGAACAAGAGTGGAGTCTATCGATTTTAAAGTTAAAACTCAGAAAGATCCTATTAAGAAAACTATCTCCATAGGAGTAACTGAATACAAAATTGGGGAATCTATTAGTGATTTTATAGAACGTACCGATAAAGCTCTGTATCAAGCAAAGGAGGACGGAAGAAATAAAGTGATAAGAATAATTTAGATACACAAATGAAGATTCATCAGGTATACTAGACTTATTGTAAAACTAGCTTATGAGAGGGTAATTCTTAAAGAAGTCTACCTTTCATATAAAAACCTAAAATCATGAAAAATGAAACTATTTGTAAATGTTATCGTGAATTGCCATATAGACCAAGTGTAGGCATGATGATAATAGATAGTGCTAATAGAGTATTTGTTGGTAAAAGAATAGATACCAAAATACCAGCTTGGCAAATGCCTCAAGGTGGTATAGATCTAGGAGAAACGCCTAGTGTTGCTGCCCTTAGAGAAATGTTCGAAGAGATAGGTTGTAATAAAGGTTATATTATTGCAGAAAGCAAATATTGGTATAGTTATGATGTACCTAAAATTTTAATACCTAAATTATGGGGTGGTAATTTCCGAGGTCAAAAACAAAAATGGTTTCTAATTAGGTTTACCGGTACTAACGAAGATATTAATATTAATACTCGTAACCCAGAGTTTGAGGAATGGCGTTGGGCTAAGTTTGATGAGTTATTATCAATTATAATTCCCTTTAAACGCAAGCTTTATAAAGCTGTAGTTAAGGAATTTGCCCCTATCGTTCATGATAGAAGTTAGGTAGCGTTGTCTTCTCAATTGACTATAGCTAATCTAAAGAAGGTTTTAGCTATATACTCTTCTACTTTGAAGAGTTGATAGACGATAGAATCAAAATCATGATAGTAGGCAGGAGTCAAAGGGTCGAGGTACACAACTGTTGAAAGTTAAAAAATCGTCATTGCGAGGAGTCGCTGAAAGCGGCGACGCGGCAATCTAGGATACGCGAAGCGTTACTCTAAAAAAACAGCTTCGCTGTTTACTTGGATCGCCACGGCATCTAAAGATGCCTCGCGATGACGATTATAGAAAAATGTAGGTACTATGCTATTAGCCTTTTAGTCGTTCTTTGAAATGTGCTGAATTCTTTTACTCATAGTAAAATTACCAAATTTTAGATTGTCGATTGATGATTGTTCTAGAGCATGAACTAATAACATACCATTTGATATGTTAAGTGTTACAGTTCCTGGTGTAAGAGTAATAGAATTACTATATATTACAAGACTTGTATCGTTTTTTTGTTCTGAATTAATCCACTCAAAGACTGGCTGTAGATTAAGATTTCTACGCCATATAATCTTCATTACTCCTAAGCTAGATACAACTATTTCTTTAATTAACCAAATAAAATATAATATAGAATGATAATCTAAATAAATCCTATCAGGGATCAAATTGAGTTTTATTGCCACAAGATAAGCTATACTGGGGATAATTAAGGAAAACAACAATGCAAAAATATCAGTAGGTACTCCTGTTAGACCAAACAACACTAATAACAAAATAATTAAAGTAAAGATTTTAGTGTGCATCATACTTTCCTCCACCTTTAACAGTTGATGTAAACGGTAGAAAGATCATTACCACAAAAAATAATGCACTTATAATACCAAAAATGCTATTTATCGCAATTACAAATGCTTCCTTATTTATATTACTGGCTAACAAAAAATACGAAGCCTTTTCCGGATCAACCACTTTACCATCCAATAATTGTCCTAAAAATTGTAATTTCATTAGAACAGAGGGTGAAGTGGAAGGAATATTTTCATTTAAATATTGGCTAAAAATTTTAGTTTTATCTGTAAGAAGTAGGCTAATAACTGCAAGACCAACAGCCCCTCCAAGATTACGAGTAAGATTATATAACCCACTAGCATTCCCTACTTTATCTTTACTCATGCTATCTAAAGCAATATTATTAGTAGGTAAAAAGCAAAACATTAAAGCAAGCCCCCTAATAAATTGTGGTAAAAAAAACTCGGCAAATTTAGCATCTGCTGTTAAAAAACTATTTAGGTAGCAACCTAAACTAAACGTAGCTAGACCGATAGCCAGCATAATTCTTAAATCTAGTCCAGAGCCAAGCATTTTTCCTGCAAGTGGAGCTGACAGAAATTGTGCCATACCAGTAACCATCATGGTAAAACCAATTTGCACAGTATTAAAACCAGCTATTGTAAATAAAAATAAAGGTAATAAATAGACTGCACCATATAGCCCTATACCTATGACAAAAGAGTAGATACAACCAAAAGTAAAATTTTTATTAGCAAAAGTTGTTATATCTAAGATTGGATTAATAAATGTCAGTTCTCTAATAACTAACATAATAAATCCAACAACAATTAGTATGATAAGGAATAATATCAAATTATCTTCTATCCAACCTTTCTTATTTCCTTCTTCTAAAACATATTGCAAAGAAGCAAGAGTAACAGTCAGTAAAATAATGCCAACAAAATCAAAATTCTTGAGCAAATTGTAATTAGGTTGATCAAAATCAGCGTATAAATATACGACCACACAAACAAAAATACCAGGTATTACATTGAGTAAAAACATAAAATGCCAAGATAAGTTTTCAGTAATGTAACCACCAAGTGTTGGTCCAAGTGTTGGGGCTATTGTTACGACTAATCCTACTATCACAGTAACTACGGGGCGTTTTGAGGCAGGAAAAATTATAAATACTGTACTAAAGACAGTTGGTATCATTGCTCCACCAAAAAATCCTTGTAAAGCTCTAAAAATAATCATTGCTTCTATATTGCTGGCTAGCGAACATAGAATACTCATAACGGTAAAACCAAGAGCAGCAATAAAATAAGAAATTCTAGTGGAGAGAAGCTTGGCTGTAAAACCGGTTATTGGTATTATAATCACTTCTGCTATAAGATATGATGTTTGAACCCAAGATAATTCATCACTAGAAGCAGAAAGACCGGCTGCAATGACTGATAAAGAACTGGCAACAATTTGAATATCCAACACTGCCATAAACATTCCTACTATCATTGCAAAGAATGCAAGTAACTGCTTATTTGATAGTGGGGGAGGGTCAAGATCTTGTTGCATAGAAAATGAAACCTAATTATAGCATATCACTTATATCACAAAAGTAACAATCTTACAAGCAAATATCCTCAAAAAATATATATTTGATAAAATTATTTAGTAGTATCTAATAGAATAAACTATAATAACTTATGTATTTAAATAGCGGGTTAGTTACATATGTCCAAGAAAAAATCTAATGATTTGAGTAAGAAAATACAAAATATTGATGAAAAATTTGAGAAAACACTTGGCGAGTTAGATAAGAAATTGCTTGAATCCGAGATGGTGACAGATGTGATGAATGACTCATTAGATAGAATGGGTGGTTCTGTTTCTTCTTCGGAAGTAGATAAGTTGATGGAAGAAATACAATCTGAAGTTAATTTAGATAATAAATATGCTGAATTAGGTAAACGAAAAGATCGAGAAATAGAAGATAGACTTAAGGCTCTAAGAGATTCAAGACCTAAGGAAGAAACATTAAAGAATTCTGCAACTCCAACTGTGGAAGGTCCAATTCCAACTGTAGACGATTTGCGAGAAACACTGAAAAAATTAAAAGAAGATGAGAAAAAAATACTTCAATCAACAAAACCAATAGGTAAAGTAGCCCCACGCCCAAGGAATAATAATTTAGCAGCTAATTCCCGTAAGGTACAGGAGCAGAAACCATCTAAGCCACCGGAAATTAACAATAATAATAGACGACACGATGTTCCAAAGGAAAACGCTATTTTGGATGATATAAAGCCGGAAAAAAGCTGGTTTGCAAAGATTATAGATAAGGTTGTTGATATTGTTAAAGAACTCTTGAACAATTCACAAAATCAAGATACTCCATCTCCTAAACAACAAGATCTACAACAAAATCTACAGGAGTTCAGGCAGAAAAGACAAGAAATATTAGCACCAGTAATACAGGCACAAAAGAAAGCAAAATTATTAAAAGAAGAACAAAAAGTGAGCAGAGAAGTATCCAAGGCAAAAAAACTAAGGAATAGTTTCGCAAAGCATGATAATAATAAACCTTTGCGTTCTAGTACTTCATCTATTATTTCACCACCTAGTACTCCTCCAGTAAAACCACCAGTAAATAAGAACGATAGGGGTGGTAGGTAACTTACATCTTTTAAAAGCCATACACTTTGAAGATATCGATGTCATCCTAAACTTGTTTCAGGATGACGTCCCACGAGTCCAAAGATGTGGGTAATGGTAGGTGAGTTACATTGAATGTTGATTGTTATCTATAGAATTACTTCTCTGCAGTTTTTTCCGATGAAGAAAGCGTTCTTCTTCTTGTAATAAATTTGGTGCAGATTTACTTTTTCGTAACTGTGCTATAACCTCAGGTGTTACGATCTCTTTAGCAGATTTTTTAGCAGCCTCCATAGCTTTCGTTAATGGGCTATAATCCCTTATTACCTTAGGTTGTTTATAAAAAGGATTATGTGTCCTACCTAGATCTTTTAAAAGGCTTAGTGTACCTTTTGCAGCTGCTGTCAGTATATTATTACTTTTGTTCTTTTCTTTAGTTTCAGGTTCAGTTGCTTTTTCATTAGGTTTTTCTTCAAATTTATTGACTGCTGTATGAAGTGTAGCTCGTTTTTGCTCATCGGTTAACTTGTTATAATTTTTGTCAAACATCAGTTCAGTTAAAGCTTGTTGATATATATCAAATTTATTTTGTTTTTGCTCATCGGTTAACTTAAAATAATCTTTATCTTGTATTAATTCAGCCAAAGCTGCAGTTTGGATATGTTGTTTTTGGGTGATCTCACGTAGCTCTCGTAAATTCCTATAATAGGCAACATCATCCTTACGGAGTTCATCATTAATATTGATTTTAAATGTTGTAGTAAGGTTAGCTGAGTCCTTTTCAGTTACACCTGAGCCAATTATAGAAATAGCTGAAAGTGTACCACTTTTTAGTGCTGTAAGAATCTTAACAGGATTCCCACTAGTAGCAGCAGTTATGTTAGACGCTAAATTAGCGGCATTTTGAAGATTATCAACTATGAATTTGCTTGCACTAAATGCCATTTCTACTTTGGGATCTACATAGTGGTAATGTTTATCTTTGCCATTTGGAACATGATTATTTGGGACATGTAATTTCTTTTCCAATGCCTTGGCTAATTTGGGATCGAGTAGTAGTAAGTATTGTTGCTTGTCTATGTCCCCTCGATTTTGCATCAATAGGTCATTTTCTTGTGCAAGTTTACGGAGTCTTCTTGTTTTGATAACATCAGCTACTATTTCGCTAGTTACTCCAGCTAATGCTATTGCAGCCGCGGTCAAAGCTGCTGGAGGGGAGACCCCGGCTAGTGTTACTATTGCAAGTGCAATTGTAACAGTACGACCTATAGCACTACCAAATAGCACCTTCGCCAATTTTGTATCTAACAGCCACTCTATACCCTTGAAAAGTCTTGTACTCTTTGTCCAATCCCCAACAGCTTTAATTTTATTTAAAAATCTCTTAAATTTTGATTCTGTCTTTGGTTCTGTACTTTCCTGTTCTAAAGATTTTGCAAATTCATCTGAAATTTTAACTTCATTTGTTTTAACCGATTTTAATCTTTCACTTTTCTCTTGCTCAATTATATGTAAATCATCTTTACTTTTTACAGATTTTTGAGAGGGAGTACGTTTTAACTTATTTTCACGTTCAAGCTCCATGTCATCAAAGCTTTTGGAAAGCTCTGCTTTTCTTTGCTTGGGTTGCACTGTTTGATTGTCTAACGTATTAGCTATTTCTATCTCTTTAGGTACAATTGTAGTACTATCTATCTCAGAACTTTCAAGGTTTTCAAACGGCGTAGATTCTTTTTTGTCATCTGTCATAATATACTACCTATTGGTATTAGACTCCTATCATATTTAATCTTAAAAGAGAGTCTAACAGCAAATTATACAAGATTAAAGACTAATTCTATAATAAATAAAATTATTCAGCAATGATTGCTATATATTCTAGTAGCAATTCTACCACAAACCTAGTGTTTTCCACCACATACCGCCTATAAAAATCCATATAATGCCATATACTAGACTCAAAACTAAACCAAGATACCACCATGTTCTGATCTTCATATATCCTGTCTCAAAATATATTGGAGCACTACTGAGTCCATAATGAGTAAGACCCGAAGATAATATTGATAAAAAACTAAGTAGCAATACAGATAGTAAACTAGGCATTTTAGCATGTATAAATAACGCTAGAAAAGTAGGAAAAAGTATAGCAATATGGGTTGTAGTACTGGCAAAAAAGTAATGTATATAAAAATATATTACAGAAAGTATAATTATACCAATCATTGGAGAGAAAAAACTTAATAAATTGTCTCTAAGTTTATCACTAACCCATGCTATTAAACCAAAATCAGACAAAAAACTTGAAATCATAACTAAAGTGCCATACCAAATAAAGGTATGCCATGCCCCTTTGTCTGCAAGAGTATCTTCAAATTTAATTACTTTGCATAATAATAAAATACATACGCCCAATAGTGCAACTGTAGTAGCTGATAATCCCCATTTGCTGCCAAGCATCCATAAAAAAATTAAAATTACAAAAGTTATTAGCATAATAATCTCTTGCAATGATATATCACCTATTTCTTGCAATTTTGCCCTAGCTATTTGTATAGCAGATGGATCGTATTTAATTGAGGGTGGATGTAAATAATAAAGAATAAGAGGCATGACAGCAAGAGAAATCACGCCTGGCACTATAGCTGCTATTGCCCAGTCACTCCATGAAATTATAATCCCAGCATCAGCTGCGAACTTAACAGCTAAAGGATTAGCGGCCATAGAGGTAATAAACATAGCACTAGTTATCACATTTGATTGAAAGACTACTTTCATGAGAAATCCACCGTTTGAAACGGATGTTTCGTAATTTGTTTTATTAGAGTAAGCAGTGCAGAGTGACTGAGCAATAGGAAAAATTATCCCTCCTCCCCTAGCACATACACTAGGAATGAAAGGTGCGAGTATAAAATCAACAATTACTAGAGCATATGAAATACCAAGGGTACTTTGCCCGACAAGTAGAATGATGTGATAAGCTATCCGCTCCCCAAAGCCTGTTTTTATAAAACCCTGAGCAATAAAAAAAGCAAGCAGCACCAGCCATATAATGCTATGACTAAACCCGGATAGACTTTGTTCTAAGGAAAGGGTTTGCGTCAGAATACAACAGAGTATGCTAAATAAGGCTATAGCACCCATAGGTAAAGGATTAAGAATTATAGCTGCAATAGTGGTAATAAATATAATAGAAAGATGCCACACCTTAACATCAAGTCCTTCAGGGGCCGGTATATACCATATTACACAAGCTAAAATAACAAGAATTAGAATAGGTAAATTTTTGTTCCAATTACACATATTAGGCATAATAAATTTATTTCAAGATCGAGTAAAAGCTTATTTGAATGAACCTTGTCCATATCTTATGTAATATAATTGATTGTCAAGAAAAAAAGAAGAGTTTATTAATCAGTAGGTGAGTGGGGGTTTTTCGTATCAATTGATAATGCGTGTAGTCCGCTAGCTAGTTCATCTGCTAAAAGATTGTTAATTATTTTATGCTGTTCTAGCAAACTTTTTCCTATAAAAGCTGCTGCAAAAATTTTGATCTTAAGATGACTTTCAGTAATGCCACCATTATGGCTGGCGTGCTTGTAACTTTCATCAATTATTTCGCAATAATGTGGTTTTAACACATCTAGTTTTCTTTTTATTCTATTTATTTTGGTCATAGTTATATATATATAAAACTTTTACTTGTATCAAGTCTACTGGGATTTTAGTATTTAGTAAATATTATATTTAGTTGGTTATGGCAAAATTAGATACAAAAATTAGAAATTTGCAATCTGAACTTGATAAAGCCGGGCATGGGTATTGTATCTCTTTTAAGTTATTAAATTACGACGAATTGAATGCCATGATGGGAGGAGATATTTATATAATTGACAAACTTAATAAAATTATTTCTGAAGTTTGTAATAAATTAATTACTGCTCCTTCTATATCAGTTTATAAACAAATTGAGCATGATAGAATATTGTTGGTTTTACCCACACTAGACCAAAATCTAGCTAAGGAAGTTGTCCTAAAAATACATTTATTATCTCAACTTTATGTCGATGATCTGTTACCTGCAGTTTATATGAATTGCAGTAGTGCTAGCATAGAGTTTCCCAAATTTACCAATCAAGCTAAAGAAGTATATAATCTATTAAATTGGCTAGTTTCTTATCAAGGTGACCAAAGTTATTATCGTGAGTATGACCATAAATATTATAATATAGAGTTTGTTAAAGAGTCCAATAAGCAGCTGAATCTCTTAAGAAAAGCTTTATTAAACAAAACAATGGTTTTTGCTTATCAGCCAGTTATTGACCGTAAAACAATGAAGATTCATTACTATGAATGTTTACTAAGGATTCCTGACACAAATAATAATCTATTTTCTGTAGGTGCAATAATTCCAGAAGCTGAAAAGAAAGGTTTAATTTTTATAATAGATCAAATAGTGCTAGAAATGGCAATTAAAGAACTAGATGCTAACCCTAGCTTAGTGCTTGCAGTTAACATTTCAAATATTGGTATATTAGATGTTTCTCTCCTAGAGATAGCAGAAAAACTATTACAAACATATGATGTTTCAGGAAGATTAATTATTGAGATTACTGAGACTACCCTTAATCAGCATTACCAACAAATAAAATTCTTTATGCACAGATTAAGAAAATTTAGTTGTAAATTTGCTTTGGATGATTTTGGAGCTGGGTTTACTTCATTTAAACAATTACAAAATCTACCGATAGATATTATTAAAATTGATGGTAGTTATGTACGTAACATCACTAGCGATATACAAAGTCAAGATTTCATTAAACGGTTAATTAAAATTTCTGAAAATTTAGGTGTTCAAACTGTAGCAGAATTTGTTGAAAATGGGGAAATAGCCAATTTTTTAATCAACTTAAAAATCGATAATATGCAAGGCGATTTCTTCTCACCGGCATCGGTTAACAGAATAAAATAATCATCAGAACGATGTCCCCACAACTGTTGAAGGTTAGAAAAGGGAGCGGTTTTAAAGCTCATCATGGCAGTTTAAAAGTTGCAGAAAAATAACCAAGGTCATTGCGAGGAGGCTGTAAGGTCGACGAAGCAGTCCAGTAACATCATTTATCTATAGATTGTTTCCTAGATTACTTCGCTTACGCTCGCTAATAGACTCTGTGGTATAGGTATTTGTAAACTTTCAACAGTTGTACACCGGAGCGTACAACTAGTCACACTACTGGACGAAAAGGTTATATTGGTTGTGCAAAGTGTAACTTAAGCAATTTTATGACTAAGGAATCAAAAAATTGCTTAGAACGACTATAAGCTTGTTTAATTGATCTTATACCTAACTGTAGTACAGAATAACTCCTGCATCCTAACGTTTTCTTCATTTTTATCGGTTGTTCTTGCTCTCCAATTGCTCCTATTTTTATTGCTATTGCATATGCTACAAATAAACATTTTATAAAATTCTCTAATCGTACTTTACTCTTTATATGCGTATCTTCCATTCTAAAACCATTACTTTTGCACTCTTTAAAGGCAGCTTCGATATCCCATCTCTTGAACGTATTTAGTCTTGAATCTTTCATCTAAAAATGATTAGGTAGTAATTCGGCTAGTAACATAGAGTCCCACAGATTTTTTTGTATTCAATCTAAAATACTCTATTTACTAGCTCTTGCAACCACTCCATTTCTTTTGTCCAGTAGTGTGACAACTAGTACGTGAGGAGCGGAGATCATGAAGTACGACGACGTGATGATTAGTTTTCAGAAATGGTATTAGGTGGTTAATTTTTATTAGAGGGTCAAACACTGCTTACAATTTACAGTTACGACCTAGTAGGTATTTTAAAGATATATTAATTAATTCGTTTGCTATATCATTCATATTAAGATGCATAGCAAGTGGTACAAAATAACATAAAGTTTCATTAACTGTTTTATCAATTTTTTCAGAGGATTTTGCGTAAAGAGTTCTCATATTATGCAAACGATCAAAAATTTTAATAATCAATATATCTGACTTTCCTTGAATAAATAAAGAATTAATCATTTCCACGACACTAATCTTTTTTTCTGGTTTTATTCTAGTTAAGTCTTGAACTTGATTAGCAACTTTACTACCAAAGATAATATTAATCGTTTCTTCAGTTATATTTGTATCTTCAAGGCAGTCATGAAGTAATGAGGTAACTATCATGTCTGTTCTAAAAAATCGTGGACGTGTTTGAGCCGTGTAAGTAGCAACCATGTAAGCTACCTCTATTGGATGTGAGTAATATGGCTCTCCTGATTGTCTTTTTTGGTCAGCATGATATTTCCTAGCATAATATATTGCTTTCTTAATTTCAATAATATCCACCTTGTCTTTAATATGTTCATTTAATATTAAAAGCTGGTTTAACAATCTTTTTGAGTATTGACACATTTTGAATTTTATTTGCCAATAATCCTGATCTCTCATAAAGTCTCGTATTTTTATAATAAGTATAAAGAAACCATATATAAACACACTTGGTAAGACTGAAAATAGGGGGCAAGAATAGCATGCTAAAATTATGCTATTGTAATTTAGTGCTTTTTAATTTTAATTCTTATTATTAAAATAATAAAAAGCAGTTCCTCTAATTGTTCAATGGTAAAATTATGAATAACTGGAAATTAAAAACTATTATTGATTCTTATAGAGAAACTAAGGAATTTAGATTTAATAATTATATTATTAACCCACACGTAAAAAATATTATAGGAAATGTAAGAGACAAGGCTCTATTAGAGATAGGTTGTGGATTTGGTAGATATTTAGAAATTTTCTATGCTGAGAATCCACTGAAATTAGTAGGGTGCGACATTTCTCCTTATCAAGTAGAGCTATGTAAAGAAAATATCAAAAATAGTAATATTGAGTTACATGTATTAGATTTTTCTGATGTTGAAAGTTCTGTAATTTTGGGACAACATGAATACGATATTGTATATAATATCTTTGTGATTTTATATATAGATGCTTTAAGTAAATTAGAAATATTTATCAAAAATTGTTATGAATGCTTAAAACAAGGAGGAAAAGTTATAATATGCACTTTAGATATTATAAGTGCATATTCTTATCCAGAGGTTTTTGATATATTAAAATTTCCTACGAAGTTTTTGAAAGATGAGTACACGGATGGTTGCCCCATAGAAATTAGTATTACAAATGATTGTGTTGTAACGTGCTATCATATGGATTTTGATACTATAAAGAGATTAATGGAAAAATTGGGCTTCAAGAATGTAAGGAAACATAACTTGTTTTTAAAAGAAAATGCTTTACAGAGCTTTACAGAACAAGAATTTAACCTTATAAAAGAATCTAATATACTCTTATTAATAGAGGCAGAGAAATAAATATAATAGACTCACCAATTTTAATCACTTTAAGTTCATTTAATTATACGAGAATTTGGTATGGAAGAAGATTTGAATTTTAGTGTTGAAGAAGTCAAATGGTCTGAAGTTAAGGATGAAGTTTATAAGGTTAATCCTGAACTGGCAGAAAAATGTGATAATGTTAATCAATGCGGAAAATATTCTTTATTCAAAATAAAATATCCTTATGGAGCATATATTGTTAATAGGGGGGAGTTTCATCTACCAACTAAAGACGGCAAACTAATTTCTATAAATGACTCAAGAATTCCAGAATTTCTAAAAAAGAAGTTGAGATATAGTCATATTCCCTTATCCTTAATTCTTAATAGTTTGAGTGAAGTATTTGTTCAGATACAAAATAGAATTGTTTCTCTTAATGTTCTTTTGACTGGTGAACTTTTTGGTCTATTTGAATTAATGCATATGTTAAACCAAACATCTTCACTAGACATGCCTATTTGGAATGTGTCAGCCGGAGCTCGCTCTACTGTTATGATTCCAAGTATTTCTGACACAGTGGGTCATAATAGAATTAAAAAAAAATTAGGGGTTGATATCCATGCTCCCTATAGTTTGTCAGATCATTGGCAGACATTTGTAGATATTAATAAGTATTCTCATAATTCAAATTGGAATAATAGCATTTTAGTATTTTCTAATGAGTGGTTTCTTCAACCAAATGATCTTGGATATAGTGGTTTTTATAATTATCTAGTTAATCAATGTTGGAAACAATTTCAATTGTTAGAAGATTTTACAGATTTTAGTTTATTATGGTCATTTTTTATTCATGCAATTAATCTACGTAATTTAAAACCACGATCATATTTAATAGACACTGTTAGACTTTAATTTTGATTTCTAAAGGTTCTGCTATAGCATTTAAGCCATCCACGGATGATACAGGTTTGCCAATGAATTTAATACAGCAAATATATGTAAATGATTATAATCTAAAAGATTATATACCAAATATTATGCAACCAGCAAAATTTACTAAAAATAGTAAAGTCTATTATTCTCTTAGCTTTCCTACTCTATTTAATAGCTCTCCTTATTGTAGAAATCCTCCAAGTATAATTGAAGATCAAAGAGAGATTAAAAGATTATTAGATATTTTAATAAATACTATTCACCAAATTGAGAATCATAGTGTCAACTCACTTAAAAACATAAAATTTGAGTTATTTCATTCTGGAAACGATCCATTTGGTCAGATATTATCTAGTAAAATTATATCTGAAGATGATGCTAGATTTTTAGAGTATAATAGTAATGGTAAGGAAGCAAGAGTATTTTGCTCCTCATCTAGTTTTTTTAATGGTTGTATTGCTATATACAATGACGAGTAATTTTTTGAGTTTATTATGAGTAATTTAAATACACCCATATTAGCAACTCTACAAAGTATAATAGATAAATTAAAAGGATGTAAGTATCTTAATTTAAAAAATGTTACCTTTGTTTGTGTACAACATTTGTTATTTACAACAATAGATTTAATAAAATCTCTTATCAGATTAGGTGCTAAGCCGAATAATATTCATATAATGGGTAAAATATACTCAAATTGTCCTATAGTAATTGTCCAACTTATAGAAATGGGAGTAAATTACTACCCTAGTTCCCAACCGCAACAATTTGGCTATTTTAACTATTATTTTAATATAGATATAGCTAATATGTGGGCTAATGTTGCTACTACCATAATGAATGTAAAATCTGACACTATTATCATACTAGATGATGGTAGTAAATGTACAACAAATATTCCAAAGTTACTAAGTAATAATTACAAAGTCTTTGCTGTAGAGCAAACATCATCCGGTGTTGTTAATATTACTAAAAAGAATAATACCACGTTACCTTTTATTGACGTTGCTTATTCTGCTACAAAGCAGATATTAGAACCTCCAATGATTGCTCAGGCCGTCATACAAAAACTTGATAAAATTTTGCCTTTACAATCTCATAGCCTTATTTGTGGAGTAGTAGGTCTTGGAGCTATAGGAAGGGCTGTCGCCCGGAAACTATTATCTTTAAATCATAAAGTAATAATATATGATAAATCTGACAGTAAGTATAATCTTATGAAGAAGATTAAAACTGCAAATAATATTCTATCTTTATTTCAGAAATCTGAATATATTTTTGGTTGTACAGGAGAAGATATTACTTTATCTCTTGACGTCAATAAAATACGAGGAACAAAGAATCTAATTAGTTGCTCATCACAAGATATAGAATTTCAGTCATTATTGCATATTATTCAAGATAATTCTTCTATTAATACCTCTAACGTATTGGATAATATAGAATATTCTACAGATAGTGCAACGTTCAATATTTTTAGAGGAGGATACCCTGTAAATTTGGATAATTCTGGAGAATCTGTGCCAGCCAATGATATACAACTTACTCGAGGATTATTACTTGGTGGAATCGTGCAAGCAGTATTTCATTTAGTTCAAGAGGTTAATCAAAAGCCACAACAATATATGTTACATCCTAAAATACAAAAATTAATAGTGAAAGAATTAGTATATAATCAAAAGTACAAATTTTCTAATGATTTAGTAGTTATGAATTTTTTAGATGAAGAGTGGATTAAAAATAATTCTAGCGGAGAATATGTAAGTAATGATATTATCTCACGATATTTTCTATAAACCTAAATTTCCGATTAAGAGTAAATAAAAAGTTGATGGAAATGAGGTTTAGTTTTCCCACACGCCGCATGATAATCCACTTCTATAGCATAATTTTTGCTCATATTTATCTCGAAGATGAGGAGCGAAGCCTATAGATAATAGGCGAGCGACGACGTCACCAAATTCTCCTGAATTGACTATATACTCAATTAACCTGAAGAGTTGCAGAAATGGTTAACGGTAATAGTTTGGAAATTATCGTTTATTAAGGTACGTAACCTATCTTTATAATCGGCGATGTTGCTGAAAAATTTGTTTATTGCTTCCGAAAATTGTTCAAAATTATGATAAAATTTATTATTAGTTGTAATACTGTGCATAAACTTCCATAATCTCTCAATTGGGTTAAGATTTGGACTATATGGTGGCAAAAATACTAGCTCTATTTTACTATTTACTAGGTATTCTTTAACTTTCTTGGATTTGTGGTAACTAGCATTGTCACAGATTAAATATATTCTTTCCTTGTCACTATTCTCCTCTTCCAATCTCTGTAGAAAATTAACTATCTGCTCCCCATTTATTTTGGGGTTCTCTGTCCTTACTAACTGTAAATCAGCTAGATTAATAGCACCAATCATGTGCTTTCTTCTCCAGCCACTGAATGTTGGTAAGGTCTTATCTTGCTTCTTTCTTATCCAACCGCACCTTGCCCTTGCTTGATACTGAGGATGAACACCATCCATAAAATATATGGCTTCCTTATCTCTGAGATTCCCTTTTAGTAAACTGTAGTTTAACTTAAATAATTCTTGCTTGTCAAAATCCAGCTTAGCCGGTACTATTTTCGCCTTCTTGTAAACAAAACCCAATTTGTATAGTAATTTTGTTACTCCCGTTATCGTATATGTTACCCCATATTTGTTCTAAATGTGATGCATGATATCTTTAGCATAAACATAATTATTTGCTTCTAGGTGACTCGCTAATTCTTCCCTCTCACCATCACTTAATTTGCTTGTGCTACCTCCATTGTTGGTATCAAGCTTATTGGCTTTTTGATAATCAACAATATGTTTTCTTATCGATTCGTGGCTCAAGAGTAGTACCTTAGCAATCTCTACATTACTATACCCATCGTCATACATCAAAACTGCCTTAATACGATCACGTATGCGTCCGTCTCGTTCTGTCTTATGACGTTCCTTCAACTTTTCTCTTTGTTCTTCTGTCAATACATTCTTACTCATAATCTCCTAAACTCTACAATATCTCTCCTATCTTTGCAACCCTTCATTTACGAGCAGTATACCAGCCGCTTCAAGAATGCATTTTTCTGATATTCTAGCCAGTTTTGGATTAAAATTTTTAATTTTAATCCAAAACTGAGGTTAGCAGCTCAGTACACGACATAAAGATTAACAAAAAATTAATAGCCAAGAAAAAGTGTATAATAGTAGAAAGTGCGTAGTATAAAACATATCATTAATTGAACTATCGCAACTTAATAGTTAAATATTACTCAGTTATTTTCTATTTTTGTATTATAATTATTACGTTTTGTAAGACATTAATTTTTTGTTAATCTTTATGTCGTGTACTGAGGGAATTCTTATACTATCCCCCTAAATCATCGTAAGTACTTCCTGTTATTTCTACTGTTTCTATCTGGTCATAAAATTTTGCGGTCACAGGAAAAGCCTGATACTCAGGTTTTTCATAAAAATGGAAGACTTGTCGGTGTAATATTTCTTCGCTCTTACTAAGTATACCTGAGCAATAGAGAACACTAAAATAATAAGGATTGATTGTTTCGGGCAATATTTTACTCACAGTAGACACAGTAGAAGCTCCAGGCAGTACTGTATCAATTAACGGTATTTTTTTAAGCACGTCAACAGAATCCAGCCCAATCTGAGATGTTTCAGGGCTAGGAGGGGGCAATAGGTAAGTATTTCTATGCTCCTTGATATAATTAGACCAACTTTTTGGTTTAGATTTTAGCTCTACTTCTTTTGCTAGTACTGACTCTAACATTCTAATATTAGGTGTTGCATTTTCTGAACATAACCCATGTTTAGATTCGCTGTTAATATAACACCATCCCTTTTTATGAGACGCAAGAAAATCTTTAATTGGTTCAAAATGTACAAATTCATCTTTAGATGACCCATTCTCAGTGTAACTATCAGAACTAGATCTTTCTATAGCTTGCTTTATCAATGTTTTTCCTGCTTTTTCATTTGCACTCTTCATGCTTCTTTTCATAAATAGAGCAGTACTAGATTGTTTTAGAACATGCTTAGCATGCTCAATAGTTATTATCCGCTCGGGATTCCTCTCTTCACTCTTCATAGTTCCTCGTATCAATATATCAATAGTGTCTTAGTAGTGAACATTATGTTGCTTACAGATTTAGTGATCAGGTTGATTTAATCATCAAACACCATTAGTGAGTAGTACACAAGAAGATTTTGAAAATCAACTAAAAATTCTCAGTACATGACATAAAGGTTAACAAAAAATTAATAGCCAAAAAAAGTATACGATAGTAGAAAATACGTAGTATGAAATATATCATTAATTGAACTATCGCAACTTAATAGTTAAATATTACCCAGCAATTTTCTATTTTTGTATTATAATTATTACGTTTTGCAAGACATTAATTTTTTGTTAACCTTTATGTCGTGTACTGAGGGTTAGCAGGGTTTTTTACAAAAATACAACAACGCTAACTCTGAAATGCGTTAAGTATATTTGTTCTATATCAAAATGCTTGCAAGAATCATCAATTCAATAGAGACTCTTTTGCAATAGGGATTATATGTCTTCCAATTTTGTGGTTAATATACTACTCGTAAATGAAGAGTTGATAGACGATAGAATCAAAATCAACAAGTGCTAGGAGTGTCCAAGCCGAGGAGCACAGCGTACATTAGTACGTGAGCACCGCAGGTCTTGGACAATGACAACGCAATTGTTGATTTTCATCGAGTATATAATGAAAGGTTTTTATGTCAGACAATAGAGCAACTATAGAATCCAGTAATTTAAATATATCTAATTTTGAGAGTGATAAGGAGTCTATTCATTCTGAATATAGTACGAATCAAGATGATAATATATCGGTAAGATCTGTTGATTCTGGGTACGAAAGTGATAGCCATTTAGCAGATAAAAAAGATGATATTATTAGAGTTAACACTAAAAACGAGATTGAAAATATAAATAAATTAATAGGAAGGGCATACACATATAAACTTAAATTTCTAAAACAACCAACTCCACAATTATCAAAAGAATTTATAGCTAATGGAGTACTCATTGGTACTAACGAATCATTTATGAGTGCAATGACTGGATTAGCAACAGAAAGTTTTTACTGTAATTTATCTGATAAAAAGACAGAAGAACTTCTTGATAATTTTAGTTTAAATATAGAACGTTCTAAAAGGCTTATGAACGACAATGACAAGGCAAAAGCAGATAGGCAATTTGCAAACTTAGAAGCTAGTTTAAAGGGATTTGTATTAAATGATATTAAAAGTAACAATGATGAGGATAAGATCGCTCTTGAAGCTGTTAAAAAAGTAATATTAGAGTTAAAAGGTCAAGCAATTCCTAAATCAGATTATGCCAGTACAGTAATTAACAAAACTATGGAAAGTTTACAAGCAGATACAAGACATTTTAGTACCGAGCAACTTAATATTTTTAATAAAACTATTAGCCAAGGAAATAAAACTGTTAAATTTGCTAAAGAATTCACAAAACTTAATAAGACAGAACGTACAGCTCTTTCTAATGCAGTTAATGAATCTGCTAATTCTTTTATAAAAGAATTAGTAGATAGTAGGAATAATGGGTTAAGTCCAGAGTTTGTTAATTATAGAGCAAATGAAACCAAAAGGCTTTTATTGACTCTTAGTATAAAGATACAGGATACTGGTTCTATGGAAGAACAAAAGAGTAGACAAGAGGCTTTTTGTAAACAGCTGCTACCTTATGTCCATATGCCGAGTGAATTAGCAACTGAGTTATTTGAAGAGTGGAAACCAACAGAATTACATAGCTTAATTGGCAAGGAAGCTCAGAAATTTTTTAGTGTAGATAATGCTCAAAAAAATTCTTCGTTTCTAACCTTAGATGAGAGAAAAATTACAGAAGAAAATATCAAACGATTTGCCGATTCTATTAATCCAATTATTAAAGATAAAGATGCAGAATTAGTCTCAAAACCAATCATTAAAGAATCTATTAACAGAATTCAAAATAAAACAGATATAAAGATTACAGAACAACAAAATAACAAAATCTCGGAACAATTATCTCCAACTTTAATAGAACTTGGTTCTGAGCAACTAAGAAATCATAAAGACGAGATAATATCTGACATAACAAATAAAATTGCAGCAGATAAATCTTGGTATTCTTCTGTGATTCAAAAATTACCTATTTCTACAAATAATTTACAGGATATTGCTACACACCTTACAGACAAATATAGCAATCAAACTGCACCAACCATGTCAACTTCAGTGTCCACACCACCACCTCCTCTTACTCAACATTCTAGCATAGAAACAAAACAAATACCCGAACCTAGTAGTTCTAATTTTGTGGTATCAACACCAACAGAAGCTAAGTTAGAAAATATAGAAGCACACAGATTAAATGAGTTAACTACGGATCAACTAGATAACAGAGTCTTGGTGGATAAGTTACAGAGCAATTCGATAGCTCAGATGGACAAATCTATATCTCAAGAGCTAGCTGAAGATACTGCTGGTCTGCCCAACCCAAAGGTAGAAGCAATGCCTACAAAAGCCTCCATAGTTCAGGAAACTCAAACAGATAAATTATCATCAATGAAGCCACAAAATAATCCAAGCATGTCTAGTATTATTAGTACTAATGTTAAAATAGAAATTCAACAAGTAAAAAAAACGTTAAGGCATGTAGAAACAATTAAAAGAGAACTAACAACATCTACTAAACCTACTAAACCTGCTCTTAAAGCAGTAAATAAAGGAAGGTTATGGTAAATTGGTCAATTTTGTCGTATAGAAGCTAGTATAGCACCCTTCCTGTCTATTTTTTTCGATACCAGCTTTCGCTGGGATGACATCGTAAAATTGTATTTAGATTTCGCTACCTACGCGAGACATCAAGGCTTCACCATTACTATACCTAAAACCTTTTCGGGTTAGTTATAAATTACCCTACCATGTGTAATTTGTTTGACAACCGCAAAATAATTTGATAAATATAAATAATTAAGTTAGTATTAATACCAATTCCCAAATTAAGTTAGTTACTCGGAAATACGAATGCTCTCTAGGTCCACATAGTCTAGCTGAGCTGTCAAAATTTTGTGATGCTAATTTCAATAAATTTCTTGCAGAGTTCGCTTATGTGCAAGGATTTAAGGAAGCCACGAAATCTCGACTTGCAGCACACTCAAATTCCGTTACGGATTTGAGCCTAGGCACGACGAATAAATTACCAACAAAAGTAGAATTATGCAAGAAGTCTAATCATTCGAGTAGTAGTCTAACCTTAATCTTTAAGTAACTTGACTTTCGTAGGTTTCGTGATTCTCCCAGTTTTTAAAGCAATAGACCTATTTCAAAACTAGCTATGAAAGGAATTTTTACTAAAAAATTAATCAAAAAATCGTAAGTAGTACTAGTGTACATGAGAATTCCTTCGATTGATTCTAACAACAAAATGACCTAGAAAGAATAAAGTTTCTAGAAAAGTCTGATCTTAACTAATCTAAAAAAAATAGGTATGACCCAAAATACAGTTACTAACAATAAGGAATCACCTGATATTTATTATAATAATAGTACCAAGTATGATAATCCTAATAAAGATGGTATTGTTATCATCAACCTTAAACAATTAAAACGTAAGTCACCTGAAGAATTGCAAATACAGGCAGAAAATCTTAATATTGAAAATTCTGGTGCTTTGCTAAAACAAGAGCTAGTCTTTGCTATACTCAAGAAATCTGTTGAGCAGGGTGATTTGATTTCAGGAGAAGGCGTACTTGAAATTTTACCTGATGGGTTTGGCTTCCTTAGATCTCCAGAAGTAAATTACTTAGCCGGTCCTGATGATATTTATATTTCCCCAAGTCAGATTCGTCGTTTTGGACTACGTACAGGGGACACGGTAGAAGGGCAAATTAGAGCTCCAAAACCAGGAGAACGTTATTTTGC
Organism: Candidatus Tisiphia endosymbiont of Melanophora roralis; assembly: GCF_964026575.1. Lineage (NCBI taxonomy): Bacteria > Pseudomonadati > Pseudomonadota > Alphaproteobacteria > Rickettsiales > Rickettsiaceae > Candidatus Tisiphia > Candidatus Tisiphia endosymbiont of Melanophora roralis. The sequence goes on from NZ_OZ032161.1 coordinate 411,023, forward strand.
CTTGTTAAAAGTAAACAAAGTTAATTTTGAAGACCCTTCTAAGGCCTATCATAGAGTACATTTCGATAATTTAACGCCACTTTATCCTGAAGAAAAATTATCCCTAGAGCTAGAAGATAATAGTAAGGATTTTAGTACAAGAATAATTGAATTGGTTGCTCCTATGGGTAAAGGACAACGTGCGTTGATTGTTGCTCCACCAAGAACGGGAAAAACTGTTCTATTGCAAAATATAGCTCATGCTATTACCACCAATAACCCCGAAGTATTTTTAATTGTTTTGTTAATTGATGAACGCCCAGAAGAAGTTACTGATATGCAACGTTCAGTGCGTGGTGAAGTAGTTAGCTCAACTTTTGATGAACCCGCTATTAGACACGTTCAACTTGCTGAAATGGTTATTGAGAAAGCCAAAAGGTTGGTCGAGCATAAAAGAGATGTAGTAATATTGGTTGACGCAATAACAAGACTTGCAAGAGCTTATAACACTGTTGTACCCTCGTCTGGTAAGGTTCTTACTGGGGGAGTTGATGCAAATGCCCTGCAACGTCCAAAAAGATTCTTTGGAGCGGCAAGAAATATTGAGAGTGGTGGTTCATTGACTATAATAGGAACTGCTTTAATTGAAACCGGTTCTCGTATGGACGAGGTAATCTTTGAAGAATTTAAAGGTACTGGCAATTCTGAAATAGTCCTCGATCGCAAAATAGCTGATAAGCGCGTTTACCCTGCGATTGATATTACTAAATCTGGTACACGTAAAGAGGAGCTATTGGTTGATAAAGCCATTTTAACCAAAATGTGGATTCTTCGTAGAATCATTAACCCAATGGGAACTATCGATGCAGCAGAATTTTTAATTGATAAACTTAAAAACACTAAAACTAACACAGAATTTTTTGATTCAATGAATTCATAAAATGTTTTTCAGGAGGAAGTATGGCTAAAAGAACAAAAATTGCTTTAATTGGTGGAGGAAAGATTGGCGGAACACTTGCACATTTGATAGCCTTTAAAGAACTTGCTGATATAGTTATGTTTGATTTATCTGAAGGTCCTTCGCAGGGTAAGACTTTAGATATATCACAAGCTGGGACAATTACCGGATCAGATATAATTGCCAAAGGTACTAACGATTATAAAGACATAGAAGGTTCAGATGCTATAATTGTTACAGCTGGAGTACCACGCTCACCCGGAATGAGTCGGGATGATTTAATTAATGTTAATACTACTGTTATAAAAACTGTGGCTAGCAACATTAAGCAATATGCACCGAACGCTTTTGTCATTGTTATAACCAATCCACTTGACGCTATGGTTTACGTAATGTTAAAGGAAAGTGGACTAGCTAGCAATATGGTGGTTGGTATGGCTGGGGTACTTGACTCATCAAGATTTAACTTTTTCTTAGCCAATGAATTTAATGTTTCCGTAGAAAATGTTAGTAGTTTTGTACTTGGAGGTCATGGTGACTCAATGGTTCCTTTGGTTAGATATTCGACAATTAACGGTATACCAGTTTTAGATTTAGTAGAAATGGGGTGGTCAACGAAAGAACGTATTAATGCGATAATAGATCGCACAAAAAATGGTGGTGGAGAAATTGTTTCACTACTTAAAAATGGTTCTGCCTATTATGCTCCGGCAACTTCTGCTATTGAAATGTTAGAGAGTTATCTAAAAGATAAACGTAAAATATTAAGTTGTGCTGCTTATCTTCAAGGGGAATATGGAGTAAAAGATATGTATGTCGGAGTACCAGTTATTATTGGTAAAAATGGTGTAGAAAAAATAGTGGAAATAAAATTAAATGATGAAGAACAATATCTATTTAATAAATCAGTAGATGGAGTTAGAAAATTAATTGAATCAGTTAAGTTGTAAATTTCTTATTAGATTACAGATATGCTAAGTATAATTTCACCAGCTAAGACTCAGGATTTCATCTCGGAAATACCGGATTTACCATGTACGCAGCCACATTTCCTTACTAAAATGCAGTATCTCTTACAGATATGTAAAAGTCTATCGCAAAATCAGATCAAGCAGGTAATGAATGTAAGTAGCAAACTGGCTGAGCTTAATTATCATAGATTTCAAGATTTCGATAACCATCCCCAAAAGCAAGCGATATTTGCCTATGATGGGGATGTTTATGATAATATTGATAGACGAAGTTTCTCTAAAGAGCAATGGGATTTCTTGCAGGGACACACGTTAATTATATCAGGTTTATATGGACCACTAAGAGTTTTAGATAAAATAAAACCCTATAGGCTAGAAATGTCAACAAAATTGCCAAATTTAGAAAAATTATCCAATTTTTGGCAAATTGATATTACCAATTATCTAAATCAAATATTAGCAACTCATCAAAATAAATATCTAATCAACCTAGCCTCTAATGAATATTCCTCTGCCATAAATCAAAATGATCTTAAATATCCAATAATTAATATATATTTTAAAGAAAAAAGAAATAATAAATTACAAATAATAGCTATAAACGCCAAGAAAGCTAGGGGCAGCATGCTTAACTTTATTGCAGAAAATCTTATAGACGTACCTGAAAAATTAAAACAGTTCTCTAAACAAAACTATTATTATAGTGAAACTGAGTCTTCCGATAAAGATTGGGTATTTGTTAAAAATGAATAAGTTGTAATATTACAACTACATTTAAATTTAAAGATAATAACTTGGAATTATATATTAGTGTTCTTTAAATTCTTTACTATTCTGATTATTATTTATTAGTAGTTTATAAAATAGTAGTATCTATGCAATTTAACCGTAACAGAGCAATTATTAGTTTCCTTAAAGCCAATGAAGGTCAGAAATTTACTTCTAGAGAAATAGCTGCATGGCTAGTAAAAACTTATCCTGAGGAAGTCAAGAGAAAAGCGGAGAACAGTAAATGCAAATCAATACTCAATGTAACTGATCCAGCAAAAATAGCTCAAATTATTATAGTACTCTTTAGTGGAGAAATGACTAAAGAACGTAATGAAGCTATACAAAAACAAGAACCTGGTATTAAAATAACACAAGAGTGTCCACGTAAATACTATTTTACTAAAAAAACTGATCAAGCGGAGATAGAAGAAGCTGAAAAATTGTCAAACATAAAAGAAAAAGAGGTGTATCTAAAGCTTTCAGAATTTCTTTGGGATGAGCTTAGTATTTATAACATGACTATTAATGATAAACTTTCTTCAAATCGTAGTGGTACTAATGCTAATAAATGGTTATATCCCGACCTAGTGGGAATGGAGGCTATGACGAAAGGTTGGGCAGAGCCGATCAAAGATTGCGTCAAACAATATGCGGATATAAAAGCTAAACTTTGGTCTTTTGAGGTGAAAGTAAAAATTAATCACTCCAATGTACGAGAATCTTTTTTTCAAGCACTATCAAATTCTTCATGGGCTCACTATGGATATTTAGTAGCTTTCTCTCTAGTAGAAAGCAAGGATAGTAACACTTCTCGTGAACTGGAAATTCTTTCTGCTAGGCACGGTATAGGATTTATTTTATTAAACATAAACGAATCCGAAAAAGGTCGAATACTAATTCCTGCTAAAGAAAGATTAGAGATTGATTGGAATATGGCTAATAGGCTAGTTAAAGAAAATTCGGATTTTGAACATTTTATCAAAGAAGTAACTTCTTTTTATAAAACCGGAGAAACTAAACGCTCCGACTGGAAAAATGTGAATTATTAAGGCTCTAGGCTCTGTCCAACTGATTGTGTGTGCGTCAAGATAAGGTGCATTAATCTTACGGCTGAAAGTCCTGTTATGGAAGGAGTAGCTAGCTCCACCATATAGCGAGTCTTGTGCAGCTGAAGGTAACGACACAGTAGTAAAGTGTAGACAGCGAAACATCCGAGCCGAAACCAAATCTAACAGTTAGCCTTAAGTTTTAGTTGCAAGGATTAAAAAGAAATAAGATAATATTAAATTTTATTTTTTAAGATTTGAGGTAAACAATTGGGTAGTTTGGGACTAGGAGAAGGAAGTAATAAGTTATTTTTTGAATCAGAATTTGAAAGTTTAGTTTTAAAAGATCAACGTCTTAAATCAAAAGCTTTAAAGATTTTTACAGCCCTAATGGCAAAATTTACAATCTGTATTAAGAATCTTTTTGATAATCCACAAGATCAAAGACAAGCTTATGATTTTTTTGTTAATAGCAAAGTTAACAATGATCATTTAATAGAGTCGCATTTTAGGCAAACTACTGATAGAATTAATAACAATAATGATAATTTATTGCTAGTGATACAAGACAGTACTTATCTTAACTTTACTAACCACAAAGCCAAGATTGACATTGGTATACTGCTCGTAAATGAAGGGTTGCAAAGATAGGAGAGATATTGTAGAGTTTAGGAGATTATGAGTAAGAATGTATTGACAGAAGAACAAAGAGAAAAGTTGAAGGAACGTCATAAGACAGAACGAGACGGACGCATACGTGATCGTATTAAGGCAGTTTTGATGTATGACGATGGGTATAGTAATGTAGAGATTGCTAAGGTACTACTCTTGAGCCACGAATCGATAAGAAAACATATTGTTGATTATCAAAAAGCCAATAAGCTTGATACCAACAATGGAGGTAGCACAAGCAAATTAAGTGATGGTGAGAGGGAAGAATTAGCGAGTCACCTAGAAGCAAATAATTATGTTTATGCTAAAGATATCATGCATCACATTTAGAACAAATATGGGGTAACATATACGATAACGGGAGTAACAAAATTACTATACAAATTGGGTTTTGTTTACAAGAAGGCGAAAATAGTACCGGCTAAGCTGGATTTTGACAAGCAAGAATTATTTAAGTTAAACTACAGTTTACTAAAAGGGAATCTCAGAGATAAGGAAGCCATATATTTTATGGATGGTGTTCATCCTCAGTATCAAGCAAGGGCAAGGTGCGGTTGGATAAGAAAGAAGCAAGATAAGACCTTACCAACATTCAGTGGCTGGAGAAGAAAGCACATGATTGGTGCTATTAATCTAGCTGATTTACAGTTAGTAAGGACAGAGAACCCCAAAATAAATGGGGAGCAGATAGTTAATTTTCTACAGAGATTGGAAGAGGAGAATAGTGACAAGGAAAGAATATATTTAATCTGTGACAATGCTAGTTACCACAAATCCAAGAAAGTTAAAGAATACCTAGTAAATAGTAAAATAGAGCTAGTATTTTTGCCACCATATAGTCCAAATCTTAACCCAATTGAGAGATTATGGAAGTTTATGCACAGTATTACAACTAATAATAAATTTTATCATAATTTTGAACAATTTTCGGAAGCAATAAACAAATTTTTCAGCAACATCGCCGATTATAAAGATAGGTTACGTACCTTAATAAACGATAATTTCCAAACTATTACCGTTAACCATTTCTGCAACTCTTCAGGTTAATTGAGTATACGAATGCATTTTAATCTATTATCGCTAATAATCTTATTTTTATTGGTACAAAAATAAGATTATTAGCAAATGAAATATTTAACAATCAGGCGTCAAACCGCTTTAAGCCTGATTGTTTACATTCTCATTCCAATTTCGGATTAATGAAATTAATCCGAAATTGAGGTTGCTAATATTTATTCTTCACAATTGTTTGCCTTCAGCTATAATATCATGTGTAGATATTCTAAGAGTTAATTATGTTACAAATTAGCGATAAAATTTTTTCTAATCTTAGTGGGCAGGAAAAATATGATATAATAAGTAGTAAGCAACGTGGAGATTGGGATAATACAAAAGATTTTATTATTAAAGGTAGAGAATGGATAATTGATGAAGTAAAAAAATCAGGTCTGCGAGGACGGGGTGGTGCTGGATTTTCGACTGGCACCAAATGGTCGTTCATGCCTAAAGATCATCCAAAGCCTAGTTACCTAGTGGTTAATGCTGATGAATCAGAACCTGGTACGTGCAAGGATCGTGATATTTTGAGGTATGAGCCACATAAATTAATTGAAGGTTGTTTACTCGCCGGCTTTGCTATTAACGCACATACTTGTTACATATATATTCGTGGTGAATTTTATAACGAATCCTCCAATGTACAGCGTGCTATAGATGAGGCTTATGATGCCGGTTTTATAGGCAGTAATGCTTGTGGTACAGGGTATCATCTTGACATTCATTTGCATAGAGGGGCTGGGGCGTATATTTGCGGTGAGGAAACAGCTCTGCTCGAGAGCTTAGAGGGCAACAAGGGCTTCCCTAGATTAAAGCCACCATTCCCGGCTAATTTCGGCTTATATGGTTGTCCAACAACTATTAATAATGTTGAATCAATTGCCGTTGTGCCTACTATACTTCGGCGTGGAGCTGATTGGTTTGCTGGAATCGGTAAGCCTAATAATACCGGAACAAAGATTTTCTGTATTTCTGGCCATGTAAATAAGCCATGTAATGTTGAAGAAGCCATGGGCGTACCTTTAAAGGAGTTGATTGAGAGATATGCCGGGGGTGTACGGGGTGGATGGAGTAATCTGAAAGCTATTATCCCAGGTGGTTCATCAGTACCGTTGCTACCAAAGTCATTATGTCAGGATGTTGCAATGGATTTTGATAGTTTAAGGGCAGCTGGTTCGGCACTCGGGACTGGTGGAATTATTGTTATGGATAATTCTACGGATATTATTTACGCTATTGCTAGGCTTAGTAAATTCTACATGCATGAGTCTTGCGGTCAGTGTAGCCCCTGTCGAGAAGGTACAGGCTGGATGTGGCGAGTTATGATGCGACTGGTACGCGGTCAGGCAAAAATAGATGAAATAGATCAGTTACTGGATGTTACAAAAATGATCGAAGGACGTACTATTTGTGCCCTTGGAGACGCTGCTGCTTGGCCTATTCAAGGGTTAATTCGTCATTTCCGTCATGAGATTGAAGAAAGACTAGCTAGGCAAGGGGTTTAGTTTAGATTGCTCTGTTACTGTTAGCAAATTAGTATCATATAAATGAAGAAAATAATAAGTCTAAACATAAGTAGAAAATCTCAATTTATTATTGCATTTGCTATAATGGGGTTATTATTGCTTATATCATATCGTAGTCGTTCATCTTGTATTATTTACATGTTGCCATCGGAATATTTAAATAATGGAAATTTAGCATATTTCCAATTTAATAATCATAATAAACTACAAGAATTACTTCCTAAAAATATTAGATATATTGAACAATATAATATAATTGCCAGTGGACAATTTAGTGTCAACCAATTTAAAAATGCTATTGGATCTAAAACAGATATTATTGATGTTGATTTAAGGAATGAGTATCATGGATTCAACGACCTAAACCCAGTGTCCTTTATCAGTTTACCATATGATGACGTCAACGCTAATAAATCTCAAGAGGAAATTATAGTACGGGAGCAATATCTTTTTGGTTCAATATTACCAACTTACAAGCAACTTAGTATATATGTAAATAATTTGAAGACTACGCCAACAAAGAAGGATCCGGTAATCTGTATACCTATTTCTACTAAGACTGAAGCTGATATAATGGCAAATTTGAATATTGATTATTATAGAATTACCACATTAGATCATCGAGAGCCAAATCGTGATAATTTAGATAAAATGGTAGCACTTTTTGATCAAAAATTAAAATTAAATCCAAGTCGATGGGTTTATTTACATTGCTTAGGTGGAGATGGTCGTACCACGGCAGCTACAGCTGAGCTTATGATGTTAAAACAACAAGAAGCTGGCGAGTTACAACCATTCGATGATTTGGTAACATATGTAGAATCAGTTAGTAATGGTTATAAGTTAGTACCAAGTTGTAAGCCTAGTGATCAAAATTATCGCTGTCAATGGAAGTTGGATCGTTATAATACCTTAAAAATATTCTATAATTTTGTGCGAACAAGAACTGAGAATCAAACTTTTAGTGATTGGCACAATGTAATGTTCCAAAAGAAAAAGACATTGTAATTAACTTGATTATATTAATAATTTATGTTTTAACTAATCATATTAATTAAAATAATTATTATCATGGAAGAATTAAATGCAACTGAAGCAAAACGTGAGTTTGGTGAATTACTTATCAAAGTGCAAACAGAACCTATCAGCATTAGTAGAAATGGCAAGCCTATAGCTGTAATAGTTTCTGATAAAGAGTTTCATGAATTAGAATCTTTTAAAGAACAAGTATTAAAACTTGCAATTTCTGAAGGATTAGATGACTTAGCAAAAAATAAAATACACTCTCATAAGGTTGTTTTTGATAACTTAAAAATAAAGCTTAATGGTTCAGTGTAAATTTACAAATAGTGCGAAACGTGATCTTGAAGATATTACAGATTACACACTAAAACATTGGGGAAGGCAGCAAACTATAAAATATTTAGATGAGATACATAACAAAGCTATTGCTTTAAGTCTTAATCCTAATATAGGTACTTTACGAAATGATATATATCCTACCTTATTGAGCTTCCCTACAAAAAAACATATATTAGACTTCTTTCGAAACTCTACTTCTGCTGGTGATTTGTACGTCGATGCGGTACTCGAATCCTCACGTACATTAGAGTACGCTGCGGTTCTGCGTTCCGCGTCTCCTTCAAATCCCTCAGCATAAGCGAGTTTCGAAAGAAGTCTATTGTATTATCTAAAACAAGAGTATGGTATTATCATAGTTAGAGTATTACACAAACATATGTGCTATAAGCTTCATAACTTTCCAAACCTCAATAACCTCAAATAAAATCATTCAAAAAAAAATGTCATATTTTTTACAGTATTATATATAATGCAACCTAATTTATTTTTGTTAAGTAAAAAACGTGAAAAAAAAGCTTTTTATTAAAACTTATGGATGTCAAATGAATGTATATGACTCCATCAAGATGCAGGATTTGCTAGAGCCATTCGGTTATCAGCCAATTGATTCTATGCACCAAGCTGATATGATTATTTTAAATACTTGTCATATTAGGGAAAAAGCTGCAGAGAAAATGTATTCCGAGCTTGGTCGCATCAAACAAATTAAAGATGATAGAAAGTCAAAGGGAGAAGGTAATGTAATTGTTACTGTTGCTGGATGTGTTGCACAAGCTGAAGGTGACGAAATTTTTAGAAGAGCTAGTTATGTAGATATAGTAGTAGGTCCACAATCTTACTACGATTTACCGGAGCTGATAGCAAAGATTGCTAGACATGAAAAACATGTAATTAAATTAGATTTTGTTGAAGAAGCTAAATTTGATAAGTTACCTGAACAATCTAATATACAAGGAGTAAGTAGCCTTATTTCAGTTCAGGAAGGTTGTGACAAATTTTGTACTTTCTGTGTTGTCCCTTATACTCGGGGTGCAGAATTCTCAAGAAATCTAGAACAAATATACAGAGAAATCATAAAATCCGTTTCAAACGGAGCAAAAGAAGTAATCTTGCTAGGTCAGAATGTTAATGCTTATCATGGAAAAACTATTGAAGGCAAAGAATGTAGTTTAGCAGATATAATCAGCTACATAGCAGAAATAGCAAATCTTGAGCGTATTAGATACGTTACTTCTCATCCTATTGATATGACAGAAGATTTAATTCTGTTACATGGGTCGGAACCAAAATTGATGCCGTTTTTACACTTGCCAGTACAGTCAGGTTCTAACAAAATTTTAAAATCAATGAATCGTAAACATAACAGAGATTATTATTTTGATATTATTAATCGTTTAAGAAATGCGAGAAGAGATATAGTCTTTTCATCTGACTTTATTGTAGGATTCCCCGGAGAAACGGATGAAGACTTTGCTGACACTTTAGATTTAGTAAAGAAGGTTGGTTATGGTCAGTGTTATTCTTTTAAATATAGTCCAAGACCTGGTACACCTGCTGCGGTTAAAGAGCAAGTGCCTGAACATATCAAATCTAGGCGTTTAGCAATTTTACAGCAAGAAATATCTCGCCAACAATTATTGTTTAATGAAAGTTGTATTGGCAAAATAATGCCAGTATTGTTTGATCGTGACGGTAAATTGGACAATCAACTGATAGGAAAAACATGTTATATGCAGTCGGTGCATGTAATAAACCCTGCAAAAGATTTGTTTGGTCAGATTATCGATGTAAAAATTACCGAGGCTGGGGCAAGTAGTTTGAGCGGAGAAATGGTGCTGTGACCTGATAATCAGGTTTTTATTGAGTTATATAATTCAGGACAGTTTAAAAGTCATGAAAAGAAGCTGAGAAGATGTCATTCCCGCGTAGGCGGGAATCTATAATATCTAATAGCCTTTGCAGGTTATTTTTTTGGATTCCCGCCGTTGCTAAGAATGACATAAACTGCCATGAATTGTAGTCTTCAGAAGAAAACTTGGTTATCGAGTATTACGTTAGACAAAAAGCTGGTAGCAGAAATATTATCTAAGATAAAACTTTTACTTGAATAAATGTGAGAAATACTTTGTCAAAAATGCTCAAATTTTTTTATATATTTTTTAAATTATTTATAATATCAGGCATAATAGCTCTTAGTGCTTGTATATATTTGTTGTATCATTACTCTAAAGATCTACCTGACTATTCTCAACTTGCCGATTATCATCCACCATCGGTAACAAGAGTTTATGCACAAAATGGAAAATTAATGGAGGAATATGCTTTGGAACGTAGAGTTTTTGTACCTATTAGTAGTGTACCACGTTCTCTTATAGAAGCGTTTATTTCAGCAGAAGATAAGAATTTTTTTGAACATCCAGGAGTTGATGTTATAAGTATAATCAGAGCAGCCATATTCAATATCTCTAATATTTTGCATCATCGTAGAGTAGAAGGAGGGTCAACTATTACTCAACAAGTAGTTAAGAATTTTTTATTAACCTCTGAAGTATCAATAGAACGTAAGATCAAAGAAGCAATTTTATCCTATAGGGTCTCAAAAACCTTTACTAAAGATCAAATTTTGGAGTTATATCTTAATCAAACATTTTTTGGTAGGGGAGCTTATGGAGTTGCCATGGCTGCTCAGAATTATTTTAATAAGTCTATTGAAGATTTAACTGTTGCCGAATCAGCTTTTATCGCTGGTTTACCAAAAGCACCATCAAATTTTAATCCGGAGAGAAATTATGCTAGGGTGAAAGATCGTAGAGATTATGTTATTATGAGAATGTTGGAAGATGGTTATATAACGCAAGAGACAGCAAAAGAAGCAGTAGATACCCCTATTACTTTGCAAAAGCGGGATCGTAACGAAACCGTTACAGCCGGTTATTATGCTGAGCAAGTACGGGAAGAAGTCATTAGTAAAATTGGCAGTAAAGAATATTTCTATACTGGAGGGTTAACGGTTATTACTTCACTTGATGCTGGTTATCAGCAAGCTGCAGAAAATGCTCTTAGGCAAGGCATAAGAGCATATGATAGGAAGCATGGTTTTAGAGGAGTCATAACTAATATTGATCTAAATAACTGGCAAGATAATTTAAATAAAGTAGCAAAACCTCCAGCTATTTTAGAATATCAATTAGCTGTTGTGTTAAATGTTTCGGATAATCAAGCAGAAATTGGTCTTTGTGACTTGAGTAAGTCAAAAATAGTTTTATCAGAAATGAAGTGGGCAAGAAATGATCTTAAATCAGTAAAAACTCTTTTACAAAAGGGTGATGTTATAGTAGTCGAAAAAGTAAATGCTAATTACGGATTAAGGCAAATTCCTACCGTTAATGGTGCGATTATAGTGATGAATCCTACAACAGGTCAGGTACTTGCCAGCGTTGGTGGATATGATTTCACAGTTAGTAAATTTGATCGTGCTACTCAGGCGTTGCGACAACCAGGATCACTCAGTAAAACTTTTGTTTATCTTGCTGCTTTAGAAAACGCAATCCAGCCAAATAGAATTTTTGAAGATGGTCCAGTAGAGATTCCGCAAGGTCCTAGCATGCCAGTTTGGCGACCAAAAAATTATAAAGGAAATTTTCTAGGTTCAATTACTATGCGTATAGGGCTTGAGAAATCACGAAACCTTGTTACTGTTAGGGTAGCACAAGCTATAGGACTAAGCAAAGTTGCTGAGATAATCAAGCGATTTGGTATTAATAATGAGCCGAAGAGATTTTATTCTATGGTGCTTGGTTCGCTCGAAACTACACTAGAAAAAATGACCAATGCTTATGCAATAATTGCTAATTCAGGAAAAAAAGTTACGCCACATTTCGTAGAGCTAATCAAAGATCGTAATGGTAAAATAATTTATCGTAGAGACAATAGGGAATGTAAAAATTGTAATGTATCTGACTCCCAGCTTACTGATAACTTATCACTCCCTATCCTACCTCAACCCAACTATCGGATGATTACCGATGAAGCAAGTGATTATCAGATTATCTCATTTCTTACTGGAGCAGTTGAAAGAGGTACGGCAACCGCTGCAAAAAAACTTGGTAAGGTCATAGCTGGCAAAAGTGGTACTACCAACGATAGTATGGATACTTGGTTTATTGGTTTTACTCCAAAAATAGTTGTCGGAACATATATTGGTTATGATACGCCAAAAACACTAGGAAAAACTGCAACAGGCTCAAGTGTTGCCTTACCTATATTTATTGATTTTATGGAGAAGGCTTATTCTGATATTCCATCACTGGCATTTAAAGTACCAGAATCAATTAAATTGTTACCAATAGATCCAACAACTGGTAAAGTTACTTCTTCTAGTAGTATTATGGAAGCATTCAAAATTCATGATATACCAGTATTAGATTATCAGAACCAAGGTCAAGATAATGATGCTTTCCATAATATTCCTCCCGAAAAAGATACTTCTCAGGAGATATATTAAGCTCGAGTATTGATGTAATATACTGCTCGTAAATGAAGAGTTGGTAGACGAAGATCAAAATCAACAAGTGCTAGGAGTGTCCAAGCCGAGGAGCGTAGCGTACATTAGTACGTGAGCACCGCAGGTCTTGGACAACGACAACGCAATTGTTGATTTTCATCGAGTATATTAAGCTCAAATATCATGAAAAGCTAATAGTTCAGGTTCATTTTTAAGATTTTTAATCTTTTCCGGTAAGCCTAAATAAGCGGCTATAGCTAAAAATAGCCCTAAATATTGTTTAGGGTTTACTAACATTACTAGATCTTCATAAATTCTTAAAGGGGGTACAGAAGAAAATTGCTTATATAATTCTACAATCTCAAAAGAAGGGTTATTTGCGAAGGCAGCTTTTAATATTTCAATGTTTTTATTATTCCAGCTAGAAGAATTTAGAGGTAGATAGAGATTTAATGCGGAGATATGTGAAGGTATAAGTTTAATAGCTGATTCTAAATAATGGATAGCATCTTTTGTCTCATTAGCTTCTAGCATATTTTTGGCAGCGTCAACATAATAATCAGCTATTTTGTTCTTTATAGACTCTAGTTTTTGTGCGTCAACTCTGTTAAGTTTGGATACCACAAAGATAAATTTTGTCCACAGAGAAAGTTTAGCATAACAATCAAGTAAAATTTCTAAAGTTTCACTATCAAATTCATTTAGGTTAAATGATCTAACAGCATAATTCTCAGCTGTTTCATACATATTATTTTGATAAAATATTTGTGCAAGTCTTTTGGTAACAAAGGCACTATAATGTTTAGATTGCTCTAATTCCTGAAAATATTTTATTCTTATTGAAGTATCTAATTCTGCTTCTGCTAAAAGTAAAGTATGAAATACCTTGTTTTCTTTAGTTAAACGATGAGCTATTTTTTGACTAGTTGCTACTGACTTTGATTTTTCACCAGCAATATACTCTGCCATAGCCTTCATCAGTAGGTAATTATCAGTAGTAGCTCTTTTGGAAAAGAAAATATCTTTTAAATTAGCAGGTAGGTCAATAATTAGAAATATTATTTTTAAAAAAATAGCACTAAAAAGCGTAAATAATATATATAAAATAATGAAAGTAAAAAAGGAGGTTTCTATATAATAATCATATAAATTTAAGGTTAATGTTGAGTCAAGCTGATTTAAGACAGAAAAACCTAAATATAATAACAAAAATGTAATACAAATTATTAATAATCTTATCATTATTTTACTCTACAAATTCTTGTTGTAATTCTTCTGAATAAAAGAAATTAATAAAAAAATCTAGATTGCCTATTATTCTCAACTTTAGTTTTTCTTTATCTTTGGTAAAACTAGATTTTCTTTCAATCTTAATAAATTTCTCGATCCAACAATTTGCTTTTGGAAAGATCTTGATTAAACCTAAACTGTTATTAAGTAAATAATTTTCATTATAATTATGTAGGTCTAGCAAAGTATTTTTTATTTTTGTAGGTAACTCTATAGTTTCAATTTGACGAATTTGCTGTGTATAATCTTTATCTTGTAAAAAATTCATCACTAAAAGATTAACGCTAAGTAAATAAATGCTATAATTAAGGGGGGTCTTAGATGGTTCGGGTTGGTGGTTTAATGAGACTTCTGCTTGTTTTGGGCTATTATCTTCTTGAATTACATCATGTTCTGACATAGAGTCTGTTTTAGAAATAGTTGTATTATTGGGTAATTCAGAATCGACCTTTTTATTATTGAAAAAAGTCATGTAACCTATTGATATGGCAAATAACACAATTAGAATAATTGTGAGAATAATAGGATTATTACTACGAACTTTTATTATATTAGTTTCTGATTTTTGCATTATAAATTAATAACTCTAACATTTGTTGCGGCTGTCCATTATCACAATAAACCACATTTTTGGCAAAATATCTAATAATATTTGCCACTTTTTCACTTATAGTAATTACTAAACTATTATCTAGTAGTTTTAGCAAATTATTTTTTATTAATAATTCAATGAAAGTCTTAGTGCTGTTCTGTGAATATAGTAAAATAAAATTGATGCCCTTTTCAATCTCTGCTATTTGGTATAGCTGGGTCGCGTATTTTACCCGATAAATAATGTGTCTTTTTATTTTTTGGGGCAAATCTTGAGTAATTTCATTTGACGATAAATATATGGTTTGCTCATATATTTCTTGAGGGATGTTTTCTAGTAGGTCTTGAATATTTGTAGCAACATATCGTACTACAAAATTTTTTTGTTCTAGAATTAACTTTGATGAATTGCCGACTATCCATAAATTCTTTTGTTCTAGCTCTTGATGTCCAGCAAGGATTCTAGCAGCAAATTTACTGGTGACAATTATATTAACATAATTATGCAAAATAGTGCTATTTAATGGCAAAGCTTGATATTCCACTAAAGGAGAACAGATATATTTAAAACTACAATTTTTCTCCAATTCTCTAATGATTTCATTATTATCTTCTAAACTTCTAGTTAATAGCACCGATTTCATAGAGCTAGCTTATGGCATAATTCTTGATAATCTATGGCAAGTGGTTTAGGACCAATAATAGATAAAGTAGGTTTTGTAACAAATATTTTGTTAGCAATATTTATTATATCTTGTTTTGTTATATTCATAATATATTCAATAGTTTGTTCAGTAGGTATATATTTGCCAAAAACAGCAAAATTCTTACCAATTTCTTCTGATTTATAAGAAGATTCTTCTTGAGCTATATAGATACTAGTTTTTAGTTGTACTTTAGCCCTATCAATTTCTGAGTCTTTGATGTCTGTAGAAATTTTTTTTATTTCATTAACTAATTGTTCTGCAAGGAATGGTAGTTTATCGTGATTAGTGGAGGCATATATGCCAAAAATCCCACTATCATAGTAGGAGTTATTATAGCTACCAATTGAATAAGCCAGTCCAAGTTTTTCCCTGATTTGTTGAAATAATCTCGATGACATACCACTGCCAAGTGTTAGTGAAAGAACTTGCGTATGATATAATTGTTGTATGTTAAAATACGGCACACTTTCGAAACCTAGAACTAGGGTAGTTTGCTCAAGGTCTTTGGTGATAAAGCTATGTCCCCCTGTATATCTAACTTTCTCAAAATGACTATTTTGTTTATTTTTTAATGAACAAAATAATTTTTTGGCAAATTCTACAACTTGCTCATGGGAAATATTTCCTGCTACTGATAAGTAAATATTTTCGGCATTATAATGTTTGTCAACGTAATTACTAAAATGTTCTCTATCAAATTTAGCCAAACTGTCGTGAGTTCCTAGAATTGATCTGCCAAGTGCTTGATTCTCATAAGCACTACTATAAAATTTTTCGTGGATAAGTTCATCAGGGTTATCTTGAACATGAGCAATTTCTTGTAGAATCACCTGATATTCTTTGGCTATTTCTTCCTTTGAAAAAACTGAATTTTGTATGATATCCGCCAGTATTTCTAAAGCTTTATAGCAGTTTTCATTCAATATTTTTGAATAATAAACAGTTTGTTCATGCGAGGTATATGCATTAAAATGTCCTCCTATAGAGTCAAATTCTTCAGCAATTTGTTTAGCAGACCTAGTTGTTGTGCCTTTAAATGCCATATGTTCAAGAAAATGGGATATGCCTATTTCTGAAGATTGTTCATAGCGACTACCTACATTGACAATGACATTAATAGCTACAGAATTTACATTAGACATATTATAGGTAAGAATAGTTAGACCATTTTTAAGTTTGCTTGAGTTAAAAGTCATTTTATCACTTATTTAGATTCCAATGACCTTAAAATAACTCTTTACAACTAGTTATGCAAGGAGTCATTTCCTATCAAAACAAAGTATACTCGGTGAACTTCAAGAATTAAGGTCGTCGTGTCTAAAGCACAACTCTTGAAATCATAGAAGTATATATGACCTTAATTTAATATTATAACTATTTATTTGAGCTGCTGATAACCATTGATTATACTTAACTTCTTTTTTATGCCAGTATATTCAAGTGCAATATGGTAATTATCAACTTCAGTAATTCTAATGCATTCATCTATATCATAGATATTGTCAGTATGTAACATTTCTGTACCCTTAGACACTTCTCTTCTTGCTTGTTCAATGGCTTGGCTTCTCGATTGTGCAACAACAAAAGTGATAAAATGATTTTCTCCAAATAAGTTTTTCTTATAAGAACCAAGGTTAACAAAATATAAATGATTGGTACTAGATTGAGGTTTTATTTCCGTAATTTTAACATCAAAACCGTTAAGACTAGCTAGTATGAACCAAGAATCAACATGTAAAGATGTTTTTATACCACACCATTTGCTTTTAATTTTTTGAGAAATTTCAATATCAGATTTCCCGACTGCAAATACAACATCATGCATTTCTATATTGCAACCTTCAACTTTTCCTCCTAAATAGAAAACACATAACATAGGTGAGTCAAATACAAATTTTTGCAAATAAGGCATATAAAGCTCTTTTAATTTTTGGCTAATTCAATGATATATTTTTAATAGTTATTAGTTAGTTGTTAATATCATTATAGACATGACACTAACAAGGGGTCTATTATTTTTTACATAAATTTCATATATTTGGTATAATAACCTCAAACAACTAAAGATATTTCTGTGTCCCAAAAAATCAATTTCGCTAAAATGCATGGATTAGGTAACGATTTTGTGATTATCAACCAGCGTGATTTACCTAAAAATTGTGATTTGCAACAATTATCTCTAAAGATTGCCAATCGCCATACTGGTATTGGTTGTGATCAGTTTATTATTTATGATAAAAAACCAAATTACTATGAGATGATTATATATAACCAAGATGGATCAAGTGCCAAATTATGTGGTAATGCTTCAAGATGTCTTGCCAAGTTGGTATATCTTGATTTAGGTATAAAGGAAATCACTTTGAAGGTATATGGAAAAGAATTATCTTGTAAGATACTGAATGAGCACGAGATTGAAGTAGATAGTGGGATAGTTAGTTTCGAGGAAGATTGGATGCCTTCATCCGAAAAAATTTGGCCGGTTGTAGAGCGTTATATGATCGACATCAAGGAAGTTATCTGTGCCGATATTGGTAATCCACATTTTGTTATTTTTAGTGATCTCGCTATTGAAGATAAAGAAATAATAGGAGAGAAATTACAGGAAAAAGAATTATTTGCTGATGGTGTTAACGTTAATTTTGCTTCAATCAAGGATAATAAAATTTATTTATCGGTTTGGGAAAGAGGTACAGGCTTAACTCTTGCTTGTGGTAGTGGAGCATGTGCTAGTTTTGCTTCTGCGGTCAAGCTAGGATTTATTAGCTCTCCTTGTCAAGTAGTATTTCAATTGGGTAGTCTACAAATGTCAAAGCAAGGTGAGAATATAATAATGACTGGTCCTGCTACTTTAGTTTCACGAGGGGAGTTTTTTTATGACTAAATCACAAGAAGTTGTAACTTTTGGCTGCAGATTAAATATTTATGAAAGTGAAGTGATCAAAAATAATCTAGCTCTTTCTGGTCTTGAGAATGTCATAGTATTTAATACTTGTGCGGTCACTAAGGAAGCTGAAAAACAATCACGTCAAGCAATTCGTAAGGCTAAAAGAAATAATCCTGATGTAAGAATTATTGTTACTGGTTGTGCTGCTCAGAATAACCCAGCTATTTTTGCTAATATGGTTGAGGTTGATAAAGTACTTGGTAATGAAGAAAAATTGATAGCTGCCCATTATCAATTTACCGAAGAAAAAGTGGTGGTAAATGATATAATGTCGGTTACTGAAACTGCTAATCATATGGTGAGTAGTTTTGATGGTAGGTCTCGTGCCTTCATTCAGGTGCAAAATGGTTGTAATCATCGTTGTACATTCTGTATGATACCTTATGGTAGAGGTAATAGTAGGTCAGTACCGATGGGTGTTATAGTACGACAGTTAAGGGCATTAGTAGAAAATGGTTACAATGAAGTAGTATTTACAGGTGTTGATGTGACGGCTTATGGACCAGATTTGCCAGGAGCTCCAACTTTTGCTCAGATGATTAGACGAATTATTGGCTTGGTTCCAGAACTAAAGAGGCTTAGATTATCTTCAATTGATGTAGCTGAGATCGATGACGATTTGTTCGATCTTATGGCTTATATACCAAAGATTATGCCGCATTTTCATATTAGTTTACAAGCTGGTGATGATATGATACTTAAGCGTATGAAACGTCGCCATAATCGTCAAAATATTATTGATTTTTGTCATAAGTTGCGTAATTTAAGACCAAATGTATCATTTGGTGCAGACATTATAGCTGGTTTTCCGACGGAAACTGATGCAATGTTTGATAATACAAAAAGACTGATCTCTGAGGCAGATTTACAATATTTACACGTTTTCCCATATTCTGAACGTGATGAAACTCCGGCTGCAAGAATGCCGCAAATAGCAAAATCGATTAGAAAAGTAAGAGCAGAAATTCTAAGAACTGCCGGGGAACAACAATTACAAAAATTTTTCCAAAGGAATATAGGGCAGGAAGTAGAGCTACTTGTAGAACAAAATAACATAGCTCATACAGAAAATTTTATTCCGGTAAAGCTTGAAGGTAATTTTGATGTAGGACAAATTGTTAAGGCTCGGCTAGTTGCTATAGAAGATAATCATATGATTTCAAAAATTTTGGTATGAAAAAATTTAAAAATATTGCTGTTTATGGTGGCGGTAGTTGGGGAACTGCACTAGCCTGTCAGGTGGCAAGGTGCTATGATGCTGCTCCCATATTTTTACGTGATAATAATATTGTTGAAGAAATAAAAAATAGTAAAACCAATAGCAAATATTTGGGTAGTGATGTTACATTACCAAGTAATATAGTGCCTTGTAGTGAGTTGGCAGCTATTTTAGATCAAGAAGTAATAATTATTGCTGTACCATCTTTTGCTTTTCATGATACTCTGAATATATTAAAAGATACTGGGATATCTAAGGATGTGGCGTTATTAGTTGCAACTAAGGGCTTTTCTAGAGATCCTACAGAACTACTATCCGATAAAGTAAAAAAGATATTACCAAATAATCCGTTGGCGTTTATCGCTGGACCTAACCTAGCTAAAGAAGTTGCCCAAAATTTATTAAGTTCGGTAACTATTGCTTCTGTAGACATTGACCTTGCAAGAAGATTGGCAATTAGTTTAATATCACAACAATTTAAGGTTACTATAACTGACTATGTGGTAGCAATGCAAGTGGCATCTGCTGTTAAAAATATTGTAGCGATAAAAAGTGGGTGGTATGAGGCAAAAGGTTATGGACAGAATGCTAAAGCAGGTCTGATAACGGGGGGGCTTCAAGAAATAAAAATTTTATCTGAGGCCATTGACGGAGAATTAGAGGATAGCTCTATTTTATATGCTCCAGGTGTATTAGGGGATTTGGTGCTAACTTGTTACTCTAAAGAATCACGAAATAGTAGATTTGGTTATGAATTAGGGAAGCATTCAGATGTTAATAAATTTTTAAATGAAAATTTATACTTAGTGGAGGGTCGAGAATCTGCTAAACTGGTATTGGATCTCATAAGAAAATATGATCTAACATTACCGATTATTTCATCAGTAATTAAAGAACTGAAATTAGTATGAAGTTTTTTGGCAATTTATCACAAATATTTGGTAAAATAATATTATTAGAATTATGTTTGTTATTATTAATTTTTCCGTTAGAAAATTTTAGAATTAATGGAGAATCTATTATTTTCCCAGCTTTTGAAGTTAGTTTACTCTACTATTTTTCCACATTCTATCATATTGGTTTTTGGCTAATATTTTTAGCAGGAATAATTTTTGACCAGTTATATTCCATGCCAATTGGTACAAATTCTTTGGTTCTGATAATTGCTCACATAATTTTAGAATTCACAGGAAAATTTTTTGTACTTAGAAGTTATTTAACAAATTTTATCGTCTTTTGTTTCTATTATTTCTTTATATTACATTTTAGATATTTGCTAATTTTAAGCAAAGGCTTATCTTCGGAGGGGTATTTTATGATGTTAATGCAGTATCTAACTACTATATTCTCATATAATTTGCTACGAATTCCACTTGATAAAGCATTAGAATATTTTAGAAAACATGCTAAATAGTAAAATATTATATAGCCAGTTAATATCAAGAAGGGCTTTTCTCATAGGTTCAGGAAAACTGACATTGCTTTCGTTATTGGCTGGAAGAATGTTTTTTATGGAGTTGCTTGAAAATGATAAATATCGTACTTTATCTGATAAAAATCGTATAAGTTTTATTCTAATTCCACCTTTTAGAGGGCAAATTTATGATATCAACGGTAACATTATGGCTACAAACCAAACTTGTTTTAGGTTGTTACTTGACATACATAATGGCAATGATTACAAAAACGAATTAGCTCTAGTTGCCAATATCCTAGAATTATCCGAAGAAGAACAAAATTACATTAAGCAAAAAATAAAAAAAGCCAATAAACATATTCCTTTGGTTATACTAGATAATCTTAGCTGGCAACAAATGTCACTTATTGAAGAACAAAAGTTAAATTTAAGTTCTATTTTTGTAGATGCTAGTTATGCAAGATTTTACCATTTTTCAGAAGCGACTTGTCATGTGATAGGGTACACTGGACAGATTAATGAGCAAGAAAAACAAGATTTACAAATTAACAATTTAGGGGATTTTAATATTGGAAAATTTGGTGTAGAAAAATATTATGAAGACAAGTTACGTGGGAAATTTGGTTATAAGCAGATAGAAGTAAATGCTTTGGGCAAACAAGTAAGAGAAATCACCAATATTCAAAGCCAGCAAGGTGAGGACTTACATCTAAATATTGACGTGGAACTACAACAAAGAGTGCAGCCATACTTAAATAAACAAGGTTGCTCTGCAATAGTTATCGATACCACTAATGGTAATGTGCTAGTGCTGGCTATGTCACCAGTATTTGAGGCTAATAATTTTATAAAATTATCCCAAGATTACTGGCAAAGTTTAGTCAATGATCCCTATAAGCCGTTGATTAATAAGACCATACAAAGTACTTACCCACCTGGATCTATTTTTAAAATTATTACAATTTTAGCTGGATTAGAGAATGGCATTAAACCGACTAAAACTGTTAATTGTACTGGGGCTTCAGTATTAGGTAATAATAGCGCTAGGTGCTGGAATCGTCATGGCCATGGTATCGTTGATATGTATAATGCTATCAAATATTCTTGTAATTCTTATATGTATGAAATAGCTCGCTTAATAGGTCATAAGAGAATATTAGATATGGCAAGAAATTTTGGTTTTGGTACAAAAACTGGCATTGATTTAACCGGAGAAGCATCAGGTTTTGTTCCTTCAGAAGAGTGGAAAATGAAAAAATTTAACTCTAAATGGACGATTGGTGATACTCTTAATTTATCGATAGGGCAGGGGTTCTTATCAGCTACTCCAATCCAGTTAGCTAGATTTGTAACGGCAATTGCCAATAATGGGAAATTGTATAATCCTAAAATTGCTAAAGATATATCAGTAAAAGATGGGTCAGTATTTGATCAGGTTAATATAAATCAACAATATCTAGATATTTTAAAAGAAGGCATGTATAGAGCAGTTAATACGCAAGGTGGGACTGCCTATTATAGTAGAATTTTGACAGAAGGGCATCAATTAGCTGGTAAAACAGGTACGGCACAAGTGCAATCAAAGGCTAATATCAATGATGATTTAAATAGAGAGTCAATTGCTTGGGAAAGGCGTAACCACGCTATATTCGCTGGGTTTGCTCCTTACCTACAACCTCGTTACTCTATTTTAGTTTTTGTAGATCATGGTGGAGGCGGGGGTAGGGCAGCAGCCCCTATAGCTAGTAAGATTATGGCTATGGTACTTGATAAATATAGCTAACCCGTTAAGGTTCTAGATAGCCCCTCCGTCATTGCACATAGGCGTCAACTTAAGAGCGTAATGATTGAACATGTATAAACAAATTAAACACAGCCGTCATAGCAAGGCTCGTTAGATGCCGTGGCGATCTAGATAAACAGCGAAGCTGTTTTTTAGAGTAACGCTTCGCGTATCTTAGATTGCCGCGTCGCCGCTTGCAGCGGCTTCTCGCAATGACGGTTTTTTGGCTAAAACCTTTCCAGTTTAGCTATAATATCAAGAACTTACTCGGGAGTTATATAATTGAATATTTTTTACTATTCGTACTTAGTGCTAGCGATTTTATAGTATATATTAGATTTATATAAAAACTTAGAAACTTGCAATATGACAGACCCAATTTTTAAACAATTTGTAATTATTTTACCTGAGATAATGCTGACCTTACTAGCTTTGTTTTCTCAGACATATGCCGTGTTATTTAGTACAAAAACTAAAGCCATTAGCAATACTCAGATATTACTATCAGCAATATTACTTATTGTTGCTTTTCAACAGTTGCAGTACCTTGCTTTACAAGGTTCAGATAATGATATAATAGCTTTTCATAATTCTTTTGTCGTTAATCATTTTACTGTTGCTTTTAAATTCTTTGTTTTATTATTTTCAATAATGACTATGATAATTTATCATGCATATTGTAAAATTACTGGGGAGGAGTTTAAAACAGAATTTATAACCTTAGTGCTGCTTTCTACTGTTGGTGTTTTTATTACTATATCAGCCCGTAATTTTTTACTTTTATTTGTTGCTATGGAGTTACAGGCACTGGTAGCCTATGTATTAGCTGGCTTTAATCTGAATAATATTAAAGCATCAGAAGGAGCGTTAAAATATTTTATCCTTGGGTCTTTGATTAGCTGCCTAACGTTATTTGGTATTTCCTTTATTTATGGATTTGGCGGTAGTTTAGATTATAGTAATATTTTTGAGAAATTGAATCATTCACCACAGCCAAATATTGGTTTAATAGTGGGCTTAGTGCTTTTTTTAAGTGGTATCTTATTTAAATTATCAGCTGCTCCTTTGCATAGTTGGACGCTAGATGTATATGAAGGGTCTCCCATTCCTTCAATTACCTATTTCTCTGCTGCCACAAAAATTGGTAATGTGGTGGTATTATTAAATATAATGACTATGGTAATTGGGGATTATAAGCAAATTTCAGTTGATCTAATAAAAATCACTGCGATTTTGTCTATGCTTATTGGGGCAGCTGGTGCTATTAGACAAACCTCCCTCAAAAGGCTAATGGGTTACAGCACTATTCTAAATATTGGCTATGTGTTAATGGCTATTTCTTTTCATACTCCTTACGGTGATAGAGTAGCCTTACTATATATGGTTATTTATGCTGCTTCTGTCACTGGCTTTTTTGCTTGCCTAATTAATCTGCTAGGTAAAAAATCAGATACGGCAACTTTTGATGATATTAAAGGTCTTGCTTCTACCCGTAAGGCGTTAGCTGCTGGGATTGCGATTATCATGTTCTCTATGATAGGCATTCCACCACTGGCAGGATTTCTTGCGAAATACAGCGTTTTCTATCAGGCTATTATAGAGAAACAATTTACTCTAGCATTTATAGCTATTGGCACAAGTGTTGTAGCGGCTTATTATTACCTGAAAATAGTTAAGTTTATGTATTTTTTTGAGGCGGATAAAAGTTTGAAACGAGTTTTAGTACCAACACCTAAGAGCTTAAAATTTATATGCTATTTGATTATTGGAGTTTTATTGCTACTGTGTGTTTTTATCCAGCCATTTGCTGATACTATGGATGGTTTATAGCTATGTCGTGGCAGGAAAAATATAATCTACTAATTTTTGATGAGATAGATAGTACCAGTTCTGAAGCTATTAGGATGGCTAAGGATTGTCCTGATAAAAATTATGTAATATTGGCAAAAAATCAGACAAAATCGCGTGGAAGAAATAGTAGAATTTGGCATTCTAGTCTAGGGAATTTGCATGTTAGTATATTATTAAATCATAAGATTAATCTTAGCTATATTCCGCAATTATCTTTTGTTATGGCTATTGTTGTTTATAAAACTATCAATTCTTTGACCACTAGATCAGAAAATTCTATTAAATTAAAATGGCCCAATGATGTTTTGATAAATGACAAGAAAGTATCGGGTGTATTGCTTGAGTCTATTAGTATAAATGATAATAATTATCTCATTATAGGTGTTGGCATAAACGTTAAGAGAAGTCCTTTAAATATTGATCAATTGGCAACCAATTTATCCGATGAGAGTATAGAAGTAAAAGATCTAGAATATTTATTAGAGCTTCTCATGATTAACTTTGAAAAATATTTTAATAGATGGAAACAAGAAGGGTTTAGTAAAATAAGACAATATTGGCTTAAAAGAGCTTATAAGTTAGGTAAGATGGTTACTGTAAATGATGGAAACACAAAAATTTCAGGAATTTTTAAAGACATAGATGAGAATGGGAGCATAAGGATTCAGCTTGCTTCAGGGCAGGTTTGTTGCATTAATTATGCTACGGAAATAATTTATTAACCCCTAATTCGCGTTGATAGACGAAGATTAAAATTATGAAGTGCTAGGAGTCGAAGGGTCGAGGTGCTAGGCGTACATTTAGTACGTGGCTACCTACGATCCCTGAAGACGACAACGCAATTCTTGATTTTAATCGAGTATATTAACTGATATTTTTTTGATAAAACTCTATAGCCTTGTTTAAATCCTCTATTGTATCAACAGAGATAGGAATATTGTTAACATAACATACCCCTATGGACATGTTATTTTGTAATGCTCTTAGTTGTTCAAGTTTTTCGCTTAATTCTAAAGTTGAAACAGGTAAGTTTATGAATTTAGTTAATGCTTCTTTGCGAAACCCATACATTCCTACATGATATAGAAATTCTTCTGCACCGTGTGGAATGAGATTACGAGAAAAATACAAAGCCTTATCATTATGGTCAGTAATAACTTTGACATTACTATGACCATTTACGGCATCTATACCAACTTTTACTACTGGGGTCATAATATCATGGCTACTGGACTTTAGGCTTTCAATAACTTTGATAATTGATTCCGGTTCAACAAAAGGCATATCACCCTGTACATTCAGGATATAATTAATATGGTGATTGTTAGGGATTAGCTGAAATGCTTCGTATACACGTTCGGTACCAGTTTGACATTCTTGGTTTGTCATAATAAATTGTCCACCGCAATCAGTAACTTTTTTAGCTATAGTTTCTGAATCAGTTGCCACATAAATATTTTTTAGTTTGGTTAAATATACTTGCCTAAGAACACGCTCAATTATTGAGGTTCCTCCTACAAGTTGTAGAGGCTTTTTGGGAAGTCTTACTGAATCAAGTCTTGAAGGGATAATAATTGCAACATCAGAATGCATAAGTTACCATATGACTATATTTACTAAAATTTAAGTGTTGACAACACAAAATAATTGTTGACAACATAACCTTTTTAAACGATAAAGTAAAGCTTATTATATATGGCTCTTAAGCATGGACTCCCGCTTTTTGCTAGGAATAACATTGAGAGCGTATTTAGGGCTCGTAGCTCAGCTGGTAGAGCACTTGACTTTTAATCAGGTTGTCCCGGGTTCGAATCCCGGCGAGCCCACCACTTTAGGGTACTTAAAACCATAAACATATTCGCGTATGTTGGGTTTATAATCCCAAGTGAAGCCAGCTAAAAAAGTATATCTGATGCATGACACTGCTAACACTTGAAATGTTAAGGGTATTAATGGGTTTGTAGCTCAGCTGGTTAGAGCACACGCCTGATAAGCGTGAGGTCGGAAGTTCAAGTCTTCTCAAACCCACCATTCGTAAGTATTCTTTATGAATCTTGAGAATATAATTCCACAATTAAGCCGTAATAAGTTAGCTATTTACTGGCTTGGAAATGGTATATTTTCGCTTGCTCTTGCTGGGGTGTATTCAATAATATTGGTAATGCTCCGCACTCCAATGTTAATTAACTTATTTTCAAATACAGAAATTTTCCGTTCAGCTTTGGTTATTCATGTTAATTTATCAATCCTAGTTTGGTTGATGTCAGTTACAGCATGTGTTTGGAGCTATAATTTAGAGTCGACTACTTTCAGCATAGCATGTGTAATAATAGCATTTATTTCTACTGCACTAATAGCTTTATCACCATTTTGTGGTCAAAATTTTCCTGTAATGAACAATTACATACCAATGTTGGAGAATATAATATTTATTCTCGGAATTAGTTTGTTTGGTGTATCTGTATTGTTATTTGCCTTATATACATTATGGAACTGTTGCAAAATATCTTATTTTAAATCTTATTTTAACTCCCTCATTAATTTTACTATCCTTTCTACCGTAATAATGTGGGTGTTAGTATGGGTATGTTTTATTTGGTCTTATTGCCAATTACAAGAAATTATTAAACTTGTACCAGTCGATATAGAATTTTACTATGAATTGCTTTTTTGGAGTGGTGGGCATTTATTACAATTTATTTACACGCAAATTTTGATATTAGTAATGACAGTGTTATTCCATGCTTGGATAGGTAAGGAATTAAGATTTAAAAAACTGTACCTTGCACTATTATATTTAAATTTTATTATAAGTATTGCAGCTATTAGTGGACACTTATTATATGATATTATAGATGCTGAATTCAAAGAATATTACACTAAACAAATGAAATATGGAGGAGGAATAGCACCGGTTTTGTCTTTGATAGTAATGTTTTATGAGTTAGTTACAGTTAATCCGACTAACATTACTCCGTCATTGCGAGGAGATACTTTAGTAGCGACGAAGCAATCTAGAACATTGATTAGAAATGGATTGCTTCGTCGTGCTTATGCACTTCTCGCAATGACGGACACCAGTTTACTATGGATAAATACTAATAGTCGGGTTAATTATATAAAGACAACCATAATTTGCTCCAGTATATTATTTCTGTCCGGGGGATTTATTGGTATATTAATTATAGGTATGAATGTTACTATTCCTGCACACTATCACGGTTCAATTGTTGGGATTAGTGTAGCTTTTATGGGTTTCTGCTTTCTTCTATGTGACGATAAACAGCAGAAGAACTCATATTTCACAACAGCAATTATAACGATAACTATAGGGCAGATGTTACATATTATAGCTCTGCTCTTTGCTGGTGGGTATGGAGTGCTACGAAAAACACCTTGGGTAGAAATGCCGGTTACCAATAAGTTGCTGATGGGCATCATGGGTGGTGGAGGCGGGATTGCTATTGTTGGTGGCTTGATGTTTGTTATTATTTGTGGTAGAAGGATGTTATTTAAATAATTAGTATAATAAAAATAATGGACTTGCAAAAACCTACTGTAGAAGAAGCCAAAGAGGCAGTTAAAACTTTATTACGATTTATTGGTGAAGATCCAAATAGGGAAGGACTACTAAAAACTCCTGATAGAGTAATAAAAACTTACCAAGAAGTGTTTTCTGGGTATGATAGAGATGTGGAAGAAATATTAACGACTAAATTTTACGATACTTGTAACTTTCAGGATTTCATAGTGCTAAAAGACATACATTTTAATTCATTTTGTGAACATCATATGTTACCGATAACTGGTACGGTAAATATAGCTTATATACCTGATAATTGTATAATAGGTATCAGTAAGCTCGCTAGGATAGTTGATGTTTTTGCTAGGAGACTACAGATTCAAGAAAAGATGACTGTACAAATTGCTGAAACATTACAGAAATATATTAAGCCCCTAGGTGTTGCGGTTAAGATTTCTGCATTACATAGCTGTATGACCCTTAGAGGAGTTATGCAAAATGATAGTATTATGAATACTATGCATTATACAGGTATATATATAGAGCAGCAGAAATATCGCCACGAATTCCTAAATATTATTTCCAAAAAATAATCCAAGGTAAACTTTATGTTACTATCAAAATATTTTTTACCTGTGCTGAAGGAAGAACCAGTGGAGGCACAAGTAGTTTCTCATCGGTTGATGCTTAGAAGCGGTATGATAAGACAGCAATCTGCTGGGATTTATAGCTGGTTGCCGATAGGCTTAAAAGCCCTTAAAAATGTTGAAAATATCGTTCGACTTAATATGAACAAGGTAGGGGCTATTGAAATATTAATGCCTTGTATTCAACCAGCATCTTTATGGGTGGAATCTGGAAGATTTGAGAATTATGGCAAAGAAATGCTAAAATTCCAAGATCGCCATGATAATACGTTATTGTTTGGGCCTACTAATGAAGACATGGTTACTGATATTTTTAGAAATAATATTCAGTCCTATAAGGATTTGCCAAAAAACTTATATCATATTCAATGGAAATTTAGGGATGAAATTAGACCTCGCTTTGGGGTTATGCGTGGTAGAGAATTCTTAATGAAAGATGCATATACTTTTGATATAGATCAAATAAGTGCTGTAAAAACCTATAATCAGATGTATCTAGCCTATATGCAAACGTTTCGTGATATGGGTTTAACTGTAATCCCAGTACTTGCTGATAATGGTCCAATTGGTGGCAATTTAAGCCACGAGTTCCATATTCTTGCTGATAATGGTGAGAGTACAATTTTTTATGATAAAAAATTCCTATCTTTAACAGATCAGGAAAGTTTAGATATTGAAAAATTACAAACCTTATATGCGGCAGCAGAAGAAAAACATGACCCTGATAAATGCCTGTTATCAGAACATGATCTTGCCAGTAGTAAGGGTATTGAAGTTGGGCATATTTTTTATATTGGCACAAAATATGCCAAAGCCATGAATGCTTTAGTAAATAGTAATAATGGTAATCTTGTGCCAGTGGAAATGAGTTCTTACGGTATTGGTATTTCAAGACTTCTAGCCGCCATAATCGAATCAAGTCACGATGATAAAGGGATTATATGGCCTACAAATATTGCTCCTTTTCTAGTATCACTAATAAATTTGAACATACTTGATAGCAAATGCAATGAACTATCACAAAATCTATATGATAAACTTGTGGCAAATAAAATAGAAGTATTATACGATGATACTAGTGAACGAGCTGGTAGCAAATTTGCCACTCATGATCTTATAGGATCACCATACCAAATAATCATTGGTCCTAAAAAAGCTGAAAATAATGTGGCTGAACTGAAAAGTCGTAAAACTGGGAAAATAGAAGATTTGTTTATAGATGCAATTTGTGATAAAATAATATACTCAAATGATTTGAAGAATTGGATTTGAAAATGAATGGTGAGAAGGCGTAGCGTACATATAATATAGTTACGCATGCGAATCCATGATATTTTCAAAAAACAATTCTTTAAAGCAGAAGAGTAGATATCCTGATTAAAAATAGGAATTAGTTATGGATAAAATTTTTTAAAAAATAATGAGTATCAGTATTAGTGGGCTAAAAAAATCTGCTATACTAATAAATTATTATTAATTTAATAAGGTACAATATGACAGTCCAAAATTCATCCAATAATCTAATGAATTTTACAAAAGAACATCAGGTTAAAGATTTTACTCTAGAACAATATACATTCCGTTTTACAAACAAATTTGAATCCTATGTTATTTATTGGTATGGTATTCCAGTAGGGAATGCAAAAAATGGCTTATGTGGTGGTATGTCTTTAGCATCAATCTTATACTATAAGTATAAAATTGTAACACCTAAAAACAACATTACTCCAAGTATAAAAACTGATCCTCAACTATTTACCTTTATAAAAAATTGCCAGGTGGCTAGTCTCACCGTAAAAGCTTTGTTTAATTATTTTAGATTTATGTTTACTGCCAAAAGTACTGATGCAAAAGAATTAAGTAATCAGTATCCTATTATTATGCAAACAATTGATACAGATACTCCTGTCTTAGTTGGATTAATTAGAGCAAAAGCAAGTTTTTTTAATCCTAAAACATGGTTAAATATAATTCAACATCATCAAGTAGTAGCATATAAATATATATTACAAGAAAAAACGATAACTTTTCATATATATGACCCAGATAGTCCTGGATCTGATATGACAATTACCATAGATAGAGATAACTTAGACATCACAGCTATTGGTTGGCTTAACCCAATTTACACCTTATTTGCGATTAGTTTTAATTATAATAAAAAACCGCCTGTTGTATAATAGTCTTCAAAATTATACAGAGCATTGAGTTTATGTTTTATGTCACAAATACTAGTAAAGCGTTGGTTGGTGGTATGCTGCTGCATGGTAATATTTATGATTTTTTTAGGAGGTCTCACTAGGCTTACTGATGCTGGTTTATCAATTGTTGAATGGAAACCGGTTTCAGGTGTCGTTCCCCCGCTGGGTAATGCTGACTGGCAGGATGAGTTTGCTAAATATCAACAATCTGTCGAATATAAGCAAAAAAATACTAATATGACTCTTTCAGAGTTTAAATTTATTTTTTGGCTTGAATTTATTCACCGTTTTGCTGGCAGAGTAGCAGGTTTGTTGTATCTAGTACCATTACTGTATTTTTTTGTACGTGGACGGATTGATACAAGGTTACTGCCTGTATATTTGGCGATATTGTTATTATTTGCAGTCCAAGGATTTATGGGATGGTATATGGTGAAAAGTGGTCTAATTTTGCAGCCATATGTAAGTCATTTCCGTTTAGCTTGTCATTTGGTTATTGCAGTTATTATCTATAATTTACTGTTCTATCAGTTGATGAAAAATAGCTTTGATATTTTACTAGTTGAACGGACAATAAGTTTAAATTTAGCAAAATTCTTTTGTATATTAACTATTATTATAGTTTATATACAGATTTTTCTAGGTGGTCTAGTTGCAGGTCTTGATGCAGGGCTTGTATATAATAGCTTTCCGTTAATGGGGAATAGTTTTATACCTCAAGAAATAGCTTTTAAACTATTGAGTAGAGATAGTTTAAGTGATGCTGTTTTTGTTCAGTTTATCCATAGAATTGGAGCGTATATTGTTTGTACTAGTGTTGGTTTGTTGGTGTTGAGTCTAATAAAAACCAAGCATCCTAAATTAAACAAAGTTGCTTATTATATTGTTGGTGTACTGATATTACAAATGTTAGCTGGCATAATTACCATTTTATATTCAGTACCTATGTTAATGGTCTTAGTGCATCAGATTTTTGCTATTATACTATTATCATGTATATTATGGGGGTATTTTTTGTTAAAGAGTGCATAGACCTATTACATAATTCTACTTTTGCTAATAATACCATTTCCGAAAACTAATCATCACGTCGTCGTACTTCATGATCTCCGCTCCTCACGTACTAGTATGTACGCTCCGGTGCTCGACACTCGTACTCCTAGTGCTAATTTAGTTTTGGGAAATGGTATAACTTGGGGTTCAACCTAGCATTTGCTAATAAAATAATTGATTTTATACGGCAATGACGTATTATATAGTGATGGAATATATTGAATCCCCTTTATTTAGTAAGTTATTAAGGTCCTATTTTACTGATGATCAATATGCTGCATTTCAATGGGAATTATCTCTACATCCAAAAGCAGGCGATTTGATACCTAGAAGTGGAGGACTTAGAAAGATACGATGGTCTACTAAAGATAGTGGTAAACGAAGTGGAGTTAGGATTATTTATTATTATAAAATGGAAGAAGAGCAAATATGGTTATTAACCATTTATGCAAAAAATGAAACTGAAAACATATCAATTGGTATTTTAAGAAAAATTAAGGAAGAATTAGAATTATGAAAGCAAAAAAAAGGGATATAGGAGCAGAACTTTTATCAGCTATCAAAGATATAAAAAAAGGAAAAGGTACAATAAAGACAATAAAAAGTAATAATGAGATAATAAATATTAGGAAACAATTATGTTATTCACAAAAAGAATTCTCAGAATTAATGTGCATTAATTTAAGAACATTACAGGAATGGGAACAAGGAAGACGTAAACCCCGTGGTTCAGCTATATCTTTATTAAGAATAGTACAAAAACATCCTGAAATTTTTCTTGATTTAAACTAAGGAGAAGGGAGTGTACTCGTTTAACCATACGCCTCAATTATGTTCGTAAAGCTAATAAATAAAAGGTTATTAAATAGTAGGGTATTAGCCAGTTACCTAAATCGCCCTGATTAAATAGCGTATTAATGTTCTCATTATGGCAATATTAAATGTAGATATAGAACTGCCTTGTAGGTTGGATCGTTACTTGAAGAAATTATATCCTAGCCTTACCCAAGGGATGGTTGAGCGTGCCTTAAGGTTTAAACAGATAATGGTTAATTCTTGTAAGGTAGCGGCAAATTTGCGAATAAATGCCGGTGATCAAATTTTTATAGAGGATAGTTTAAATTTAGAACCTCAAAAAGCTTCTGATAGGGTTTTTTCGAGTTCGGTAGTTATACTAGCCGGTAAGTTAATGAAGGATTACCTAGTTTATCAGGATGAGTGGCTTATAGCAATTAATAAGCCAGTAGGTCTTGCAACCCAAGGTGGTAGCAAAATAAGCCTATCTATAGATGATGCACTACAATATTTAAATAGCCAAGGGACAGATTTTAAACTAGTACATAGGTTAGATAAAGATACTTCAGGTATATTACTAATCGCGAAAAATTATGCGAGTAGTATAAAATTAATGAAAGGCTTTAAGGAAAAGAATATTCAGAAAACCTATATTGCCGTAGTTTTAGGTAACCTTCCGCAACATGAAGGAGAAATTAGTGGTATGATAGGGAAGAATAGGGGAGGGGTGTATGAGACTGTGCAAAATGATGAGGAACATGGCAAATTAGCCGTAACTCGCTATAAGGTGCTTAAGAATTTAAATATAGCTAACCCGACTAATATTACTCCCAATTCACAGACGTCATTGCGAGAAGCTACTTTAGTAGCGACGAAGCAATCTAGGAAAGTGATTAGAAATGGATTGCTTCGTCGACTTATGTCTCCTCGCAATGACGCCAGTTTATTATGGCTAAATGCTAATCGGGTTAGCTGTAATGGTTTGACCAATAAGGATTTAACGCTGGTTGAGTTCACTCCTCTTACTGGCAGAATGCATCAACTTCGATTTCATGCGAAAATGCTGGGTTGTCCCATAATAGGTGATACAAAATATGGCACTCAAGAAGCAATAGCTTTATCCAAGGAAATGCTACTACATGCCAAAAGAATAATCTTACCGGAGAAAATATTTGGTAAAGAAATAATAATTAATATAGATTTACCTGGATATTTTTACCCACATCTCTTTATTTCCGCTTGAGCTGCAGCAATCCTTGCGATAGGAATACGGTATGGTGAACATGATATATAATGCAAACCAATTTTATGAAAAAACTCTATAGAATCAGGATTGCCCGCATGTTCTCCACATACGCCAAGTTTTAATGTAGGGTTGTTTTTTAGCCCACGTTGTATAGCAATTTCTATTAACTCACCAACCCCTTCCTCATCCAATTTACTAAAAGGATCAAATGCAAAGATTTTTTTTTCCAAATAGTCTGGAAAAAATGACGCTACATCATCTCTAGAAATGCCGTAAGTTGTTTGGGTTAAATCGTTGGTACCAAAGCTAAAGTAATCTACCTGCTTGGCAATTTCTCCAGCTTTTAAAGCAGCTCTTGGTAGCTCGATCATAGTACCAAGAGTAAAATCAAACTTATATTGGTTAGTATTCTCCATGTCAATGATCACATCTTGTATATGTATCTTTAAAGCTTTTAGCTCATTAACATCACTGATTAAAGGAATCATTAACTCTAGAACAATATTTATATTTTCTTCAATTTGCAATTCTCTGATAGCAGTAAAAATTGCCATTATTTGCATTTGATAAATCTCAGGATAAGAAATACCTAGGCGACATCCTCTATGTCCAAGCATGGGGTTCACTTCATATAATGCATGCAAACGTTGTTCCACAACAGATAAAGGTAGATTCATAATATCTGCTAAGTTTCTTTTATCAATCTCTGTTGTTGGCAAAAATTCATGTAAAGGAGGGTCAAGCAGTCTTATATTTACGGCTTTACCATGCATAATTCGAAATAATGCCTTAAAATCTCGAATTTGCAAGGGCAATAATTTATTTATCGCATGTTTTCTCCGTTCTATATCAGGAGCAATTATCATTTCTCGTACTAATGGAATTTTATCAGGGTCAAAAAACATATGTTCTGTTCTGCATAGTCCAATTCCACATGCTCCAAATTTCATGGAAACACCAGCGTCTAAAATAGTTTCAGCATTGGCTCTAACTTTTAAAGTAGCAAATTCATCTGCCCAATCTAGAATTGTTTGAAATTCCTTAGTAAAACTAGGCTGAATAAGTGGGACTTCCCCTAAAAAGATTTTTCCTGTTCCACCATCTACAGTTATTAAGTCACCATAATTAATAATAGTTTCCCCTATTTTAAAGAGCTGTTTTTTTTCATCTATTACCA
Organism: Candidatus Tisiphia endosymbiont of Melanophora roralis; assembly: GCF_964026575.1. Taxonomy (NCBI): domain Bacteria; kingdom Pseudomonadati; phylum Pseudomonadota; class Alphaproteobacteria; order Rickettsiales; family Rickettsiaceae; genus Candidatus Tisiphia; species Candidatus Tisiphia endosymbiont of Melanophora roralis. The sequence goes on from NZ_OZ032161.1 coordinate 446,315, forward strand.
CATCACTTGCCCCGCAAACACATGGTTTTCCTAATCCTCTAGCGACTACAGCCGCATGTGATGTCATCCCACCTCTAGCTGTAAGAATACCGGCTGAAACATACATACCATTTATATCTTCAGGACTAGTATCATGGCGTACCAAAATCACTTTATGGTGATGCGACATTTTTTCTGCATCATATGGAGAAAAAACTACTATACCAGTAGCAGCCCCAGGAGATGCTGGTAGTCCCTTAGCAATGGGGCTTAGAGTATTGCTATAATCAATAGCCGTGTGCAAAAGCTGAGTTAGCGATTCCGGATCTACACGCATTATTGCTTGTTGTTTAGTAATCAGTCCTTCTTGTACCATATCCGTGGCAATTTTAATACTGGCTAAAGCTGTTCTTTTAGCAGTACGTGTTTGCAAGATATAGAATTTACCGTCTTCCACGGTGAATTCTATATCTTGTATATCTAAGTAATGTAGTTCTAACTTCTTACAAATTCCCTGTAATTGATCAAATATTTGTGGCATAACTGTTTGCATTGAGCAGTCAAGATTATGATCGTTTGACATAATAGGGCTTGGGGTTCTTGTCCCTGACACTACATCTTCACCTTGGGCGTTTACTAGATATTCGCCAAAAAGCTTATTTTCACCAGTTGCAGGGCAACGTGAAAATACTACACCTGTTGCAGAATTATTGTTTTGATTACCAAAAACCATTGACTGTACATTAATCGCTGTACCCCAATCATTGGGTATATTATGTAGCTTTCTATAAGTTATTGCTCTATCACTTGTCCAAGATTTTAATACGGCTTTTATTGATTCTTCTAGTTGTGTATATGGATCAAAAAACGATTCACCACAATGATTAAAGATTATCTTTTTAAATTCTTCAACTATTATTCTTAGGAAATCCCCAGTAATTTCATTTTCTTGATAAATATTACATTTGCTCTTATGCATTTCAAATGCATTCTTAAATAATCCGTTTGAAACGGATAATACTGTTGATCCGTACATTTCTAAGAATCTTCGGTAGCTGTCAAGAGCAAAAATTTCATTTCCAGTACTGGATAGTGCATTGCAAACTTGATCATTATACCCAAGATTAAGTATAGTATCCATCATGCCGGGCATAGAAGCTCTTGAGCCTGAACGGACGGATAGTAGTAGTGGATTTTTATGATTTCCAAAAATCTTACCAGTAGTATTTTCTAAATTTTTAACAGCTACCGCTAAGTCCTTATTAAAATTTTCAGGCAAATTGTAATTATTTTTATAAAAATAATTACAAAGTTCTGTGGTAATAGTAAAACCATCAGGAATAGGTAAATTTAAGTTAGACATCTCAGCAAGACCAGCTCCTTTACTACCAAGTATGTCTTTCATTTGGGCATTGCCTTCCCCGTCGTTAGTACCAAAATAATAGATCCATTTGTTCATAAATACCGAAACAATTTCTAATATATACTCAAATGATTTGGAGAATTGGATTTGAAAATGAATGGTGAGCAAGCGGAACGTACATAATAGTATAGTTACGCATGCGAATCCATGATATTTTCAAAAAACAATTTTTCAAAGCAGATAGAGTATAGCTATTATATAATATGGCTAGATAAGCTGCAATGTTTAAATGCCCTGTACTAGAAGATATCTCATCACTCAAGTCTCCCAAGTCTCTTGATTTCTAGTTGATCAAATTTTGTACCACTCAATAAGAATTCATTAAAATCAAGTTTCTGTTTTTTAGCTTTTGATAATCCTGCCTACTTATAAATACTGGTATATTCAGGAATTTTTATTAATTTCTTTTTAGCATAATACTTTATTAATTTTCCATTAATTAGTTCAATGATTATTTCCGCTACAGCTTCTTGATTTTCTTGTGAAATATGAATTTTCTTGAATTTATCATTATTACGTAGCCCAGCTTTATATGCTATACTATCCTTTTTTAAGTTGCTAACTATCTTCTGAAAATTTGTAATATCAAACCCATAATCATTTATAGCAATTTTTTTATAATGTAATTTTGAGTTATTTAAGAAATTACTTAAATCAAAATTACCATATTTTACAAATTTATTAACTGTACGTTTCAAGTTATTTTTGGTAATATTGTTAATATATTGCATCATAATTGAGGTAGTGAATTTCTCTTTTTTATTATGAGTATGATTTGCCACTATTGTTTTTATAAGATTATCTAAACTAAACTGAGTATTAGTTAGATTTTGTATTTTTATATCTAGTACAGATGCTATTATATAGCCTCTGTCATATGCTAACTCGCTAGCTAGAGCATTATCCCAATATAATTTTGATATAGTTTCATTATCAAATAATAAGTAAGGAGAGGTATAATATTTTTGTAAAATCTTGTTATAGTTTTCTAAATATTCTTCAAATGTTACAATTCCATTAGTTAAATTAATCTTGTCAGTAAAATATTGTGTAAATCCTTCTGTAAACCACTTATATAGTGTTTCCTCTTTTTCCTTTATCAGAGTATTGCCTATCCACTTATGCAAATTTTCATGTGCCAGTAGGTGCTTAATATTAAAATCATTTACATTAAACTTCTCAGGTAATAGATACAGAACAGTATTACCACCAATTAAAGTACCATAGAAACTATTATGTTTTCTATGGTTATTTATGAATACAAACAAATTATCATTATTCTTTGTTTCAAAGAATCTCTCTTGAGCATTTATTATTTCATACAAAAGTTTTGTTAAGCTTTCCTGTGATTTGGTATCTATACTAAAAAATATTATGTTGTTACCCTTATAATTTACATTTTGTAAGATACTATGGTTTCCAGATATAGCAAATCCCTTTGAAATTAAGCTATCTGCAGTAAGATTAAGCTTTTGTATTTTATTAGCAGCAATATTGCCAAAATTAGTAAATACATCATTATGACTAGCAAATTTAATATCTACATCTATACTTTCGCCATTTGTATATAATTTGGGGCATATTAAGGCAAACTTATATAAAAAATAAAATCCTTGGTCGATTATGTAAGTATAGTAGTTTGATCCAAGTTTTGCTTGAGTATTCAATATATCATACCATACAACAATCTTTTGATTGGGTTTATGCGTTATTTTATTAGTATTTTTTATAAAAACACCATTTTCTACATGAATATTTTTTATTTGATTAGACAAATCATGTCCCCAAACTTGATGAGGAATATATAATTCTGTTTGATTTGAATTAGGAGAAGTAAATTCCAACTTAATTCTAAGCTTCTTATCCTTAGGAAAATGATAAACCTCATATGATAAGCTACCAAAAGCTTTGCTAATAAAAAAAACAAAGATGCATATTGCAAGTATCTTTAAGTTTACGTTTAATATATAGTTAGCCTATCATTTCTATTTTATCATAACATTCTATATATACAATATATATTTTGATATACAAAGTGCTTTTTTGTAAGAAAAATAGTGTTTTTTTCATAGGATAGGATTATTCTAAGATTTAAATTACTCTTATGCTAACAATATTCGTAAATAACCGAACAAATGACGTTTCACCTTAATAATTGCTGGCTTAATATTTATAAACCTAAAGGCATAAGCTCAGCAAAGCTTGTTTCTATCATTAAGAAAAACCTTTTAGGGGCTAAAGTTGGTCATTGTGGGACTTTGGATGTTGAAGCTGAAGGTGTATTACCTTTGGCAATTGGTGAAGCAACAAAATTAGTGCGAGTTCTAGTAGATGCAAAGAAAACTTACATTTTCACGGTGCAGTTTGGTAGGCAAACTGATACAGCAGATGCTGCAGGTAAAATAATAAAGGTTACTGATAATATTCCCACTTCAATTGATTGCCATAATATATGTAAAAAATTCATAGGTACAATAAAACAACGTCCTCCTGCCTTTTCTGCTATAAAAGTTAACGGTATTAGATCTTATAAATTAGCACGAGAAGATTTGGCAGTAGAATTAACTCCTCGAAATATTGAAATATATAATTTAGAATGTCTTAATTTCAACCACCAAAATAATCAAGCTAGCTATAAGGTTGAATGCTCTAAAGGGACTTATGTAAGGACTCTAGCAGAAGATATTGCTTTATCCTTGCAAAGTTTAGGATTTGTGGTAGAATTACAGCGTACTAAAGTTGGAATATTTACAGCATGCAATGCTATTAAATTAACAGAACTTGATATACAAAAGCAAGAAATGCAACAGTTTCTTGCAGAAAAAGCTATAAAGATTGAAGCAGTACTGGACGACATCCTGGTGCTTGATGCTACTATTGACCAAGCTAAGAAAATCATTCATGGTCAGAAATGCTATTTTGATTATCCTGAAAATATTGAATTAATTTGGATTCGATATCATGGCTCTCTCTTAGCAATTGGTAGCTTGAGTGAAAATTGCTTTAATTCTTTTCGAGTATTTAACCTAACATCAGTTCGATATAAGAATTATTAATTCTTATATCGATACTTGCTTTGTTATAAGGAAAAATGCACTCTTGAAGCGGCTGACGCAAGTGCATTTTAACTTTTTTCATCATTCAATATGTGATTTTAATAATTAAAATCACATATTGAATGGAGTGTTATATTTTAACAATCAGGTGGGCAGCCGCTTCAAACCTGATTGTTTCTATATATAATACTGAATTCGATGTAACTTGTTACATCGAATTCAGGTTAACCTAATAAAAATAAACATGGAGATTAATGATGTCGATTACAGCACAGCGTAAGCAGCAATTAATTACAGAATATGCTACTAAAGAAAACGATACTGGTTCTAGTGAAGTGCAATGTGCAATTCTAACCGAAAGAATCAATAACTTAACAGGGCATTTTAAAACTAATCACAAAGATTTTTCTTCGAGAAGAGGATTATTGATGTTAGTTGGTCGTAGGCGTCGATTGTTGGATTATATCAAGAAGCAAAGTCTAAGCAGATATTTGTCGTTGATTAATAAACTAGGAATAAGAAAGTAAAATAAAGCCCGGTTAAAAAATCAAAAATTTTAGCCGGGTTTTTTGTTCATTAAATAAGGAATAAGAATGTTTGAAGAAATAACTAAAACGATAGAATTAGGTGGGAAACTACTAGAATTAACTACTGGTAAAATTGCTCGTCAAGCTGATGGAGCAGTTATGGTAAAAATGGGAGGAAGTGTCTTATTATGTACTGCAGTGAGTAGCAAAGAAGCAAAAGAAGGGATAGGATTCTTTCCTCTTACTGTACACTATAAAGAAATGGCATTTGCTGCTGGTAAAATACCTGGAGGATTTTTTAAAAGAGAAGGTAAAGGGTCAGAAAAAGAAGTATTAGTCTCACGCTTGATCGACAGACCGATTAGGCCATTATTCCACCCAGCCTTTCTTAATGAAACGCAAGTAATCTGTACTGTTCTTTCATACGATCCTGAATGTAATACGGATATATTGGCAATTATCGGAGCATCGGCTGCATTGGCTTTGTCTAGCGCCCCCTATCAAGATATAGTAGCAGCTAGCAGAGTTGGCTTGATAAATGATCAATTCATATTAAACCCTTCATTTAGCCAATTAAAGACTAGTAAATTAGACTTAGTAGTGGCAGGCACTAAGACGTCAGTTATGATGGTTGAATCTGAAGCCGATCTATTGTCCGAAGAAAAAATGTTGGAAGCTATTGAGTTTGGTCACAAGGCATTACAGCCTGTAATTGAATTGATTAATGATTTAGTAAAAAGTGCTGGGAAACCTAAATTACAGCTTGCCGATTTATTCCCTACTAGCTTAAAGGAACAAATTAGAGGTATCGCATCAGAAGATATTCAGCATGCTTTTTCTATCAAATCAAAACAAGAAAGGGTCTTAGCGGTAAAGCATGTTTCTGATATAATTAAGCGACATTTTGCCGAAGATATTGCTAATAATAATCTTACTAATTCTCAGATTGAGTTCGCTCTTAAAGAAGTAGAATCAGAAATATTACGGCAAAACGTATTAAAGAGCAATATTCGTATCGATGGTAGAAAACCGGAAGATATAAGAAACATAGCTTGTGAAGTGGCTTTGTTGCCAAAAACACATGGTTCAAGCTTGTTTACTAGAGGGGAAACACAAAGTTTAGTAGTTGCAACACTAGGTACTGGTCAAGATGAACAAATTGTTGATAGTTTAGACGAGGAATATAAAGAGCGTTTTATGCTTAACTATATTTTCCCTCCTTATTCAGTAGGCGAAGCAACCCCAGTAAGAGCTCCTGGACGTAGAGAAATAGGGCATGGTAAACTAGCATGGAGAGCCATTAACCGCATGCTGCCAACTAAAGAACAATTCCCTTATTCTATTAGAGTAGTGTCAGAAATTACCTCCTGTAATGGTTCGTCATCTATGGCTACTATTTGTGGTAGTTCAATGGCTCTAATGGATGCTGGAGTACCCATCACAACTCCTATAGCAGGTATTGCTATGGGTTTGATAAAAGAAGGTGATAAGTTTGTAGTATTATCCGATATTATGGGGGATGAAGATCATCTTGGAGATATGGATTTTAAAGTAGCTGGTGGTAAACACGGCATAACCGCATTACAAATGGATATAAAAATATCTGGAGTAACGTTTGAAATAATGAAGCATGTTTTAGTTCAAGCAAAGCTTGGTCTTGTTCATATTTTACAAGAAATGGATAAGACTATTAATAAAACCAATAACCATATTAGCCAGTATGCACCTTGTATTCAAAGTTTTAAAATTGATAAAGATAAAATTAGAGACGTCATAGGACCGGGTGGCAAAGTAATACGCGAAATTTGTGATATGACATCGGCTAAAATTGACATAAGCGACGATGGCAATGTAACTGTTTCGACTATAGGCAAAGAGAAGCTAGATATGGCTGTCGAAAAAATTAAGTCAATTGCTTTTGACCCTGAAATTGGTGGCATATTCAATGGAACTGTTGTTAAAATATTAGACTCTGGAGCGTTTATCAATTATTTAGGTAATCGTGATGGATTCATACATATTAGTGAGATTTCAAAAGAACGTATTGAATCTGTATCTAGTGTTTTAAAACATGGAGATATAGTAAAAGTTAAACTTATTGGTTTTGACAATAAAGGCAAAGCAAAATTAACCATAAAAAATATCGATGCTAAAGTTACTCAGGACGTTATAACTAATCAAAAATCTGAGTCTTATAAAGATAACAGCGATAATAATGGTAATAAACGCGAATCTGCAAAGAAATGGCAAAATAACAAAACAGCCTCCTCTAATGAAGATGAAGTTGTAACTGAGCGTAAGTATTTTAATTAAAACCAAACTAACTCAACTAGCCTCTGTGATATTTATAGAGGCTAGTTGTTTTGTGTGGTTTATTACAAAAATTTGCAGAGATCAACTTTCCGAGTACTGATCTAACACATCTCCAAGTATCATTGAGTCATTTTCGTCCCATATACCACCAAGAGCCTCTTTATTTTCTTTGGTATTATTATGCCACAAGTTTTCCCACAAACTCTTTTGATTTGGATCATTTACAATATCCTGTCCTCGATAATGCAGTTTCATCGATAACATAGCAGAAATAGTTTGATCATCTAGCTTTCCTAGATTCGTACCTTCATTATTTAGTACTTTATATCCTAACTCCTCAAGTTGCTTTTGTATATCTTCAATTGTATCTTTATCTTGCTTACTCTTGTCTTTATAAGAAACTACTACCTCCGGATTTTCTTTCCTTTCCTTAAAGCAATATACACCAAAATTATGAGAGAACCCTTCTTCTTTTGCCTTGGCGAATGTTTGCCATGGAAAATACGGTCCAGGTCCTATTTTTCTTCCAGGAGTCCAATCACTATGACCCAATAACATTTTTGAATCAGAATGTGTATGAGTTGTTAACCATTCTTGCAACTGCATCCCAGCCTTTATCTGTGGCTCGGGATAAGCTTCTAATCCAGTATTTACATAATTAATTCCTACCGAAAAACTATTCATATCATTCTTTAAAATGTTCTCCGGTAAGTGAGGATTCCACTTACTTTGATAGTGTAACCCACCAGGTCCTGCATGGTAAGCCCTACAGGTCACAGGCACAAATTTAAATATTGCCCCATCTTTATCTATAAGAAAATGAGTAGAGGTTCCATTTTTCTCATAAGCATTAAAAGCTGCCTCAACAGTTGGTGATACTGTGTAATTATGAACAGTATAGGGAATAGACTGATCTTTTTTAAATGTTGCATCTGGTATTTCTGGATTTCTTACATTATTACGTAAATTGTAATTATTACATTTCCCTTCTTCAGGAGATTGTTCTGGGTACTGAGTATCCTGATTCTCACGTAGATATCTAAGATTGAATGTTAATTTTTCTTTCATGATATACCTATTTTTAATGATTTTGATACTATTAAACTGCCATGATTAAATAGTACTATTTAATTCTATCCAAGACATTAATATTTGTCTAGATTAAATTTATTGCTTCACAAAGCTTGTTCAAATAATATTTGCTTTTCGGTATTGATTACCTGTTCTATCTTGCTTGTCAATTCTCGAACATCAGATTGTTCTATTTCCTCTACAGGAATAACATTAATAATCTTTACTTGGATTACCCCTGGTTTCTTAATCCAAAAACCTTTTGGCCAGTATACCCCTGCGTTGTGAGCCATCATCACGATCGGTACTTTTGCTAGTGATGCTAATTTTACTGCACTAGGTTTAAATTTAGCATTTTGTTCTGGTCTAAATCTAGTAGATTCAGGAAAAATAACCAACCATAAACCATCTTTTATCTTTTCCTGTCCTTCTCTTAAAATTTGACTAACCGAGATATTAACATTACGGTCTACGGCAATTGGCTTAACCATTTGCAGACCCCAACCGAATAAGGGGATATTAAATAACTCTTTTTTTAATACCCAAGAATGTTCAGGTATAATTAATTGTATAAATACTTGTTCCCAACATGATTGGTGATTAGACAATACTAAAGAAGGAACAGAAGGTAATTTATCTAGACCAGAAACTTGGTATTTTAAACCACAAAAGATTCTAGCCAACCAAATAAATACATAGGAAAAAATAACTCCAATCCTATAACGTATATAATAGTTGACATTAAAAAATGTTACGGGTATGTAACATATAAGGAAGAATGTAATGGTAAATATAGCAAGTAATGCATAAAATGTTAATACTCTTAAACGCCAAAACATGGTTGGTTAATCTTAGTTGTTGATAATTAACGGGTATACTCTTCTGCTTTGAAGAATTGTTTTTTGAAAATATCATGGATTCGCATGCTCACGTACTATATGTACGCTCCGCTTGCTCACCATTCATTTTCAAATCCAATTCTTCAAATCATTTGAGTATACAATAGCATAAAATTACGTCTACATATAGATATAATTAGTAATTATTTGGGGAAATTAAATGAAAAAAACAGCTCTATCTGGAGTTCAAGTGACAGGGGCTTTGCATTTAGGAAACTATCTTGGTTCAATATCTAATTGGCTTAAGATTCAAGATGAGTACAATTGCTTATTCTTTTTAGCTGATTTGCATTCTATTACTATAGATCGCTTACCTCTTGAGCTAAACTCATCCATATTGCAAACTGTTGCTATGTATATAGCAACAGGACTTTTGCCGGAGAAAACCACTATATTTGCACAAAGTATGGTGAAGGAACATACTGAACTTGCTTGGATATTAAATTGCGTTACCCCACTTGGTTGGCTTAAACGCATGACTCAGTTTAAAGACAAAGCTGGAAAAGACCAAGAAAGTGCTGGTTTAGGATTATTGTCTTATCCAGTATTAATGGCAGCTGATATATTATTATATAATGCTGATTGCGTCCCTGTTGGCGATGATCAAAAACAGCATTTAGAACTTACCAGAGATATTGCAGCTATTATCAATAGAAAGTTTAATCAAGAAGTTCTAAAATTACCTGAACCATTAATTCAAGGGTCATCAAGAATAATGAGTTTAAAAGATGGTCGTAAAAAAATGAGTAAATCTGATTCATCTGATTTATCTCGTGTTAATTTAAATGATAGCCGGGATCAAATTTACCAAAAAATTAAAAAAGCTAAAACAGATCATTTAGCTGAAATCAGTTATGATCGTCAAAATAGACCAGAAATCAGCAATTTAATTGACATTTATTGCAGTTTATCTGGTATTAATGTTGAGACAATAGTTGAACAATACCAAAATACTGGTTTTGCTAAATTTAAGGATGATCTAGCTGATATTATCATCACAACTCTGACTCCCATTAATATTCAATATATAGAGCTAATGAAAAACCAAGATTATCTAGTAACTACACTACATGAAGGAGCGGATAAAGCTAGAATTATTGCTTCTAAAACTCTTACTGAAATCAAAAAATTATTTGGTTTTGTTGTGTAAAAACCAATTTACCCCACAATTGTTGAAAGTTAAAAAATCGTCTATTAGCGAGAAGACCGTAGGTCGACGAAGCAATTGTATGACAAGCTTCATGGATTGGCCACGCTCACGTACGTTCGCTCGCTAATAGACGCTTTAAGCCTTACAACAGTACTTCGCTAATAGACGATTTTTTAACTTTCAACAGTTATGGGGTAACATTGAAGGCGTAAGGGCAACATCTTTTTTACCATGTAAACTAAAGTAAAAATCCTAAAAATTAATAGCCCTCTTATCTACAGCTAGAGCCGCCTCTTTTATAGCTTCGCTTAGGGTAGGATGGGCATGGCAAGTTCTCGCTATATCTTCTGAAGAAGCACCAAATTCCATAAATGCTACAAGTTCTGCAATCATAGTTCCAGCACAAGGTCCTATTATATGTGCTCCAAGTACTTTATCAGTTATGCTATCAGCTAATATCTTCACCATCCCATCAGTAGAACCTGTGCTTCTCGCCCGACTATTTGCCAAAAATGGAAATTTACCAACTTTGTAATCAATCTTGGCTTCTTTTAGTTGTTCTTCAGTTAAACCAACACTTGCTACTTCCGGCCAAGTATAAATTACACTTGGAATAAGATTATAATTAACATGACCAGCTAGACCCGCCATAATTTCGACGGCAGCGACAGCTTCTTCTTCTGCTTTATGAGCAAGCATAGGTCCTGCAATTACATCACCAACGGCATAAATATTGGGGATTATTGTTTGGAATTGGCTATTCACCGTAATTCTGTTTTGTTTGTCCGTTTGAATTGCTAATTTATCTAGACCTAAATTTGTTGTATAAGCTTTTCTGCCGACAGCTAATAAAACTATATCAGTAGTAATTTGCTCTACTAAGGAAGCAGATGTTTGTTGTATATTTAAAGTAACTTTTCCTGCTTTTTTTTCAGCAGATAGTACTTTGCTATTCAGTCGCAATTCAATGGATTGTTTTTGTAGGATTTTAGTAAATTGATTAATAATTTCTTTATCTAAAGCTGGGACAATGCTATCAGCATATTCAATAACCGTTACTTTAGAACCAAGCCTATTCCATACCGAACCAAGCTCTAAACCTATATAACCACCGCCAATTACTACCATAGTTTCTGGAACTTTAGGAAGGTTCAAAGCTCCCGTTGATGAAACTATATATTCCTCATCTACAACAATATTGGGTATTTCAATAATATCAGAGCCAGTAGCAATTAAAATATTCTTAGCCGAAATCGACTCAACTGTTTTACCGTTAGTAATTTCCACAAGATTGGCTGAAATAAACTTGGCACTTCCACTAAATTTAGTAATTTTATTTTTTACAAACAAACTTTCTATACCCTTGCATAAGTCTGACACTACTTGACTTTTTTTAGTCATCATTTTTTGTAAATCAAGTTTGGTTGAGGTCATAATACCAATATCAGCACAATGTTTTGATACCTCATTAAATTTTTCAGAAAAATTTAGTAATAGTTTTGAAGGAATACATCCAACATTTAGGCAAGTACCACCAAGCGTTGCCCTTTTTTCTATGCATGCAACTTTCATACCCAGCTGTGCTGCTCTTATTGCCCCTGTATAACCAGCTGGACCACTACCAATTACTATTAAATCAAATTCTTGCATATATTTTCCCTTACTTATAATAATTAATGGTATTATAAACCATAAATATACGAACACTAATAGCTAATTTGAATTTAATTTAATTATTTTTTGATTATTTTACTCACCTTACGCATGGCATTTAAAAGCCATAGGGAGAATAGAGTCATTGCGAGGAGACACTTTGGTGGCGAGGAAGCAATCCAATAAATTAGTATCAATTCCGATCATATCCACTCTTAATGGCTTCATTCATATCTTCGATACTTAATGGTGTTTTTGGTTTGGGTAGTATTCCTTTTAAATTTTTAACTGGCTTATTAATTGGCACTACTATAAAAGAGTCATCTTGCATAATGAACTATAATTTACTACCAGAAGATAAGTGTAGCTTGTTTCTAATATATGATGGGATAGTAACTTGTCCCTTACTTGTAATTGTTGAACAGTGTGCTTTCATAAGATACCATAATTATGTATATTAGTTGTGATTATTATAACCTCAATTTCGGATTAATTTCATTAATCCGAAATTGGAATGAGAAAGTAAACAATCAGGCTTAAAGCGGTTTGACGCCTGATTGTTAAATATTTCATTTGCTAATAATCTTATTTTAAAATAAGATTATTAGCGATAATAGATTAAAATGCATTTGTAGAAGCGCTTCAAGAATGCATTTTTCTGATATTATAGCCAGTTTTGGATTAAAATTAAAAATTTTAATCCAAAACTGAGGTTTATAATAATGTAAGGAGAAAGTAAGAGCAAGCTATAAATACTTATTTTTCCTACTGTTTTAAATTACGAGTTATTTTTATACTATTCTTACTCGGAGAGGCAATGAAGCTGATTATATTAATTTGTTCGGTAAAAGTGTTAGTATCATTGCTTAGAATAGAAAGCATTTGCTTCGATATTATGTTATGAGAGTTTTTTAATAATGCTCCAGATTCTCCAATATTCTTTAGTTCTCTAATGAAATCTAAAGGGCTTTTATAGCTCAGCTGAATATTTTCATAATCAACGATAATTTCTGTGAATCCTGCCTGTCCTAGTAAAGGTGTTACGTGATCAAAATGGATGAAAGGGGAAACATGTTGGAAGTGAGGGCGACTTAATGCTATTTCAGCTTCAATGAATTTCATTCGTAGTTCTTTTAGGCTGTTACCACCGATAAAATTACCAATAAATAGGCCATTTGGCTTTAAAATACGTTTTATCTGTAACAGAAAATTTTGTACATCATTGATCCAGTGTAGACCTAAGGAAAAAGTTATTAGGTCAAAACTAGCTGCCTTAAATGGTAAGTTTTCTTCATCAATTAGTAATTTGGGAGTATGGTCAAACGATTGTAACATAACATTTGATGCACTAGCCGCTACAATTATAGCATAGTTATAGTTCTGCACTAATAGTTTAGTTAGTATACCAGTACGACATTCTAAATCTAAAATATCAGGAAATTCTTTATCAATAATATTTAGACGCTCAATAATATCGAATGCTGCATATTTAAAAAACGCACACTCAGCGATATTATCCACCACTTTGTCACGATTAGATTTTAACTTCTCACGATCAAATATAATTGTTACCTCTAGCTAGCTCTTGGTAATACTACCATAATATTACTCTTATATTTCCTAATATTACTTTCAAATGAAGCTCTCTGTTTATTCCTCAAAAGCATGTTTGTTGGCAGAGTAGGTGTATTATTATAATAATTGTACCCACTATACATGTTAATAGAGTTTTTATACAAATCCATATTGTTAGCAATTTTGATAACATCTTGTTTATATCTATAGCCAAACTCATGGGTGGCTGAATGGTAATGAGCAATTGCTTTGTGCCAACTACCTAACTGATCATATTTAGCTTTTAGGAATTTAGCAGCATAGGCGACATTTTTCTTAGGATCGAAAGCTTGATTTAAAGAGTTAAATGCATTTAAATGATGTTTTAAGTTGATTTGCATACATCCTACATCAATATTTTCTTTGCCTTGAATAATTTGTTTTTTTACAAATGATATTGCCTCTTTTTTAGTATTAAAATAATAGCCTTTACCTTCAATATTGACAGTCCAAGGCCAAACTACTTTAATTTTATATTCAGTATGTTTTTTGCCCGATTCTTTTAAAGCTATCGAGTGTAACGTATTAGGAGGAATTTTATGTATCTTTTCAAAGTAAGGAAACATCCTTGAGCATTTATGTGATTCAGCAATTTCTACGTCTATATTAGCATATGCTACATTAACATATAAATATAACGGAAAAAGAAACAATAAATATATGGCTAATATTAGACCTCTTTCGAAACTCGCTTGTGCTGAGGAATTTGAAGGAGTCACGGAACGTAGAACCGCAGCGTACTTAAGCGTACGTGAGGATTTGAGTACCGGAACGACGTACAAATTACCAGCAGAAGTAGAGTTTCGAAAGAGGTCTATTGACCTAATGGACATAATTATTATCATCTTACTTTATCTCTTGTAGCATATTAAAAATTTTCCTACAAGGCAAGTTATGTCTCGTTATCCTATAATTTTGTCACATAAATATTTTGTTAATAGAAAAATATGTTTATTTTCATTGACTTTATTTGCATAGAGCTTTAAAAGGTTTAGTTCGACTTCCATTACATATCTATGTTAAATAGATAGTGTTAGTCTTTAGGTAATTTTTTGTATAAAATAATGTTACCATTCAAAAGTATTTTTACTAAAATTCAGGAAATCATTTGGCCTATAGAAAGAGAGGAATTGAAACTTTTTTTGCCTATGGCATTAATGATGCTGTGTATTCTTTTTAATTTTGGAACACTTAGATCCGTTAAAGACGGATTGGTCATACCATCAATAGGAGCAGAAGTCATTAGTTTTCTAAAACTTTGGTTTGTTCTTCCTTCCTCTATATTATTTACTATAATATATGTAAAACTTAGTAATCACGTACGTTTTGAATATATTTTTTATATAGTAATTTCGAGTTTTTTGCTTTTTTTCCTGATATTTGCTTATATAATTTACCCTAATCAGGAGTTTTATCATCCAAATGCTGAGCAGGTAGAACATTTAGTATCATTGTATCCTAATTTTCGATGGTTTATCAAGATAATGGGTAAGTGGAGTTATGCTCTCATGTATATCTGTTCAGAATTATGGAGTGCAGTAATTATTAATCTAATGTTTTGGCAATTTGCTAATAATATTTTTGATACCAGTAAAGCGAAACGTTTCTATCCAATTTTAGGAATGGTAGGTAATGTTGGTCTGATTTTAGCTGGCAATGTATTAGTAGCTTTCTCAAATGTACGAGGGGTAGTCGATGCTCAAGTTATAATAAATGAAGATTTGCAATATAAATCAGAACTAATGCTACAACCTGTTATTTCTATAATAGTGTTTGCCGGTATAATTTCCATGGTATTATTTAGGTTAATTAATTATTTTATTTTGAATGACAAGGTGCTAAAGGCTGATTTCCAAATAGTTCAAATACAGGCAAAAACTTCCTTATCACTTATGGATAGTATAAGGTTGGTTATTAACTCAAAATATATTGGACGCATTGCTTTATTGATAATTTGTTATGCACTACTAATTAATATAGTAGAAGGTCCGTGGAAAGCTAAGGTAAGGGAGCTTAATCCCAATACGTTAGATTATATACATTTTATGGGTAGGTTTAATATTTGGATGGGAATTTCTAGCGTTACTTTTATGATAGTTGGTAGTAATGTGATTAGGAAATTTACTTGGTTAATTTCAGCATTATTAACACCCTTAATGCTTTTTATAACTGGCTTAATGTTTTTTATCTTTGTTATTTTCTCAGAATATATAAGTTTTGGTATAAAGGACTTTAATCCAATTTATGCGGCTGTAATTATCGGAGGAGTACAAAATATTCTAAGTAAATCAACTAAATATTCGTTATTTGATTCAACAAAGGAAATGGCATATATTCCTTTATCATTAGAACTTCGAACAAAAGGTAAAGCTGCTGTTGAGGTTATAGGTATTAAATTTGGTAAGTCTTTAGGAGCTTTTATCCAGTCTTTTATATTTATTATAGTGCCTACTGCCACATGTGATTCAATAGTAGTTTATTTACTAACAATTTTTATTATTATAGTTATTTTGTGGTTTTGGAATATAGTACAACTAAATCGTGAATATGTGAAGTTATGTAATTAGCATGCGAAAAACGTTAATATATATATCAGTTATAATTGCTGTAATCCTATTGATTTATACCATCTCATGGTTGGTAATTGTTACTTCTTTAGCTAATAAGATTAATGGGCAATATAGTAACCGTTATATCGCTGTTAATTCAATAGATAGTGAACAAAGATATTTCATTAAGTTTAATAAAGTTGCTCTCTATGGTTTTCCGTTTAAAATTGCCTTGCAAGTAATTGGTTGGCATGAAGAGGGAGAAAATAGTATAATTGAATTTAATTCCCCGATTTATATAGGTTATGATTTACTGAAACAGGTTTGCTTTGTTAGTTATTTTGGTAACGCAACAGGTCGCTATAAACCTATTGATTTGGGATTTGGTACAAGATTTGAAAGTGGTAATTATTCTTTTATAGCAAAAATTCCTTTAAGCTTTAAGTTACTTAAGGTTTTTATACAAAAAAAAGATCCGTTTGAAATTATAAATTTTATAAAAGAATTGGAATTAACATCTGACAAGACAAAAATTTTTGATTTAGTTGACGGGCAAAAACTATATGATGAAGATCATACAATTATTTCATTTTCACTAGAAAAGAATAAATACTATACTGATATAGAAGATTTTAAAAATAATGTGCCACAAAAATTAAATATCGCTTATTCAACAAAAATATTAGAAAGTAATATTATAAACAGAAGAATACCAGCTGGTCTTTTATTATATAGATTTGCTTGGCCGATGCCTTTTAGTTTTGAAGGTAAGTTTTATATAAAAACTAATAAATCTTTATATAGTGAGTTTGCTAAAGATTTAGAAATAAAAATGATATCAAGCAAGTTCTCAAGTAGTATTCAAGAATCCTTGACTACTTTATTGTATCAAAGTAAAGTAGAAGAAGGTAGCAATGATAGTCATCTTAAGGTTGAATCAAAAATTGATTTGAAGCCAGGATTTTCCGATAATATATTGAATTCTATACAGTACTTATTGTCATATATATCGCTACTCCCTAATAGTTCATCTTTAATAGAAGAATTACAATATATTAACAGTAATAAAGATAAATTCAACTTGACTGAATTAGAGAACCATCAATATATTTTTGATTTAGATATAGATTTTCTTGCTAGAAAACAAGATATAATGAGAGCTCAAATAAATAATCTTAGTTTGTTTTCTAATAATACCGGATTTCGATTATCAAGCGAATGCAGGCTAGATGCATTTAGAAAATTTGATATTAAGGGACTTGTTGTCTTTAATAATTATTTAAAGGCAACGGATATTATAACCAATTATTTCTTTAACTTGGGTAGGTTTAAAACATTCTCAGAAGATAGTCGTATTGTATACAAAGAAGGTACGAAGTATTTTTTAAAAACCATATCAGATCATCCTGATTCTAACTCAGGTGACATAAGTTTTGAGTATAAATTAGATTCAAGTAATATAGAAAAAGGCAAAATAGGTTCCGTAGACTTTAATCAATTTCTGCCATTATATTATCTAGCATTATACAAAAAAGCCTCGGAAAAAATACATATTGGTGATAATGTAACAAAAAGGATACAAGAACTAGTACCTGATTTTAATGAGCATCATTCATTGTTAAAACAATTAATGATCCAGCCTTTTTTGGAGGTTGATAGTGATGTTTGGCAGGAAATCATAAAATAGCATTAGAGATGTAAATTGGATACTATAAAAATAATACATAAAGATTTAGCAGTAGAACTGTCTAGCTTAAATAAACTTATTCTGACCCACTTAGCTGCCAAAGAACCACTAGTTGGCGTAGTAGGTAAATATTTATTGGAATTTGGTGGAAAGAGAATACGGCCATTACTAACAATTTTAACTAGTAAAATGTTTGGTTATGTCGGTGAAGATAATATAAAACTTGCTGGGGCTGTAGAATTTATTCATGCAGCAACTTTACTTCATGACGATGTAGTAGATGAAAGTACAATGAGAAGATCCAAACCTACTGCTAACGTTGTTTGGGGGAGTAAGGCTAGTATTCTAGTTGGAGATTTTTTATTTAGTCAATCATTTCAACTAATGGTAGATACCAAATCTGTTAAAGCTATGAAATCTTTATCAAGAGCTTCAGCAATTATATCAGAAGGTGAAGTTTCTCAGCTTGTGAAATTGAATCAGCGGAGAATTATTGATGAAACAGAATATAATGAAATAATTATGGCTAAAACGGCAGAGTTATTTGGAGTATCTTGTGAAGTAGGAGCAATTATTTCTAGTCAATCTAACGAGATCTGTGAAAGTTTACAAAAATTTGGTAGATATTTAGGAAATATTTTCCAAATTATTGATGATTTATTTGATTATTTAGGAAATAGTCATGATATGGGCAAGAATATAGGTGATGATTTTTTAGAAGGAAAAATAACTCTACCCCTAATCTTTTTATATAAGAAGCTTGATGATACCGGGCAATTAACAGTTCAGAAAATGATTAAGGCGGATAATAGATCTGAGAGTGAATTTGAGATAATACGAAGTTTGATGATACAACATGGTATTAAGCAACAAATTATCGACCATCTAGCAAACATTAAGAATGAGGCTAGTAATTTATTGGAGCAAATCCCTATACAGAATATTTATAAAGATCATTTAGCTTCTTTACTTGAGTTTACGTTAAATAGGTCTTATTAACCTCAGTTTTGGATTAAAATTAAAAATTTTAATCCAAAACTGGTTATAATATCAGAAAAATGCATTCTTGAAGCGGTTCTACGAATGCATTTTAATCTATTATCGCTAATAATCTTATTTTTATTGATATAAAAATAAGATTATTAGCAAATGAAATATTTAACAATCAGGCGTCAAACCGCTTTAAGCCTGATTGTTTACATTCTCATTCCAATTTCGGATTAATGAAATTAATCCGAAATTGAGGTTATTAGGTTATGTTGCCAAGATTTATGCGATAATAATAATTTAACCTGAGTTCGATACAACATTACCGTACCTCATACGTCATACCTAGTTACAATTAAATCTGATCTTCAAACTTTTACGATTAATATGCAAAATATTCCAACCAATATTGAACATCTTTCTGAATCAGAGGTAGAAAACTTACTAAAACAACTGGCAAGTGAGATAGAAAAATATAATAAAGCATATCACCAAGAAGATACTCCTCTGATTTCTGATGCTGAATATGATCAATTATTTAATTTAAATCTTGAACTTGAAAAAAAATTTCCTCATCTTGTGCTGGCAAATAGTCCAACTAAACAAATCGGTAGCCTAGCTGCAGAGAAATTTTCTAAAGTAAAACATATAAATCCAATGTTTTCTCTTAGTAATGCATTTGATAATGAGGATGTATCAGAATTTATAAATAGAATAAAGAATTTCTTACGTCTTGATAGTTTTCAACCTATCTTTTGCGAACCTAAAATAGACGGTCTATCTTTTTCTGCTACCTATAAGAATGGCATACTCACCACTGCTGCGACAAGAGGGGATGGTTTTATTGGAGAAGATATAACTGAAAATATTAAGACTATCAAGAATTTCCCTCATTCAATAGTATCAAGCCCCGAAATTTTGGAAGTACGAGGTGAGGTCTATATTAATAAAAATGATTTCCTATTATTAAATCAAGTACAGGAATTATATGGGAAAGATAAGTTTGCAAATCCACGTAATGCTGCTGCCGGATCATTAAGGCAGTTAGATCCAAACATTACAGCAAGTAGACCACTACAATATTTTGTTTATGCTGTGGGAAATAGTAGTAGCAAAATAGCTGATTCTCAAGATGCTTTATTACATAAACTGAAAGAGCTAGGATTTATTGTTAATAATATAGGAAAATTAGCGTATTCTGAAGATGATCTGAAATTTTTCTACGAATATTTGAATTCATCTAGAGATCAATTGCCTTATGAAATTGATGGTGTTGTGTATAAGTTAAATGATTTTGCTTTGCAGCAAAGAATGGGGTTTATTGCAAGAAGTCCAAGATTTGCTATTGCTCATAAATTCCCTGCAATAGTTGGTCAAACTAAACTAATTAATATTACTCTACAAGTAGGTAGGACAGGTGTATTAACGCCTGTTGCTGAGTTAGAGCCGCTTTCTATTGGGGGAGTTAGGGTATCAAGAGCTACATTACATAATTATCAGGAAATCATAAGGAAAGATATAAGGATCAATGATTATGTATTTTTGCAGAGGGCAGGTGATGTCATACCGCAAATTACTGCCGTAGATTTTACTCGACGTTCTAGTGAATCACAAAAAATCGATATGCCAAAACTTTGCCCATCTTGTGGTTCTCATTTACATTATAATCAAGAGACAATAATAATTCGTTGTGATAATGGGTTAAATTGCCCTGCTCAGAATTATGAACGAATTTGTCATTTTACCTCTAAAAATGCTTTAGATATAGACGGTTTGGGAAAAAAGCAAATAGAATTTCTACTGAAAGAGTCTTTAATAAAAAATCCAGTGGATATTTTTTATTTACAAAATAATAATGAAAAAAGCTTAGTCAAGCTTGAAAATATGATAGGATGGGGGCGAATATCTGTAGAAAACTTATTCGCAAACATCGACAAAGCCAAAAATGTTTCCTTAAACAGATTCATTTATTCCTTAGGAATTAGGCATATTGGCGAACAAAATGCCAAATTACTTGCTCGAGAATTTCAGAATTATGGTAATTTTATAGAAGCTATGGAATCTTTATTAAAAGGTGATCAGCCTATGTACCAAAGGTTAAATGATCTAGAAGGAATAGGAGATAAAATTTTGGTGGATATTATCGACTTCTTTGATATTAAAGAAAATCTACAAATTATTCATCAGCTAAGTAAAATTTTAGAAATTCAAGACTATAGTGGTCAAACCACCAAAACCGCATTAACTGGCAAAGTTGTGGTATTTACCGGTTCTCTACTCACTCTTTCAAGAGCAGAAGCAAAATCTCAGGCAGAGAAGTTAGGAGCTAAAGTAAGTAGTAGTGTTTCGTCTGCTACTGCTTTAGTGGTAGCGGGTAGCGATGCCGGTAGTAAACTCAGAAAAGCTAAGGAGCTTGGAATTAAAATTATTGATGAAGACGAGTGGTTGGAGTTAGTATATACTAATTCTCCCACATCAATCCAATAAAGTACCTAGGGGGATTTGTACCCCACGTATAAATTCTTCAACGTTTAAAGCTTTTCTTCCTTCTTGCTGTAATTTTTTGATAATCAAAGTACCCTTACCACAAGCTATCTCTAAGACACTATTATTAACCACAGTACTAGGAGGTAATTTAACATCTAAATCATTATAATACGCTTCTAGGATCTTTATAACTTTACCTCTATATTCAAAATATATTCCAGGCCATGGATTCATACCGCGAATTCTACAATCTATTTTGTAAGCAGTCTCATACCAATCGATCTTTCCTTCTTCTTTCTTGAGTTTATGAGCATAAGTTACTCCATCTTTATCTTGGACAATCCTTGGTAAGTTATCAATATTATCTAAAGTTTTAACCAATAAATCAGCCCCTATTTCTGCACATTGGTCATGCAAAATTGGTAAAGTTATTCTAGGAGAGAGTGAAAACGAATGCTGCAATATAATATCACCAGTATCCCACCCCTCATCCATCTGCATTATGCATACAGAAGTTTCAGGGTCTCCCTCTATAATAGTACGCTGCAATGGGGCCGCTCCCCTATGACGTGGTAAACTTGAGGGATGGATATTAAGACATCCATATTTTTTGGCTTGTAGGATAGCTTGTGGTATCAAAAACCCATAAGCAACTACTACTATTATATCTGCATCAATTGAATTAATTAAATTGGTTATTTCTTCGGTTCTCAAGGTTTTAGGGGTATAAGTTGGAATATCATATTTTGATGCCAAACTATGGATAGGTGATGCTACCTCATTTAGTCCCCTTCCTTTAGATTTTGCAGCTTGAGTGAATACGGCAACCACTTGGTGATCTTTGCTGTTAATTAAACTCTTAAGAGTAGGTACAGCAAATTCTGGCGTACCCATAAAAATTACTTTCACAAAATATTATTTTTTAGCTTTTTTAATTTACGTAATGCTACGTCCTTTTTTATATCACTTAAATAATCAATTAGTAGCCTACCATCTAAATGATCCATTTCATGTTGAATAACCCTAGCAAGCCAACCATCAGCTTTTAATTCTTGCTGGATATTATTATAATCTAAGAATCTTATAGTTATAGACTCAGACCTTGCTACCTCGACCTGTTGCTCCGGTAAAGATAAACACCCTTCTACTGCCACAACTAATTCTTTAGATTTGTCTATTATCTTCGGGTCAGCGATAAATAATGGATAAAAACCAACAGGTCTTTCTGTATCATCATTATTCTGCAAATCAACTACCAATATACGTTTAGTTATTCCAATCTGAATGGCAGCTAACCCCACACCACGATCATGATACATAGTTTCAACCATGTCATCCATCAACTTTCTTATAGTATCATCGATTATACTTACTGGCAAAGATTTTTGTTTTAATCTTGAATCTGGAGCAGTAACAATAGGTAACACAGACATAGTACTTTAAAACCATAAATTATTTATAATTTTCTGCTTTGAAGAATTGTTTTTTGAAAATATCAGGAACTCGCGTGATAAATGTATACCTAGTTCCATAGTACCCTACATTTTTTATATAACCACTATTAAAATGGCTGCTGATCGTCTATTAGCGAGGAGTCGCGAAAAAGCGGCGACGCGGCAATCCAGGATACGCGAAGCGTTACTCTAAAAAAACAGCTTCGCTGTTTACCTAGATCGCCACGGCATCTAAAGAGCCTTGCTATGACGATTATAGAAAAATGTAGGGTACTATGACCTAGTTCGCTTGTCCCTCATTTTCAAATCCAATTCGTAGGATCATTCGAATATACCAAAACATTTATATTGTACCACAAAATAACCAATGAGTCTAGTGTGAGCCATTTGCTAGCGAACGAAAAAAAGATGTGGGTAATAGTAAGCTACGCAGGGCTGATATCCACAACTGTTGAAAGTTAGTAAATACAGCTTCCTATACGTCACGAGCTACGGAGGCTGTAAGGCCGACGAAGCAATCCAGTAACATCATTTATCTATAGATTGTTTCCTAGATTGCTTCGCTTACGCTCGCTAATAGATGCTGTGGTATAGGTATTTGTAAACTTTCAACAGTTGTGGGCTGATATCCTCCTAATGGGGATGATTACTTGAGCCTAGTATTAACTTGTTACATCGAATACAGGTTAAATTATTAAGAAAGTTTAAAATATTTACACTTTTTTACCCTGAAACTATTAGTACACGCATAAAAATCATTATACTTCTTAGGTTCTGCACGCAGAACTTAATTAAAATCAATATATGGTAATAAATTTATGGTTAACAAAGTAAATATATATAATGTTATTAAATTCCAATCCCCATTTGAACGTCTTAAATCATACACTAATTCACCTGATGTCATCTTACGTAAAGCTATTATTACTCAGGCAATTATTGATGCAACCAATATATCAAAATTCCGCACAGCAAAAAAGCTAGAACAAGAAGCAAAATTATGGATTTTTGGTGGTAGTGAATCTTTTAAAGAAACTTGTCTAGAAGGTGGGATTGAGCCATCTTTTGTAGTAAGAGTAACTAAAGCAATTATAAAGCTACATAAGAATAAATCTAGGCTTAGAAAGTCATCACAACAAAACAGATAGTAAAAACAAAAAAAACATTATTTAGAACAAAATTATAACCTTATTTAAGTTAGCTATAAAATGTTACAATTTAGGTAAAATTACGGTCAAAGAATCGCTTTTTAACTGAAAAATACTTTAAAAGAACAATTTGAAGTAAGCGTTATAAGCTTATATTTTATCTAAAGCAATTATCAAGTCATTATAAAAATTTCAAAATAATGGCTTGAAATTCACATGATTATACATTAGTTGTATAGATAGGTAGTTATACGAATTAGGGATAAGAATTTGTTAATTCTTATATACTCTTCTGCTCCTACGAATTGTTTTTTGAAAATATCATGGATTCGCATGCGTAACTATACTATATGTACGCTACGCCTGCTCACTATTCATTTTCAAATCCAATTCGTAGGATCATTTGAGTATCCCAAATTCGGTGAAATTATCGAAACAATCAGATTTGAGACGACTCTGCATCTGATTATTACATATAATATTTGATTTAACTAAATATAAAGGGGATTTTATGCAAATATCAGTATCAGGTCAACATATTTCTATTGGGAATTCTTTGCAAGACTACGTAAAAAATCGTACTATGCAGGTGTCAGAAAAGTATTTTTGTGATGTAATAATTAGTGCAAATGTGCATTTTTCTAAACAAGGATTCCAATTGGTTTGTGATATTGTCGTGAATGATGGTACAGGCAGACATATGATATTGAAAGGTAACGCTGCTTCAGATGACATATATTCAGCGTTTGATATTGCTCTTGCTAGACTTGAAAAGCAGCTTAGAAAGTATAAATCTAAGCTCAAGGATCGTCATGATAGAGTTAAAATATCCGAAGTAACATCTAAAGCAGTTAAATATACTATAACACCCCATCAATATGAACATGAAGACGAAGATAATGTGGCAGCATATGATAATCCTGTAATTATAGCAGAAAAATCTGTAGAAATATTAACTCTATCAGTAAGTGGAGCAGTGATGAAAATGGATATGGAGAACCTTCCTGCTTTAATGTTTCAAAATAGTCATACTAATCGCATGAATGTAGTTTATTATCGTCGGGATGGGAATATATCTTGGATAGATTCCAAATAAATTTTTGCTGCTTATATACTCTAGAATAGAAAATCAAGAATTGTGTTGACGCCTATGTGCAATGACGATCAGCAGCCATTTTAATAGTGGTTATATAAAAAAGGGTACTATAAGCAGCTATTCACTTGAATATATAACTCTCAACTTCATCAATAATTCCGTGAATTTCAGCTGTTAGGCGAAATAATCTCATGGAGATAATTCTAATCTGATATTGATAATTCCGATAATATAATATGATAAAATCCCCCGGTTGATATTTAATAAAATTTGCTGGCATGATAAATCTTAAAATTTTAGTTTCAGTAGCGGCATTTTTTAGGATTAACCGTCCTAATCTTTCAGCTTCAAGATAAGATAGTATAATAGGTAGTTTTAAGTTAGGAATAGCTCTATGTGAAAGATTCTCACTATTTATTTGGCAGAAGCTATTATTATAATCATCATACCGGTCAATAAAGTTTAGTGCTAGTTTACTAATAATGCTAGTTTTAGAAATTTCTATTTGTTCTAAATAACTATTGCTTGATAGTTTAACCAATATTTTGGGACTAATATGACTAGGGGTAGAATATCCACGTTTGGTGAACTTAATTTGTTCCTGATAGGCTATGATATCAAAGAAATATATAATTCGCAAAAGGTTAATAACATCAATACAAGACAAAGCTTTATTTAATACCAACCCTTCTACAGCTTCATCGAGAGTTGATATATCGATGTTCTTTAATGGAATACCGCATTTATAAGACAATTCGAGAATTATTGCCGCTAAACTACAAGCCCCAAATTTATTATTAACCCAATGCCCTTTTGCCCATAAGTTACCATCTCGCCAAATATTACTATGTGGCCAAGCTGGGTAAGGTCTGGCATCCCAAGTCCATAAAAACATTTGTTCGATATATTCTTGCGTTTGCCAATATTCAATAAAACTTCGGATAGCTTTACGCTGAATAGAAAAATCAACTTCGCCAGTAGAATATCTCGGTACTCCACCATCACTACATAAAGGATCAAAGAATATATTAGGTTGATTAGTTGCTTTATCAATGGAAGGAAAGCCAAATTCCGTAAACCAAATTTTTTTCATTCTTGGTTGCCATTCTGTTGTAACACCATCAGGATTACGATGATAATTCTCCCACCAATATCTTAAATTCTTTCAAGCATAATCGGCAGCTAACTGATGCTTGCCACCATTTTTATCTATAAAGTAATCATATCCTTCACCTGATTGCCAGCCTTTCATGATTTCTTCTGGTAAAATTCCTGAATTTATGCTTCTCGTTACAGGAAAGTAGGCATCAATACCTACAAAATCTATATATTCTGAGGCAAATAATTTGTCTAAATTATACCATCCATCTTGTGTGTGATGATACTCTGACCAATCTGCTGCATAAGTAACAAGTACATTATTACCCACGATTTCTTTGACTAATTTTGCTAATTTTATCAATTGGGTAACAGCGGGAAAATTATTATGTTGATCCTTGACGCTAGTTAAATCTATTAGTTCAGAACCGATTACGAAACCATCAATATGATCTTTAACCAATTTAGCATAATGTAGGATAAAATTATTATAACCCTCATCTTTATTGAAAAAATCTACTATTGAATTTACGCAGCCTGTTAAATGACCACGCCATGGCTTTTGCCAAACATCCAAAAAAAACATTGGATAAAACATAACTTTAAAATTCCTACGTTTTAGTTCCTGTAAGTAACGGATTAAGCTAGCATCATTGACGCTGCCGCCATATTTAGGGAAATCATCTGCATCTCGTGATACTAGCCTTGCCGTATCACGTAAATATTTCCCAACTTGCCATTGTTCTGAATATTCTGTATTTGGGTCATTAAATTCCACAGCAGGTTTAATAGTACAACTTGCAATATCCAAACTATCGCCAAACCAACATACAACTGGTGCAACCCATTTGATGTTAGGGCATATAATTTTCATTTGATTTAGACTATAAAGACTATTAGCAATATTACGGTAATTATTTGAATTTATTGGTTTTTTACTAATGATACCGCCTAAAGAGTTTAGTATAGTTTTGTATTGTACTATAGTGTCGTAAACAAATTCTCCAGATCCTGGAATTATGTCAACAGCCTCAACTAAATCTTCTACACTCCGAAACTGTATCTGAGAGGTAATTTTGTTGTCAGAATCAAGCTCAAAATCCTCACATACGCTAAAGTATGCTCCGGTTTTTTGCTTGATTTTTCCTAAAAATTCCTCTCTCATATACAGTTTCGCAATAGAGCTATTATCGTCGTCAACGTCACCGGGAATATTAGCCTTCCTAGTTACTTCAAAGGAGAAATTAGGCACTGAATTATTAAAATCAGCTAAGGGTAGGTCTTCAAATACAGCATAACTTAATCCACGAAATGCTGGTGCTTGACCTTGAGCTTCAGTTGCAGCAATTAAAGGATCGGGTAATTGTTCTTCTGACCCTAAATAAAGCCTGAATTTATATTGTTCAAGATTGAGTAACTGATCATTAACCCATACTCTACCAATTTCAGCTATTTCGCCTTCACATAAGCTAACTGCAAAGGATAAATAATATTCACATTCCGTTACATTATGGATAGAAGCAGTTTCGGCAGTAGCTGATAAACCTCGTTGTGTAACACTGGTAACTTGTACTTCCTTAATTTGACTTGCCCAAATTATTTTACCATTGACCCTTGCCGTACCAAAAACTAAGGTTATTGGATGTCCATATACAGCTTTTGATAAGGAAAAACTTTCTCTAATATTTTTAAAATGGTAATACTCCTCAGGTTCATAATTTAAATGTTCTAAGTAATCACCGAGTGTCCTACCGGCAAATCGCCCAATAGTGGATAATATACCGCCACCAAAAACACCACCAATGCTACTTCCTATGTTACTTAAAATCTGACCAAACATATTAATGCCTTATATTTATAGTTAATATAAGGCATTATATCATATAACATAGCTGCACTAAGTGTGGGTGGATATTTTTTTAGCAATAGTCATATTTGTTTTCATAATGGGTTTCTATAATTTTATATTCCCTAATTGTGGTCGTTATTGTGGTCGTTCGTGTGTCCCTGTACATTGACAAGGGAAGTGTAAAACGTTGAGTTAGCAACACTATAAGGCAAGGAGAAGGATGGGGGAGAAACTGAATCATCAGAAACTGCATCAAGATTAACAGCAGGATTAACAGCAAGATTATCATCCTCTACTTTTGGTGATTTACTAAAGTAGCTATTAGATGGAAGACTATCAGTCATAAATTTATGCTCATTATTATTAATTAAAGATATAATCTAATAAATGTTAATTAATACAAACTAAATATTACAAAATTATTAAATTATAGCAATTAACTCTTACTAGACGAACATATATACGCATACTTGACCTTTTTGTAAAGCACCGGGTAATTGAATCATCATGTAGAGTTGTCAACTTCTTATTACTCTTATCACGGAAGTTCAATGTAACTTGTTACATCGAATTCAGGTTAATTAGAAAGATTATTACTTTATTAATTGTAAAAATTTATCTAATGTACTTAGTGTTTAGTTATTTTATGTTATTATAATAAAATAATATAAATAGGGAGGTATAACTATGAGTAAATATGTAATGTTTTGTGGTATGAGTTTTGCTGGAAAAAACGAATATAGACAAATGTCTGTAGATTATCTTATGCAAAAAAGAAACGTTAAAGAAGAACTTATCTCGATTGTAGATGATCCAAAAAGTACTGAGTTTGGAGAGAAAATTGTTCAATTTGATAGAGTAGAAGATAAAATTAACAATACAGTAAGTGGAGCATTATATATAAGTGCAAGCTGTAATATCTATGATAATCTAATTAGTAGTGCTTTAGAAAATCATCAGTACATATTTTGTAAAGGAGGGTTTCCAGAAGTAATTGGATACCAAGGGGCTGTTTGTGGAGATCAAGGATTTAGTTGGGAGATGCTAAAAAGACATTATACAGATCAGGTACAAACTACTCATAAGACCGTACAATTTCCTGATATAATATTTATTTGTGTTAATTCTTTTACTAGATCACAAATAATAGCTAAATGTAGTAATAGTAAAAGTTGGGAGGCAAAAATGACTGTAGAAGAGTACGATCATTATTCTAATAAAATGAGAGAGACTTATAAACTTATTGCAGCAGATCGCGAATTTACAGCAAAAACAAAAATATTGCTTATTGATCCTATGGATTGCACAGTTGCTAAAACTTGGGAATCACAAATAAAACCTGAAATAGATCAGCTAATGGGTTAGGTCACAGAGACCTGTGATTTTTAGTGAGTATATACTACTCGTAAATGAAGAGTTGATAGACGAAGATCAAAATTATGAAGTGCTAGGAGTCGAAGGGTCGAGGAGCGGAGCGTACATTTAGTACGTGAGCACCGAAGAACCCTGAAGACGACAACGCAATTCTTAATTTTCATCGAGTATACTCAAATCAATCGAAATTTTTTCTTAAAAGCTTGACCTTTGGTTAAAAACTGATTATGCAAGAGATAAACAACTATAACTATTATTATATAAAATGTTTTTATTAGAATTAAAAAAAATAAACGGAACTCTTGATACGATGCATTTTATAGGTATCGGAGGAATCGGTATGAGTGGCATTGCCGAAATACTCCATAATCTTGGATATAAAGTACAAGGTTCTGATATAGTAGAAAATTATAATACCAAAAGACTAGAAACTAATGGTATTAAGGTTTTCCTTGGTCATCAAGGACAAAATGTCACTAATGTTTCATATGTAGTAGTATCATCAGCTATAAATAAAGATAACCCTGAAATTCAGGAAGCCTTACATAGAAAGATACCAATAATTAGGCGGGCTGAAATGCTGGCTGAATTAATGAGGCTAAAATGCTCTGTAGCAATTTCTGGCTCACATGGCAAGACTACTACAACATCACTCGTTGCTTGTTTATTTGAAGCTGCTGGGCTTTGTCCGACTTTAATTAATGGTGGTATTGTTAATAGTAAATCTACTAATGCCTATCTTGGGTCTGGGAATTATCTGATAGCCGAAGCCGATGAGTCTGATGCAACTTTTATTCGTGTGCCATCAACGATTGCGGCAATAACTAATATCGATCCTGAGCATCTAGATTTTTACCATAATTTTGATAGTTTAATTCAAGCTTTTAGGAGCTTTATAACTAATTTACCATTTTATGGCTTTGCAGTTGCTTGTATTGATCATAAAGTTGTTAGAAATTTAGTAAGTAGCATCTTTGAGCGTAAAATTATAACTTATGGCATAGACTCAAATGATGCTCACATACAAGCCTTTAATTTGAATTTCGATATTACATCATCAACTTTTGATGTGCGAATTAACCTACCTAACGTACATGGTATAACAATTATAGAGCGGATTACCTTACCTACCCCAGGGAGACACAATATCCTTAATGCTCTTGCTGCTATAGCGATAGCTGTGGAACTTGATTTTGGTATTAAAATCATTAAAAATGGATTTAATAGTTTTAAAGGGATCAAACGCAGATTTACTAAGGTAGCCGAATATAACAGTGCTACCATAATTGATGATTATGCTCACCATCCAGAGGAAGTAAAAGCTACACTTGCTACAGCAAGAAACATTGCTAACAAGCAAAATAGTAAGATTATAGCAATCTTCCAACCACATAGGTACACAAGAGTTAAATATTTGTTTGATGATTTTTTGACTTGTTTTGTTGATGCTGACCAGGTGTATATCACGGATATATATGCTGGCGGTGAACAGCCAATAGATGGTATAACAGGAAAAAGTATAGTGGATGAAATCAGCAATACTAAATCTCATCCAATGGCAGCCTTTATCGAGGATCACAAAGATATAGCTAAAATTATTATTAGTGAAGCTATGCCAAATGATATAATAGTAATGATGGGTGCTGGGAGCATTTCTGCTTGGGCCAATGATTTGCATCAGCAATTTACGCGAGAACGTCATTGCGAGGAGCCGCGAAGCTCGAACGAAGCAATAGATAAAAGTGATTAAAAATGGATTGCCACGACCACTACGTGATCTCGCAATGACGTATAGGCGTCAACTTAGGAGCGTAATGATTGAACATGTATAAACAAATTAAACACAGCCGTCATCGCGAGGCATCGTTAGATGCCGTGGCGATCCAGATAAACAGCGAAGCTGTTTTTTAGAGTAACGCTTCGCGTATCTTAGATTGCCGCGTCGCCGCTTGCAGCGGCTTCTCGCAATGACGTTTAGGTTTAATTTACTTATACATGCTCAATCATTACGCTCTTAAGTTGACACCTATGCGCAATGACGTATAGGGAAACTATATTCACTAACTTTCAACAGTTGCGGCATCTAAAGAGCCTTGCTATGATGATTATAGAAAAATGTAGGGTATTATGGTATTAAGGGAGATATTTTATAATTATGAAATTACCTAAGACTGTTGGTGAATATAGAAATAATTACAATTTAAGTCATCTAACTTGGTTTAAAGTTGGTGGATCAGCTGAAGTCTTGTTTAAACCATTAGATGTACAAGATTTAGCAAATTTTGTATCACAAAACCAACAACAGAGGTCAATAACTGTTTTAGGGGCTGGATCAAATATTATCATTAGAGATGGTGGTATAGATGGAGTTGTAGTAAAACTTGGTCAAAATTTTACTAATATAGGATTTCAAGGCGATAACAAATTGTCAGTGGGAGCTGGTTGCCTGAACTATAATTTGGCAAAATTCTGTCAAAGTCAAGCAATTACCGGGTTTGAGTTTTTGGTTGGTATACCGGGTACTATAGGTGGTGGAGTGGTTATGAACGCTGGGGCGTATGGTTCAGAGTTTAAAGATATCATAATAGCAATTGAAGCAATAGACTCTAGAGGAAATTTTATCCTAATCCCTAACGAAAAGATAGGTTTTAAGTATCGTGGTAATAATTTACCAAAAGATTTGATTATAACTAGGGCTATCTTTAAGGCAACTATTGGGGAGCGAGAGATGATCCTAGCAAAAATGGATGAAATAAATAAAAATAGGCTAGCAACCCAGCCGATTAAAGAACGGACGAGCGGCAGTACATTTGCTAATCCAGAAAATCATAAAGCATGGCAACTAATTGACAAGGCTGGTATGAGAGGATACAGAATTGGTGGGGCTTCTATGTCGCAACTACATTGTAATTTTATGATAAACCATGGTAATAGCTCTGCTCGTGATTTAGAAGATCTAGGTGATCTCGTTAAAAAGAATGTATTTGAAGATAGTGGAATTAGTCTAGAATGGGAGATTAAACGAATAGGAAAATATGCATAAATATCATACTAGCTTTATTGCGAATTCTAAGGTTACCATATTGAGTAATAAAGGGAAAAAGCACGTGGCGCTAATAGGTGGCGGTATGTCGGCTGAACGAGAAATTTCTTTAGTATCATCTTCTGCAGTTAATAAAGCTTTGGTAGATAGTGGATATAAAGTTACTTTTATCGATATGGGAGTAGATATTGCATCAGTACTTTTGCAGGTAAAACCTGATGTAGTTTTTAATTGTTTACATGGCACTTATGGTGAAGATGGTTGTCTTCCTGGCTTACTAAATATCCTACGGATTCCTTATACTCACAGTGGCGTTCTTGCTTCTTCTTTAGCATTTAGTAAAACACATGCAAAAGTATGGTTTGTTACCAATGATATTAAGATAGCCAAGAATATTGTAGTTAATAAATCTGATAATATTACCAACGACCCTATGCCAAGACCGTACGTTATAAAACCTATTACACAGGGATCAAGTATTGGTGTTGAGGTGATATTTGTTGAGGATGATTTTAACTTTGCTGATTATGATTTTCCTTATGGTGAAGTAATGATTGAGGAATATATTAAGGGGAGAGAAATGCAGGTCGCCGTTTTAAACGGTGAAGCCTTAGGGGTATTGGAAATAAAACTCCTAAAACGGCGGTTTTATGATTATGATACTAAGTACACAGAAGGGTTAGCACAGCATTTATGCCCAGCTCCATTACCACAGAATATGTATAATAAGTTACTAGAAGAGTCTGAAAGAATATATAAAATCATGCATTGCCGAGGTGCAATTAGAGCAGAGTTTATTTTGGATGAAAGCACAAATGAATTTTTTGCTCTAGAAATTAACACTCATCCTGGTATGACCCCTTTATCGATTGTACCAGAAATAGCTGCTTCACAGGGAATAGATTTTTGCTCGCTAATTGAAAAAATTTTAGAAACAGCAAGCATTGACCCATGAAAAAGAATAAGATGTTTAATAAGAAAAAAAAAGCTAATATACCGCTGCGACGAAAGATTGGAGTGGTGTATGTTAGGGTGGTATTGTTTATTAAAATTATCCTAGTAGTTTTTCTTTCTTTATTTTTCTTCACCAACTATTTTACTTCTGTAAAACAAGAAATTGCCCAATATATTTACGAGTTCACTTCTGATCTTGGTTTTAGGCTTGAAAATGTTTTAATAGAAGGGCAATATAATATTCAGGAAGAAGATATATTGGCTACTTTAAATGCCGATAAGGGTACAGCTATTTTTTCTTTAGATTTGGATTCAATAAAAAGTAATTTAAGACGCAATCCTTGGATTAAAAATGTCTCAATTATTGAGAGAAGATTACCTAATACTCTTTACATAAGACTAATTGAGAGGATACCCATTGCTATTTGGCAGATTAACGGGCAAATTTTTCTTATTGATCAAGAAGGATATAAAATTACCAATAATATAGGTAGTTTCTCTAATCTTTTGCATGTTGTGGGATCGGATGCTAATATTTATACTAGCAAATTAATTCAGGATTTAGCTAAACACCCTGAATTAGCTAAAAAAATTATCTCTTCTGTACGTTATGGAGGAAGACGTTGGGATTTAAATCTAGAGCAAGGTATTACTGTTAAAATGCCGGACTTAGGGTTTGAACATGCTTTAGATTATCTTGCAGGATTGGATATGAAAAATATATTATTTAATCAGAACTATAAAATTATAGATTTACGAGATTCGACTAAAGTTTATATGGAAAAATATTAAAAATTATGAAAGCCAAATTGTCTAACTTTGTTACTCTTGACCTTGGCAGTAGTAAAATAGCTTGCATTGCGGCATATATTGACAAAAGAGAGGAAGCAAAAATAATAAGCCAAAATCTGTATTACTCAAAAGGCATTAAATCAGGAGTTATATTAGATTTAAAAGAGGCAGAAAATAGCATAGTCGGGGCGATTTATGCATTAGAAAAAGATTGCGGTAAAAACATAAAAAAAATAACTATATCACTAACAGGCTATGGCACTAAGTCTTATTACATAAATAATAAAATAAAACTTTCTAATCAGCCAATCTCACAGCAAGATATCAAAAAACTTATCAAAAAAGCCCTATTGGAGTTCAAGCTTAAAGACCAAGAAATTATTCATTATTTTCCTATAGAATTTATTCTTGACGATAATAATGCTATTGAAGATCCAGTTGGGATGTTTGGCAAAGAATTAGGGTGTGAATTACATATTATTACAGCAAATTCTAATATGCTGATGAATATTACCAATTGTTTTGCAAAATGTCATGTTGAAATAAATAATATTATATTAGCAATTTACGCTTCGGGAATTGCTTGTCTTTCAAAAGATGAAAAAACTCTTGGCTCTATTATAATTGATATGGGTGCTAGAACTACCTCATTTGGTGTATTCGTCTCAGGTAAATTACTATATACAAGCTACATAGATATAGGTAGCTTTCATATTACATCTGACATAGCAAAAGTCTTTTCAGTAAGCCTTGATATTGCAGAAAAACTTAAAATTCTTCATGGTAATGCTATGCCATCTTCTTTTGATAAAGATAGTGTTATTAGTTTAGAAGATTCTGAAATGGAGATTCCTGATAGCGGCAGACCAACAATTACTTCAAAATATCTTGCATCTGTTATTAATCCAAGAGTAGAAGAAATATTATTGATGGTTCAAGCAGAATATGACAGAGTTGTTGCAGGCAATATGATCGCTTATCGCATTGTTATTACCGGCGGTGGGGCAATGCTCCGAGGAGTAAAAGAACTGGCAAGCAAAATTTTTGAAAAACAAGTACGAATTGGTAAACCAGAGGTCTTACCAGGTTTTGCTGAAGATTATAATCCCCATATATACTCCACTTCTATAGGTATGGTAAAAAATCAATCTTTAAAAATACAAAAAAATAATTTTAATATTAATGATAATAACGATACTAGTTGGTTTAAAAAATTTCTAATTTGGTTGAAGGAGAATATTTGAAAAGAAAATGCCTAATACTCGATAATCAAGTTTTTTAGAATTATTAAAAAATACGTCTATTAGCGAGGAGGCATGAGCCGACGAAGCAATCCACAAAAAATATAATAAGTAATTTGGATTGCAGTGTCGCCACTAAAGTGGCTTCTCGCAATGACGTTTAACTAAAAGTTGTATGCATCTTACTAATTTTGTGTGCATCGTCTAGGTTAACGGGGTGTTACCCCTGTGGAAACTTTTTAAGAGCTTAAAAAATGATTAAAAATGAAATATTATCTTACCCAGAAGTAAAAAGTTTGAATGGTCAATGTAAAAAGCTTGTTGTATTGTTACATGGGCTTGGTTCAGATGGGCATGACTTAATAAGCTTAGTTCCCTTTATATCTAAGGAATTGCTAGATTGTCATTTTATTTCGCCGCATGGAGTTGAAAAATTTGATAATGCACCGTATGGTAGACAATGGTTTAGTCTAAATGATCGTACTCCTTATGTAATAGGGGAATTAGTTGCTAAAAATAGTGGTTTAGTTACAAAGATAATTCAAAAAAAACAAGCTGAACTAAATTTAACTAATAAAGATACTATCATAATTGGTTTTTCACAAGGCACTATGATGGGACTGTATTTAAATTTGGTACAAAAAGAGCCTTTTGCTTGTGTGGTAGGATTTTCTGGTAAATTAATCGCCCCATTAGAATGTATCAATAAAACTACGCCAGTTTGCGTAATACATGGCGAATTAGACGATGTGGTTGATGTAAGTAGCATGGACGAGATAATAGAATATTTACAGAAATATAATATTGATCATAGTAATTACAAGATACCAAATCTTATGCATTCTATTGATGATAGGGGACTACAATTTGCCGTCAAGTTTATAAATACTAAAGCACAGTAAATTGTAATACAACGTTTTTTTAAGTACTTAATCCCAAGGAATTTAGCGGATGTTTTACTGCTTAGGCAAGTAGCTTAAAACTTCAAATCATTTGAGTATATATGATTAGCTTATTATTGAATTTTTTATATATATTAAGAGTGGTAAGCAAGCAGCAAATACTGACTTATCCTGGTATAATAAGATTACCATCTAGGTTAAAAATTCTTGGCTGGGTGATAACCATAGTAGTTTATCCAATTGGTCTATTTAAAACACCAAAAGATGATTTTGCTATAAGGTTAACTGATTGTTTTAAAAAATTAGGTCCTGTTTATATAAAATTTGGCCAAACTCTTTCCACAAGACCGGATCTTATAGGAGTTAAGATTGCCAGTTATTTGCAGTCTCTTCAAGATAAGTTGCCACCTTTTAGTAGTAGTATAGCACGAAAGATTATTGATGAGTCTTTTGGTCAAAGTACCGATGAGTTATTCTCCGTCTTTGAGGATATACCAATTGCAGCAGCTTCGATTTCTCAAGTACACAGAGCTAAGTTGAAGTCTGGTGAATTCGTTGCAGTAAAAATATTACGCCCGAGAATTCATCATACATATAATAAGGATATTAAACTTTTATATATTCTTGCTAAACTAGTAGCAAGAATATTTATAAAATTTAAAAGACTGCAACCAGTAGCGGTAATAGATGTATTTAATACTACTATGAAATTTGAGCTTGACTTACGTTTAGAAGCGGCGGCAGCTTCAGAACTCTCTGATAATCTGCAAAATGATGTTGATATATATATTCCTAAAGTTTATTGGCAACTGACTCATGAATATATAATAACCACAGAATGGGTAGATGGAATATCAATTTATGCTCGAGATAAGCTTATAGAGCAGGGCTTAGATCTAACTAAAGTAGCCCAAAGATTTGCTACAATATTTTTTAACCAAGTATATAGAGATGGCTTCTTTCATGCAGATTTACACCCCGGCAATATTTTAGTTAGGTCGGATGGTAGCATAGTGTTACTAGATTTTGGTATTATGGGTAGGTTATCTGATAAAGATAGAATGGCAATTGCTGAAAGCCTATTTGGTTTTTTAAGTAGAAACTATAAGTTAGTAGCACTTGTCCATCTTAGGGCTGGTTATATTCCTCAGAATACCGATCTTAATCTTTTTGCTCAAGCGTGTAGAGCGGTGAGTGAACCGATTATGGGATATGTCGTCAAAGATATTTCTATAGGTAGGTTACTTGCACAATTATTTAAAATCACCGAAGATTTTGGCATGGAGGTACAACCACAATTGCTATTATTACAGAAAACTATAGTAGTAGTAGAAGGGGTAGGGCAGCAGCTTGATCCAGAAATTAACGTATGGCAGCTTATAGAACCATGGATCAAGAAATGGGCAGCTAAGAATCTTAGCCCAGAGGCGAAAATTCTAAGAATTTTAAAGCATGTTGTAGTGGAAATATTGGAGAGATTTAATAAATGAAAATAGTAACTTGGAATATTAATTCGGTACGTTTGCGACTTAGTTTGCTCAAAAAGCTAATTGATGAACATCAGCCTGATATTATATCACTGCAGGAGATTAAAACAATTAATGAACTATTCCCTTACCAAGCTATTAATGATATGGGCTACCAGCATATATATTGTTCAGGAGAGAAGTCTTATAATGGAGTAGCAATTTTATCAAAATTTCCTTTTACCAATAAATTCATTCTTGAATTGTATAATAGCAATAAAAGGCATGTAGCAGTAGAAGTTTTAGGTATTGAGATACATAATTTTTATGTACCGGCTGGTGGTGATATAGCTGATGTAAATGTTAATGAAAAATTTAAACATAAATTGGCATACGTAAAATTAATACAAGAATGGTTAACCAATAATCGGAGTAAAGATAGTAAGATTATTATAACGGGAGACCTAAATATTGCCCCTCATGAGCATGATGTATGGTCTAGCCGTCAATTACGTAATGTTGTTAGCCATACAGACATAGAGCGTTCAACTCTGTTGGAATTACAGGCTTCCTTAGGTTTTATCGATAGTAGCCGCTATTTCATACCGTATAATGAAAAATGTTATACTTGGTGGAGTTATAGAAATATAGACTGGCAAAAATCTAATAGGGGACGTAGATTAGATCATATTTGGACTAGTTCTAACTTACAAGATAAGATGCTATCTGTCAGCTCCTTATCAGAAGCTAGGAATTGGCTTATGCCCTCTGATCATGTACCTTATTTTTTAACATTGGGGAGTGTTGGGTAAAAGGTAAATATGATATATAATAAAAAAACAAAAAGTATGGAATTAATAAATGAAAGTTCAGGATTATAAATTTTATAACGATTTAATATCACAGATTGTGGTTGAGGAAGTTTGGTTATTTGGTTCTAGGGCAAGGAACGATAATCAGGATAGAGCAGATATTGATTTAGCTATAGTATGTCATAATGCTACTACTAAGGATTGGTTGAAATTACAAGAAATTGTTGATAATGCTGATACACTCTTAAAAATAGATTGTATAAGGCTTGACGAATTAGAGGATTCATCAGACTTAAAATTATCTATAATACGAGAAGGGGTGAAATTATATGAAAGATCCTAAAATAGAGTTAGGTTTTTCAAAGCTAAGTAGAGCTTTAATATCTTTAGAAGATATTGTATTTAAGCCCGTGCTAGAAGATCGAAGTAATATAGATGCTACCATTCAAAGATTTGAGTTTACAATAGAACTATTTTGGAAATTATTAAGGGTAATTCTTGAAAGCAAAGGAGTAGAAGTGCAATATCCTAAAGATGTTTTAAGAGAAGCATTTAAAGGACATCTGATTGATCATGAACAAGAGTGGTTAAAAATGCTGCTAGATAGAAATATTACCTCTCATACTTATGATGAGCAGCTAGCGGATAAAATTTATAATAATATTAGATCTTACATTCCCACATTAAGAAGTACATTTGATAAGTTGAACTTTCTTAATCACTCACCTTACGCATAATCCCCATGGCAATTTAAAAGTTATAGGAAAAACAGCCTAGCGTCATTGCGAGGAAGCATAAGTCGACGAAGCAACCCATTTTGGTTACTTTTTGGATTGCTTCGTCGACCTACGGTCTTTTCGATAATAGACGTTGACCACATACAACTTTTAAACTGCCCTGCCTAAAACCGCTTCCTCTTCGAACTTTCGACAGTTGTGGATCGTAGGTAACCTCAGTTCGATATAAGAATTAATTAATTCTTATATCGATACTTGCTTTGTTATAAGGAAAAATGCACTCTTGAAGCGGCTGACGCGAGTGCATTTTAACTTTTTTCATCATTCAATATGTGATTTTAATAATTAAAATCACATATTGAATGGAGTATTATATTTTAACAATCAGGTGGGCAGCCGCTTCAAACCTGATTGTTTCTATCTTGTGAAGTGGGGACAAGTATTACTTCAAAAGATTGCCACGACGCCGCTTCTTGCTAATAGACAGTTAAGGAAAAACTTGATTATCGAATTATAAGTATAATATAGTAGGAAAAAGAGTCAAGTAATTTAAATATAAAGAATTTAAAATACGGTAGCACTTCACAAGCTTCTATAGTAGAGTGAGCAAATCTACTCTGTATAAAAAGGTTATTAGTATGTTAAAAAATTATTCGTGTTTAAAGGGAATCGTATCACAGGATTTAGAAGATCATATAAAACACACAATGACTCATCATAATCTTATAGTACAAGCTAATGGATTAGACTATCAAGTAAATATAGATACTCAGTCCGATTCGATATCTAATGTTAAGGTGTACTATACCGATCAGTTTAGTAATGAACTATTAACTAATTTAAATAAACTAGGAAATGAAGGATTGTTTAGTTTGGATAAGTTACCTAGCACTTCTAGGCTTGATTATCTTCGTAGTGGAATTTTAAAAGTAGCTGATTTAAAGAATATACTACCAAAATCATGGCAAGAAATATCAGCTTTGTTAGACCAATATCTTATATGTGGTGCAAAAGTGTGTATTTTAGGTGAATCGTATTATAATAGTGAAACAATACAAGAGATACCTTATGGCTTACATCTAAGACAAACATATAATCATCTACCTCCTAGAGGTATACATGATATACATATGAACCAAGGTACTTCTTTAATGATGTCGCAAAGTAAAAATAATGGTATTTATCAAGATGGAGCTATATTTGTAGAAACGCCTGATAACACAACTATGGCTTTTTTCTTTAAGTTTGCTGAGCAATCTTTAGTTACTGATGATGCAGGCAATCCTTTGAATGAAGAAGGTAAGTCAAAAACTTGGGCAGATGAATAACGCGAATTCGGGATAACAGGTTATCCCAAATTCGGCTGTATATATAGAAACAATCAGGTTTGAAGCGGCTGCCCACCTGATTGTTAAAATATCATTTGCGTTCAATAGATGATTTTAATTATTAAAATCATCTATTGAACGGTAAAAAAGTTAAAATGTACTCGCGTCAGCCGCTTCAAGAGTACATTTTTCTTTATATCACAGCTAATTCGGGATAAGAATTATAATTCTTATCCCGAATTAGGGTGAATAGACTCTTAATACAGATAGGTAGGAAAAGGAAAAGATTGTTATGAAAAATTATAGAATTGAAACTGATTCATTTGGAGAAATTAAAGTAGATGATCAATTTTACTGGGGTGCGGGAACTCAAAGGTCTCTTGAAAATTTTAAGATAGGTAATCAAAAAATGCCTATCCAATTGATTAAGGCACTGGCAATTTTAAAAAAATGTGCAGCAAAGGTCAATAAGGAATTAGGTGATCTTAAGCCTGAAATAGCAGAATCAATAGATCAAGCTACCACTAGAATATTAGATGGGGAATTTGATGTTCAATTTCCTTTAGTAGTATGGCAGACCGGGTCTGGTACACAGACTAATATGAATATGAATGAAGTAATCGCCTCTATTGGTAATGAACAGCTAGTAGGTAAAAAGGGTGGTAAATCACCAATTCACCCCAATGATCACGTGAATATGGCACAATCATCCAACGACTCCTTCCCAACTGCTATGCATATAGCAACCGTACTTGCTAGTAAGCAACAATTGATTCCAGCCTTAACAAGTCTGCATTCGGCGTTAAATACCAAAGCTCAAGCTTGGAATAAAATAGTTAAGATAGGGCGTACTCATCTGCAGGATGCTACACCTATAACTCTTGGACAAGAATTTTCTGGATATGTAGCACAAGTGGCATATGCTATAGAACGGGTTGAAGAATCACTAAAAAGAGTATATTTCTTGGCACAAGGTGGCACTGCAGTAGGTACTGGTATTAATTGCCGTAAAGAATTTGCGATAAAATTTTCTGATAAAGTTGCCTCATATACTAACTATCCGTTCAAAAGTGCTGCTAATAAATTTGAAGCACTAGCTACTCATGACGCATTAGTAGAATTCTCTAGTACCCTAAATACTATAGCGGTAAGTTTAATGAAAATTGCTAATGATATTAGACTGCTCGGATCAGGGCCAAGATGTGGTTTTGGTGAATTACATCTACCAGAAAATGAACCTGGTTCGTCAATTATGCCAGGTAAGGTCAACCCAACACAAATTGAAGCATTAACTATGGTTTGTGTTCAGGTCATGGGAAATAATCTTGCAGTAACTGTAGCCGGATCAAACGGTTGTCTCGAGCTAAATACTTTTAAGCCTGTTATAATATATAATATTTTGCAGTCAATAGACTTAATGTCTTCTAGCATCAATAGTTTTGTTACACACTGTATTGATGGGCTAGTACCCAATATAGAACGTATTAATAAGCTCAGAGAACAATCGCTAATGTTAATAACAGCATTAAATCCACATATAGGCTATGATAATGCAGCAAAGATTGCAAAAAAAGCCTATCAAGAAGGCATAACTTTAAGAGAAGCGGCTATAAAATTAAATTTTTTATCAGGTGAAGAGTTTGATAGCTTAGTGCTAGCAGAAAATATGGTATAATTAGGGTGATGCCTATAAGTATATTTTTTGGTGGAAATTTTTGTATTCTTTACTATACTAACAACAATTTAATTTAACAGGTAGAGTATTATTATGGCTTTACATTTCAAAGCACCAGAGAATATAGTTCTTAAACCAGTTATTACAGTATTTGGTGTTGGGGGAGCTGGTGGTAATGCGGTAAATAATATGGTACTTGCAAAATTACAAGGAGCAAATTTTGTCGTTGCTAATACTGATGCACAATCACTGGAACATTCTTTATGTGATAATAAAATACAGTTAGGAGTTGCT
This sequence comes from Candidatus Tisiphia endosymbiont of Melanophora roralis, assembly GCF_964026575.1. Classification (NCBI taxonomy): domain Bacteria; kingdom Pseudomonadati; phylum Pseudomonadota; class Alphaproteobacteria; order Rickettsiales; family Rickettsiaceae; genus Candidatus Tisiphia; species Candidatus Tisiphia endosymbiont of Melanophora roralis. Next base: position 488,973 of record NZ_OZ032161.1, read on the forward strand.
ATTACTAAGGGTCTTGGAGCTGGTGCATCTCCAGAGATTGGTGCTTTAGCCGCTGAAGAATCAGCTGACGAGATTAAAGGATACTTAGAGGGTAGCAATATGGTGTTTATCACTGCCGGGATGGGTGGAGGCACTGGTACAGGTGCTTCTCCGGTCGTTGCAAAGATAGCCAAGGAACTAGGAATTCTTACTGTCGGAGTGGTAACTAATCCTTTTCATTTTGAAGGAAAGCATAGGATTAGAACTGCCGAGCAAGGTTTACTAGATTTACAGAAATTTGTTGATACTTTGATAGTAATACCGAATCAAAATTTATTTCGTATAGCAAATGAGAGTACTACATTTGCAGATGCCTTTAAAATGGCAGATGATGTATTACATGCTGGAGTTAGAGGGGTTACTGATTTGATGATCATGCCAGGGCTTATCAATCTAGATTTTGCCGACATTAGAACGGTGATGAGCGAAATGGGTAAAGCTATGATGGGTACTGGGGAATCCTCTGGCGAGGATAGGGCAGTTAAAGCTGCTGAAGCAGCTATCTCTAACCCATTATTAGATCATAACTCAATGCGTGGTGCTAGGGGGGTTTTAATTAACATTACTGGTGGTACGGATATGACATTATTTGAAGTTGATAGTGCTGCTAATAGAATTAGAGAAGAAGTGGGTGATAGCGATGCTAATATTATTTTCGGCTCTACGTTTAATCCAGAATTAAATGGTGTTATTAGAGTATCGGTAGTTGCTACTGGTATTGATGCTGATCACTCAATAAGTAGCAAATCCCAACCTATTGAATTAATAGCAAGTACTACTACGAGTTCTGAACAGATGGATAGTCAGTCCAATTCGATAGAAACAACAATATTAGAAGAAATTCCAGATTTTGCTCAATATACTGGCGAAAAGCCTAGTTTAGTGGATTCTGAAACACAACATTTAAATTTAAGTGTTCAAGCAACATCAATTGATATGCTAAATCAGCAAACTATAAGCAGTAATGATGCAAAATCATCTTTACTAAGTAGAATGTGGAATTCACTCAGATCTAATACTACTCAAACTCAGGAGCAAATAAAAAAGCCTACACCGCCTATTCCTCAGAAGGATAATATAGAAGTTGATATCCATGATATTCCAACCTTTCTAAGGAAACCAAAATAATTTGTTAACATAATTTATTTTTTTATGAGAGATTTTTTAGGGTGGGCTTTTAAATTACCCTACAATTTTTAACAAATATATTTTACTAAAAATATCTATTGTCTATTATCATCAGATTATCCTATAAGTATAGTGTGTAAAATGACAAAACTAGATTTTAGACATATTTCATCTGTAATAGATGATTATGATGTTTTTTTATTTGATCTTTGGGGAGTGGTAGTAGAAGGTAACCAAATTTATCCCGGAGTAGTTGACAATATTAACAAGATACTTAAACAACAAAAGAAAGTTTTTTTTGTTACTAATGCCCCACGCAACACATTTTCCTTATTTACCAAAATTAACAGCTGGGGCATTAACGCAACGAAAGAAATGATTATTAGTTCTGGTGAAGTAGCAATTGATATGATACTAGAAAGTGATAAAAGATTTGGTATAAAAAATCCTATAGTTTATCATCTTGGTCAAGAAAGTAATGATCTTATGGAGGGATTACAGACACCTACCACCACAAACATAAATGAAGCTAATATTTTGCTGTTAACGCTTTATCGTGATGAAGAAAAAAATTTAAATTTAGATGAGTTTGACGATTTATTAAAAACTGCAGTTAAAAGAAACATGATTAGCATATGTGCAAACCCAGATCTTGGAATTAGGCAACAAGGAGTACAGAGATATTGTGCTGGATACTTTGCTGCAAAAATAAAACAATTTGGTGGTGAAGTAATTTTTACCGGCAAACCCTATATAGAAATATATCATAAAGTATTAAACCAATTACCAAATATTGCATTGAAACGTATTCTTATGATAGGCGATACTTTCTATACTGATATTTTAGGGGCAAATAAAGTAGGAATTAATTCAGCTTTAGTATTAACAGGTAATGCTACAAAGTTTCATAACCAGTATCATACTATTGAAGAAAAAATGTACCATTTGGAAATTGCAGCAACTGAGCAAGAAGTAATGCCAAATTTTGTTATTCAATTGACTGCAAATTGACTCGGATACTTGAATACTTTGAAGAATTGGCTCTTGCAAATACTTGCGGGGTATTCGCCCACAACTGTTGAAAGTTAAAAAAAACCGTCTATATGACAAGATTCATGGATTGCCGCGCTCACGTATGTTCGCTCGCTAATAGACGGTTTTTTAACTTTCAACAGTTATGCATTTTACCTAATTCGGGATAAGAATTGACAAATTCTTATCCCGAATTCGCGTATTTTCAAATCCAATTCGTAGGATCATTCGAGTATATATATTGATATTAGTAGAATAATTTGTTATATACACTATTTGGATTAACCAAAATTATTTAGGCTACAGGAATAATTTTATTAAAAACTTATTATTAATTGCGGTCGTGGCGAAATTGGTAGACGCACAGCTTTGAGGGGGCTGTTCTTAACAGAGTGGAAGTTCAAGTCTTCTCGACCGCACCAGTTTTCTATATACTCTCAACTTAGTTGTCTTATAAAACCTAACATGTTAGAATACAAGTGACTCATCCTTCTTGGCTATTGAGGGTACTTTTAGAAAATTCAGTATATATACTCAAATCATTTGAGTATACTCGGTGAACTTCAAGAATTAAGGTCGTCGTATCTAAAAATCGAAGCTGCTCCGTTACTCATGTATGCTCTGCTGCTCGACTTTGCTACTGCCTAGCTCTTCTTGAAGTTGACCTTCGTACTAACTCTTGAAATCATAGCAGTATACTCAAACGAGGAGTTATGCAAAATCAATCAAAAAATATGTTGTCGGTTCATCAAAACCAATTTGACGAAACATTTGAGCATATTAATAATCTTCTGAATAATGATGAATTTGGCAAAGCAATAGAGATTATGAGTAATCTACACTATGCAGATCTTGCAGATGTTTTAGATAATATAAATCAGAAAACATATAAAACAATTCTTCCTTTGTTACAGGATACACTAAAGCCTGAAACTTTAGTACAACTTAGCGTGAACAGTAAACCACTTATAATGCAAATTTTAGGTGTACAGAAAAGTGTACAGCTAATTAATCAACTTGCTATAGAAGATGCTGTTGAAGTTATCGAGGATTTTGATGATCTAACAAAAGAAATGATCTTAAATAATCTCAAAGCAGAAAAAAGACAGCAAATTATAGAAGGCTGTACTTACCCAGAAGATACTGTTGGTAGGGTAATCGAAAGAAATTTTGTGTCATTTCAAGAAGATTGGACAGTAGCCACGGCTATAGATTTTATTAGACACAAACATATAGCACAAGATTTTCATGCTGCTATTGTACTCGACAGTAAATACCGACCTATAGGTAGTATACTTCTAAGCACTTTACTTAAGTATAAAGGGGATAAGTTAGTAAAAGATCTTATGAATCCTGAATTTAAAATTACCGATGTATTTACTAATTTAAGTGAGTTAAGTTTTATTTTTAAACAATATGCTCTAACAATTGTACCAGTGGTGAATAAAAGTGGCAAGTTGATAGGTACTGTTTCAATAGATAGTATGCTTTACATCATTGAACAACAAACAGAAAAAGATATAATGTCACTCGGTGGCGTTCATACTCAAGATACATTTTACAATCTATTTTATACTGTGAGACATAGATTCCCTTGGTTATTTGTCAATTTAATTACTGCTTGTATGACATCGATAATTATTAACCAGTTTAGTACTACAATCTCAAAACTTATAACACTAGCAGCTATTATGCCTATTGTTGCTTCTATGGGAGGGAATGCCGGCACACAAGCCATGACAGTGACAGTGAGAGCACTTGCCAACAAAGATATTCACCATAATAACGTGCTGAGAGTGATTCTTAAAGAAATAGCTGTATGCGGATTTAACGGCTCTATACTGGCCTTAGTTGGGGCGCTATTAAGCTTAGCCATGCTTTCTGATCCAAATCTTAGCTTGATTTTTTCCATAGCCGTTATCCTAACTTTTCTAATTGCTGGTCTTTTTGGCTCAGTAATACCAATTACTCTACATTATTTAAATATTGATCCCGCCACTGGCTCAGGTGTATTCTTAACCACCATAACTGATTCATTTGCATTTTTTACCTTTCTTACTTTAGCTTATACCTTTTTGGTGTAAACTTGCCTTGTGATTATCGAGTTTAATTTAAAGTGCTACAAGAAGTATTGAAGTATTAGTTACTCACACCTTACGCATAACCCCCATGGCAATTTAAAAATTAGACTTCTTTCGAAACTCTACTTCTGCTGGTGATTTGTACGTGATACCGGTACTCTGCTCCTCACGTACATTAGAGTCACACTACTGGACAAAAAGGTTAGGTTGGTTGCACAAAGTGTAACTTAAACAATTTTATGATTAAGGAATCAAAAAATTGCTTAGAACGACTATAAGCTTGTTTAATTGATCTTATACCTAACTGTAGTACAGAATAACTCCTACATCCTAGCGTTTTCTTCATTTTTATCGGTTGCTCTTGCTCTCCAATTGCTCCTATTTTTATTGCCATTGCATATGCTATAAATAAACATTTTATAAAATTCTCTAATCGCACTTTACTCTTTATATGCGTATCTTCCATTCTAAAACCATTACTTTTGCACCCTTTAAAGGCTGCCTCGATATCCCATCTCTTGAACGTATTTAGTCTTGAATCTTTCATCTCAAAATGATTATATAGTAATTCGGCTAGTAACATAGAGTACCACAGATTTTTTTGTGTTCAATCTAAAATACTCTATTTACTAGCTCTTGCAACCACCCCATCTCTTTTGTCCAGTAGTGTGACATTAGAGTACGCTGCGGGTCGAGGTTCCGCGTCTCCTTCAAATCCCTCAGCATAAGCGAGTTTCGAAAGAAGTCTATTGTAGAAAAGTACAAGACGTCTATTAGCGTCACCGCTTTGCGGCTCTTCGTTAATAGACATTTATGCATTTTAAAACAAACTTTTCTATCATTATTTGTGGCTTTTAAATTGCCCTGCTTGAATGCTTATATGATGATGCTTGACAACCAGTAACAACAAATAGATATCTGTGTTAATAATATCAAAAAGAAACGTAAAGTGAAAATATTTTATAATATAGATAACTTTAATAGCTAATAATTATTGATTTACAACATCTATATCTATATCTTTACCTGATAGGCAAGCTATCATTAGCTGAATTAAATTAAACTAACTCACTTAAAGGAAAAATTTATGCACAAAGGTGAATTCATTGATTATATAGCAAACCAACAAAATTGTACTAAAGTTGAAGCTGAAAAGATTATAAATACATTTACCAATGCAGTTACTTCTATTCTTGCTGAAGGTAAAGACGTAATACTGATTGGCTTTGGTAAGTTTTACTCTAGTAAAGTAGCAGCTAGAGCTGGCAAAAATCCTAGAACTGGTCAGCCTCTTAAAATTGAAGCTTACGTTCAACCTAAGTTCTCTGCTGGTGAAAAACTAAAATCTGCCTGCAATGGACGTAAAGACTCAAAACCAAAAACTGCAAAGTAAGTAATATACTAAAACGATTTGAAGAATTGGATTTGAAAATATCATGGGTTCGCATGCTCACCATTCATTTTCAAATCCAACTCGTAGGATCATTTGAGTATACTCTTTTTGAGGTAACCATGATCAAAATGAAACATCGCTTTAATTTGTTACTCATACTTATTAGATTTTATCAATTCTTTATTTCCCCCCTACTTGGTGATAATTGTCGTTTTGATCCATCATGTTCAGAATATGCTAGATCAGCAATAAGAATGCATGGTAATATTAAAGGATTATGGTTATTTATTAAGAGAATAATTAGGTGTAATCCTTTCTGTCAAGGAGGATATGATCCTGTGCCTAATACTACCCAACCTGAAAATTAATTAGAAAAGTATAGAGCTACTCATAAAAACAAAATCTTCACGAAAGCTAATTTTTCAAATCATTTTTGCTCAGTCTTTAATCAAATGTAGTAATTTTTCTTTTGCCTCTTCTTTAGCACGTAGGCTTGCATAAGTGTCTTGCTTACTGTCATCTGTAATATGGTTTACAAATACAATAGTCCTATTATCTTTTTGAATCCAACCAACAAACCATCCTTGCTGGAGGTCTAACTTCTTAGTTCTATTTTTATTAAGCTGAGAACCGTTGCCTGTTTTCCCATAAAGTTTCCAGCCGCTTGGTAGTTCCTCCACAAAGAGTATATTTTTTGTCATTTCATGAGCTTTAAGACTTATTGGTAATTTGTTATCAATAAGATTCTGTAAGAACACGACTTGCTCTTCAGGTGAAATTTCCAACGAACTGGATAGCCATGAATTCGTTAATCCATTGTTTTTACCTTTATCACCTGAAACATTTTGATTCCCATAGTTAAATTTTATAACATAGTCTTTGAATTTACTCATCCCAAGCTTTTGCGTCAAAACTTGAGAATACCAAACACAACTATTTTGCATCCATGTTGTTGGATTGTGGGGTTGTTTCCACCTGTCAAGCCAATCTACATAACCTTCTTTAAATGGTAACTCAGGATGAGTCTCATCAACTAGCAATCCTTCTTCATATCCCATTAAACTAATGGCGATTTTGAACGTTGAGCAAGGTGCATAGCGTGATGCACAATCACCTTCTTGTTTGATAGTTTTATCATTTTCTTTAACCAAAAAGCATTTGGTATCTGCCAGTGAGGATGTATTAAACAATAACCCTATGCTTAAATAGAAAATAAGTTTTTTCATTATACCCTCAAAAATTTAAATTTGTTTCTTCTTTTATTAAGCCAATAAGCCTTATCGGAGCTTCTGTTGCCCCTCTTACCTTAATTGGTAGAGCTAAGATACAGCTTCCTGTTATAGGTAGATTTGCCAAATTAGCAACATTTTCAACAATATATTTGCCATTGCCCAAAAACAATTTATGAACGGGAAATCCATCTGCTGGCCTGTCTGGTGACAAAGTGTCAATACCAAGTCCGCACACACCTCGTTTTGTCAGTATCTCCGCTGCTTCAACTGATATAGAAGGAAAAACGTGATTATTGCTATACTTTCCCGGATCACTCCAAAACTTTTCCCATCCTGTTTTGATCATCACAAAACTTCCCTCATTGATCATTCCGTATTGTTCTTCAAAATGTTCAATGTCCGTTAGGCTTAGACTATAACGCTCATGACAAGAGCTTGATACATCAATAACAACACAAGGAGCAACCAGCTGCGATAATGGTATTTGGTCAATGGTAGTACTACTTGGAATACAGTGTGCTGGTGCATCCATATGTGTACCAATCCCGGCATGCATTTTGAACTGCTGCACGCGAAATTCTTCATTCTGTCGGCAGTCAGAATAATCCAATTTAACCTCAATATTAACCCCACAACCTCCACTCCACGAAGGAATCTGCTCATCAAGAGTGTGTGTAAGATCAATAATTTTGTATGGAAAAATCATGACTATCCCTACTTCAAACTTACCAAAAAGAATCAGTTCGCAATATTCCTATTATAAAGAAAGTAATATAAACAACTATACATAAAACTATATATAAAGTGTAATTAAATACATAACCTGTCTGCGATCTACTCACCAAAAAACCAAAGTAATTTACCGTTTTGGCAAAGCTATTTGGACCAAATCTATCTATCACTCTTTGATCCATCAAATTGCATAACTTACTTAAGTTAGTTACTAATCTTACTATCACAAAGTCATAAACCTCATCAAAATAATATTTATGTACCAACAGCTTTTCTATAAATCCTATTTTTATTTTTTCTTTGATTCTTCTATAAAAATAAATCCCCAAAACAATACCTATTAGTCCCAAAACCATTGGTAATAATTTTATATAAAGAGGAGGATGAATTGTTAGTATTTGGTAAATATGAATATTAAATATACTATCAAGGAAATAACCATTTGGTTTGTCAAAAGACAATATATAATAACCTATCATTCCTGCAAAAAAACTACCTGCCACTAAAAGACTAAGTGGGCCATTCATGATATTGGGTGATTCATGGACATGATTGATGTCAATAGTTAATCTAGTTTTTCCATGAAATACTAATAAGATAATTTTCATAGAATAAATGGCAGTCAGAACTGCAGCAAAAATTCCAAGAATAAACACGATAGTACCGATACCACCGCTACTATATGCTAGCTCTAAAATAGCATCTTTTGAATAAAATCCTGCTAAAGGATAAATACCTATGAGTGCCAGTGATCCAATTAAAAAATTACAATAAGTAATTGGCATCTTATCTTTCAAACCACCAATCTTAAAAATATTTTGTTCGTGACAAGCGTGAATTACACTACCAGCTGATAAAAATAATAAAGCTTTAAAAAATGCATGGGTGACTAAATGAAAAATACCAGCATTATAAGCTGACACACCACAAGCAAGAAACATATAACCAAGTTGGCTACAAGTAGAATAGGCAATAATTTTTTTTATATCATCTTGAACTATGGCAATAGTTGCGGCAAATATACATGTAATACCACCAATAATGGCAATAAAGTGCAATACCCCTATACTATATTCAAATAAATAAGAACATCTAGCTACTAAAAAGACCCCGGCTGTTACCATAGTTGCAGCGTGAATAAGTGCTGAAACTGGAGTTGGACCTTCCATAGCATCTGGTAGCCATATATGCAAGCCAATTTGAGCCGACTTGCCCATGCATCCCAAGAATAATAGCAAACATACCACGTCAATTACTGTTGCTTTAAAACCTAATATACTTAATTGTATATTAGATAATGACTTTGCTTTAGCAAATACACTAGTAAAATCAACTACACCAAAATAAACAATAATGGTAATAATCCCAAGTATAAAAGCAAAATCTCCTACCCTATTTACTATAAAGGCTTTAATTGCTGCTTTATTCGCCGCTTCTTTCTGATACCAAAAACCAATTAACAAATACGAACAGAGACCAACACCTTCCCAACCAAAAAATAATTGTAAAAAATTATCTGCTGATATCAAAGCTAGCATAAAGAAAGTGAATAATGATAAAAATGCTAGAAATTTAGGTAATCCATCATCATCTGCCATATAGCCAAGAGAATAAATATGTACAACAGCTGAAATCCAAGTAACCACTATAAACATAATAGCGGTTAGCTGATCGACGTAAATCGCCCAACTTACTTTCATGTTACCAACTTCTAGCCATTTTGCTAAAATTATATGAATAATGGCTTTGTTTATGCCCACATTGTAAAATATAAACATAGATAATAAGGCCGATAAACTTATAGCAATAGTAGAAATGAAAGCTGCTTGTTTTTTGCTAAAACACTGACAAAACAAACCATTGATGATACCAGAGATTAAAGGTAACATTACTGTAAGTGTTGCTGCCGAAGCTATCATATCAATTAGCCCTTCATCTGATTTATATCACCCACTTCTATTGAGCCTTTATTTCTAAAATAAACTAGTAATATTGCAAGTCCTATTGTGGTCTCGGCAGCTGCTATTGTTAAAATTATTATACTAAAAATTTGCCCAGATATCTCATGTGCATAAGTAGAGAATGCCACAAAATTGATGTTTACAGCCAGCAGCATCAATTCAATCGACATAAGAATTGTTATAATATTCTTACGATGCATAAACAAACCAACCATCCCTATACTAAAAATGAGGGCCGACAAAGTTAAATAATGTTCCAAAGTAATAGTACTAATCATATTTGAGTCCTTCTATCCCCTCATTTAAATGTGGTTTGACCATTAATATGGAATTATCTTTATTTTTAGCATGCTGCTTAGCAATATCCTGCCTTTTAACTCCGCTGCGATGTCGAATAGTTAAGGTAATACAAGATATCATTGCTACAAATAGAATAATACCCGAAATTTGGAAAGGTAAGATATAATCGGTATATAATACTCGTCCAATGGCATGAGTATTAGTGACACCTGATTTTATCTCAAATTGGCTATTATCTAAAATTATATTTTTAGTACCTAACCAAATTATCAGGACAAGATCAGCAAACATAATAAGGGCAACAGCAATACTTATAAATAAGTTTCTTTTAAATTGTACAATAACATCGGTAAAACGAATATTCAACATCATTATAACAAACAAAAATAATACTGCTACTGCCCCAACATATATAACAATCAATATCATTGCTAAAAATTCTGCTCCTAGCAAAACCATTAGCCCCGAACCGTTACAGAAAGTAAAGATCAACCATAAGACAGAATAAACAGGGTTTTTACTGATGACTACCAAACAACTACTTATAACCATTAACCCTGCAAATAAATAAAAAAATATCTCCATAATTATCTATATTTATAATCATCATATAGCTTAATTGCTAATTCTTGTTCCCACATATCACCATTTTTCAGCAATTTTTCTTTGTCATAAAGCAATTCTTCATGGGTAATAGTAGCAAATTCAAAATTAGGGCCTTCCACTATAGCATCAACTGGACACGCCTCCTGACATAAACCACAATAAATGCATTTAGTCATATCAATATCGTACCTAGTGGTACGCCTACTACCATCTTCTCTTTCTTCTGCTTCAATAATAATAGCTTGAGCCGGACAAATTGCTTCACAAAGCTTACAAGCAATACAACGTTCCTCACCATTAGCGTAACGCCTTAATGCATGCTCACCTTTAAATCTTGGGCTTATCCTTCCCTTCTCATAGGGATAATTTATAGTTACTTTAGGTTTGAAGAAATACTTCAAAGTTAGACTAAGCCCTGAGATTATTTCAAATAAAAAAAAAGACTTTAGATAACTAATTATTCTCATTTTATTATACACCAAAAATTTGTAGCACTAAGCATGTTTACAATTTATTTTTTTCTTCCTAGAGAAGGTTTTAGGTATACTACTTAACTTATATAAGTTCTATCTTTTAATAAATCAGCTATTGCCTGATAAGATTTCAGAGCTTTTTCTGGATCACTGGCAATCATTTCTGCTCCAAGTTTCTCATTATTATTCATATTCCATAAACGACAATTATCAGGGCTAATTTCATCAGCCAACATTACCATAAATTCCTCACCATTAAACACTCTGCCAAATTCTAGTTTGCATTCAACAAGCCTTATACCAATACCTGTAAATAATCCACTTAAAAAATCGTATGTTCTTATGGCTTTATGTTTCACTTCATCAATTTCTTGTTTACTTAACCAACCAAAATTTAGTATTTGGTGTTCATTAATTATAGGATGTTTTAACTCACTACTTCTAACTCTAAAATCGATAATTGGATGATCAAACACGTATCCTTCTTCCATAGAGAATTCTTTTACAAACCTACCGCAAGCTACTGTAGAAACCAATATTTGAATGGGGAAAATATCTACAGATTGTATTAATTGCTCACGCATGTTAATTTTTTCAATTAGGTGGTTATCTATTCCTACCATATCAAGTCTGCTCATTATGAAGGACGAAATATTATTATTCAGCACCCCTTTACCCGAAATATCAAAAATCTCTCCGTTTTCTAAAGTAATTTTGTCAGTAAACGCCATAATAAAAGCAAAATCTTCTTGTGACTGATAAAGAGCTTTACTTGATCCTTGATATAACTTTTGTTTCATTTGAAAAAGATTCTATAGTAGCGGCTTTCACCTTTTGTACAAATTTAATATTTATTATATCAGAAGAATAGATTAAATAAATATTTAATACTAATCCAGCTAGCAGAGATTGCTATAAAAGCTATAATAAGTCCAACTATAGAGGTAATAAATCCAAGAACTATAGTTAATCCATCTCGGTTTAAAAGACCTAATGCCATTATTGTAATGCCCAGTGCAGGTATGGCGTTAGTTAGAGGTAAAGGTATTGATATAGCAATAGAGCAAATCAGTGATATTAAACCAATAAATTGTTCACAATATATAGAGGCTGCGAAACTAAATCTTGGTCGTATATATTTTTCTACAAATTTAATCTTTGGTACAATCTTGTCACTTATATTAATAAGTATATCATTGCTAATTTGATAATTATTAATTTTGGATGGTAAAGAAACTTGTCTAAAGCCAAGCAACATCTGCATAGATAGAATCATCAAAGGAATACCTACTATAGTAGTAAAACCTGGAGGATACGGCAGCGGAATTGCAACTGGTATTGCAAAAAAAAGTATCGTTAATAGAAGACCATTTTCATGAAAATCAACTAATAACTCACTAATTCTAGTCTTTTCTTTTTTTTCTTTTTGTCCTAATTTATAAAAAACACTAGATACTGTAGTTCTATCTAGTTGTTTATCTTTTGATGCAATGTTAAACATTTTTACTTAATTTTCTTGTAAATTATACTATATTTTAGATTATTAGAAAATAATTAATAATCAAAGAAATTAATTCCATCAATAATTTTCTTACGTTAGGTTATCTCAAAACTATGATTTTATAGTAATTGAGAAATGCACTACACCCCAATTCGGGATAAGAATTAGTTAATTCTTATCCCGAATTGGCTTTAATACAAGGAAAAATGCATTCTTAAAGCGGCTAACGCGAATGCATTTTAAACCTTTCTAAAGCTAAAAACATGATTTTAATTTTTTAAAATCATGTTTTTAGCAAAATATTAATTTAACAATCAGATGCAGAGCCGTCTCAAATCTGATTGTTTCGATAATTTTACCGAATTTGGGATAAGAATTGACAAATTCTTATCCCAAATTCGCACACTACGGAATGTAGCACAATTGTAATGGATTTAGCAAAGAATATTTACTTTATTATCATTAGACTTCCTGCAGAATTCTACTTTTGCTGGTAATTTGTGCGTGATACCGGTACTCTGCTCCTCACGTACATTTGAGTACGCTGCGGGTCGAGATTCCGTGTCTCCTACAAATTCCTCAGCAAAAGCGAATTCTGCAGGAAGTCTATTAGTGAACTTCAGTTTTGGATTAAAATTAAAAATTTTAATCCAAAACTGGCTAGAATATTCAGAAAAATGCATTCTTGAAGCGGCTGACGCGAGTGCATTTTAACTTTTTTTATCATTCAAGTTGACCATTTTACAAAAAGAGTAAGACCTATGAATAATAATTTACTTGAATTAATATCAATTACACAAAGTTTTACAAAAGATGATCATAGTACGCAAAAAATACTAGATAATGTTACTCTAAAACTAAAACCTAATGAGATAGTTGCGATACTAGGAAAATCTGGATCTGGAAAATCAACATTACTAAGAATTATCGCAGGTTTTACAAAACCAGTTAAAGGTAAAGTAATACTAAATAAAAAACCTGCTTTTCGTGATCGTTGTGATATTAGTATGATTTTCCAAACATTTGCACTTTTTCCATGGTTGACTGTTTTTGAGAATGTTGAGCTAGGTTTAAAAAGTTTCAATATTTCTGAGTATGAACGTCGCAAACGTGCATTAGAGGCCATAGATATGATAGGACTTGATGGTTTTGAGTCAGCATATCCAAAAGAATTATCAGGTGGTATGAAGCAACGAGTAGGTTTTGCTAGAGCATTAGTTCTCAGACCAGAAATTTTACTTATGGATGAAGCTTTTTCTGCTCTTGATGTTCTAACTGCTAATACCTTAAAGAATGATTTTCTTGATCTGTGGAGTAGTGGAAAAACTCAAATGCAGTCGGTGGTATTGGTAACTCATTCGATTGAAGAAGCAGTAACTATGGCTGACAAAGTGTTAATACTTTCATCTAATCCTGGGCGTATTGTATCAGAATTAGCAATTACCCTCCCTCGTTTACGTGATGTTCAAAGTATGGAATTTCGTACTATGGTAGATAAAATTTATGCTCTCATGGTATCAGCCTATGAAAAACCACCTTTGCCTGTTAGTAATAAACAGAAAGCTATTGTTGGCAACATCGATCAAAAAATTCATTTGTCGGTAAATGAACTGATCGGTAGCATTGAGGCACTTTCTGCATCGCCATATAAAGGTTCTGCAAATTTATCAGAATTATCTAAGATTTTTCACATTAACAATATGGGGGAAATTTTACATATTGTTGGAGCTTTACAAATATTAAATTTTGCTAATGTTACTTCTGAGAGTATAAAATTAAATAAACATGGCAAGCTTTTTTTCACAAGTAGTTTAGAAGATAGAAAAAAAATGCTTGCTCAGCATTTACTTGACAATATCCCTCTTGCATCCTACATTTGTGAAATTTTACATCAACGTTTAGATCATAAAGCACCTCTTTCACGTTTTAAGACACAGCTTGAGGATACATTATCTAGTGAAGATGCCACTATAACTTTAAAGTCTATAATAGGTTTAGGAAGATATGCAGAAATCTTCTCCTATGATGATAATAAAAAGGTTTTTAGCTTAGATAATCCAACAGCTTGAAAGTCGAATTGTATATATCGTATTATTTAACCTCAATTTCGGATTAATTTCATTAATCCGAAATTGAGGTTAATAAGGTGATGTTATTGTGTTACAATAGATATCTTCGGCAAACTCTACTTCTGTCGGTAATTTGTGCGTGATACCGGCTACTGCTGCTCCTCACGTACATCATCGTCCGCTGCGGGTCGAGATTCCGTGTCTTCTTTAAATTCCTCAGCATAAGCGAGTTTGCCAAAAAGATATAATATTTATGGTGCCGATAGAGGGAATTGAACCCCCGACCTACGCGTTACGAATGCGTCGCTCTGCCAGCTGAGCTATACCGGCAATAGGTTAGCCCTAGGTTCTTATAATACCATTTCTGAAAACTAATCATCACGTTGTCGTACTTCATGATCTCCGCTCCTCACGTACTAGTTGTACGCGAAGGTAGCCGACACTCGCCGAGTAGCAATTTAGTTTTGGGAAATGGTATAATAACCTGAATTCGATGTAACAAGTTACATCGAATTCGGTATTATATATAGAAACAATCAGGTTTGAAGCGGTTCTACACCTGATTGTTAAAATATAATACTCCATTCAATATGTGATTTTAATAATTAAAATCACATATTGAATGATGAAAAAAGTTAAAATGCACCCGCGTCAGCCGCTTCAAGAGTGCATTTTTCCTTATAATAAAGCCAGTTCGATATAAGAATTATTAATTCTTATATCGAACTGAGGTTATAATATGTTTTTAAGATATAAGAACCTAGTCAATTTAACATTCTTGACCACTCAGGATCAGAAGCATCTTGAGGAGTAAGAATCTCTCTTTCATTATAACCAGTCAAATCAATGGAATATATACGATTTTTACCTGCTGTTTTGTTTCTAGAAGGCCAACCTTTAGCAAACATAATTATCCTACCATTGGGTGACCAACACGGACCTTCAACTAGATAGCCACTAGTTATAATTCTTTCACTATTCTCATCACCATAGGAAAGTGCTTTCATCACTCCAATGGTAAAACCCTCTCCTTTAGAAAGTTTAGTAAAGGCTATATAATCTCCTCTAGGTGACCAACTTGGTGCAGTATACATTCCCCCGGCAAAACTGATACGTTCCACATTTGAACCATCAGAATTCATAATATATAATTGTCTTGTTCCACTTCGATCAGAATTAAAAACTATTTTACTGCCATCCGGTGAATAGCTAGGAGAGGTATTAATACCAACACCATGGGTCAACTGCTTAGTCGCCATATTATTCAGATCAATTTCAAAAATATGAGTAGCTCCATTTCTTGCTATTGACATTATAGCCTTGTCCCCTTGAGGTGAGAATCTTGGGGCAAAGGACATGCCAGGAAAATTACCAACTAGTTTTTCTTTACCTGTTTTAAGATCACGAATGTAAACATGTGGTTTTTGCTTTCGTACATACGATAAATACATAATCTTATCTGCTTGCGGAGAAAATCTTGGAGTAAGAACCAAATTTTTACCATCTGACAGATATTTATGATTAGCACCATCATGATCCATCATAGCTATTTTCTTTACCCGTTTTAGATAAGGTCCACTTTCTGACACATATACTATTTTTGTATCAAAATAACCCGAATCTCCAGTAATTTTCTCATAAATTTTATCAGCTATTTTATGTGCTACTCTACGCCATAAATGTGGTGATGTTTCCAAAATCTCACCTATAAGATCTTTTTCTAAGCTTACATCCCATAATATAAAACTAACCTTTAGCTTGCCAGAAGATAGCTTAGTAACCTCACCATTAATTAGCAGATTAGCATTAATTTGTCGCCAAGCAGCAAAAAGAGGCTTATGTTTTATCCCCACAATTTGTTCTATAAAAGAAGCAGTAGAAATTGGGCGAAACATGCCAGAACTCTTTAGGTCATTAGATACTACGCTAATTATATCAGCACCAATTACACTATTCGCACTATCATCTGCATCAAATTTATTAATAGCTATCGGCATTGGATCAACATGTCCTCGCTCTATAACTATAGTTTCTATGGCATAACTATTGAAGTTAGCAACTAACAACAGTATAACACAAAAATACCTGACCACTAATACCACCTAGATCTTTTTTTAACAATATTTAACATCAATTTGTATTTAGGTTCCGTCGCCAAAAAAAACCTAAATACAAATTGATATTAATATATAATAAAAGTTTGGTGGGCGGTAGTGGATTCGAACCACCGACCTTTACGATGTCAACGTAATGCTCTAACCAACTGAGCTAACCGCCCTTGCTTTTCTGATTTAATTTTATACTTAAAACAACAAAGTATACTCTTTTGCTTTAAAGAATTGCTTTTTCAAATACTTACAGAGTCTATCTCGTACTCACGTAGCAGATGTACACCTAGTCCGGTTACCCCTTGTTTATTGTCCCAATTCTTCAAATCATTTGAAATATATATCAAGTTTTCATGGTAACATGTCTAATCTATAATAGCTTCAATTTCAAGTTTTATTTGCATTATTTTAAATATTCAGCTAGAATTCGGCATAAAATTATAAGTAAATGACCTTAAAATCTCAAGCTTTTAATATTAGCAATAATTTTGTAGTGGCACTGGATGGTCCAGCAGCATCGGGTAAGAGTACAATTGGGCAAATGTTAGCACAAAAACTTAAGCTTACTTACTTTCAATCAAGTATTGTATATAGAAGCCTTGCTATTTCTTGTATAAACCAAAAAATTGATCTTACTGACATAAATGGAATAATTGAATTATCCAAATCTACGGAATATGTACAAAATTCAGAACTTGATAGTGAGATTGTAGGTAATGTAGCATCAAAAATTGCTATTATACCGGAAGTAAGAAATAACCTAGGGAAATATCTAGGAAAATTAATAAAAACAACTCCTAGAATTATAATGGAAGGTAGAGATATTGGAACAGTAGTGGCCCCAAATGCTGACTTAAAGATTTTTATCAGAGCAGATATTGTTATTAGAGCAAAGAGAAGATATAAAGAATTGCAAGAAAAAGGAGGAGAATATATATTTGATACAGTTTTGGAACAACTAAAAATAAGAGACAAACGGGATATAGAGCGTGATATTGCTCCAACTCTTCCCCCACAAGGAGCTTTAGAAATTGATACTTCTTATCTATCACCAAAAGAAGTGATTGATAAGATCATGGAGTTTATTTCAGTTAACGCGAATTCGGGATAAGAATTTGCCAATTCTTATCCCAAATTCGGTAAAATTATAGAAACAATCAGATTTGAGACGGCTCTGCATCTGATTGTTAAATTAATATTTTGCTAAAAACATGATTTTAAAAGATTAAAATCATGTTTTTAGCTTTAGAAAGGTTTAAAATGCATTCGCAAAACTGCTTTAAGAATGCATTTTTCCTTATATTAAAGCCAATTCGGGATAAGAATTGACAAATTCTTATCCCGAATTGGGGTAGTTAGGTAACATCAACATATTTTATGTGCCATAGGTTGTTTTATCTACATTTTATTAACCATTCATAGTTAATTTAGTTGAATTTGATTACTTAAGGCGAAGAACAACTTGCTTATGTAAATTCAGGTCAATTAACTATAATTTTTATACTAGACGGCACAACTAGTATTAGAGAATAATATGCAAAAATTTAAGAAAAAATTTGTTTCTCAACTTGCTGAAATTAGCATTCAATCTCACGAAGATTTTGCACAAATGCTTGAAGCCGTAAGTACTAGTCACGTAAAAGAAGGTACTGTTGTCAAAGGTCAAGTAGTAGGGATTGCTAAAGGCATTATCATAGTTGATGTTGGATTAAAGAATGAAGGCAGAGTTCCTATAGAAGAATTTGCTCTAGCTAGTAATCAACCTTTACCAGAAGTTGGCGAGATAGTTGATGTATATATTGAGAAAATTGAAGGACGTAACGGTAGAACTATATTAAGTCGTGAAAAGGCCATTAGAGAAGAATCATGGGGACATTTAGAAATTGCATGTGCCAATAAACAGTTTGTTGATGGTATAATATTCGGACGTGTTAAAGGTGGATTTACTGTTGACGTATCAGGGGTTGTTGCCTTCTTACCTGGAAGTCAGGTAGATGTTAGACCAATAAAAGATATTGCTTCGTTAATGGGTATCAAGCAGCCATTCCAAATTTTAAAGATGGATAAGAAACTTGGTAATATCGTAGTTTCTAGAAGAGCCATACTTGAAGAATCAAGATCTGAGGCTAGAGATGAAATGTTATCGAAAATTAAGGAAGGAATAATATTAGATGGTACAGTAAAAAATATCACTGATTACGGTGCGTTTATTGCTTTAGGTAATTCAGGTAATGTAGACGGTCTATTGCACGTTACTGATATTTCATGGAGCAGAATAAATCACCCTTCTGAAGTTTTATCTCTAGATCAAAAGGTTAGGGTTATAGTTATAAAATTTAATGAAGAAACTAAGAGAATTTCACTTGGTATGAAGCAACTTGATCATAATCCATGGCAAAGTATAAAAGAAGAATTCCCAGTTGGCAAAGTAATGACTGGCAAAGTAACAAATATTGCTGATTATGGGGTATTTATTGAATTAAAAGATGGTATTGAAGGACTCGTTCATTCAAGTGAAATTAGCTGGGTAAAATCAAATCAACATCCTAAGAAAATGCTTACTATTGGTCAAGAAGTTCAATTTACAATTTTAGAAGTTGATACCGATAAACATAGAATATCTCTAAGTATTAAACAGTGTCAAGATAACCCAATTATTGGGTTTGCACATAGTCATCCAATAGGTAGTATAATTAAAGCACCAATACGAAATATCACTGACTTTGGTATGTTTGTAGCACTTAATGACAACATTGATGGTATGATTCATGAAACAGATATAAGTTGGGAAGGCAATGGTACTGAGCTGTTAAAAACATATAAAAAGAATGATCAAATAGAGTGTAAAGTCTTATCAATTGATATTGAAAAGGAACGTATAAGCTTAGGTATTAAACAACTAAGCTTTGACCCCCAGCAAGATGAATTTGACATGTACAAAAAAAATATGGTAGTTACTTGCTCAGTTACTGAAGTTAAAGATGATGGGATAGAAGTTATTTTAGACGACAAAATACCGGGTTTCATCAAAAAAGCTGATCTTTCTAGTGAAAAAGCTGATCAAAAAACTGAAAGATTTGTCCCTAATGACAGAATTGATGCAAAAATCATTACCATTGATAAGGCATCTCGTAAAGTTACTTTGTCAATAAAAGCACTTGAAATAGAAAAGAGAGAAAAAGCTATCAAAGAATATGGTTCTGCTGATAGCGCTGCTAGTCTAGGGGACATACTTGGAACAGCTCTTGACAATAAAGGAGACAAAAACAGTAAAACTTGATATTTATTAGATGTCTTTGGCAAACTCGCTTATGCTGAGGAATTTAAAGAAGCCACGGAATATCGACCCGCAGCGGACGATGATGTACGTGAGGAGCAGCAGTAGCCGGTAGCACGAATAAGTTGTACCATTTCCGAAAACTAATCATCACGTCGTCGTACTTTATGATCTCCGCTCCTCACGTACTAGTTGTACGCGAAGGTAGCCGACACTCGTACTCCGAGTAGCAATTTAGTTTTGGGAAATGGTATTACCAGCAGAAGTAGAGTTTGCCAAAGATCTCTATTATTGTTTTGTAGCAAAATCGAAGGCCTTTACTTCAATTTTGCTACTCAATTTTTACCTAAAAACTTGAAAAGTAGTAAACTAATTTTCAAGTTTTTGTAAGTAATATATAGGATTTTTCCATGGACAGTTTGATAATTAAAGGCGGTATCCCTCTTGAAGGTAGTATTAGCATTAGTGGGGCTAAAAATTCGGCCCTACCAATTATGACTGCAGCACTACTTACAGATAAGCTTAGTATTAACAATGTTCCAAAGCTTACTGATATTCTCACAATGAAAAAATTACTTGAGAATTTAGGTAGTGTTGTTACTGTAACTGATCATCAAGATCGATTGAGTATGGATATCGACAGCAGCAATATTAATAATTTTACTGCCCCATATGATATAGTACGTAAAATGCGTGCTTCTATTTGGGTTCTAGGACCTCTACTTTCTAGATTTTCTAAAGCTAAGGTTTCCTTACCTGGAGGATGTGCTATAGGTGCTCGACAAGTTGATCTACATGTAGCAGTTCTACAAGCTATGGGAGCAAATGTTGACGTCGATCATGGTTATATTAATGCTACAATTAAAGGTAGATTAAAAGCTGTACATTTTGTTTTTAATAAAATATCTGTTGGAGCAACAATTAATGCCATAATGGCTGCTACTTTGGCTGAAGGAGAAACAATATTATTTAACTGTGCTAGAGAACCAGAAATCATTGATCTGTGCCATTGTCTTAGCAAAATGGGTGCAGAAATAGATGGAATTGCTACAAATGAAATAAGAATAATTGGTAGATCTCATTTAAAAAATGTCAATTATTCAATTATGCCGGATCGTATTGAAGCTGGTACTTACATGATTGCTGCTGCTATTACTAAAGGCAATTTAAACATTTATGGAATCAGCAATAATATCGTTGAAAATATAGTATTAAAGCTTATTGAAGCTGGTATAGAAATTTTACCTATTGATAATGGTTTAAGAGTTTCTTACGTAGGTAAATTAAACCCTGTGGACATCCATACAAATCCATATCCAGGGTTTGCAACAGACTTACAAGCTCAGTTTATGAGCCTTATGACTCTTTGCAAAGGTTCTTCTATAATTACAGAAAACATTTTTGAGAATCGCTTTATGCATGTTCCTGAATTATGCAGAATGGGGGCAAATATAACAATTAACGGAAAGAGTGCTATAATACGGGGTGTACCTTTTTTGACAGGAGCAGAAGTAATGGCAAGTGACCTCAGAGCATCAGTATCCCTAGTATTAGCTGGACTTGCCGCCAACGATACAACAAGAATACACCGAATCTACCACTTAGACCGTGGATACCAAACATTGGAGAAAAAACTAACCAGTTGCGGGGCAAATATAGTACGAATTACTGGAGGTAATGTTTAAATAAATTCGTTATATTTAGGTAGAACTTCAAGAATTAAGATTTCCGCGACCTAAAGATCGAAACTACTCCGTTACTCATGTACGTTACGCTGCTCGACTTTGCTACTGCCTAGCTCTTCTTGAAGTTATACTATCGTCTATCAATTCTTGAAATCATAGCAGTGTATCACCTTGGAAAAATGAGTTTCCAATTTACGCAGCGAGCTTATCTCTCAATACTTCAATTAATTTATTAATTGCTTCGTCAGGATTTATATTCTCAAGAATTGCAAGTTCCCCAGCTAGCCTATTTAAGGCTGATTCATAAATAGTCCTTTCACTATAAGATCGATCACTATCAACATTCTTATAGAGATCTCGTACCACTTCTGCTACAGATACTACATTACCAGAATTTATTTTACCCTCATATTCTTGTGCTCTTCTACTCCACATCCTATTACCTTGCTTAGCTTTACCCTGAAGTGTTGAATATATTAAAGCTAAATCAGTTTTACTAACAAGTTTTCTAAGACCCGAAATAGCAGCTCTGTTTACCGGTACTTTCAAAGTCATTTTGTCTTGAGGGAACGATATTACATAAACCTTAATATCAGCACCAGCTATGATTTGGTGTTCTACATTTACTATCTCTCCAACTCCATGAGATGGATATACAATTCTTTCTCCTACTTTAAATTCAGACGATGTTGACATGCTTACTCCTTTCCATTATAAAAACTTAGACCATGGTCAATTGATTTGAATTTGTGTCAGTGAGTTGCAAATAATTAAATCCTAACTATAGATATTTTGCAAATCACAATACTAAAGATAACACTCCCTAAATATACTTGAATGTGACTCCGAATTAAATTTGAAAATGAGGAAAGAACACACTAGACGTACATTATGGTACGGGAGTCCTTGATATTTTCAAATAACAATTCTTCGAAACAGAATTAGTATACAATACAGACTAATTTTACTCTGTGGTAGTATAGCATATTTTAGAAGGATAACAAAGTATAAGTTATAAAAAAATATTACCCTAACCTGAATTCGATGTAACAAGTTACATCGAATTCAGTATTATATATAGAAACAATCAGGTTTGAAGCGGTTCTACACCTGATTATTAAAATATAACACTCCATTCAACATGTGATTTTAATAATTAAAATCACATGTTGAATGATGAAAAAAGTTAAAATGCACTCGCGTCAGCCGCTTTAAGAGTGCATTTTTCCTTATAACAAAGCCAGTTCGATATAAGAATTATTAATTCTTATATCGAACTGAGGTTACCCTGCCTAAAACAAAAGAAAAATAAGTTGCCTTTTGCTCTAATATTGGTTAGTATTCAAAGCCTTTAGGCTAGGTAGCAAAGTGGTAATGCCGTGGACTGCAAATCCTCAATGCGCCGGTTCGATTCCGGCCCTGGCCTCCATTAAAACAAACTGTACATAATATGGTAGAGTTTATCGAACAATTCCTAGAAATGATGATAGCGGAGCGTGGTGTAGCTAATAATTCCGTACTTGGCTACAAAGGTGATCTGTTAGATTTTCAGAAATTTTTATCACAGAATAACTTGTTAGAGCTGAATATTAAAGCTGAAAATATTAGAGACTGGATAGAATATTTATCAGGAAATGGCTTGCAGGCAAGATCAATCAACCGGAAAATATCCACTATAAAAAACTATTATGAATTTTTAATTAGCGAAAAGCATACCAATTATAATCCTGCTTTGATGGTAGATCTACCAAGATATCAAACTAAACTTCCTTCTACATTATCAATTGATAAAATCAAAGATTTACTTTTCTATTGTGATCAAGACAAAAATCCTGATTCCATACGCCTAAAAGCAATGATTCATTTATTATATGCAAGTGGGTTACGTGTTTCTGAGCTTGTCAGTATAAGGTTAACTGATATTTTAGTAAATCAAATGTCCCAAAATATTAGAAAAATATTTTCAATAATCGGTAAAGGTAATAAAGAAAGAATGGTAATAATCAATGAACAGGCTACCATGAGTTTGTCCGATTATTTAACTATTCGTAGTAAATTTATAAGCAAAAAACACCCTAAAAGTCAAATTTATTTATTTTGTTCTTCTTCAGCTAGTGGTCATATGACTAGGCAGAATTTTGCAATTCTGTTAAAACAAGCATCTATTAAGGCTGGGCTAGACCCAAGTAATATCTCCCCACATACTTTACGTCACAGTTTTGCAAGCCATTTGCTAGAAGGCGGTGCAGATCTTAGGGTAATTCAAGAACTACTTGGACATGCTGATATTAGTACTACCCAAATTTACACACATATACAAACAAAGCATCTAAAACAGGCTTTAGATCATCATCCGCTTAAATCATCTATACTCAAATGATGTAAAGAATTAATGGTATACTCAGGTAGAACTTCAAGAATTAAGATTCCCGCGACCAAAGATCGAAGCTGCTCACGTCTCATCTTCGAGATAAATATGAGCAGAAATTATGCTATAGAACGTGAGTATTATGCGACGAGTGGAGTGTAGAATTAAATTCTCGTTACTGACTACATTTTTTCACCTGTGGAATTTTATAATAAAGAAATACTGATAAAAGTGTACTTTAATGACAAGAGTTTTTATTTGAAACAAAACAATGGTAATACACATAAGAAGCATTATGTTGACTAATTTTTAGTATGTCAAGTAGAAAAGTGATGTTTACATGACTACAAACTTCATTCCAAAACCACTACGAACCTGATTCTTTAGACGTTTCAAGCACTTTTTCGTCTCGAAGATGAGTCACGTACTAATGTACGCCTAGCAGCTCGACTTTGCTACTGCCTAGCTCTTCTTGAAGTTATACTATCGTCTACCAACTCTTCATTTACGAGTAGTATATTATATAATACATATGAGTAATTTCATTGGTCATGATGATCAAAATCACCTAATGGTTTCATTATATCATCTTGGTGAATTATTTCATCTGTCAAACCAGTTCCTGGATTAGAAATAGGTGTTTCAGATGATAAATTGTTAACAAAACTTCTTACAGAAATTTTCATTTTTTCTGTCAGTTGTTCCGAGGCATCTAGTCCATCCATGAATGGAAAGTGGTCTTCGTCCCAGTTAAAGAGTCTAGAAGGGTTATCTAATATATGGAAAATACGACAAAATTCAGCTTTATCTCCATCATTAGGTAATTCTTTGTGCTCAGAAACATAACGAAATGTTTCTACAAATTTCTTTATTTTTTCTTCAAGACATTTGGCTTCTTTTAATATTTCTTCATTATCCAATTTTGCTAATTTCTCCATGACGTTTTCTATCTCACAAACATTAGCATAATTTTTAAGTAGTACCATTACTGTTTCAGGGTGTTCATGTTCTATTGCTATTTCTAAGGGATATTGCTTATCATGAGGCCACCTTTCATCTAAATACTCTTGTACATTAGCTAAAGAAGGATCATCTTTTCTACAACAGTAGAAAATCCTGCCCGTATTGCAGTATGTATAGCGTGATAATAATAGTGACCATTGTTAAAAAAAACATTTACTGATGCATGATGATCTATTAGTGTATGGGCTGTATTAATATAGTCCTCCTTTTGTTCTGAATTCTTTGTAATATCACTATTATCTTCTATATCAGAATCTACTTTAGGGTCTGTATCAGGTATGTCGTCAGGGTTTGCATCATATATATCTTGATATTTGGCAACCCATAGATCCAACACATTAAATAATGGTGTATTATATAATTCTCCTTTGTCCTTAAATCTTGTAATGTCTTTACCCCAACCCTTACTATCCACTTGAGCTCCGTGATCAAGTAATATCTCTACTGCCTGATATTTAGTGTTCAATGCTGCTTCATGTAAAGCTGTCCTTTTTTCATAACCTAACACATCTACCGTAGCACCAGACTTAATTAATAACTCTATTATATCAGTAAACCCTTCTTTTGCCGCTATACGTAATGGAGTTCTGCCATTTTTATCTTTGGCATTAATATCAAGGTTAGGCAATTCTAATATTTTTCTTACTTCCTCAATATTTCCACTCTTAACTGCCACATGTAGTTGCATAGTGCTAGCTACATCTTTATCTTTACTCATCTGATCCTCTTTTATATAATCATTATAGTTGAATTATATCATATTCTTCCTACCCGCTAAGCATATTTATGAAAAAATTTATACAACAAGATTAGAAAATATTGCATCTTTTTAAAAATAAAAAGTAGTAAATGCTTTAAGTAATCAGAATTTTAGTTTATAATAACTTTATAATTAAAATATCATGGTTTCTTATGGAAGATGTTAATAACTATTGGGATAATTCAAAATACCAGTATTGTGCATATGCTGAGAGGTTGCTTAATGAGTTAATTTTGCTAAATAAAAAAGTAAAGCAACCAATAGACATGTATGAAGTCAAAAAAGGCATCTACTATGCTAAAAAATATCATGGCAGTCAAATGAGACAATCTGGTGAGCCTTATTATTCTCATCCGATTGAAGTGGCGTATATGCTTGCCCAGTACACAGCCCTAGAAATTCCAAAATATTTCAGAACTGACATGATTGTGACTGCATTACTACACGACACCATCGAGGATACAAAACTTACCGAAAAGATGATTGCTTACATCTTTGGCAGTCAAGTGGCTAGTCAAGTAGAAGACTTAACTAGGGTTAAACCTAGTGGCAAGATTAGCTCGGCGGAAATGGTCGAAATGTTATATAAAGAAAAAAAACATGATGTGCTTTTAGTTAAGTTATTTGACAGATTACATAATATACAAACGGTTAGTGCTAAATCACCGGAAAAAGCTAAAAAGATTATAGAAGAGACCTTACGTTATTTCGTAGTTTTAGCAGAATATTTAGGGTTACCTAGCGTATCAAAATTAATACACACATATACTACTATTAATGTATTGACAGACATTGATTTAAATGCAACTAATTTTTCTTATCAAAATAATTACCAGCCGCTTTCTCTAATCTACCAAAATGCATTACACCAAAACTATAACTTATAACCACAGGTATCATTATAATTAATAATCCTATATAGCCAAAAAACTCAACTAAATACACCAGTCCGAATGAAGTTATTATATACATTATAACACGTGATAAAGCATAAGAAAAAGATGAATGAGTAAAACGTCGGAAAATTGATATATGCGTATATGTTATTGGTCTTGCTGGCACATAGTCACAGGCAAATAGCATTATACAACATTGAATAAAAAATATAGTATAATGACTAGATGTTTTTGTTATTAACATTGGGGTAAGTAACATAACAATTATAAACAAGCATAGTTTAGCTTTGATGATTTTTGGTGGATAAACTTTATAACTTAAAAAAGTCAATACTAACATTCCTATTAATTGAATTATTGAAACAATAAAATTTTGATGAATGATTTGTTCTGAGCTGAATCCAAAATCTTGCTTAAGAATATTACCACAATAAACATAAGCAAAGTAAAAACATACTGGCCAAGCACAATCCATAAAAAACAAAGCTATTATGTTTTTCCTATCACTATTTTTTTCTACAATTCCTTTCCATATAGGATTAGATTTTAAGTCTTTTTTTGAGTCACCTAAAATATTTTTTATCCGTCTTTTTGCGTCAGCAAAATCAGTAGTTTCCTTTAAAGTTGTTCGTGCTATAACACCTATTATAGCTACCCCTGCTCCAAACCAAAATGCTATACGCCAATTTAAATTATGTAAGGTTGTAAAAGATGCAATAGCTAATGCAAATGTACCACCTAATATAGAAAAGACAGAGGTTAATGCTACTACTGGGTATTGGATAGGTGGTTTTGTTATTTCAGTTAAGTATAATTGTGCACCTATAAATTCTCCCATAGATGATAAGCCTTGAAGAATTCGACATATTGTAACTAATATAGTAGCAATGAGTCCAACTTCAGCATAAGTTGGAAGATTAGCCATCACAAAACAGGATAAAGCCATCATAAAAGTTGTAATAATAACAGTTGCCTTACGTCCAATATTATCTCCTATCCAGCCAAATAGCAAAGCCCCAAATGGTCTTAATAAATAAGTAGAACAAAAAGCAAAAGCAGCATAAATTGCTGCAGTATGAGGGTCAGATTTTGGAAAAAACAACTCATTCAACAATACCGCCATATGAACATAAAGCATCAGATCAAAATACTCTAGGAAAGTCCCTATTGAAAGCAATCCAACAGCTTCTTTTTGTTCTTTCGTTAGGCTTCTTTGTTCCTGCTGATATCCTATCATTTATTCACCTTAAATATATTTATTAGTATTTATAAATACTGAAGATTTGGTTAATTAATAGCAAGAAAATTATAGTATCGAAAATTGAAATAATAAATCTTGGTTGTAACAATATCACGGTTCTATAAACAAATTACTCACCTTACGCATAATCCCCATGGCAATTTAAAAGTCATAGGAAAAACAGCCTAGCGTCTATTAGCGAGGAGCTGCAACGCAGCGACGAAGCAATTGAATGAATGTGGATTGCCACGACCACTACGTGGTTTCGCAATGACATCTTGTACTTTCCTACAATTTTTAAATGCCATACATAAGGTGAACAAATTAGAAGGGGGAAAAAAGATATTTGGTAAAAATATAGGCTGAGATCAACGAGATGTTGATTATCAAAATCGTATCGCATACGAGTAGAATATTGGATATTGTTTATATATGAAAAACTAATTAATTTTTTTATTAAAAATTAAGTTGACTATTATTTTAGAATTGATTCTAATTAAAATATTGCAACATAAATCAACCTAATAGCATGGCAAAATATAAAATGGCTGATGATTTTGATGATAGGGATAAAGGTAACGGGAAGGAAGAAGACAAGGTAAGTCTTGATCTGTTTAAGAGTGCAGTTTAGGAATATTTAAGAAGGATGCTACACGAGTCTATACTGATGTTTTTTCAGAGGTGGGGCAATGGGTTAATGCTATTAAGACAATCACTACAATATCCTAACAAGAATGCAGAAATTTCTGTGTCTGCTGCAGTTTGGGCTGATAAACAATTAGAATCGCATTGTCAACAATTTCACTCATATCAGGGGGCATCTTCTTCCCAGCATAATGCTTCGTACGAAACTTGCCCTAGTACATCTGACTCGGAAGACGATACAGCACTAGCTGAAACTGTTAAACTCCATATGTGTTGTGAAATTATGTAGTATCAATTCCATAAATCGTCATCCCCTATGCCAATTGGTATAGGGAGTTTTTAACACAATTATATATAACTCTAGATAACATGTAACTTAAGGGTTTAAACACTAATATGAGCAAATTTGTACAAGCAGATGGCAGGGTTATCTATCCCCAGACCAGCCTAACGAGAGAACAAAAAGAAGCCGTCGGATTACTTTCAATTGGGACGTTCTTAGAATACTTTGACTTAATGCTTTACGTTCATATGGCAGTACTTCTTAATGAGATTTTTTTTGAGACCACTGATTCTCACACAGCCTCTTTAATGGCGGCTTTTGCCTTTTGTTCAACCTACGTTTTTCGACCTATTGGGGCATTAGTATTTGGTTGGTTGGGCGATAATATAGGACGTAAATCTACCGTTATCATCACAACTTTTATGATGGCTGTATCATGTCTTGTCATGGCTAATCTTCCTACCTATACCCAGATAGGGGTTGCAGCGGCTTGGATAGTAACAATCTGCCGCATTGTGCAAGGTATATCTTCTATGGGAGAGATAGTAGGTGCTGAACTTTATATAACGGAAACGATTAACCCACCAGCCCAATATGCAATTGTCGGATCATTAGGAGTTTCTGCTTCCCTAGGAGCATTAGGTGCTTTAGCTATTGCCTCACTTGTTACTTCTTATGGCTTTAACTGGCGTGCAGCATTTTGGATAGGTGCAGTAATTGCATTGATTGGTTTTATTGCAAGAACGAAGCTACGAGAAACGCCTGAATTTGCTGATGCCAAACGTCAACTAAAAGAAGTTTTTGCACAAACTAATACAGATACCAGTACTTTAGTAAAAAATCCTATTTGGACAGAAAAAGTTAATAAAAAAACAATATTAGCTCTTTTTTTCTTACAATGTGCTTTACCTGTAGGTTTTTATTTTATTTATATATATTGTAGTAATATTTTACAAACTAACTTTGGTTATACAATTGCTGAGGTTATTCATCATAATTTTATTCTATGTCTAATACAGCTCTTGGTCGTATCAATATTATCTTATTTAAGTTACAAAATATATCCACTATTAACCATGAAAATTATACTCATAATATGTTCTATTTTTATCATATTTTGTCCATATTTTTTGAATAATCTTCATTCTCCGTTTGAGTTATTTTTAATTCAACTCTTTATCATTTTATTTAACGAATGTTTAGGTCCTGCTATGCCAATTATTTATAAACATTTTCCTGTATTTAAACGTTTCACCTGTGCTAGCATTATATTCGCTATATCACGTGCTTTCGTGTCTGTTATTACTGCTTTTGGCTTCACTTATCTTGTTAACCATTTTGGCTATTGGGGATTATGGGTTATTATGATCCCTACAATTGTGGGGTTCGCATACGGGCTATTACATTTTGAAAAGTTGGAGAAAGTGGCGGGGAATTATCCATAGAATTTTGATGATTATGTTGATCAAACTGCTGTATGGATAAATTTTTATAACATAATGCAGTTAAGTCTTGTGTTATTGTTGGTATTTTTAAATGCATAGCAATGATTATAAAATTTTTTACGGTTTCTTCAATAATCTTCCTAGCTTTTTCAGGTGATTTAACTCCTAGAGTTTGTAAGTTGTGAACTCGGTCAAATAATTTAATCAATGCCACATCATATTTTTCTTGTTGAAGTAATATATCTAATGTTTCTGCCGAGCTAATCTTGCCGTGAGGCTTGTTCCTGCTTAAGTCTTCTACTTGACTAGCAACCTGCTCCCCAAAAATATAAGCAATCATTTTTGCGGTAAGTGTTGTATCCTCAATGGTGTCATGTAGTATGCTGGTAACAATAATGTCAGTACGAAAAAGATAATCAGAGATCATATATGCTACCTCTATTGGGTGAGAGTAATAAGGCTCGCCTGACTGCCTCATTTGGCTGCCATGATATTTCTTGGCGTAATAAATAGCCTTTATAACCTCATCAATATCTATTGACCGGTTTACTTCCTCATTCATCTTACGTAATTTGTCCAGTAATCTAGTAGCATATTGACAAGGTGCATACTTTGAGTTGTCCCAATAATTAATATCTTCTTCCATAAAAACCATAAATATTTTTATATTCAATCTATAGATTAAACTAAAATATAAATTATTACCAAGGATTTTTTATCTATTTTTAAAAAAGATGAATATTTTTGTATTTTGTTGTTGTGTAAATAGACAGCTACTCCCTTTATGTTCACTTATCCCCCTCCTCTAATTCCTTATTATATAATTTATAATATTCCGCTTTATTGTCCATAAGTTGTGAGTGAGTTCCTTGTTCAAATATCATACCAGATTTCATAACAACTATATGATCAACATCCTTAATGCTCGATAAACGATGTGTTATAATTAGGGTGGTTTTATTCTCACGAATATTTACTAAAGAATTTAAAATTAATCGCTCAGAATTTTGATCTAACGAACTTGTTGCCTCATCCCAAACTAAAATTGCTGCTGATTTCAAAAAAGCTCTAGCTATCGCTAAACGCTGACGTTGTCCACCTGAAAGTGTTGAACCTTGATTACCAATGATCGTATCATACCCTGCAGGCAGATTTGAGATAAATTGATGAGCATCAGCATATTTTGCTGCTATAATAATCTGATCACGAGTTGCATTTGGATTACCATAAGCAATATTTTCTGCAACACTAGTGTCAAATAATGTAGTATCTTGAGTTACTAAAGAAATTTGCTGCCTTAAAGAGTCAATCTTTATATCTTTAATATCATAATTATCAATTAAAATTTGTCCGCTAGTTGGGTTATAGAATCTTACTAATAAATTAGATAACGAGGTTTTGCCACTGCCAGAACGTCCAACAAAAGCTGTAGTTTTCCCTGGCATTATTTTTAGATTAATGAGCTTTAAAGCTACTTTATTATTAAATTTTAGCTCGACATTGTTAAAAATTATTTGTGGATTAACTAACTGAACATTTTGAGCATTTACACTATCTTTAATAATAGGCTCAGTATCTAGGATATTAAAAACTCTTCTTGTCGCAGCAATACCTTCTTGTAAGTTTACATTTAAAGAAACCAAACTTTTAAAAGGTCTATAAGCTGCAAGAAATGCAGTAATAAAAGCAAAAAATGCTCCTGGTGTAGTTTCTCCTTTTATGACTAACAACCCACCATACCAAATAAGCCCTCCAACTGTAATACCACTTAATACTTCCATGATTGGTGAAACCAATGCATCCAGTTTTGCAGTTTTCTTTAGAAAACGTAAAATATTACTAGAGAGCAATAAAGCTCGATTGCTTTCAATCTTCTCTCCTAAAAAGGACTTAACAATTTTAATTGACTGAAAAGTTTCATCTAACCTAGAAGTATAATTAGCTAATTCCTCTTGAGCTTGACCTGATATTCTACGAATTTTTTTCCCTAATTTCTGTATTGGATAAATTGCTAGGGGAAATGCTAGAAATACAATACAAGACAACCCAGGTTCTAACTTAAACATCACTATGATAAGACCTATTACTGTTAAAAAATGTTTGGCACATCCTACTAGTAAATTTGACACAGCACCACGCATCATGGAAATATCGTTAGTAAAACGTGATATTAAACGCCCCGATGATTGAGATTGAATAAAGAGAATGTCGGCAAACAATAGATGCTCATACATCTTAATTTGCAGATCGGTTAAAATCCTCTGACCAAGAAATTTAATTAAATAATTTGAATAATATTCAGCTATCCCTTTAATAGTAAATGTTATTACTACCATTAACGGTAAAAATAATAACATTTGACGATTTCCTGTTAAAAATATTTGATCAATAGTTGGTTGCACTAAATTAACGCTATAAGCAGCACACATAGCTGCAACTACCATACAAAATACTGCTATGCTGATCTGTTTGAGATATGGTTTTATATGATCAACTATTAACCTTCTTAAAGTATTATAGGCACTGTAGTCATACTTTATTAGATTATGTTTTTTTTGCAAAATTCTCTCCTTCAGTTTGGTAATTTGTTATATAGCTAACCAAGGTTAGTATTTGTCCATAGCAAATTGGCGTCATTGCGAGACCACATAGTGGTCGTGGCAATCCATTTGGATTGCTTTGTCGTGCTTACGCACTCCTCGCAATGACGGAGTAATACTATTCGGGTTAGCTATAATTTGTTATAACGTTTGTACTATACAGATAAATTACTGTACTGAACAATATTAATAACAATATCAGGAAAAATCCTAGCACTAAGAATATTGAATTAAAATATTGCCACAATAACATACAAAAAAATGGTGTTGTTGACGAAAATATCATGCCACCAAGTGAATGCGATATGCTACACATTCTAGCTCTAATATTAGTAATGAATAGAGATTGGACAATAACTTGTAATGGTACTACATAAAATGGAGCAAGGGCTATAAGAATGATGGGGAAGTAAATCACAAAGATTTCTTTATATAATAGAAACTGTACAATAATTATAACTAACAAACTTAATGATAACGATGTAATAATTTGTTTTTTAGGATAAATCCTATCGGCTAAAAAACCAGAAAACACTGACATAATAGCGTAAATGGTTATTAAGACTATATTGATAATTTGAGCTTGATTGCTATTCATAAGCAACGCACTTTTTGCTGCAAAGACTCCCCAAAAAATAATTAAAAAATGGTAAATACCTCCTATGCAACCACTTATTAATATTGCTATGATAAATCTGCCAAATGAACTTTTTATAATCTTTCCTAAATCAAAAAAGTTGTAATATATAGATTTATGATCCTTTTTAGACTTTAAAAACTCTTCACTTTCACGAAAATAGTGCCTTAGACTTATGATAAATAAACCAAAAATTCCACCAATAATAAAATTGACCCGCCATAAATGAGACATTTGTTCAAACTTTGTCGAAAAATGATAAATTGTTGCAGCAAGCAATGCTCCAACCTGAGTACAAAATGACACGATACCATAAGTATAATTTTTGTGCCTCATACCCACCTTTTCGACAACATAAATTTTTATTGCATCGCTCTCCCCTGCCAAACTCATTAAAAATGTCATACGACAAAATATTAAAATTATTGTAGCATACATACCAATTTTATCAAAATTAGGGGTTAATCCTATAAGAATTGTAGAGATAGTAGCCAAAAATACTGAGATTTTAACTGATACAACTCTACCATATTTGTCACTGATAAAACCAAAAATGATCGAGCCTATGGGACGAGCTATTACAGCTATGCTGAATATAGCAAAAAATAATAATATCTGCCTATCATTTGATCCTAGAGGTAAAAAATTCTTGGATAGAGCTGCTGCCGAGAGACCAAAAAGAGCATAATCATAATAACGCACGATTGTCGTAAAAAAAGCAATTAGGAATGCCGGTCTTGTCATACATCTAGATCTATTATGTTTTTCATGGTATACTCTTCACCGCCCATATGGTAACTAAAGTAATCATTGCAATATAAACTCCTATGGCTATAGAAGAGCCAGTAAAATGCCAAATAGCTATGCACACTGCAGGGGTAGATCGTCCAAATATTGAAGTACCTAAAGCATCACCAATACTAACTAGCATATATTTATCTGAACTACGGAATAAGCTATTAAGCCAATAATTTAGTGGACATGCAAAAGTTACCCCTAAGGTAATAATCCATAAACGAACAAAATTAATATACCATACAGAAGCATCAGTAATATATAACCATAATGGTACTATGCTAATAAATAGAATGCTAGTGCTTACGATCATTACATCCACAGGGCGATATTTTTTAATAAAATGCCCTACTAATGGAATCATTGCTACATCTATGATTAATAAAATAGTATTAACACTCATCATCGCCTCCAAAGATATAGAAGTGATAAGAGGGACAAAACTATTCATCACGACAAAAGGTATGACATATGTCATATAGGAAAAACCACTAACTATAGATACACGTAGAATATTACACTTATTATTCAATATCACATTTGATGTAGAGGATTTCTGTTCTATTGCTCTTTGAGACGTATTAGAATAACGTCTAAGATAAATCCCGACAATCCCTGTACTCCCTCCTAATATAAAACATAAACGCCAATATTCATGGTGATTAGAACTAATTAGAATGTTACTTACAAAAGAGGCAATAATAATGCCAAACATTGTTGATAACTCGTATAGATAAGATGCTTTCACTCCTTGAATCTGCGTCTTATTTTCTACAATATATAATTTGGCAATACAGTGTTCTCCTTCGCCAAAAATTGCTAACATCATTCGAATAATGAGCAACATCAATGGTGAAAACCAGCCAATCATTTGATAAGTTGGTATAAATCCTATTGACATAGTAGTAATAGCAACACCTATTAATGAATAGGATAGAGCCAAAGTTGGGCCTCGTTTTTTGACAATTATACTGAAAATTATCGAGCCAACTGGTCTAGTAACGATTGAAGTTGTTAGCACACTATAGGTTAAGATTAAAGCAACTATAGGATCATCTTTGGGAAAAAAGATCATTGATAAAACTGGAGCAAGAAAACTATAAATAGCCGTATCAAAATGATCTAGAGCATTACCTATTAGAATTGATATATCTTTTTTTTGCATAAGAAACCCTAAATTTCTTGTTAACAAACTATCTACTAGCTTTACATGGGCTACTACTTTATACTACTATGATTTCAAGAGTTGGTAGACGTAGTATACTCAAATCATTTGAGTATATACGTGCTAAACATACACATAAAAACTAATTAGGCTATATTTAAATTGCAAAAATTATTTGACTATTTAAAAATTACCTCTCATATTGAACCTAAAATTTTATGTTGCGACTCTAGACTAGTTAAATCAACTAGTCTATTCTTCGCCATTAAAGGAGCAAGTTCGGATGGTAATAAGTTTATTGATGATGTAATAAACAAAGGAGTGAAATTCATTGTTACCGATGATGCTGCAAGTTTGAAAAACCCTAACATTATCGCTAATGGTGTACATATAACGCTTGTGAGTGATGCACGGGTGGCACTGAGCCAAGCTGCTAATATTCTCTACCCTTTATTACCACAATATATGGTAGCTGCTACTGGTACTAACGGTAAAACCTCGGTAGTATCCTATTGCAGACAGCTATACACATTGCTAGGAGTACCCAGCTGTTCTATTGGTACTATCGGTATAGAATGTCCTGAGAATTTGGATTTAACAACCATCCAAGAGATTTTAGATAAGTTTCCTGCCCTCACTACCCTTGATCCTGTAACTTTCAGACATATTTTACATAATCTAGCTGAGAATAATATAAGATATGTAGCTTTTGAGGCTTCCAGCCATGGTCTAGATCAAGAAAGATTACATGGTCTAAAAGTAGATGCTGCCTGCTTTACTAGTTTTAGTCAAGATCATCTTGACTATCATAAGAATATGGATAATTATCTTTTAGCTAAGCTAAAACTATTTACAGATAATTTATCGCAGGCAGGAGTTGCTGTATTAAACTCGGAAATAGAACAATTAGATTATATCAAAAGTTATTTACAGGATCGTAATATAAAATTTTTAACCGTTGGTATGAATGGTGATCTGAAAATTATCGACAGCACAATTTGTACTTATAACGGGCAGAAATATAATTTTACTACCGATATAGTTGGTAGTTTTCAAGCAACCAATTTACTAATTGCCGTTATGATGGTGCATTTGACTGGCTTTCCTTTTGAACAAGTCATATCGAAATTACCACAAATTAAAGCAGTTAAAGGACGTTTAGAGAGAGTAGCTAATAGCAATATTTTTATTGACTACGCTCACACTCCAGATGCCTTAGAAAAAAGCTTGCTAGAACTAAAAAAAATAAAATCAGAAATATACTCAAATAGGGGATCATTAAAAGTAATTTTTGGCTGTGGGGGGAATAGAGATAGTGGTAAAAGAGCATTAATGGGGCAAGTTGCTGCAAAAATTGCAGATATAGTTATTATCACTGACGATAATCCGAGGAATGAAGAGCCAAAATTCATACGGCAGCAAATTATACAAGGTATTATATCTATCACTAATAGATATATAGAAATAAATAATAGAAAAATTGCAATTACTGAAACAATAAATAATTTACAAGAAGATGATATTTTGCTGATTGCCGGCAAAGGTCACGAGAATTATCAAATAATCGGTAATAAAAAACTACCATTTAGCGACTTCGATATAGCCAAAGAAGCTCTACAAAGTAGAAAAAGATTTTGAATTAAAAAATATCAACTAATAATAAAATTATATGCAAGTTTCTAGAATATTCTTAGTCTCCTTCTATATAATTCTACCATCCTTATTAACTATACATTTTGCATATGCCAGCCCATTTAACCATCCAGAAACATGGAAAAAAGTTGAGATCTCAAAATTACTTAAAACATCTACAATACACCATATAGAACCTATGAGAAAGTTTCTTGCGGAAAAAGGTAAAAAAGCCGAATTCAATGGAGAAGTTTTTTTAGTTACTTTAGATGATCAGGAAAAAGCTGTCTTTAAAAAATTACCTGCAGATGATTTAGGAGATGCACAAGCTGAAGTAGCAGCGTATCAAGCCTCTCTAATTCTAGGTTTCCCTCATATTCCTCCAACAGTAATGCGTAAAATTAATGGAATGACAGGATCATTGCAACTCTACATTGATACTAAAATTGATCCTTTAGTACCTGAAGAGTATGAAAAAGCTCTTCAAGAGGTTTCCATAAAAGATCAAATGAACCTACGAACTTTTTACTTTATTTTTGGGCAGTGGGACTCTGGATCACATAATTTATTAATATTTAAAGATATTAATAAAACATATTTTATTGCAATAGATAATTCAGGCATTCGTAATCGCCAATATGTTAAGCTTGGTGAACTTCCTTTTGTTAGAGTACTGTATAGTGATAAATTAAATACCAATGATTGGGATAAACCATTTCCTTTTGATAAAGCAGAGGTTATTGATCTCCCTAATGAAGAAAAGCTAAAACAAAGATTTAAAAAACAAATACCTCCTACCTTTTACAAAAATTTTCAGTCTTATAACCACCCTTTTCGGTTTGTTATTTATCAAAATAGCCTATGGATTCAGTATCATGCATTTGATAAGAGTTTTATAATATCTTATCCAACACAATGTTATGACGACACTATAAAAGCTATAAAAAAATTAGACTTACCTCTTCTTAGAAAGATTTTTATAGCAGCAAAAGGTTCTGATTTTTTAAATAATTCTTACCTTAATTCTGTATTAGAACGCCGTGATCAAGTTTTAAGGTATTGCCTTAAAATTAAATAAGAGAAAATTTCATCCTATAATTTTATTAATTCTGCTTTTTTTGTTAAAGATTCTATGCCATTTAAGTCAGTTGCAGTCACCCATAGCTGTAATCCTAATTCTAGGAAGAAATCAATTAAGTACTGCCTCCTTTTGTTATCAAGATGTACAAAAACCTCATCTAACAGTAAAATAGGCATAGCAATGTTTTCTTTAATAGAATAATTAACTTGGGCAAGTATTATGGCAATGAGCATAGCCTTCTGTTCACCGGTGGAACAGTGTTTAACTAAGGCGTTTCTTTCTTTATGAATAACTACAAAATCACTTTTATGCACTCCAAAATTAGTTCTATTAGATATCTTATCATGAACACGAGACACCACTAACTCATTTTTTATAAAATCAATATCTATTTCAGAATTTCTTAATATTATATCTTCTATAACCCCATTAATTGATAAAATAGCTTTAGGAAAATCATTATCCAAATCTGAGATAGCTTTTTGCATATGTTCTAAAATTTTTAGCCTATTAATAGCGATCTCAATTGATAATTCCGCCATTTTTTCTTCAACCACTCTTAGCCAATTTGTATCCACTTGGTCTTGTGCTAGTATTTTGCTACGTTCATACATGTAATATTCGTATTTACTAACTATTCCTGCATGCGATGGATTAAAGTTATAAACAATCCTGTCAAAGAATTTACGCCTATCGCTAATACTGGAAGAAAAAATACCTTCCATTTGAGGTGTAAGCCAAATCATAGCAGTGAACTTACTTAGTTCATTATTTTGTATTTTAACACCATTAAATTCCGTAAAACGTCTATTAGATTCACGCTTTAAATTCGTTGAAATTTCAACTAAGCCAAGTTTACTGTGTAATAATGTATAAGCTAAGCAATGATCTGCTCCCCTTTGACAAATATCATCTAATTTGGCTGATCTCAAGCCTTTACCAGGTGAAAATAGTGATATTGATTCTAAAATGTTAGTTTTTCCACTACCATTCCCCCCTATTAGTATAACAGGATTATTACCAGCACTAATATCTAAATTCTGAAAATTACGATAATTTAGTAATTTTAATTTTTGTAGGTAAATATTATGCATAACTTATTTGAAATAGTGAGAGAAAAACCGAATCAACCCAATTATAGCTAAATTGAAAAAATTTTAGCCAAAACCGTCTATTAGCGAGGAGACCATAGCATAACTGTCGAAAGTTAGTAAATACAGCTTCCCTACACGTCTATTAGCGAGGAGGCTGTAAAGCCGACGAAGCAATCCATATGACAAGCTTCATGGATTGCCACGCTCACATACGTTCGCTCGCTAATAGACGGCTTAAACCTTACAACAGTACTTCGCTAATAGACGATTTTTTAACTTTCAACAGTTGTGATCTTTATGGTATACTCAAATGATCTGAAGAATTGGATTTGAAAATGAATGGTGAGCATGCTAGGTGTACATATAGTACATGAGCCTGCGAATCCATGATATTTTCAAACAACAATTCGTAGGAGCAGAAGAGTATACAATGACCTTAATTCTTGAAGTTCTACCTGAGTATATACTCAAATCTAATTCAAACAACTAAATATATCCATGACTTTAGAAGAATTTCGCCATAAATATAATTACGATCAATCAACAAAGATGATGCAACAATATTTAGACATCAAATTTGCCAATCTTGATTGTCTTCTATTATTTAGGATGGGCGATTTTTATGAAATGTTTTTTGATGATGCAATTCTTGCCAGCCAAGTTTTAGGTATTGCTCTTACCAAAAGAGGGTCTAATGGAGACTCTGAGATTGCTATGTGCGGCGTACCCCATCATGCTCTTGAGACATATTTAAATAAATTAATTGAAGAAAATTACAAAGTTGCTATTTGTGATCAACTAGAAACACCGGAAGAGGCAAAGAAACGTGGTGGCTATAAAGCTGTAGTAAATAGGGATGTAACGCGTATTATCACCCCAGGTACTATTATCGAGGAATCTTTAATTTCGTCATGCGAACCTAATTATCTGGCAAGCTTAGTTTTGCTAAAAAACAGGGCGTCAATTTGTTATGTTGATCTTTCCACTTCAGAAATTTCAGT
Organism: Candidatus Tisiphia endosymbiont of Melanophora roralis; assembly: GCF_964026575.1. NCBI lineage: Bacteria > Pseudomonadati > Pseudomonadota > Alphaproteobacteria > Rickettsiales > Rickettsiaceae > Candidatus Tisiphia > Candidatus Tisiphia endosymbiont of Melanophora roralis. The sequence continues at coordinate 529,255 of NZ_OZ032161.1, forward strand.
TATAGAGATTCCGCAGGATGAGATTCTAAATGAACTATCACGTCTTAAGCCTAAAGAGATTTTACTTAGCGAAAATTTGCAGGGAGAACAATTAGCTAGTAGTATTCAGCACCAATTACATTTTCGTGTCTCGTATCAAGTTGATAGTTTTTTTGCTCCTAAAAAATGCCATAAAATTATTTTAGATTTTTACAAAATCAATGATCTAAAAGCCATAGGGGAAATATCTGAATGTCAGACAAGTAGTATTGGTAGTATCTTAGAATATTTATCGCTAACGCAAAAGCAAAATATACCCTCGCTACCTTTGCCCTTGTTGGTCAATTACCATAATTTTATGATTATTGATTCGGCGACTCGGCGGAATTTGGAAATTACTAATAATTTATTAGGAAAAACCAAGGGTAGTTTACTGGCCACTATTGATCATACAGTTACTAAGGCTGGTAGTCGTTTACTATATCACTTTTTATCTACACCACTAATAGATATTGATGAAATAAATTATCGACAAAATATCACAGAATTTTTTTATTCAAATATTGAACTAGTAGGGAATATTAAAAAGTTACTCAAGAAAACTGGGGATTTAGAACGTTGCTTGGCTAGAATTACCATGAATCGTGGCTGCGGGCGAGATCTGCTAAATATTAAATATACGTTAAATGCTGCACTGGAAATAAAAGGAGAGTTTATTGCCCATTATGGGCTAAATTTGCTAGATTATATAGAGAAGTTAATTAAACCTCTATCTGGAGATGAACAGTTATATTCATTAATAGATCAAGCAATTAGAGAGGATGCACCTAATACTATCAATGAAGGTGGGATAATAAATCATCATTATCATCCTAAAATACAAGAATTATATGACTTAATTAACAATGGCAAAGCACATGTAGAAAAATTAAAAAATGTATATCGCCTTGATACTGGCATCGACACCCTAAAAATATCTCATAATAATGTACTTGGCTTATTTATTGAAGTTACCCTAAGACATAGTGATAAAATGTACGCTTCAAAATTTATTCACCGACAAACAACCTCTAATGCTAGTCGCTATACTACTATTGAATTACAAAAGTTAGAAAGCGATATGGTTAATAGCAGAAGTTTAGCGGTTAGTCTTGAACTAGAATTATATAATAAAATATGCCAGCAAGTTATTGATAAAGCTATATTCTTACGATTACTTAGCTGTTCCTTGAGTCAGCTTGATGTATTTTGTAATTTTGCTTATATTGCTGATGAATATAATTACGTCAAGCCTAGCTTAAGCAATGATTTGAGTTTTGAGATTATTGAAGGGCGACATCCAGTTGTTGAGCAAAGTTTATCAAATGATAAAAAAAGCTTTATTCACAATAACTGTACTTTATCGGAAGCTCATAGAATTTGGTTAATTACTGGACCTAATATGTCAGGTAAAAGTACTTTCTTACGGCAAAACGCCCTAATAGCCATATTAGCTCAAATTGGTAGTTTTGTGCCGGCTAAAAGTGCCAAAATAGGTATTGTAGACAAGATATTTAGTAGGATAGGGGCAGGGGACGATTTACAAGCAGGACAATCGACTTTTATGGTGGAAATGCTTGAAACATCAGCTATTTTAGCACAATCTACTAAAAATTCTTTAGTCATATTAGATGAGGTTGGTCGCGGAACTTCTACCTATGATGGTGTATCAATTGCTTTTGCGGTGCTGGAATATATTCATGATAATCTCAAATGTCGATGTTTATTTGCATCGCATTATCACGAATTAACCAGCATGAGTAATTTTTTGCCAGCCTTGCAAAATTATACGGTGGCTATTGAGGAATTAGGGAAAGAAATATTATTTTTGCATAATATTATAGCAGGTATAGCTGATAAATCTTATGGAATTCATGTAGCCTACTTAGCGGGCCTACCAAAATCTGTTATAATTAGGGCGAATGACATTTTAACAAAATTAGAAAAAACCGCAACGTACAAAAGCAAAAATATATTAAACACTGAATCAAACAACTTAAGTTTATTTAGTCTGCCAGTAGAAAGTAAAAAAGAAATAAAATTTAATAAGTTAGAAGAAGAACTTATTAAAATCGATCCTGATCAGCTCTCCCCTAAACAAGCCTTAGAGTTGATTTATAAGTTAAAGGAACTAATTTTTTAAATAGGGTTGCCTTACATGATAATACCACTAGAACCCAAACGTTCAGTAAATGGAAAAATTTGGCAACAGCGATCAGTAAACGAGGATGATGTTTCAGAACTTTGTCGTTCTGTAGGAATCAGTGATTTTCTAGCACGGGTTCTATTTCCTCGCTTAGAGAACTTGTCACAAGCTATAGATTTTTTATCACCTAAGCTCAAGAATTTACTGCCAGATCCTTTTCATTTACTTGATATGCAAAAAGCAGTAGATAGGACTATAGAAGCTATTATAAATAAACAGAAAATCTGTATATTTGCTGATTATGACGTTGACGGGGCTACATCTTCATCACTACTTAAGAATCTATTTAGAGATTTGGGGCAAGAAGCTGATATTTATGTTCCAGACCGAATTGCTGAAGGATATGGACCAACTCCAGCTGCTATGCAGAAAATTAAGGATAATGCTACTGAGCTACTGATTACTGTTGATTGTGGAGCAATGGCACATGAGGCTCTAAAATATGCATCACAAGTAAAGCTTGATGTAATAGTTATCGATCATCACATTAGTAGTGATATATTGCCTGACGCTGTTGCTGTTGTTAACCCGAATCGTATCGATGAGACCAGTAGATATAAGTACCTAGCGGCTGTAGGAGTATCATTTTTATTTGCTACCGCCTTATTATCCGATTTAAAAAAACAAAATTTCTTTGCCGATATAGCTTCGTGTTCGATACAAAATAGTGTATATTCAAAACGCCATACTCTACCAAATTTAATGCAATATTTAGACTTAGTCGCACTTGGAACAGTATGCGATGTAATGAAACTTATTCACTTAAATCGTGCTTTTGTTGCTCAAGGATTAAAAATCCTTGGTCAAAGAAAAAATTTAGGTATGAAGACTTTATGTGATGTTGCTGGTTTAAATGAAAAACCAAACTGTTATCATTTGGGATTTGTGTTGGGTCCTAGGATCAATGCCGGTGGAAGAGTTGGTAAATCATCCTTGGGGGCTAGTCTTTTATCTACCGAGTGTGCAATAGAAGCAAATCTACTTGCACAAGAGTTGGAGAAACATAATAATGAGCGAAAAGTAATAGAACTGATAATGATAGAGGAAGCTACTAAAATAGCTTTAACTCAAGAAAATGATAGTTCATTATTTATAGTTGGTAAAGGGTGGCATCCAGGTGTTATCGGCATTGTCGCTGGCAGATTAAAGGAAAAATTTAATAAACCAGTTGCAGTTATAGCTTTAAATGATGCAATCGGTAAGGCTTCTTGCCGTTCTGTCAAAAATGTTGATTTTGGTAGTAAAATTATCAATGCCAAGGCTAAAGATTTAATCATAGCTGGCGGGGGACATGCAATGGCAGCTGGATTTACAGTATTGGAAGAGAAATTACAAGAGTTACAAGAATTCTTAAATCACGCCTTTAAGATTGATATTAGTAATCAAAATGACATTGCCTATGAAGAATATGATGCGGAACTTACTACAAGTAGTGTAAATTTGCCGCTAATGGATGAGCTGAGTAAACTCGAACCATTTGGTCAAGGAAATTATGAGCCAATATTTAAATTCTCTAATCTTTTTGTGTTAAAAGCTGACATAGTTGGTGGTAAACATATAAGATGTTTGCTTGCTCCTTCTAAGGAAGCTTTTGGTTCTAAACCGCTTCATGCTATTGCATTTAATAGTGTATCTAGTCCTATAGAAAATATTTTACTTAATATTAAGTCACATAATATTTCTGTAATTGGTTCATTAAAAGTGAATAGTTGGCAAGAACGTCATACTATACAATTACAAATAAAGGACTTGATAATATGATATTTGTTAGCTATTTTGCTATGATTATAAATTTTTTATCAACTCCAAGTATAATGTAAATTTCCTATGTCAAAATCTAAACAAGTTAAAACAAATAGCCATGTTCCCATTGAGGGAACTGGTGATTTGGCTGTAGTGCAAGAGCATTATCAAGATTACCCCTATCCTTATAGAGATCCTGAAGATGAAACAAAAAGATTACTGGTAATTAGCGGTGAATTTTTGGGTGAGTTAAATCATTATTTATATAAAGGTAAAGAAGATTTTAATTCAGGTTTTCGGGTGCTAATTGCCGGTGGTGGTACTGGTGATTCTACTACATATATGGCAGAGCAACTAAAAGATAAAAATGCTGAAGTGGTGTATTTAGATTTTAGCAAGCCAAGCATGGAAATTGCCCAAAAACGTGCTGAAAAACGTGGTCTTACCAATATTAAATGGGTATATGATTCTATTTTAAATATTCCAAAGCTTAATTTAGGTAAGTTTGATTATATTAATTGTGCAGGAGTATTACACCATTTGAAAAGCCCTCCAGATGGTTTAAAGATATTAAAGGATTCTCTCTCTGATCAGGGAGCAATTAACATAATGGTTTATGCTAAATATGGTCGTACTGGATTATATCAGGTACAAGATATCATGAAAATGGTAAACCAAGGTGTTAGCAATAGGGTAGAAGAAATAATGAATACCAAGTCTGTTATGGCTGGTTTCCCTGCAACTAATTGGTATATACGTGGGCAAGAACTGCTAGGTGACCATGTTGTTTTCGTTGATGTAGGTTTATATGACATGTTTTTGCATAAACAGGATAGGGCTTATTCTATTCCCGAATTATACGAATTTATTCATAATGCAACTTTAAATTTTGTGGAATTTTCTGATGTTAGCGAAAAATTAGCTCTAAGGATCGAAAATTATATTAGTGATTTTTCTCTTCTACAGAAAATTAAGAGGATGGATATCATAACACAGCAAGCAATTTGTGAATTAATTGTTGGAAATATTATTAAACACAGTTTTTTTGTTTCTAATCAAAAAGATACTATTGCTAGTCTTGATAATTTGGATAATATACCATATTTTTATGGTATTACTGGGGCTATTTCTAAACAAATTTATGATCATATAGAAACTAATGCTTTAGTAGCTGGCAATATTGTTAACTTTACATTAAATAATTCATTATTAAAGGATATCAATATTACTATACCAATTTCTAATTATACCAAATATGTTTTTAAACAAATGATAGATGGTGGTAAAAGTTTACAGGAAATCTTTGATTTAATCAGAGAAGATTTACAACAAGAAATTAGTAATGAATTCTTATTATTGGAAGTAAAGAACATATTTGCTCCGTTTTTTACTACGGGAATTATGTTACTTCATGACAAATCAGTAAAACTTTTTAACTAATTTGACATTTATAGCTAACTTCAAAAGCTGTAAAAACAGCTTTTGAAATGGTAGGTTTGTGGTTTATCCTTCAGAGCCTTCGCTGTTGTCTCCTAATATTGGTCGAACATCCTGCTCGGCGAGCTGTACGGTAGTATTTGCATCAAACGTAATTACGGAAGACTGTAAGGTGTTATCAGTAGCATTAGATACAGGAAACTGTAAGGCATTACTAGGGGTAGTAAGCTGTACAGTATTATTAGGGGGAGTAAACTGTAAGGCATTACCAAGGGTAGTAGGCTGTGCAGTAAAGGCTGAGTCACGTTTTAAGTCAGCTTTGCAATTAATGTCTTTAACGAGAGGTCTGTTCTCGTGGGAATTCATCATATATAATTGTCCTTTATTAATTTTTAAGAAGCACATTATACACATTATACAAATAATATCAACTGTTAATTAGGAAATGAATTAATAAATTCTTTATTAGACTTTCTGCATCTTCGGTGTTACCCCACAACTGTTGAAAGTTTACAAATACCTATACCACAGTGTCTATTAGCAAGCGTAAGCGAAGCAATAAAAGTAACCAAAAATGGATTGCTTCGTCGGCTTATGCCTCCTCGCAATGACCTTGGTTATTTTTCTACAACTTTTAAACTGCCATAATGAGTTCTAAAACCGCTTCCTCTTCTAACTTTCGACAGTTGTGGTGACATCACCCCTAATGGCGATGATTACTTGAGCCTACTATTAATTTATTACATAGATACTTGAGGTTATTATAAATTAATATAAATCCGTTTGAAACGGATTTTGCACAAAGTTCATTATACAACATTTAAATCTAAAAATCTAAAGTCAAACGTTAAAAACAACTATCAATTAGCAACAAGTTGGAACTGATGGGCTGAACACATCAATCTATTCTACAGTCTAGTTCTCTGAATACTCCTGTTTCTTTCCATAAGCTCTTATTTCCTATAACATAGATAACTTCTTTAGCACGTGTAACTGCTACATTTAAGATATTAGGAGATTTACCTGCCCATATCCGAGTTTTATTTTGGTTTGGTGCTTGAGCCCCTAATACTAGAATTACTGCTTCAGCTTCTCGTCCTTGTACAGTGTGTATTGTTCCAATTCGTTCATTAAGCCAAAGATTCGTATCCGTAGTTATCCAAGACTCTAAAATATGATGATCTTTTATAATTTTGCGTAAATTACCTGCAACAAGTTTAAAAGGGCTTACAATATATAGGTTTGGGAATATTGAAGCACTCTTTAATTTATATAATAGTTCAACTACCTTTTTTCCTTCTTCTAGACACCATGTATCTAGTGCTTGACCTTGAACATCAAACCACATAGAAGGACCAAGACAGTTACGTATTGGAGAATTGTTGGGACTCTTTGCTTGTACCATTGAATTCCCGTAGGCAATTGCATTGGAAATACTGAACATAGGATCTGCGCAACGCCTATGAACCAATAAAGGTACACCGACTAAACGACTTCCGTCTTTGGTATTAAATTCCGAAAAATATGAAGTTACAGTATCTGATAGGGTTTGAACTGATGCTTTTGGTGCATTAAAACGATTTGGGTCTACCAAAAATTGTTCACAGATACTTTTTGTTAAATTGTTAGGCAACGTAACCACTGGTTCTATCTGTAAAGGATCACCTGTAACTATAGCACGTTTTGTTCTCATTATAGCTCCTACAGCAGCTTGCGGCAAAGCCTGTCCAGCTTCGTCAATAAGAAGCCATCCAAGAGAATTTGTAGGGAGATCCTTTAACATTCTTCCTACAGATGCAAAAGTTGTTGATACACTAGGTACTACAAGGAAAAAAGATGACCATAAATCTGGCAAAAGTTCCACGGTTTTTTTATCTATTTCACTATAAGAACCACCAAAATTTCTCATCAGAACTCCAAGATTGTGACGTAAAGGTTTTGCTGCTGCGTCTATAAAAGCTTTATGCAGCTTTATAGCAGAAATAAATACCTCATCGCGTAAGGATTGTGTTTGCGTGTCACACCATGGGGAAACTATATGTCTTTCTTCATGGGATTTTGAAAATAAATTATTATCAATAAAATGAGATCCAAGTTTGTTAGAAAATCTAGGTACAATTCTTTTTACATAATCAAAATGAACAAGCTTTTGGCTTTCTTTATGGGCGATCCTTTGCCCTTCTTTTTGCCAAGCACGAAATGAAGGAGTATTTAGAATACGCCAAATAACATGTGGTTTTGATTTATAATGTTCTAATAAAAGTTCTTCTAACGTTTGCTCCTGTTCTGATCCGCTTTCTAGATTTGCTAAATCTTGAACTAGATTTTTTATTTCCTGTAATTCAGCAAGTCTAGTTCGGCTTGCTTGTAATACATGTTTAAAATCTGTACTAGCTTGTCTCCAACGTCTTAAAGCATCACTGTGATTATGTGGGGGATCACTTTCTTCAATAATTCTCGGTTTTCTACGTTCAAGGATTTTGCCGGTTTTTGGATCTGTAATTTCAAATATCTGTGGTATTCCGCTTGCTTCTGCTAAATATGTTAAAAGCCCAAGATCATTATTCCACCAAAAATTTTTACTAAAATTATTACAATTAGCAATATTTCCAAGTACTGCTGAAATCAAACCCCAACTTTTGCATCCAAATACTAAATCAGATAGAACTGTAAAATAACGCAAATCATTCGCATCGTTTGCAATAGCTTTTAAACTAGGTAATTCAGCACTAATATTTTCAACAGCCTTATTGTTAGAGGATGCAATTAATATTTCAAAACCTTTTAGACTCTTATCTAATTTATAAAGATTTAACCAACTCTGTCCCGCTTTTATTTTGTGTCCTGAATCGGTAAAAGCTTTTTCAGGATCAGCAAACTTCAGTAACGCTTCTGCTCGCTCTGTAACTAATTTTGCAACAATATCACGTAATAAAGTTGTTTTTCCTGTTCCTGGTGGTCCATTAATTGCAAGAATTCCACTGTCTTTTAGTTCAGTCATGGATAAATTAACTACAGCTTGTTGAAGTAATACTAAAGGATGTCGTCCTAATCCAGGCCATCTTGCTGTAGGAATGTTTTTGGGAGAGAGAATATTTTGTAAAACAGAAGGATCTAGGATATTAGAACGCTTTAATGGGATATTCACACCTAAATACTGCAAGAGGTTTGTTTGAACATTTGGCTTTTGAATTAAATTACTAGCTTTAATTAGATCATTTAGGTAAAAGCTGTTAAGTAGTAAAGTTTTAGTAGGGGTATCTTTTTTACTTGATTCATAAGTTTTGATAGCAAATTGTTTATTTACTAGTATTTCTGCTGGTATCTCAAAAGTATTAGTAAGGTAATTAAGAGCCTCATCTATTACTATTTTATTCAAGGGAAGCTTTTGACCATTTTTATCTCTTTTACACAAGATTGCTTCTAGAGCTATTTCAGTATCTTTTTCAGTTGATGACCATTTACCTAAGTTTTTAAGATTTCCTTTTAAAGCTTGAAGAGCACCCCATGCAAAACTTGAAATATTAACAGAATTATCGTTTTTAATAAGATGACCATGTTGATCTACAATAATTACACCCATAATGGCTTCCCCTGATACATATTTTGCTTCTACATTTGTGTCACCATACTTTTTAGTTAGAGCGGAAAATACATTCTTAAGATTAATTGAACCTATTATTATTTGATAGAATAATTGGAGATAATGAGGCAATTGTTCGCCGCCATTCTCCCAAGGTAGTCTATTATCTAATAAAACAACTAATTCTTTATTTCCTCCTACTAGGTCTTCTGGTTTATTAAATGATTGAGGTGTTAATATTTCCAAGACAGTCCAAGCTGATAAAACGTCACATGCTTCTTGCGTAGTTAATTTTTTCATTTTATTAGCAATTTAATGTTCTAAGAAGCTTGTTGAGTTGTTTTTATGAAATCGTTCTTTCATCCACATTTTAAATGCAGATTCTTGAGCATGTATTTTAGAGGTATATCCTTGGTAGTGGATACCAAATCTTGCTATATTCCATCCTGGTGACCATGGATAAACGGTAGCTTCTAGTATTGGGTTATAGTAATTTCCATTTCTACTAAGATACCACCTATTGCGTACGGAAAATATATGCCAAACATATAGTCGTCGTATAAAATATTTGACTACTTGCCACACTTCAAATATGAAAAATAAGATATACTGGAAAGCAGCATTTACAATTTCTTGAACTTTTTCACTCATCTCTCTAATCGCTTTCCAAGTTTCTGTATTAAACTTCTTACATAACTTTATTACACAGTCTATTCTTAGTGTATTACTAAAACCTGAGATCACTAAGTTATTTTTCAAGTTTTTGGGAGGAATATTAGTAGAAAACGTTAAGGAGAGCTTTTTTTGTTACAAAATAGTCTCAATTACAAATTGCTTAATAATTGGTAGTAAATTGATCCTTTATAAGGGAAAAAAACTTTGGTTGTTTTTGTTCCTCGTATTCCTTTAAGAAATCATACATACCGATTGGCAGAAAATTTTTATGTGCTAGGTTGCTAAATTTCTCCCAATGGAAAGTTAAATGTTGTTCCTTTGATATTACTTCTTTATTTTTAGATAGGCTATGTGAATGTACTTTAAATACAAAAGACTGTTCATGAAATGGTTTCCCATTATTATCCCAAAGATTTTCTACCACTCCTATAAAATCATTAATTATAGGATCAATTGTGCCAATCTCTTCTGCTATTTCCCGTAGTAATGCTTGATAAACCGTTTCCTGATATCTAACATGTCCTCCTGGGAGAAAGAGATGGCTACCACTATTTGCTACTAATACATAATCTCCCTCTCTTATATAAGCTCTAACTATAACATAAATTTTACCTGCACTAAGCATTATACTACAATATTTACTATTTTTGAGGGTATTATGATAATCTTTCCTTTTTGCCAAAGTTCTCCTGTAATATAATTATAAATCAAAGGTTTGCTGGTAAACCTATAGCAGTTATATCAAATTTAAGAGATGGAGTTACTTTGCTTTCTGCATTGTGGATTCTAAAGTTGATGCTATAACCACGGTTAAATATGATGGTTTTTGAATATTGACCACCATTCTTATTGTTTATTGCATTAATACATGTTGGGTGCTTTGTACGTTTGATAGATAAGGTATTATTTAAATTAAACCCTTGTACAATAACCCGTTTTTTTCCTTCTCTAATGATTTTGTAAAAATCAAAACGTCCAACGATAAAAGATATAATTGTCTTGCAAAGTTCAATCTCTTTTATCTCGCTGATGGCACACACTCTACTTATTTCATTGCTCCACGCATCCAATATCGGCCAATAAAAGCGAGATGGTTTATCAATAACATCCCTCCATAATGCAGTTCCATTAGAATCGTTTTTAATTTTAGTTAACTCATCAAAGATTGTTGTGACAATGAGCCAATATTCATCACTACAGCCAAAGTCATCAATACTCCATTCTTTAATAAAGTTAGCTGTTCTTGATAACCTTGGATGTTTTAAGGCTTTGTGATTATTTTTACAAGATATGCCGAATGTTTTGCCATTTATTGTTATCAACACATCTCGTACATCACCCTGCTTACCTGCAGTATCACTGTTAAATGAAATTAATCCATTGTTACCGGATTCAAAGAAGACCTTTTCTTTCAACATAATATGTTCGATGGCTATAGTAGCTGCATTCAGGAAATCAGATTTGTCCCTATTTGCTATTTCATAAAATGCTTTCTTATTAATTTCTGAATAGGCATTTTCTTCAATTGACATATTTGTTTGTAATTTAAGTGCTAAGCCTACCGCCCACTCAAAAGCTCTGCCATTATTTGTTTGCGTAGCCATTTATACCCCCAAGTCTTTTCTAATTGATTTGGCTACCCAGTACGCCAAATTTACTGGTACAGCATTACCAATCATTTTATAGCCGTTTCTGATATTGGTATAAATGAACTCATAATCATCTGGAAACGTCTGAATTCGTGCACATTCTCGGACTGTTAATCTTCGATATTTGTTTTCATGACCAGGAGCGAATTTTCTTAACTCTTGTCCATCAACTTTTATCATTTTAGGAGCTTGTGGATGAAATGGAATATGTCTATCTGTTGCCAAAATAGTAAATGATTGTTCATCCCAACCTCGCACTCGATTTCTCGACATAAAAATGGGGGAATAGCCTGAATCAATTAGCTCATGATTTTTAACTTTTCTAGTTGTTCCAACTTTTAGATTAGCTAGGTCACCTATCACTTGTTTTAAAGTGATTTTGGTTCTCAAAGGTTTAGGAAATTCAAATTTTTTGTTCAAAGATTTGTGATAACCAATTATAAAAACTCGCTCGCGATCTTGGGCTACACCGTAGTCACTTGCTTTTAACAACTTCCAACTAACCTCATAGTCTTCTTTTTTGAACATATCTATGATATTCATAAAGGATTCAATATTTCTTGAATGGATTATTCCATGAACATTTTCTGCAACACAAAACTTTGGCTGTACATGCCTAATAACCCTGATATATTCGTGGAATAATTGACCTCTTAAGTCATCAAGTCCACGCCTAGCACCAGCTTCTGACCATGATTGACATGGCGGTCCACCAATAACACCTGTTGCACCAAGTGGAATATCTTCATTTGGAATATCCAAAATAGAACGTCCATCAAACTTTGATTCAGGAAAGTAGTTTTGATAAGAAGGGGCAATTGTTTTATCATACTCGTTTGCCCAAATTGTCTTGAATCCAGCTTGTTCAAAACCAATATCCATACCACCTGCACCGGCAAATAATGAAATAAGAGTAATGTTTGAGGCAGATTCTTTTTGTTTTGCTGTTTTAACTGTAGCATTTTTATTGACATTGTCTTCCATCCTTATTCACACCACAATATTTACTATTTTTGAGGGTATTATGATAATTCTTTTGGGTTCTTTGCCACTTAGGTATTTTTGCACCTCGGGTAATTGCATTACTGTGTTCTGAATTTCAATATTGCTAGCCACAACAGCAAATTCATGCGTAGCTCTCAGCCTACCATTAACTTGGATGGCCACAGTATAAGATTCTAGTTCTAAGAATGATTCGTTGAAAGAAGGCCAAGGGGTTTGATATAATCTTTGCTTTTTACCTAATTTTTGCCAAATTTCCTCTGTAATATGTGGAATAAATGGGTTAAGTAATATAATCAAGATGCTGAAACCCTCTTTAATGCTATCAATATCACCTTCCTTGCCCTTAGATATTTCATCTGACAACGCATTAAATAGTTCCCGCATCCTTGCTATGGCTTTATTTAGCTTAAATTCCCTTATCTCATTGGTAACATGCTTAATAGTGTGATGAGTAAGCTTTGTTAGTTTATTTCTAGGAGTCTCTGTTATTTCACTATTAATTAGTATCTCAGCCATATTTTCTAACTTACTAATAAAACGGCTGCACCCTTCAAGACCATTTGCCGACCATTCACAATCTTTCTCCGGTGGGCTATCAGAGAGTACAAATAGCCGGATAGCATCTGCACCATGGTTTGCTAATATTGATTCTAAATCCACGACATTCTTTTTGGATTTACTCATTTTTTCTATTCGTCCTTGAAATACTTCTTCCCCTGTATTTTTATGAACCCACTTATTAGATTGTTTTGTTATCTCATTTGGGTACAACCAATTATTATTGGTATCTTTATAGGTAGCATGTAATACCATACCTTGAGTCAGCAAACTAGTAAAGGGTTCACGAATACTAAGATAGCCTTGTTCGTTCATTACTTTAGTGAAAAACCTTGCATAAAGAAGATGCATTACTGCATGTTCAATTCCACCAATATACTGATCAACAGGTAACCAATAATCACAGGCTTGTTTGTCAGTCATATCTTTTGTATCTACATTACAATAGCGGGTGAAATACCAAGAAGACTCAAAAAATGTATCTAACGTGTCAGTTTCACGAATAGCTGGTTTCTGACATTTTGGGCAATTAGTATGTTTCCAAGTAGGGTGTGAATCAAGAGGATTGCCATGCCCATCAAATGTAACATCGTTTGGTAGGATTATCGGCAATTGTTCTTTAGGTACTGGTGTGATTCCACAAGTTAAACAATAGATTATTGGAATAGGGCAGCCCCAAAATCTTTGCCTAGACACTCCCCAGTCTTTTAGTCGGTAGTTAATGGTACGTTTGCCTAAACCACGTTTCTCAAGTTCTTTTATAGATTTTTGCTTAGCATCTTGGACAGCAAGACCATTCAGAAAGTCTGAATTGATCATGATACCATCACCTGTATAAGGTTCTAAATATACGTTCACCTGAACATCCTCATTAATTACTACCTGCTTTATTGGTAATGCCATTTGTTTGGCTAATTCATGATCTCTTTCATCATGTGCTGGGCATCCAAAGACCGCTCCAGTACCGTAATCCATTAGTACGAAATTTGTTATTATAACAGGGATAATAATGCTAGGATCAAATGGATGAATGGCCAAAAGGTTAGTACATACCCCTTCTTTTTCAGCTTTATCTACTACAACATTACTGTCTAATTGCGAACATTTCTCAATGAAAGATATTATAGCGTCATTTTTATCTACTAATTGCTCAATTATTGGGTGGTTATAGGCTATCGCAACAAAGCTTGCTCCAAAGATAGTTTCTGGTCTAGTAGAAAACACTTCAATATTGGCATCATGATCCTGTATTTTAAAACTAAAATTTACTCCTTCCGATTTGCCTATCCATTTTTCCTGCATAGATTTAACAGAATCAGGCCAAGAGCCTAATTTTGCAATTTCATTTAACAATTCTTCAGCATAATTAGTGATTTTTAAAAACCATTGTTTTAGTTGTCGTTTTTCGACTAAAGCACCCGAACGCCATCCACGACCATCTACTACTTGTTCGTTAGCTAAAACAGTGTTATCTACAGGATCCCAATTGACTAAAGATTCTTTTTGATATACTAAACCTCTCTCATAAAGTTCTAAAAAAAATTTCTGTTCATGCTTATAATAATCCGGATCACAAGTTGTTATTTCTCTCGACCAATCATATGAAAAACCAATTAATTTTAGCTGATCTCGCATAGTTGTGATATTTGAGTAAGTCCAGTCCTTAGGGTTAGAGTTATTATTGATGGCAGCATTCTCTGCTGGCAAGCCGAAAGCATCCCAACCCATAGGGTGTAATACGTTATAGCCCTGTGATTTCATAAAACGAGCTATGCAATCTCCGATAGAATAGTTACGTAAATGTCCGACATGAATTTTCCCAGAAGGGTAGGGTAACATTTCAAGTACGTAATATTTAGGCTTGTCGCTATCGTTTGTTGCAGCAAAAGCTTTTTCTTCAAGCCAAATTTTTTGCCATTTCTTTTCAATATCTCTCATAATTTGTATTGTAAACTATCCTTATTGTAGCAAGTATATCATTCTTTTCTTTCAGCACTAATATATAATTCTCTAGATTTTCTTAAAATTTTATCTTCTATGCTATTAGCTAGGTCCGAAGTAGTATGATTGTCTAGCCAATTACCATTTTTAAGTGTTTGTTCAAATATTTTTACTTGGATTGCATCCGGGCTAATAACGTTATCTTTAATAAAAATATTTATTTTAAATCGAAAATTTGTTTGTCCTTTTGGACTATACCATTCAGTAATAATGACTCCACCGACTGAATCGGTTGAAGCAAGAGGTGCAAAACTTAAAGTTTCTATAGAAGCTTGCCATAAATATTTATTAACGTTACAGCATACAGTTTTGGTAGATTCATTTTTGATTCTACTTGGTCTAAACACCAAACCTTCTCCTCCAACTATCGACCCCATTTCATCCATCTTTCTTTCTTGCACAGTTTTGGGATAGTCTCCATTCCTTGCAATTGTGGAATTTGGAAAAAGAAATAAAGCTAACATTATGCCAATAATAGTTTTTTTTAAGTGTGTTTTCATAAATGATTTTATTTTTTTACTATTTCAAGTAGTTTAGCTTTAGTGTACCATAAGAACCACGTGATGTAAAGGATAGCCCCGTTCTTTAATTAATAAAATAAATATAATATAGTTGTAAAAGAATAAAGGATACGATAATTTAAATCTCTATAAGAAAATGTGGAATATCCATCTTCTAATAGAAGTTATTAAACATAAATGGTAAAAAATGAAAAATTTGTTATTTTTAATCTGTTTGTATTCCACTATTGCTATAGCCAGTGAATCTAAGTTTTACCCTAATAAGCTTAATTATTGTAAGATCAGTAAGAGTGCAATGAATGATTACGAACCGGAAGAATTCCAATTATCCAATAACTTACTTAGAAAGACAGGACAACAAGCAGTCTATCGTGGTACAAAAATTATAGTAAAGGGTAGATTATTAGACCAAGATTGCGTTCCAGTAGCAGATGCAAAAATATATTTATGGCAGGTTGGAAGTGACGGAAAATATCCATACATACCACTTCGTACTCGTATCAATAAAAAAATGCTAAACCTTGTAAGTAAATCAAGTTTTACCGGATCTGGCATCGCTACTACTAATAATAAAGGGGAATTTTATTTTATTACTATATATCCTAGTGGAGTTTTGCGTGAAACGCCTAATGTAAACATTAGAGTCAACCACCTATATCTTGGACAGCTACAAACAAAGCTATATTTATCTAATTCAAGGGTTAATTTAGAAAATTGCGGAGAAGTTAGTCATGCTTTGTCCACTGCACTAGATGGCATTAAAACGTATGAATTTGACGTAGTAATGTCGGGACGAACTTTCAAAAGATATTAATGTTTTGAGTTTTCACACCCTCCGCAACAATCTTCTGCAACTGGATTTCCTGAAGGTGGGTTTTCTAATGGTTTTTTTAATCCACAAGAAGTTAAGATTAAGCAGCTTAGTAATATTAGAGATAAAAAAATATTGTTTTTCATGATGATCAATAAATTAATTGGAAATATATTTGTTATTTATATGCATATTAAAAAATATAGTAAACGATTTTTTTTGATTGTAACATACTTGTTGATCAGCACTAATAGTTTTGCATTAGATCAGATCAAATCAGGTGTTAAAATGCTTGATTTATCTAGTGTTCCTGATACGGTAGTTTTCTTTGATGATAAAGGAGAAAAATATTCTCTTGATAATTTTGAAGGAAAAACGATATTATTGGTATTTTGGGCGACATGGTGTGCATCTTGTATTAAAGAAATGCCGGATTTGGATGTATTGCAAAAAGATTTTAGAAAGTTGCCATTTGCGATAATTCCTGTATCACAAGACTACCAAGGAATAGAAATTATCCAAAAATATTATAAAGATTATGATATAAGATATTTGCCAATTTACCATGATTTTAAGAATCAACTATTTAAAGCTTTTTCAATAGTTGGTTTACCAACTGCTATTCTAATTAATCCAGATGGAAAAATGTTAGTAAGTTTTGTTGGTACTATTAATTGGTATGATGAAGAAATTCGCAATATTATTTTGTCAAATATTCCTGGAAACCATCCAGAACCTAAAAATAGTTACCGGGAACAAACCCTTAATCAACCGGTTAATAAACAGTTAAAGCCTGAAGAGCAGGAAAACAAAGATGAAAAACCAAAAATACAACAGAATAATGAGGAAAATAATGTTTCTAATAATGCTTCTAAAAACGATAATAAGGAGTAACTAATGCACATAGAACATAATAAAAATTCAATTGCTGAGGCAAAATTTGATCAGGTAATTGCTAAACGTCAAATAGGTAAGTTAGAGCAATTACTTTCATTGCTACCTGGAGTAGGTTCTAAGGCATCAAAGCCGGTAATTGCTGTTCTTCGTCTTAGTGGGGTTATAGGTAAAGTAAGCTCAGTAAAATCAGGGCTTAGCATAGAATCGCTACATGAGTTAATTGACAAAGCTTTTGAGATCAAAAATCTTAAAGCTTTGTGTTTAACTATCAATTCTCCAGGTGGTTCACCTGTACAATCTGAACTGATTAGCAAACGTATAAGGTCATTAGCTGGGGAAAAGAAAATACCAATTTATAGTTTTGTAGAAGATGTAGCAGCATCTGGTGGATATTGGCTTGCTTGCATTGGTGACCAAATATATGCATCTAAGAGTTCAATTATTGGTAGTATAGGGGTAGTTTCGGCTGGTTTTGGTTTTCCTGTTGCTATCAATAAGCTTGGAGTAGAAAGGAGGGTTTATGCAGAAGGTAAAAATAAATCTATTCTCGATCCATTTCAACCAGTGCAAGAGGAGGATATTAAAATTATTAAGCATATACAAAAACAGATTCACGGGCATTTTATAGATTATGTTAAAGAGCGTCGTATTAGTAAGTTAACACAAGAAGATGATATTTTATTTAATGGAGCATTTTGGTCCGGGGAAACTGCTATTGATTTTGGTTTAATTGATGGTATAGATGATATGTATAGTTTCATAAAACAGAAATATGGTGATGTAACTATTAAATATATATCTGCTAAACAATCGTGGCTTAAGAAGAGGTTGGGTATGGTAAGGCAAGGTTTCGTGCAAGAATTCTCTGATACATTGATTGAATCGGTAGAGAATAAGATTACTTATGATAGGTTTAATATACGGTAACTTTTAAAATTAACCTGAATTTCACCGAATTAGGGATAAGAATTAGTTAATTCTTATCCCTAATTGGCTTTAATATTAGTAAATACACCTTATCTACACGTCATTGCGAGCGAACATACGTGAGCGTGGCAATCCATGAAGCTTGTCATATAGCTAAACTGGAAAGGTTTCAGCCAAAAAACCGTCATTGCGAGTAAGCTTTGGTTCAATAAAGCTTGCGTTTTCTACTTTATAAAGAAGAAATATCAATTATAGCCAGCACATCCTTAGGCAAATGAGTTTTAAGAAAATCATAAGCTACTCTAGGATTTTCCATTGCTACTTTAACAATTTCATCATGCTTCAGCTTCTTTGATTTTTTGGATTTCTTTGAGACCATTATGATAATTTATTATTAGTTTTTTTGTTTGCTATGCTTGAGTACCAAACAAATTAGGTTGTATATGTTTACTTTCAGTAGGTATAATTGCCTATTACTTATTCAATATATGATTTACTAGCAATTGACAAGCTTATTGTTATTTGTTAGCATTAAAGACTACCATAATATTATTTAAAAAACAAATCCATTACAACTGAACTAAAATAGCAAATATGCAATCTCAAGATACTAACGATTTACGTAAAATAGCCGATATTATTAATAAGCTAAGTGAAAATGATATAGCAGCTTTTCATATTGATGTACTTTGCTGACTATAAAAATAATATTCTCTAATTTCGTACATGTATTATAGCATTTTTTTAAAGTACTAATTATAATAAAACTAGACAATAAACTAGGTAATTCCTTTTATGCAAAATTCAATTACAGCTTTTGATGCTAAAACTCATTTTTCTAAAATATTAGACCGAGCTAGCAAGGGTGAGGAAATATTGGTTACAAGGAGAGGAAAAGCTGCTGCAAAGATTGTCCCAATTAATACTATACAAGATATTGAAATTGCAGAAATGGCAGCTGTAAGACTTAGAAAACTTGCTAAAGAAATTAATTTACAACCATCTGACTTAGAAGAATGGAAAAAATATAGAGATGTAGGAAAAAAGTAACTATGACATCTTTTGTTTTAGATTCTTCAACTACCCTTTCGTGGTTTATGCCTAACGAGACAGCCTCTTTAGATTTATTAAAAAAAACTGTGAAAGAAGGTGCAATTGTTCCAACTATTTGGTTACTTGAAATAGGTAATGTTTTATTAGACTTCTTTCGAAACTCGCTTATGCTGAGGGATTTGAAGGAGACGCGGAACGCAGAACCGCAGCGTACTCTAATGTACGTGAGGATTCGAGTACCGCATCGACGTACAAATCACCAGCAGAAGTAGAGTTTCGAAAGAAGTCTATTATGTGCGGAGCGTGCTAAGCGTATTACTGTAACTCAACGTAAACAAGCAATGTATATTTTAAAAGATCTTCCAATAAAAGTTGATCAAACAAGGTTAGAACATGCTTGGTTTGAAACAATGGAATTAGCAGAGTATCATGGATTAACATTGTATGACGCTAGTTATTTAGAATTAGCATTACATTATAACTTACCACTAGCGACCTCTGATAACTTACTAAAGCGTGCTAGTCAAGCTAGAGGAATTGTTATTATATAGGCTACCATAAAGCTATTACATATAGATTATGATAAAATATGAATCTTTAAGAAAAAATTACTCTTAAATCCTGAAGTACAGAAGGAATATGAAGCATCAGCTTTGGAGTATGAGGTAGCTTATGCTTTGATATTAGCAAGAGTAAAGGCTAATATGACTCAAAGCGAGGTAGCAGAAAAAATTGTAAAAGTAAAGACTTGATCTGACAGTTTGGAGTTGTTGGGTACGAAAATATGGAATAAAATCGTACCCAGCAAATTTTAACAACCTCTTATTAAGGAGACTGTCAGATGACAACATATCAAGAAAAAATCATAAAACCAAGAATTGGTTTATTACAATTAGCAGAACAACTAGGAAACGTATAGCAAGCTTGTAAAGTAATGGGCTATAGCAGAGATACATTTTACCGCTATAAGGAACTGCATGAACAAGGTGGAGCAGAATCTTTGTTTGAGATGACTAGAAAGAAGCCATGTTTGAAGAATCGTGTTCCATCTAATATCGAGGATGCAGTAGTTAATATAGCTGTTGAATTTCCTGCTTATGGTCAGGAACGTACTGCTAATGAATTACGTAGGAGAGGTATCGTTATCTTTGGAGGTGGAGTAAGGTCTGTTTGGCTACGTCATGATCTAGAGAATTTCAAAAAGCGTCTAAAAGCATTGGATGCTAAAGTTGCAAATGCTGGTATTATTTTGAGTGATGCACAACTTGCTGCACTTGAGAAAATCAAGAATAAACGTGAAGCAACTGGTGAGATTGAAACCATGCATCCTGGTTACCTTGGCTCTCAAGATACCTATTATGTTGGAAACATTAAAGGCATAGGACGTATCTACCAACAAACCTTTGTAGACACTTATTCTAGGGTAGCTATTTGTAAGCTTTATACCGAGAAAACAGCTATTACTACAGCAGACCATTTGAATGATAGGGTTATTCCATTTTTTGAAAAGTATAATATCCCTTTGCTTCGAATACTTACAGATAGAGGCACGGAATATTGTGGTAAACCTGAGAATCATGCTTATCAACTATATCTTGGTATTGAGAATATAGATCATTCTAGAACTAAAGCATATAGCCCTCAAACTAATGGTATATGTGAGCGTTTTCACAAAACTATGCAGGAAGAGTGCTATCACATTCTATTCCGTAAAAAGCTCTATAATACATTAGATGAGTTACAAGCTGATATAGATACTTGGCTTACAAATTATAATAACGAAAGGTCTCATTCAGGTAAACATTGTTTTGGTAAAACACCAATGCAAACTTTTAGAGATTCACTTTATATTGCTAAAGATAAAAATATTAGTAATATAGAGAGAATATCAGACAACTTGGCTATTACTTATCAAGCTGCCTGATTATTACTTATTGTCAGATTAAGTCGTAACTAGTACATTTTAGGCGTATATTTTCTAGATTTGATAAAGCCCCAGCCACTTTTTTAGCTTTTCTAAATTTCGTTGGAACTTTAATATGGTTACGTTAAAATTTTTGTCAACAGAACCTAGGTCTTATATCTTTAAATTATGATATAAGTAATTGTAAGAGGGTGACTTGATAGGTTCTTGATTGAAATAATCGTGCACAGAATAAGTACCCTCTTACAAGGTTTGCTTTGAACAAATTGCAGAAGGTGCTGGAAGCAGCAGCCTTGCACAATAAGATGAAGGAGATTATATCATGAGTAAAATAATAGGTCTAGATGTAAGTAAAAAATGGTTAGATATATGTTTATATGAGTCTAACAATAAACCGATATATAATCGTTTTTCCAATGATAAGTTAGGGCATGAAGAACTGATAAAATTAATAAAAGAGCAAGAAATTAAGATAATAGTATGTGAGCCTA
Source organism: Candidatus Tisiphia endosymbiont of Melanophora roralis (assembly GCF_964026575.1). Classification (NCBI taxonomy): domain Bacteria; kingdom Pseudomonadati; phylum Pseudomonadota; class Alphaproteobacteria; order Rickettsiales; family Rickettsiaceae; genus Candidatus Tisiphia; species Candidatus Tisiphia endosymbiont of Melanophora roralis. Next base: position 550,754 of record NZ_OZ032161.1, read on the forward strand.
CTGGAGGTTATGAAGCAGAGATTTGCCAAGAATTGTATAATAATAAGCAACAGATACATAAGGTCAATACCTATAGTTTTAATTCATTTAGTAAATCGGTGAATTTGTGTAAAACTGATAAGAAGGACGCATTTAAATTAGCATATTATGGCGATAAGATGCAACTTACAGCTAATTATTTATATCAAGTTGAATCAGAGACTTTGAAGAGATATCAGCAAAGGCGAGAAGATTTAGTATTAATGCTTAGCAATGAAAAGAAGAGGCTACATCATAGTATTGATGGCATTGATAAAGAGAGTATAGAAAAACTCATTAAATTTTTACAGAATGAAATAGCTGAGCTTGATAAGAAATTAAATGAGGTAATAGATGAATCAGAAGAGTTGAAAGAGAAGGTAAAAATATTAGAGAGTGTGCCTGGTATTGGTAAATGCGTAGGTAAAAAACTAATTAGTTTTTTACCTGAATTAGGAAAAAAAAATTATAGTAGTAACGAATTGTCAGCAATTGTGGGGATAGCTCCTTATGCTCGTGATAGTGGTAATAAGCAAGGACGAAGATTTATTAGAGGTGGCAGGAAAATACCACGAGATGCTTTATACATGGCGGTATTGGCGGGGAAAAATGGTGTCAAAAATAGTTTTCAATATTTAAAAGCTTTATATGATAGGCTTGTTAACAATTTTAAACCTAAAAAGGTTGCTATAGTTGCGTGCATGCGTAAACTACTTGAAGTGTGCCATAAACTTATTCAACAAAAACGTTGTTTTGTTATTTAGATAAATATTTTTTATTTTTTTGAAATTTTAGATAAAAGATAATTGCTGTTCACAGCCTAACAGCAATCCTCTGCCCCCTCAAATTGACTCTGCAAATATTTGCACGAATAATTGGTATGCTTGCGTAGTTCATTGCACTTCTTGAGCTTGCTCACTCCTTGTTTTTCGTTCCAATTCTTTAAATCATTTGAGTATAGATTAAAATTATAAACCAATATCAACTTTTATATTTTCTATTTTTTCAAGTTCTCTTTTTATATTATTTTTTATTTCTTCGATTTTACGATATTTTTCTGCTATCTCCTTTTGTTTTAGTAAATCAAATTCACCTGTTACAGTAATTGGGATTTTGATTTCAATATTTTTAATTTTGCTTTTTCCGGCTTTATTTGCAAATCCAAAATTCTTAGTAGTCAATTCATTCTCTATGGTATATTTTAAGTATAGTTTATTACAATCTTTAAATTTATCTCGTAAAATTAGAGGTATAACTTTTTCGGACAAAGAAAATCTATTTAATCTTAGAAAGATTTTACCAATTGAACCATCAATATTCCAAGTTAGACAATCTTCAAAATATTTTACCCCTTTTAGATTATCTTTAATATAACCATAATTAATAGCATTTTCATCTTTTGAAGCACTATACACAGGAATATTGCCCTTATTTTTTTTAATAAAGGATTTTGTAAATTTACTGCTATTTGTTTTTTGAGATAAATCAAAAAGATTATCTATTGTGATACTTTGGCAATATTCGGTTTCATTATCAATTTTGATAACAAGTTGATCTATTTTATGTTTATATTCCTCAACTTCTTGCTTAATTCCAGAGATTACTTGATATTTCTCTGCTATCTCCTTTTGCTTTTGTAAATCAAATTCATCTGTTGCAGTAATTGGGATTTTGATTTCAATATTTCTTGTTCTTTCTATGGTTGGCTTGTATTCCCAGTTAAAGTTATTTTTATCTAATACTTTTTGTAATTCAAACGATAGATATAAACAATCAAGGTTATCACATTTTGGGATATACAATCTTGCATCTCCATTTATGCTAAATTTATGTTTTGACCTATAAAAAACTGTGCCAGCATATCCATTGGTAGTAATCTGGATAGATTCAACATCATGATCAAAATGATTTATATAACCCAAAACACCACCTTGTTTTGTGTTTGCTGAGTAGATAGGATACGAACCTTTATGTTTTTTAATATAAGTCTTAGTGTATTTTGCTATTCCTTTTTTTATATTAAAAATATCCTCTATTTTTACACTTTGGCAATACTCGATTGCATCATCAATTTTGATAACAAGTTTATCTATTTTATGTTTGTATTCCCCAACTTCTTGCTTAATTTCAGAGATTACTTGATATTTTTCTATAATATCTTGTTGGATGTCAATATCAAGATTCCCATCGACATCTACAGGTAATCTAATAATGATATTCTGCATATTTTTTAGAGAAGCTCTTAATCCCCTATCAAAACCATAAACATCCTTAATTCTGTCTAGCTCAATCATTAAATATTGTGGCAAGATAGTATCTTCTAATATTCTTATTGTTCCACAATGATCAGTTGTTGCAAATGGGATGTACTTTCTAATAAAATTAAATTTAAAATCACCATCAATACCCCATATAACAAAATTACTATCAAAATCTTTTATATTACTATCTTTTATCAAACCAACTGGATTAAATACATTTGCACTATATGCGGGTATATTGCCAGCTTTAATATTTATTAAATCCCTTTTTAAAACTCTTTTACCTATAAATAATTTAAAATAGCTACAATCATTTAAAGGTATTTCTAAGTACTTTTTTTTCTTGAGTTACATTAAAACCAATATCTTGCAAAGATGTAGTAAACTCATTGCATCTCGTTACTAAATCGCTAATTATATCACTAAACTCACTAATTGAAACTACTTGGTCTATTCCTTCAATGCCTAATTCAATTTTTTCTTCTTTACTCCACCATCTTTCTACAGACCAATTTTTATCACTGTCAAATTCATTTATCGAAACTATCTTACACCTCTTATCATGATTAAGAGTTGCAAAATACTTCTTATTGCCCTTAAAAGCATTATATAAATTAACAGCTTCTTTTAAGTCATCTTGCTCAATATCAAATCTGTAGATATCTCTACTTTCACCTATTTCACTGACCAAATAAGTGAATACAGGATCAGTTTGAATATCAGAAATATCAGATTTTTTTGTAATTGCTAAAATATAGGTCTTTTTTTGTGTTGTAAAAAATGTCTTTAATGGCAAAGAAATAATTGCATCAATATAGCAACTATCTAAAATATATTGCCTTAAATTTTTATCATTCTGTCTATTAAATATACCGTCAGGTACAACTATAAAAGCCTTGCCACCTTTTTTTAGAGCTTTAATGATCCACTCCATAAAAAGCCCTTCAATACCCATGGCATTGATTTTATAGTGATTTTTTAAAGTAAGATTCTTAGATATTTCTTTTTTTAAATTACTACTTCCGCTAGTAACATAAGGGGGATTTGTTAAAATTAAATCATATTTCTCTTCTTCTGCTTCAGAAAGCGTACCAAGTATGGAGTTTGTTTTTAAAATGAAACTATCATTAAATATTTTAGCAAATTCTTTAGTTAGTCCAATATTGCCTTTTATAAGTTCACAAAAATAAATAAGCATATTGGCTTTTGCTAAAATGATGGTTTTTTGTTCATCTTTGTCAAAACCTTTATCAAAACCAACTATTTTAACTTTTTGTATTATTTTATTGTTTTCAACTTTAAACAGCTTATCAAGATTGTCTTTTATAAATTCTAATGGAAATTTACCCACTACGCATGCTGGATCACAAATAGTCATCCCATCTTTTAGCGCACCTTCTGCCATTTCGTTGATAGCACGAACAACTTTAATCGGAGTAAAAAACTGCCCCCATTTCTTTTTACTGATACTTTCTTTTAAAAAACTTTCGAATAACTTACTTTTAAAATCATGGTCAATATGTTCAAGTTTCCCATAATCTCTAAACTTGTGTAACACTTTTCTAAAGACTGTTCCATAACTATCAACAGCTTTTTGTTCTTTACTGATAAATAGGCTACCATTTATTATGGTGGTCTTGTCTAGGGCATTTTCAGGAAACAGCTCCTTTATTTGTGGTCTGATAATATTTGCGTAATGTTGCAAAACTGTGTTAGTTTCATTGCCTTCTTCATACATCCTGAGTAAAGTATAAAAATTATAAGTACCTTGCAATATTTTTAAATCACTTAGATATTTGAATATAAATAATTCAACAAATGTGTATAAGCAATTCTCAGGGGTTGCACCACTAACACTCCAAACATCTTGCCATATTTGTTTTGCTAAGTCGGTTGGATTGATTAGTTTTTTTGGTAAGATTTTATCATTTTTTTCATTTATTGATTGTATTATTTCATTGATAACTTTTTGCAAGTTTGTATCTTTGGAGTCAAAAAGATACTTAAAATCATCACCTTTTTCGTTTTTTACGTTATTACCAGTAGCAACATTAATCCATACCGTTTCTTGGGTATCAGTTGCAATAATTAATTTTGTTTTTAGTTTTTTGGCAACCTCAATTTCTTGCAAAATGGCATTATTTTTTTTATCCTTGGTATTAAAGTTTTCAGGTAGTTTAAATTCCACAATAGCAATAACTTCTTTTTGTTTTGTGATAATGGCATCAACTCTCTTGTTTGATACATCCCCATAATCTATACTTCTTATTATATCAGCTTTTTTTAAAGCACTAATAGTTGTTGCACCAATATTATAAAAATTCCAAGTCCCTATTTTTTGAGGATTCTTGATTAAATCTCGTTGCAGAAGTTCTTCGCTCATAATTAAATCACACAATTATTCAATAGACCTCTTGCGAAATTCGCTTCTGTTAGGGAATTTGTAGGAGACACGGAACGGAAAACCTCAGCGTACTCTAGTGTACGTGAGGATTTGAGTACCGGTATCACGCAAAATTACCAGCAGAAGTAGAATTACGCAAGAGGTCTAATAACAAATCAAAAGTAGTATTATTGTCCCTTATTATATCCAAAACAAAACTCATCGACAATAGATATTTAAGATATTTTTTACTAATCTTATGAAATTGTCCAATAACGCGAATTCGGGTAAACTGTAATTTATACAACATAGGTTAGAAAATATGCATCTTTTTAAAAATAAAAAGCAATAAATGCTTTAAATAGTCAAAATTTCAGTTTATTATAACTTTATAATTAAAATATCATGGTTTCTTATGGAAGATGTTAATAACTATTGGGATAATTCAAAATACCAGTATTGTGCATATGCTGAGAGGTTGCTTAAGGAGTTAATTTTGCTAAATGAAAAAGTAAAGCAACCAATAAACATGTATGAAGTCAAAAAAGGCATCTACTATGCTAAAAAATATCATGGCAGTCAAATGAGGCAGTCCGGCGAGCCGTATTATTCCCATCCGATTGAAGTGGCGTATATGCTTGCCCAGTACACAGCCCTAGAAATTCCACGATTGTTTAGAACCGACATTATTGTTACCGCATTACTGCACGATACCATTGAAGATACACAACTTACCGAAAAGATGATTGCCTATATTTTTGGCAGTCAAGTGGCTAGTCAAGTGCAAGACTTGACTAGGGTCAAGCCTCATGGCAAGATTAGCTCGGCGGAAACACTAGATTTATTAATTCAACAAAAAAAATATGATGTAGCATTGATTAAAATTTTTGATCGGATTCATAATTTAGAAACTCTAGGAGCAAAATCACTAGAAAAAGCTAAAAAGATAGTAGAAGAAACTGTAATACATTTTTTAACTTTAGCTATGCATTTAAAAATACCAACAGTAACAAAACGAATTATTACATTATGTTGTCAACATTTATCTATACCTCTACATAAGGCTTTTGTGGATAATTCCCGACCTCTTTCTCCAACTTTTCAAAATGAAATAGTCCGAATGCAAAACCTATGCAAACTGGAAGCAATATAATCATTATCCCCCAATGATGCCAATATTCAGTTAAGTAAACAATTGCAAAAGGGGTAACTACATACATTAAGGCACGAGATATGGCAAAGATAAGACTAGCACAACTAAAACGTTTAAAGACAGGAAAATGTTTATAATATATTGCTTGTCCTAGGCTAGGACCGGTAGGTGCAAATAACATAGCGAATAATTGAATTAAAAATATATCAAACGAGCTATTAACATTATTTAATAAATAAGGACAAGCTAAAGCAAATAGACAAAATATTAATAACAAAGTTTTTATAATTTTTAACGGGTATATTTTATAACTTAAATATGTTAATATTAAAGTGCTTAAGAAGGAAAATATGGAGAGAATAAAATTTTGATGAATGACCTGTTCAGCACTATAATCAAAAGAAGTTTTTAAAAGATTGCCACAATGCATATAAGCAAAATAAAAACATACAGGACACATGCATTCTATTAGAAACAATGCTATTATTGTTACTTTATTAGCTTTTTCCTTCCATATTGGATTATTTTCTAGTTTTTTAAGATCTATGCTGCCAACATTTGAAGGCTGCTCAAAAGTTTTTTTTAGTTGACGCTTGGCGTCAGCAAATTCCGGTGTTTCTCTAAGACTGCTTCGAGCTGCTGTGCCAATTAATGCTATGCCTGCTCCCATCCAAAAGGCTATACGCCAATTAAATCCATAGGAGGTCACTAACGATGCTATGGCTAAAGCAGCAACTTCTCCTAAAGTAGTAAAAACGGAAATTGATGAAGAAATCGGATATTGGATTGGTGGGTTTATAGATTCAATTAAATAAAGTCTTGCTCCTACTGTCTCTCCCATAACGGATATTCCTTGTAGTATACGGCATATGGTGAGCAACCAAGAGGCTGTAATGCCTATTTGGGCGTAAGTAGGTAGATTAGCCATGGTAATACATGATAAAGCCATCATAAAAGTCGTTATAATAACGGTAGTCTTACGCCCTATATTATCACCTAACCATCCAAATATTACTGCACCAACAGGCCTAAAAACAAAGGTAGAACAGAAAGCCGTAGCAGAGTAAATTGCTGTAGTATGTGGATCACTTTGAGGAAAAAACAACTCATTAAGAAATACCGCCATATGAATGTAAAGCATCAAGTCAAAAGATTCCAAAAAAGTCCCAATCGATAATAACCCAACAGCTGATTTTTGTTCTTTCGTTAGGCTTCTTTGTTCTTGCTGGTATCCTATCATTTACTCACCTTAAATATATCTTATTAATACTAATTAGATATTGATGATTTGGTTGAACGATAGCAAGAAAAAATAATATAGAAAATTGAAATAATAAATCTTGGTTGTAACAATATCACAATTCTATAAACAAATTAGAAGGGGAAAAAGAGAGATTGGTAAGAATATAGGCTGAGATCAAAGGATGTTAAATATCAGGACTAATATAGTTATGTGAGTAGAATATTGGATATTGTTTATATTATAAAAAATAATTAATTTTCATTAAAAATAAGTTGACTAATATTTTAGAATTGATTCTAATTAAATTATGGTAATATAAATAAACTTATTAATACAAATGAAAAATAACATGGCTGATGATTTTGATGATGGAGATAAAGGTAAAGAAGAGGTGGCAGGTTCATCTCAACTTGAGAATATTATTAATAATATCAAATCCCGAATGCATTCCACTAACCCAGCTGAACTAGAGAGGCTTAGTCGTGATATAGATAGTTTTTCAACTGCTAACATCCCGGAAAAGATACTAGAGATATTGAAAACAATACAAGCTATTGTGAACGAAAGGAAAGAACGTGCTGAACAGTATATGCTTTACAGTCAAGAGGAAAAAATTAGAGAGGCAGCAGCAGAAGAAGCTAAGTTACAAGAATCCATAGCACTTTTAGAAAAAGCAGCAAACGAAAAACGAGAAGAGGAGTTAAAACAACATATTGCTGAATATACATCTAAAGCATTTCAAGACAAGTTTGATGAACTATTAAAGGAAGAGGATGATCTTGTAAAAAAAGCAGCAAATGATCAGAATTCTTTAACTGATCAAGAAAAAGCCAAATTAATGGGGCAATATACAAGTAAAGAAGAAAAAGAAGAGGCTGAAAAGAAACAACAAGAAATAAGCCAATATTGGGGAAAGCATTACGCTATTAAAGATAAAGCTAATAAATCCATCAATTATAGAAAAGACCAAATTAAAGTTAATGAGGCAATAATTAACCGTTCTGATACTCCTGAACCAGTAAAAGATAAGGCTCGTCAAGATAATGCAGTACATAATCAAAAAATCAAAGAACATGAAGAAAATTTAAAGGTTCTTGCACCAAAAGAACAAAAAAGAGAAGAAAATAGAAGGAAAATTCTTGCTTTAGTAAATAGCAGCCAACCTGAGTTAGCGATAGAAAGATTACAAAAACATCATAACTATCATATAAAAGAATATGATCAAGCAAGGCAACAAGATCCCAATCATCAAGGATATCATGAGCTGCACTCAATGATCATAAAATTAGGTGGTCATAAAAAATTAGGGTTACCTAAACCGAAATATCCAGTACAGGAACAACTAGTTGCAACTCCTCAAAATACAAAAGATTCTTCGGTGGAGAATAAGCCTGAACCTATAGAGCATCCTGTTGCCAAAAATCCTAAAGAATATGCCCAAGCTATCAAAGAAAGTTTAAAACAAAGCCAAGAATCATCCAAAAAAGTTAGCTCAGCGGTAAATGAAGATCACGCACAAGCCAAAGGGGAAACCCAAAGTGCTAGTGCTAAGTTTGCACAACGACGAAAAGCCATGATGGCAGGACATGGTGGTAGATAATAACATAAATTAAGGAGATTATTATGAAAACTAAAAGAGTAAATTTACCTGATAATGCAGGGGAAAGGAAGACAATAGATAATTACTTGAAAAATACATTGAATAACAAAAAAGATTTCATTAATCTACAAAAGGTATATGACGAAAATAGAAGATCGGAAGAATCCGAGATGTATAATACTAATGCTAACTTAAGAGGACTAACAATATCAAGCAATAAAGATAGTGCATGGGAGTTCTTTTTGTACTTATCAATAGGGGTAAAAGAAGCATCTTTTTATTTAGCATCAAGTTTTTGGGAAGGATTTGGTACAACAAAAGATGAATTCTTAGCTTATTTATCTATGGCAATAGGGGGCAAGCTAGGTGACAAAAAATCAATTGAACTGGCTGGTAATGAGCCTATTCCAAAGGAAGCTAAGGATTTAGCAGACAAGTGCGTAGTACAGATTAACAAAAACGCAAGAGAAGTAGGAAGTAAAAAAATTACCTATGAACAAGCTATAGGCTACGGTAAACTAGTTGATAAAATATTGTCTGCTAATGCTAAACCAACATTTGCAGACAATATTCAAGAGGGTGAAATAAAAGGTTATGCTGACTTTGTCGCACTAGTAGAACCAGCAGAGAGTCTGTATCCCAGTTTGCTTGGAGTAGGTGAAGATGTGCCTCTAGATGTTGCAGCACTAGGGCAGGAAGATTCTAGTTCCAGTTCTTGTTGTGGTTGTGTTATATCATAGGTTGTAATGGTAAAGATGATGTCATTCCTGCTTCAGTGCGGAATCTAAAGAAACAAAAGGGTGCTTTAAACCTTCTAGATTCCGCACTGAAGCGGGAACGACATCGTTTTTACTTTGTAACTCACCTTACGCATGGCATTTAAAAGCCATAGGGAGAATAGCCTAGAGTCATTGCGAGAAGCCACTTTGGTGGCGAAGCAATCCAATAAATGTGGATTGCCGCTACACTCACGTGGTCTCGCTAATAGACGTCTTGTACTTTTCTGCAATTTTTTAATTGCCATGGGGGGTATGCCACAACTGTCGAAAGTTCAACAAGCGTCATTGCGAGGAGGCATAAGCCGACGAAGCAATCCATATGACAAACTTCATGGATTGCCACGCTCACGTACGTTCGCTCGCAATGACGCTTGTTGAACTTTCGACAGTTGTGGGGGTTATGCGTAAGGTGAGTTTGTAAGCAATTAATTATATACAACTCTAGACAATATAACTTAAGGGTTTAAACACTAATATGAGCAAATTTGTACGAGCAGACGGCAGAGTTATATATACTCAGACCAGTCTCACTAGAGAACAAAAACAAGCTGTTGGGTTGCTGTCGATCGGGACGTTCCTAGAGTATTTTGATCTGATGTTATATGTACATTTAGCAGTATTACTAAATGAATTATTCTTTCCCCAATATGATCCTTTTACCACTTCATTGCTTTCGGCTGCTGCCTTTTCTTCCACTTACATATTAAGACCTTTTGGAGCGTTATTGTTTGGTTATATTGGCGATTATTTAGGTAGAAAGACTGTCGTGATTATAACTACTTTTTTGATGGGTATTTCGTGTGTTATTATTGCAACTGTACCGACTTATGCTCAAATAGGGATTACTGCGTCTTGGATACTTGTAACTTGTCGTATGATACAAGGTTTGGCAGCAACTGCTGAAGCACGAGGAGCAGAAATTTATTTAACTGAAAGTTCAAGCCCGCCTATTCAATATTCATTAGTTACCTTAATAACTGTGTTTTCAGCCATAGGAACTACAGCAGCACTTGGAGTTGCTTCAATTTTTACTAGTACACATATTTATCAGAATGCATTCAGCTGGCGTACAGCTTTTTGGGTTGGGGCTGGCATTGCGTTAATTGGTTCTGTTGCTAGAACCAGTTTAAAAGAAGCCAATGAATTCATGAATAAGAAAAAAATGTTAAAAAATAGGTTTATAGACAATAAAATTGAATTTAACAAGCTGAATGAAGAAATTATCAACCAACCAGTGCCAATTTCAACTTCAATCGCATATTTTTTGATTCAATGTGCTAGACCTCCTTGCTTTTATTTCGTTTATATATATTGTGGGGACATATTAAAACAAAAATGTGGTTTTTCGCCTAATGAGGTTATAAATCAAAATTTTTGGGTATCTTTAGTAGACTTATTTGGAATAGTTATGCTAGCTTATCTTAGTTATATAATCCATCCTTTAAAGATACTTAAAGCAAAGCTCTATTTATTTTTTGCTTCAATTATTTTATTTCCCTTGGTGTTATCCTATAGCCTAAACTCGAATTATATTTTTATTTTTCAATGTTTAGCTGCTTTATTTGTGTTTGATCATGTACCTGCATCACCAATATTTTATAAATATTTTCCTATCTTCAAAAGATTTACATATACTAGCATGTTAAGTGCCATAGCCAAATTACTCACTTATTTTATAACATCGTTTGGTTTAGTATTCACTACAGAATACTTAGGTTATTGGGGATTATTTTTAATTCTAGTACCTGTGGGCATAGGATTTTTTATAGGAGTGTCTTATTTTGAGAAAATGGAGAAGCAATAACTTGAGATAGTTTAGTAAAAATATCAGCGTTATTTTTTATAACTCCCAATCTTATGTTATGCTTATGACATTTCTCATATAGGATATCGCAAAGCCATGGTAGCTCTACTACTTCACATAAAATTAAAGAATACTTTAAAGTTTCTTCAATTATCTTCTTCGCTTTTTCTGGAGACTTAGCTTCTAGAGTCTCAATATTGTGAAGCCTATCAAATATCTTAATAATTAAGGTATCATATTTCTTTTGTCTATATAGCGATTCCATCATCTCCGCCGAGCTAATCTTGCCATGAGGCTTGTTCCTGCTTAAGTCTTCTACTTGACTAGCAACCTGCTCCCCAAAAATATAAGCAATCATCTTTTCGGTAAGTTCTGTATCCTCGATGGTGTCATGCAGTATGCTGGTAACAATAATGTCAGTGCGGAAAAGATAATCAGAAATCATATAAGCCACCTCTAGTGGATGGGAGTAATAAGGCTCACCTGACTGCCTCATTTGGCTGCCATGATATTTCTTGGCGTAATAAATAGCCTTTCTAACCTCATCAATATCTATTGGTCGGTTTACTTCCTCATTCATCTTACGTAATTTATCCAGTAACCTAGTAGCATATTGACAAGGTGCATACTTTGAGTTGTCCCAATAATTGATTTCTTTTTCTTCCATAAAAAAACCATACTCTATATTTTAAATATATAAGTTAAACTAAAAATTAGAATATTACTAGGAATTTATTATATTTTTTTGAAAAAGATGAATATTGTGTAAACTATAAGTGACTAGACAAATATTATCAGCTTTTTAGGATAAACAAAAAAAAATGTAGAAAACATTTTGAAAAATAATAATATTATGCTACTATGTTACAATACTAGACAACTAATGCGATTTTTAGATTATAGAAATGTCAAAAGATAATTTAGATACTGGCAGAAATACCGATAGTAAATTTGTTGAAACAGAAGAAGAAAGAGAAAAACGACTGGATCGTGAAGAATCAGCTAGGAAACTAAAGGCAATTCTCTTTGTATTTATACCTCTTTTAGTTGGTTTCCTAACCTTCACTTATTTCTTTCTTAATTCAATAGAAGAAAAAAGTAAACTACTAAAAGAACAAACAAGTCAAAATATATCAACACCAAATAGCTCAGCAAAATAGGTGGATTTGGCTAAAAAAATTAGTTTATTGGTTGAAAGGCATAACATAAGACTGTTTTAAGAAGTGATACAGTTGTTATATGGATTTAAAATTTGTTACTTTAGAAATGCTTTAAATCAGATGGTATTTTTAGGGTATGATGGTTAGTAATATGTAAGATTAAACTCCGGGCTGTTGAAAAAGTCATAAGAAGAAGTGGAAGAAAGTTAAGATAAGAAATAAGATGTATTTTTATGCTTAAATGCAGGTGTAAAGATGCAGGATTATAAATCTGATCAAGAAGGTGTGAGATGTGATAGAGTTAGCTTAAGGTGCATGATACCTGATGATCATTTATTAGTGAGAATTCATGAAAGTAAAGAATTAGATAGTACTAGGGAGTTTGCTACTTATGCAGGACTTACACCTAAACATAGAGTATTTGGAAAAGTGCTATATCAAAGATTGGTTCAGCTAAACTACGTAAAGCACTATACTTTCCTGCTATAGTAGCTAAAAATCATAACCCTATATTTAAACAATTTACCCAAAAGCTATCTAGTAAGGGTAAACCTACTAAGGTTATTATTGTTGCTATTATGCGTAAATTATTACATATTAGACTTCTTTCGAAACTCTACTTTTGCTGGTGATTTGTACGTCGATGCGGTACTCGAATCCTCACGTACATTAGAGTACGCTGCGGTTCTGCGTTCCGCGTCTCCTTCAAATCCCTCAGCATAAGCGAGTTTCGAAAGAAGTCTATTGTCTTTGGAATAATTAAAAATAATTCTATCTTTAATCCTATTTTAGCCCTTGACTCTTAAGACAGTATCAGAACCCACCGTCAAGTTAACTTGAATTTAACAAAAAATGAGTATTTTGTGAACGATACTATGCTGCTTACAGACCGAAAATTTTGTTAAAATTGGCGTTTTTCAGTTAACTTGACGGTATCGTTAAAACTTATATTATATTTTTATATGTTTCTTTGTAAAAAAATATTATAAAAATAGCTAAAATAGCTAGGAAGGTTAAATAATAAGACATCGCTAATCTATCTCCTGTAACCTGATATATCCAAGCACCAATCATAGGGACTGTCCCTCCAAATATTGCTGCACTTATGTTGCATGATAGTGCTACTCCTGTAAAACGAACACTAGTTGGAAATAGTTCTACTAGAATCGTTGGTATTGCACCCATATGAAATGCTACTATTACAGCAAATAAAATTTGTGCTGTAGTTGCAAGATAATAAGATTTAGTATTTATCATGAGAAAAATTGGGTAGGTGAGTATTATAAGTGCTAGGCAACTAAAAAGAATTACAGGTTTGCGTCCTATCTTATCTGAGATGTAGGCAGTAATAGGAAAAGTAATGATCATGGTAACTAAAGTTAAGCTTCCTAATGTTGAGCATTCAGTTTGGCTATATCCAAGGGACAACATGTAGTTTGGAATGAAAATAGTTGCAGCATAGAAAGGTGCTGTAACATTAATATAAAGACCTATTGCTAACCAAAGTTTTTTCTTATAGTTTAATAGTAGTTCTCGCAAAGGGTATTGTAAGACTAGTCCACAATCTCTTACCTTGGCATATATTGGGGTTTCTGAAATGCTATTTCTTATGTACATTCCTATCATACCAACAAAAAAACTACTAATAAAAGGTAATCGCCACCCAAAAGACCATAAATCTTCTTTTGATAACAAGGAACTGAGTAAATAAGCAATTATTATCCCTAACAACATTCCTAAGCATTGACTAATATATACAATACTTCCAATTATACCCCTGTTATTTGCTGGTGCATGTTCTGTAAGGTAAATAACGCAACCACTAAATTCCCCACCTAATGAAAATCCCTGAACTAACCGTACTATAGTTAAAATTATTGGAGCAACTAAACCAATTGAATTATAACTAGGTAGTAATCCTATTATGGTAGTGGGAACTACCATTGTCAAAATACCTATAACCAAGGAAATACGTCTCCCAAATTTGTCACCAATATTACCAAAAATAATTCCTCCAAGCGGTCTTACCACAAACCCAGCTGCAAATATTGCAAAAGTCAGTATTTCACTAATAGAACTATCTGGCAAAAATTTTTGTTTTAGTATATAAGCAAACTGAGCATATAAAATAAAATCATACCATTCCAATGCGTTGCCAATCATACAGGTTAAAACAATTTTTTTCATAGAAACTTATTTTTTAGACACAAGAATAATACTAATTTGGAATGTAATGTAGGAAACCACTATTAATTGCTTTTTCTATAAGTTGAGATTTATTACTGCACCCTAACTTTAATTTGATTATCGCAAAGTATGATTCCACAGTACGTACTGACAGGTTTAATATAGTGGCGATTTCTTTCATGGATTTACCACGTAACAATAAGAATACACATTCTTGTTGTTTTTTGCTTAAAGGAAGAGGAGAATGCTCCTGATTTAAAATATAAATTATAGGTTTATCCTGCGAATTTATAAATTTTTTATCAAATTGATTTAATGCTAGATACCAATTAAACATATTAGTGTTAGATATGTCCATAACTTGACCAAATATCCCAGTGATTTTCCCATCTTCTTGTTGTATGGGGATCTTATGACTCATTAAGGTTTTCCAGCCAGATGAATAATTGCAAATATATACGCTTAATATTGCCTTAGCAGTCTCGATAACTTTCTGATCAAGGGTTATAAATTGCTCAGCTGCTTTTACGGCTTCACAAGGTATGTCAAAATCTGTTAAATCAACGCAGTGGTCTGGACTCTTCCAACCCAGTAGTAGAGCATAATCTTTACTAATAACGGAATACTTAGAATTGATGTCTTTAGCGATAACAAAGCCAGGTACATTTACTATAGAAGCAAATTCAGATTTTAAATCGTTTTGTTTACTACAAATTATTGATGTATTTTGTACTGAGCTTTTATCTTGGACAGGCTTCAACATAATTTGTTACACGAATATTTTGTTGTTATAATTAGCTGGACACTTAGTTGGACACCTCTACACTATAAACTATTTTTTCAATATTACCATTATATCCTAGTTCTCCTATAATAATCTTGGAGGCTTTACATACCATATTTTCTTTGAAAGAGACTGCTACTCTCTTTGCAGTATCCTGTAATTCAAGCCTTGGTGGGTATTGGTAAAACAACGTCATATGAGGATTATATAACTCCAAAACTCCACTAACGCCATAATTATCGACTTGTTCACGTTGAACATTTGACATATCTTTATAAACATCTTTAGAGCGAGCTAACGGATGTTTGTGGAAAGGGCTAGCTAAATGAACGATTGATGCGTGTAATTCCTGAAGATATTTAGTTTTTTCTGCCCCTAAGTCTATCCACCTATCTGCAGTAGAGTAAATTTTACTAAAGTTTAAGGTAAAAGGTTGGAGTTTTAGTCCTTTAATTTTGTCATATATTTGTTGTAAATCTTTTGTTTCATATGCTCCGTGATATAAGGTAACATGCCAATAATTTTTAACATTATTTAAATGACTTAATATTTTTGCAATATCCTGATTTAGTTTTTCAGCTACTCTTACACATTTTTCTTCTGGTAATATAACAATCCCATATTCTTTTATATTATTATTTTTTCCTGCTGCTAATGTTCCACTGCTATAAGCAAGTACAAGCCAAACTATAACAAAAAAGAAGAATGACTTTTTAATTAAACTCCTAACAGTTGCATATGACATAGAGCATTTTCCTAATAAATCCTGTACTTGAAATTCCATAATTATACCTCAAAATTATTTTTTAATTATCGGATGACTAACTTTATACATAAATAATATGTAAAAAATCAACTCAAATCAATACCGTAAAAAATACTGTAGTAATTAATACATCAGTATATAACTCCACAGTAAAAAATCAGACTATTATTTACCGTGAAATTATGATTATAAAGTTATAATAATATTTTTTCTAATATTAAGTAAAGTAATAAATAGGATTTACTAAATGATTAAAATAAATATTTATAGTAGCAATCAATCAGCCGACCTTATCTAGGCTTACAACAGGCTATGCGGACAAACATAACATTAGCAAATAAAGGAAGTAGAACATGAATTACCAAATATTAGCCTTGGTCATTGGAGTATTTAGCCTAATCATCGGACAGATATTATTAATACTACTCTCGGTCAAATGGCTTAATCAAATCAGATCAACCTGTAGTGACATCAAGGTTATTTGCAATAATTTTTCTAACGTCTACATCAAAGCACAAGATGAAATAGTAGCTCTATATCAAAAGAGTACAGAGCTAGCTAATAGTACAGTTAAGAAAGAACATCATATATTACATGCTACCTTTCAGTTAGAAGACATAAATGTCAATCTTAAAACACTACTTGACGAGTGTAAAGTATTTACTAGCTCTAGCAATACTACGTCACAGACCAAGGAACAAAAATAATTAACATTAACTAACTAATCCCAGTTGATTCTGTCGCATCTGTAAATCGTGGTCTAGCGACTCATCTTCGAGACGAAAAAGTGCTTGAAACGTCTAAAGAATCAGGTTCGTAGTGGTTTTGGAATGAAGTTTGTAGTCATGTAAACATCACTTTTCTACTTGACATACTAAAAATTAGTCAACATAATGCTTCTTATGTGTATTACCATTGTTTTGTTTCAAATAAAAACTCTTGTCATTAAAGTACACTTTTATCAGTATTTCTTTATTATAAAATTCCACAGGTGAAAAAATGTAGTCAGTAACGAGAATTTAATTCTACACTCCACTCGTCGCATAATACTCACGTTCTATAGCATAATTTCTGCTCATATTTATCTCGAAGATGAGTAGCGAGAATCGTAAAACCTCAGATTTTGGACATTATGATGCCATGAGCATAACAAAATTTTCAAAAGTAGAAAAATTATTATTAGCTCCAGTAATTTGTCTTTTTTGAATCATACGAATATTTTCTATATCAGTGATAGTAACCGCAGCAGAACAAAAAATTTTAAACCAAGCATTGGTTTAGCTCGTTTCTTGATAAAGCGGTGGTCTTGTTCAACTATATTATTCAGATATACTCTTCTGCTCCTACGAATTGTTTTTTGAAAATATCATGGATTCGCATGCGTAACTATACCATATGTACGCTATGCCTTCTCACCATTCATTTTCAAATCCAATTCTTCAAATCATTTGAGTATAGTTGCAAGAATGGAAGATATAAAAGATTAGAGAAATTAAGATTGATCAATAAATATGGACTTTACTCCTAAATGGGTTTACTATTTAGGAATAAAATCCTAAATAGTAAACCTATATGTATACAAGATATTTCAAATTAAACTTAAATCACAAGCAAACAGCTTTCTTATGGGGAGCTAGAAAAGTAGGAAAATCAACTTACTTAAAAAACCTATACCCTAATTCAATATATTATGATCTATTAAAAACTGACTTATATTTTAAGTATCTAAAACAACCATCAAATTTTAGAGAAGAAGTATTAGCACTACACTCAGCTAAGCTTGATCTTCCTATAATAGTAGATGAAATACAAAAAGTTCCAGCGTTACTTGATGAAATACATTGGCTCATAGAAAATACTGATAGTTATTTTATTTTATGTGGTTCAAGTAGTAGAAAATTAAGAGCATATGGTACAAATTTATTAGGCGGTAGAGCAATAAAATATAATTTTTTTCCATTAGTATACCCTGAGGTGAAGGAGGATTTTGATCTTTTAAAAATATTTAATAATGGCTTAATTCCATCGCATTTTATCAGTAATAATCCTCGTAAATTACTAAAAGCATATGTTGAGGATTATTTAACTAATGAGATTCGGGCTGAGGGACTGGTAAGAAATATTACAGCGTTTAGTAGATTTATAGATAGCACGGCTTTCTCCTCTGGCGAACTAGTGAATTATTCTAACATAGCTCGCGATTGTTCTATTGATGCTAAAACAGTTAAAGAATATTACCAAATATTGGTTGATAGTTTGGTAGGATATTTAGTTTATCCCTATCAAAAAAAAATTAGTAGAGAAATTATATCATCTAATCCTAAATTTTATTTTTTTGATGTAGGCGTTGCAAGTAGTATTAGCCAAAATCATTTTAATAATACCAAAGGATCAGAAGCAGGAAGGGCTTTAGAACATTACGTATTTACTGAGTTACAAGCATATATAAACCTAAATGATTTAGATCATCGTATAAATTATTGGCGTACTAAGACAGGCGTAGAAGTGGATTTTATAATTAGCACTATTACTGGTAAGCCATTACCAATTGAAGTAAAAATATCTTCGAATGTTCATAAAACTGAAATAAAAAGTATAAAATCTTTTATGGAAGAGCATCAAGTGGATCAAGGATATGTAGTTTGCTTAGAAGATAATTCAAGGAAAATATGCCTAGATAATCGAGAAATAAATATACTGCCAATAGAAGAGTTTTTAAAAAAATTATGGAATCATGAGATTTTTAAGTGAATATTTAAAATAATAACACTATTATTCATTAGAGTTATATAATTTCATCCCTTCATGTGTTGCTTCAAAACCAAGTCTTTCATAGAACTGTTTGGCTCTTGGACGTTTTTTATTAGTTGTAAGCTGAACAATGGAGACACCTTTTGATTTGCCATATTTCATTGCAATACTCATCATCCATTCACCAAAATGTTGTCCTCTATACTTTTCTGAGATACGAACAGCTTCAATTTGCATCCTAGTTGAACCTATGAAAGTTAGCGATGGCATGATAGTCAAATGGCAAGTGCCAACTATTTCTTTATTCATTTCAACTATCATCAAATATTGATTTGGATCACTATCTATCTTGTAGAACGCATCAATATAAGCTTGATCCAATTTTGCTGAAAACTGTTCTCTTGATTTGTCCAAGTTCATCTTCTAAAAGAAGGTTGACAATTGTTCTTAAGTCAGCAATTGTGGCTTTGCGATGGGTAAGGTTTTGATTCATTGTAATCCTAGTTCACTCGATTAGTTTCAACTTGCTTCAATAACTCCTCAACTTTGTAAGCATTATCAAATCCGTGATCATAATGAAAACGAATTTCTGGTGAATATTTTAAATTAATTTTAGCAGTTATAAAGTTTCTTATAGCATATTTCGAATTATTTAAAGACTCAGTAAGTTGTATCTCATTAAAAGTAGTATTAAATGGTAAAAAGTAACAATCTGCTACTTTTAAATCAGAAGTAACTAAGACTTTAGTAATAGTTACTGGACAATTAATCAGACGTTCATCTAACATCTTACCACGCCTTAGTACTTCCACTAATGCTTCATTTATTAATATTGCCACTTTTTTTTGCCTTTGTGACCTATTTTGTGACTTGTCTTTATCAGAAAGTTTTTGCATTTACAATAACTGTTTTTTTTCTTCAATAATTTCAAAGACTTCTACTATATCACCTTCTTTTATATCATCATAATTTTCAAAAGCGATACCACATTCAAAATTCTCGTGAACTTCTTTGACATCATCTTTAAAACGTTTTAGAGTCTTAAGTTTTCCTTCGTGAATAACAATATTATCTCGTAACAAGCGAACTCCAACACCTCTTTTAATAGTACCCTTGGTAACATAACTACCTGCAACTTTACCAACTTTTGAGACAGTGAATAGCTGTCTAATCTCTGCTGTACCAATATATTGTTCACGAATAATTGGTGAAAGCATACCACTCATTATTGATTTAATATCATCTAACAAATTATAGATAATGGAATAATATCTAATATCCACTTTTTCTTTTTCTGCCATAGCCAAAGCATTATTATTAGTTCTAACGTTAAAACCAACAATAATAGCGTTGGATGCTTTAGCTAAAGTAACATCTGACTCCAATATTCCACCTACTGCATGATGTAAAATCTTTAAACGAACTTCATCATTTGGCAACTTTAATAGACTAGTGATAATTGCTTCAATTGAACCTTGCACATCACCTTTAACAATTATCGGTAACTCTTTTATCATACCGCTATTACCGGAGGCTTTTAGGAATAATTCTTCTAGAGTTGATCTTTGGGTAACAGAAATTTTCTTTTCTTTTGCAAGGCGTTCACGATACTCTACAATATCTCTAGCCTGCTTTTCATTCTGCACTACATTAAACTGATCTCCTGCTCGCGGAACTTCATTTAAACCATAAATCTCTACTGGTAAAGTTGGTTCTGCCTCGGTAAGATCTAATCCTTTATCATTATTCATCCTCTTAATTCTACCATATTTCGTTCCAGCAACTACTATATCTCCATTTCTTAGAATACCACGTTGTACCAATATAGTAGCAACCGCTCCTTTACCTTTATCAACTCTTGCCTCTATGACTACCCCAGCAGTGAGTCCGCTAAAGTTAGCCTTAAGATCCTGCATTTCTGCAACCAATAATATAGCCTCTTCTAACTTATCTAAATTAGTTTTCTTTAAAGCTGAAATTGGTACAATTATAGTATCACCTCCCAACTCTTCACTAACTAAATCATAAATTAATAGATCATTTTTAATTCGGTCAAGATTAATATCCGGTTTATCTATCTTATTTATTGCAACGATTATAGGAACATTTGCCGCTTTAGCGTGATTAATTGCTTCAATCGTTTGCGGCTTTATTCCATCATCTGCAGCAACTACTATAACCACTATATCTGTTACCTTTGCCCCTCTAGTTCTCATATCTGAAAACGCTTCATGTCCTGGAGTATCAATGAAAGTAATAGCCCTACCATCAGCCAAGGTGACTCGATAAGCACCAATATGCTGGGTAATCCCACCTGTTTCCTGACTTGCCAAATCAGTTGACTTTAAAGCATCAAGTAACGAAGTTTTACCGTGGTCGACATGTCCCATAATCGTTACAATAGGAGCCCTATGCTTTAAATCTTCTTCCTTATCAGCTTCACTAATCAATATATTTTCAACATCGGACTCTTGAACCCTTTTTACTGTATGCCCTAAGGTCGTAGCAACAAGCTCTGCTGTATCTGCATCAATTGTTTGGATGGTTGTAGCCATAATACCGAGCTTCATCAATTCTTTTATAACATCTGTGGCTCGCTCAGACATTTTATTGGCTAGATCTCCTACAGAAATAGCTTCCGGAATAATAACTTCCCTGTATACTTTATCTGGTGTTTGTTGCTCGGCTTTACGTTTTTCTTTTTCTCTAGCTCTTTTTATTGATGCAAGGCTTCTAGTTCTACCAGTATTATCGCTTCCATCTGCATCAAGCATATTGAAGATATCTGCCTTTTTTAATTTTTTAGACTCCTCAACTTTAACCTTTGGTACTACTATTTTATTATCACCAGTCTTATCCACCCCAAAAACATCTTCAGGTGCAACGCCAAAATTACTCTGAGAACCAATCAGTGTTGATCTAACAAAAGACTTGGATGGGTTGTTATCCTGTGAAGATGTAGGTGCTAATGTAGTAGGTGGTATTTCAGAATCATTTTCGATATCTTGTAACTCATCCTGAACATTTTCTTCAATATCGTCTATATAGTCTTTTTTCACAGGTTGATTGATAGTTGCAAGTTTACTCAGAGTGCTAATCTTACTATCAGTACTCTGAGATTTTGCATCTTCTGCTGCTTTTTTTAAAATAGTTAAGCGTCTGTTAAATTCTTCTCCAGCAGTAGATTCGCCGCCTTGAGAAGTAGAACCACTAGACCAAAGTTTGTTAAAAGACAAAGTATTAGCTGGAGTGCTACTCTTCCTAACTTCTACAATTGTTTTTGCAGAACTAACAAAACCTCTAGTAACATTGGTGGGTTGGGCTGGCTTACTAAGCGATAGTTTAGGACCACCAAGTGTTAGTTTCTTTGGTTTAGGTTCTTGGTTATTCGTCATAAATATTAAACCTTTAAATAGCAATTATATTTGTGATAAAGTTTTTTAAATAATTTTGCTATATGATTAATGATTAACAGATATACTCTTCTGCTTTAAAGAATTGGCTTCTGCAAATATTTGTGGGGAATAGTAAGGTACACTCACCCCTTGTTTGTTGTCTCCATTCTTCAAATCATTTGAGTATATCGAATAATTTACAAATTTCTAATTTACCGTTAGGTTCTGTGAAGATTTTTATGTAATGAGTAGATTTATAGGCATTTTCGCTCGCAGAACCGCAGCGTACTAAATGTACGTGAGGATTCGAGAACGAAAATAACGACGAAATCGACCATTAGATAGAAATCTTCACAGAACCTAGACCTTTTGTAGAATTCACTTCTGCTAGGGAATTTGTAGGAGACACGAAACCTCGACCCGCAACGTACTCTAGAGTACGTGAGGAGCAGAGTACCGGTATCACACACAAATTACCAGTAGAAGTAGAATGATGCAAGAGGTCTGTTCGATTTTCTCTTGCACTTGACTTGCATCTCATGCTTACACTATAATACCATTTTTTTTAAGGGAATTGTTAATTTTTTCTTTACCCAAAATTAAATTACCAAGTTTCTGTTATTAGAAATGGCTAATTTTGCTAGTAGTTCTTCAGTATATCAATAAAATTCTTAGCACTAATACTTAATGCTAAATTTTTTAAAATTTTCTTGCTTTGACTGACAACTAATTAAACATTTTAGATCCTCGTCTACGCACATGGCAACTTAAGTAGTTTAGGTAGCATCCCCACAACTGTTGAAAGTTAAAAAATCGTCATCGCGAGGCGTCGATAGACGCCGTGGCGATCTCATGAAGTAAGCTCTTCTTCACAAGATTGCCACGTCGTCGCTTACAGCGACTCCTCGCTAATAGACGGTTTAGGGCTTACAAAGCTCATCGCGATGACGGCTTTTTAACTTTCAACAGTTATGGTAGCATCCCCTGTCAGGATTGATACTGAGGTTGCTTAAATTTATTCATCTTCACGAGTACGAGCTGTACGAATCAGTAATTCTATATCATCATCTACCATGTTAGAATTAGGCACTAATGATTTAAATTCATTAACTGTCAACTCTCCCAAATCTTCTATAGTCTTTACACCATACTCAGCTAATTTTAATATGAATTCTGGTTGTAAATCCAATACATCAATTAATTCTTGTTCAACACCTAAAGCTTCGAGTTTAATAATAATTTTTTCATTTTTAGCATTTACATAATTTATTGCTCGTTCTCTTATCTCAGTTGCTAATTCTTCTTCAAAGCCTTCAATATTCATTAAAGTTTCAATTTTACTGGAAGCTAACTGTTCTAGAGAGGTAAAACCTTGTGCAGATAACAGTTGTGCTATCACTTCTTCAACATCTAAGGTCTCCATAAATAACTCAGTAGCAGAGCAAAACTCATCATTTCTCCGTTTGGATTCTTGATCTTCCGTCATTACATTAATATTCCAGCCAGTAAGTTTAGAGGCTAAACGAACATTTTGACCTCTTCTACCAATTGCAAGACTCAAATTATCTTGAGACACAACTACATCAACTATATTCTTATCTTCATCAATAACAATTTTTGCAATTTCTGCAGGAGCAAGTGCATTCATAATAAATTGGGCAATATTCTTGCTCCATAATATTACATCTATTTTTTCGCCATTAAGTTCATTAGTAATAGCCTTAATCCTATTACCTCTAATTCCTACACATGAACCTATAGGATCAACACTGGAGTCAGAAGCAAAGACTGCAACTTTTGCCTTTGATCCAGGATCACGAGCTATAGCTCGCAATTCAATTATATTATCATAAATCTCTGGAATCTCTAATTCAAATAATTTAATTAGCATTTGGTCGTCAGTTCTAGATAGAAAAATTTGTGACCCTTTAGACGATAATCTTACGTCTTGTACATAAGCTTTAATACGATCATTAACCTTAAAGCTTTCTCCTCTAATGAGCTGCTCCTTTTTAATCATTGCTTCAGCACGACCACCAAGGTCAACTATGATATTATTAAACTCTACTCTCTTAACAGTGCCGTTTAAAATCTCACCTTTCTTATCTTTAAAATCTTCATATTGTTTTTCTCTTTCCGCTTCACCAACGCGTTGTATTATTATTTGCTTAACCGCCTGAGCTGCAACACGTCCAAGATCAATAGGCGGTAAAAATTCATAAATCTCATCGCCAATTTTAGCATCGACTTTCTTTTCAACAGCATCCTTTAAAGAAATTTGAGTAAAATAATTTTCCACATCATCCACTACATCAAGGATTCTAAAAAGATTAATATTACCATTTTTCCTATCAATCTCAGCTTTTATATTATGTTCATTTCCATATTTTCTGCGTCCTGCAATCTGTACAGCCTGTTCCATTGCCGAAAGTAGTGCTTCCTTAGGAAGATTCTTTTCTCTAGCTACAGAATCTATGATCTGCAGAATTTCTGTGTTACCAATATTAATCATAAATTCACTGCCTTTTAATGTTAAACTTCTTGCATCTACTTGCTACTGGTAATTTGTGCGTGATACCGGTACTCTGTTCCTCACGTACATTTGAGTACGCTGCGGGTCGAGGTTCCGTGTCTCCTACAAATTTCTCAGCAAAAGCGAATTCTGCAGGAAGTCTATTTTCAAATCCAATTCTTCAAATCATTTGAGTATACTAGACTCGAATCCGTAACGGAATTTGAGTACGCTGTGGGTCGAGGTTTTGATCCTCCTACAAATTCCCTAGCAGAAGCAAATTATCCAAGAAGTCTATTTTTTATTCATTAAATTCCTAAACATTTCATCTGTTAATACCAAAGAGGCTTTTTTTATCATATCAAATGAAAACACTATGTCTTCACCATGATTATTCAGATGAATTTTATTATCTTCAGCTTTAACTATCTTTCCCTGATATCGAGTTTGACCATTTAATAATTCTTTTAATTTTATGGTAGCCTCCCTACCGAGGAATCTAGTATAATCTTCAAATTTTATTAATGGGCGTTCAATACCTGCTGAAGAAACTTCTAAAAAATATTTATCACTAATTATATCTTCAACATCTAAAAGGGCTGAGATAATTCTACTGCTATTCCGACAATCTATTATAGTAACCTTTTCACCATCCAACCTATCTATTAATATTTCAAGTACTTTATGGGTTGAACCCTTTAAAGTTACTTTTACTAAGTCAAAACCAAGATCTTTTAGGTTATCTTGCACCGCATCAATAATTTGTTGCTCTATAGTTTGCATTACAACATAAATATTTAAAGATTTTAATAAAAAAGGTGGGGTTAACCCCACCTTTGTTTTTTCAACTTTATTTACAAAAATTTCAACCCGCAAAGCTAGAATACAATATTTTTATGATATTAGCAACAATTAAAAAAAATGTTATATTAGTTGTAATTTTACCATTAAAATAATAAAATTTGTCTGACTAATCATAGTTATTTGCAAAAACTTGTTACATTATGGTTTATCTTCTGCTATAAATACTCCAAATAGAAATGTATTATGTTCAATGGGATATAAAAAGAACATAATGAATAAAGAGTTTTGGTATTACTTATGAAAAAATTAATAATGTTGCTTTGTGTCTCTTGTTTGTCTAGCACAGCCTTTAGCAGTTCTACTCCTCCAGCTGATGCCGCTTCAGATACTGAAATAAAATTAGAAGGACTCTTTGGTTTCCAAGCTGGTTATGGTAACCAAAGTAAATTGTCGTCAGAACAAAGTAAATATATCACTGATAATAAGAAAAAGCTTGGATTTTATAGTGATGCGGCTTTTTCTGTTACTGGTAAGCAAGAATTTAATGATGTAATAGCTGGAGGCAAAATAGTTTTGCTAACAACAACTAAACCAAAAGGGACTCCAAGTGTCAATGGTTCTCACATTTTCTTAGAGACAGACTATGGTAAAGTAGAGCTAGGCTCTCCTTATGATGCTGCAAATAAGATGGGTATTAGTGGTGCTAAAGTTGCAGCAGCTAGTTGTGGTTTTGCTTGGAGTAAGTATGTCTCACTAGACGATAGCAGTATGCAATATAAAGGTATGAATCCAGAATTTGAGGTCACTCCACCCTCTGTCATAGACTCATTTACCAATGGCTTCGATGACATAAATAAAGGAACAGAGCCAGCTAGAAAAGTCTCTTATTATACGCCAGAGATACAAGGTTTTCAGTTTGGTATTTCTTATATTCCTGATTCAGCAAATACTGGTGGTCATCGTAATATAAAAAATTTAGATAGTAAAACGGGTCGTAGTAAATTAAAGACTGGTATAAATGAAGTAGAACTACCTGGTATAGATGGTGGTAAAGGTGATACAGTAATTTATAATTACAATGTCAAAGATGCGATTTCTGCAGGGATATCCTATAAGTATGAGATTTTAGATGATATGGCAGTAGAAGTTGGTGTTACAGGAGAACATGCCAAACCAGCTCGCAAACTTATAGTATTAGATCCTAATGGAAAGATGCTATCTAGCAACAAGCTATCAGATCTAAACGCTTACAATTTAGGTGCAGTCTTAACTTATGGTAATATTTCTTGTGCTGGTTCTTATGGTAGTTTAGGTAAAAGTTTGACTTCAAAAACTTACCATAAAGTTGGTCGTGATACGAAATATTATAATGGTACAATTGCTTATGGGCAAGGTCCTATTAAAGCAAGTCTTTCCTATTTTAAATCACTAAAGTATAAAAATACGGTGGATACAGTAAGCCTAGGTACTGAATATAAGATAACACCAGGCTTGTTGCCTTATGCTGAAATCTCTCATTTCCAAGCTAAGGGTAAGCCAGTTTACCTTATTGAAGCTCCTAAGAAAAAAACTAAAGGTACAGTTGCTCTTATTGGTGCAAAGCTTAAATTTTAACCTTTAATAAGCCTTTGTTGTCATTCCAGCTTTTAGCTGAATGACAACGTTTTTGGTTATGTAAGTACCATTGCTTATGTTGTTTTTTTGATCCACGTGGGCAAAGGTTTCGCGGGAATGACAGCTTTTTTACATAAGATATTTTTGTAATAATGCTTCTAAAATTGCCACGGTCTCGACATCTAATATTCCAGAAAAATTCTTTGGGCGGAAATGCATTTGGAACGATACTACAACATCCGTTGTCTGTTGATCAATTATTCCTGTCGGCTGCAACACATAACCATATTTGCTAAATTGTTCTTGGATTAACTTTACATTAGACAGATCTACCTTGGGCATTAGAGCATTAACAGTATCTTGATCATACCAAGCTCCGATATTATTATCATATAATTGTTTCCATGGGAATAGAGGCCCTGGGTCTTGTTTCCTTCCCGGAGCGGCATCAGAATGGCCGATCACACAAGTGGGGTCAATATCATAACGAGCTATAATATTCTGACAAAGCTCCATTACCGCTGTAATTTGGTCTTCGGGATAAGGATACCAATGAATATTTCCTTGAGAATCTTTAGTATCGCCAAGATTTACTATTTCAATACCTATAGAAGTATCATTGAGATTCTGACGCCCCTGCCAACCACTAACACCAACATCCCAAGCTCGTCTAGACTCTTCCACTAATTGGAATATATGATTCGGATTAGAGTCAGAAACTAGATAGTGTACACTAACTTTAGGACCTAGCAGGTCTCTTAGGGATTCTTCTAAGTTTTCGTTAGTGTAATGCAGCACCAAAAATCTAACTCTCTCATTAAAAGATGGGGCTCGGTAGGTTGTTCTATCAATTGTAATCATTTTTATAATACCTATTTTATAAGTTGCATTAATTCATCCCATTCTCTTTTGTTTATGCCACTAGATTCTTGAGTAATTTCTTCATTATTGAGTAGTTTTTTTATAACAGCAAGTCCTTTTTTAGAAATATTATTTCCTCCTAGCCTATATTCCTCGAAAGCATCATAAGTGAAAGGTACCCAAGCTTTTACTATTTCTAGCATTTTCTCTGCATATACTCTGATTTCATATTGAGCATGAGAATCCCCACGTAATAGTAGAAAATGTAATAGATTATGCAAATTAATTTTCCAATACCATTCTGTATAATAGTTTAAGGTTAAATTCATTCTCGCAAGTTCCCTAGTAATACCTATAGTATTTTCATCGATAATATTGCCATGTTCATCCTGGTTCATCATTTCAGTATAATGCTGATAGCATAGTTTAGCATCTTTTTCTAGTAGCACTAAGACTTTATCTGCAATTTCTTTTGGAATTTCTTCATCACTTCTTCCTTGTTTATTTATTGTGGATTGAGCAGCAAGATTCTGTTTTTCTGGTAAATAAAATTCATTTCCTAATATAGAATATCTAGCTGAATATTCATTAACACTAGCAGTTCTGTGACGTATCCATTGTCTTGCAACGAAAATAGGCAGTTTAATATGAAATTTGATATCACACATTTCAAATGGTGTTGTATGGTGGTGACGCATTAGGTAATTGATTAAACCTTTATCTTGGCTTAGTTGTTTTGTACCTTTACCATATGATACTCGTGCTGCTTGGACGATGCTACTATCATCACCCATATAATCAATAATTCTGATAAAGCCATGATCTAGTATTTTTATGGGTTCAAATAATAATTCTTCTAGAGCTGGTACTGTGGCTCTTCTTGTCTTGTAATTATTGTCGTGCATTCTTTTCTCTATTATTCTGTTTGAAAATTTGTTAATTCCAGCATCAAATATTCATCCATAGGAATCTTATCTTGATTAAGCATTTTGTTGATATTAGAACCAAGTGCCTTAAATGACTTACCTTTGGCAATTACTGTTCTAGTGCCAACTGGCACTTTACCATGTAGAGCATATGAAACGATTAATGGATAATTAATATCACCAATTTTTATATCTAATTTCTTACCTTTCTGTACTGAATCATAAATTACCTGACCATTCGATAGTTTAGTAATCTTTACGTCAACCCCTACTTTATCTCCGCATAATAATGGCATTCTATAAGCTATTTCATCATCAAATATCTTTACTTCATTACTATCAACAAAATTATTAGGTAATATTGAATTTAAGACAATATTAACTCTATAAGGTGCATCATGATCTCTATCTTCTTCTTTATATTGCTGGTTATAATATGCATATTTTGCAGGAAGCACCGCTTGTCTTGTTTGTCCAACCATCATACCTACTACTACAGAATCAAGACCTAGCATGATCGCTCTAGAACCAAGTGTAAAGGTCTTGGTATTTTCGCTAAGTAAATTATTGTTAATATCCAATAATTGATAACGTAATGTGACTACGTGACCACAAGTAGCTGGTCCTTTAGTCCCATTACCAAAGCTATTAATCTTAAACATTGGTTGTATTAAGTCTCTATTAACCTCTATAGTATATTTACCATCAGTAATAGGTTTGTTCGTTGGTTGTAGTAAATGCTCAAAAAATAGTCGACCTTCTTCTGTCTTAAGAGCATTTATCAAAACCTTTGAAACAGTTTTTTCAAGAAAATTACCAGTTAATGGTATATTTGCTTGTTCAGGAGCAGCTTTAGTATTTTTATTATTTTCAGCATCATTAGTCGTCTGAACTTTAGGGTCTTTATCCTCAGGAGGAGAAAGCATCTTCATTTGGACAATAGAGTAAATAATTGCTGCAGCAATTATAAGACTTAAAGCTTTTTGCATATAATATTTCTTTCTTAAGTATTTCTTAGTTTGTTTTTAAAATATATAGCTAACTCCGATTAGCATTACTCCTGCTATTAGCGAAGAGTACATAAATCCTAGTGTCATTGCGAGGAGGCGTGAGCCGACGAAGCAATCCATTTCTAATAACTTTTTTGGATTGCTTCGTTGCCACTAAAGTAGCTCCTCGCAATGACGGAGTAATGTTAATCGGGTTAGCTATACATTCTATAATTTTTAATGTTTTGTTCTAAGTCGCTCTGCCTTGCTAAATGCTTCTTCTGATTGCGAGTATTTACCTAACTTGTTCAAGGCAACACCTTTGTTATTATAAGCTTTAGCAAGATCAGGTTTATATTTAATTGCTAAATCAAAGACTATAGGATACGACATTGAACTAAGCGGGTTTTTTTGTTGTTTTATGTTGATTATTTTCATAAACTACCTCTTTGTAACTGTAAATTACTATATTCCAAGATGGTCAAAGGCATTTTTAGTAATAACTCTACCTCTTGGGGTACGTTGTAATAACCCTATTTGTATTAAATATGGTTCTATAGTCTCTTCAACAGCATCACGTTGTTCTGATAGAGCTGCTGCAATTGTCTCTATACCAACCGGACCACCAGCATAATTATCAGCTATAAATTTTAAGTATCTATAATCATTACTATCTAAACCTATTTTGTCAACTTCTAATCGATTTAGGGAGATATTGGCAATATTTTTATCAATTTCTAGCTTATCATCGACAGAAGCAAAATCTCTCACTCGTCTAACTAGCCTAAGGGCAATTCTTGGAGTTCCTCTACTACGCCCCGCTATCTCTTCTAATGCCTCATCGGTTAAATTAATTGCTAGCAATTTACTAGCTCTACTCAAAACAAGTTTTAATTCAGCTACGTTATAAAAATGCAAACGCAATGGTATACCAAATCTATCTCTCAAAGGATTGCTGAGTAAACCGAGCCTAGTAGTTGCTCCAACTAAAGTGAAATAGGGTAGGTTGATTTTTACTGACCTTGCTGAAGGTCCTTCACCAATAACTATGTCTAAAGCAAAATCTTCCATTGCTTGGTACAATACTTCTTCAATATTTGTACTAAGACGGTGAATTTCATCGATAAATAACACATCATTATCTTGCAAATTAGTAAGTATAGCAGCTAGGTCAGCTGCTTTTGATATAGCAGGTCCTGAGGTGGATTTAAAATTTACTCCCATTTCCTTAGAAATAATTTGTGCAAGAGTGGTTTTACCAAGTCCAGGAGGACCGTAAAATAATGTATGATCCAAATGTTCAGACCTATTTTTAGCTGCTTGGATAAAAATGGATAAATTATCCTTAATTTGTTGTTGTCCGACAAATTCTCTTAAATAGCTAGGCCGTAGAGAAAATTCTTGATCACTCGGAAGTATATCAGCTGACAAAATATTTTTAGACATTGGATCCACGTGCTTTTAGTGCAAGTTTAATTAGTTCATTAATAGAGAGATTAGAATTTTCTGCAATAATTCCCTGTACTAAATTCTGTGCTTCAGTTTTACCAATACCAAGCGAGGTTAACACTAATGTGGCATCAGATGATATCTTAGCTAAGTCAGTATCATTGTTATCCATGGTAAGGTTGTTAGTAAAATTAGTTAAAGCTTTATCCTTTAACTCTATGATAATTCGTTCAGCTAGTTTTAGGCCAACACCAGAAATGGCTTTAAAAGCTTCTTTATCCCTTCTTGCTATTGCTGATTGGATTTGCTCGGGTGATAAATTTGATAAAATAGCTAAAGCCATTCTTGTACCAATACCGTTTACCGATTGTAATAAATTAAAAAAAGCCTTCTCTTCAAGAGATAAAAAGCCGTAAAGATTAATATGATCTTCTCTTACATGTGTTTCAATAAATAATTGACAAAACTCATTAACGACTAACTTATTTAAAGTTTTACTAGAACAATACACTAAATATCCAACACCACTAACATCAATAATGACATAATCATTAAAACATGCATCTATTTTACCTTTTAATTTACCAATCATAATTTATTTAGTATCAGACTTTACTTTTGGTTTACGATTTTTTGTACATATATGTGCTATTACTGGCAATATAGTTACTATCGAAGCTAAAATATAATGCAGTAACGTTGGAGTTTCAGTGCAATGGCATTGACCATCATCAGGAAATGTTGATATAAGTATAATTTTCGCAGTAACCCAAGTAATCACTATATATATAAGCAAATATACTACATATTTAACCTTTGCCCAAATACTCTTAATCATAATTTCCTCTTCTGCTATAGCTAACCATTACATAACAATAATAGAATATGTTAGTAAATGATAGTAAATGATAAATTTGAGGATCGTAAGTCATTTTAGATTTTCTATTTGAGATTTACTTAACTTAGTGTATTTAATAATTTTTTCCATCGGCTCATTGTTTAATAGCATTTCTTTTGCTATAGCTATTATACCTTCCACTCTACCTTTTTCCAGTTGTTTTTTTAGAGTGTTAGCTTCGATACGCAGCCATTTAAGATGGTCTTCATAGGCCTCTCTTTCTTCGTCAGTAAAGTTCATAACATCTAGCACTGTTAGAGCTTTTTTTAAGGCAACATTGTCTAATTCTTTAGGTAAATTATCTTTGTTAAGTAGGTCATGTCTTGTTAGAAAAGCTGTCCACATATCTAGAGAGTTTTTTACTTTTTTCAGTATATCAGGTAATTCCTCATAAGAATTATCAGTAAACTTATTAAGCTCAATAGTATGTAATTCGAGGTCCTTGAAATACAACAATCCACTATCTTTTTCTACTATATGGAAAACATTGTGATACTTAGTTACATTCGGAATAGAAGTAAAGTTTAGAATATGAATACCAATGGCTTTGCTTAGGGTAGAATAGTCCTGAGCTACCTTTAATTGCTCGGTATATAATTTAGCCCAATAATATAAAGCTCGCTTATCATAATCAGCTTCGTCGCTAATTTGAATTTCAATGTTGAACCTTTTGCCATCAACAGATTTGGCTTTAACATCTAATATTGAGAGTTTATCGTTTTTAAAGTTTTTAGGATTATATGGATTAAGCAACGTTAGTTCTGCCACTTGATCTTCCTTAGATACAATTGAATTAATCAAGGATATCAGCAAGTCCTTATTCTCTTCTACACCAAAGATTTTCTTAAATGCCAAATCAACTCGAGGAGTTATTTTATCCATATATGTTGCTATTAGTAGTTATCGCTTCTAGTATAGCACAGTAGTATAGCACAGAAATTATAAAGCACTAAGTAATATAATGTGGAAAATATAATAGATATCTTTGGCAAACTCTACTTCTGCTGGTAATTTATTCGTGCTACCGATACTCTGCTCCTCACGTACATCATTGTCCGCTGTGGGTCGAGGTTTCGTGGCTTCTTTAAATCCCTCAGCATTATGTATTTAAAATAAAAGAAAGTGTTGCAATAATTAGTTATCTAGGATAGATTGGTATTAAAAGATACTGACACCGTGAATTCTAGGAACAGATAAAAAAATGCAATATAGTCAAATACATTGAGTTAGGTGGAAAGATAATTGATAAAATCAGTTGATTGTAAAAACTACTTCTATGTTTTTACCACCTAATTCAATGTATTTGACTATATAATTTATCATTAGAGTATCTAATTTTATGTAAGAAAAAGAAAGGTCAATCAAATCAGTTAACTTTTGGGATAATGTTAGTGTATTTCAAAAAATACATATACTCTTCTGCTCCTACGAATTGTTTTTTGAAAATATCATGGATTCGCATGCGTAACTATACTAATATGTACGCCTAACATGCTCACCATTCATTTTCAAATCCAATGCTTCAAATCATTTGAGTATACACTTTCCCTCTAATAAAGCTAACACAGTTTCGATGCAATTATTGTTACAGCCGTACTAATCAAAAGATTTAGTAATAATAAATATAAGAAATTAAAATTAATAAAAAATAAGATTATGACAAGGGTAAAACCCCATAAAAAAATTATATCTTTCGCTGAAAACAAATCTGATTTAGATAAAATTACTCAATTTATTATGGACGGTTGGGCAATAGTAAAACTAATGCCACATGGTAATTATTTTATTGGTGTCATGGAAAAGATGCATCATGACGTTACTATAGATGATCAAGATAAAATTGTTTATATCCCTCCAAGAAAAAAGATCATTTTTACTTAGTGGTCTCTATTTTTTAGTTTACAATACCTTATAATGCTGGTAACTAAGGGGTATTTTTTTATTTTTAGGATTATTTATAATGACTTATTTAAAATTTTGTCTTCGTCTAATATTATTAGTATTTTTAATAAACTACTCCGCTCAAGGAAGATGGAGTAAGTACGAAGATGCTCCTGTTGAAATAAAATTTTGTAACAACGATATTACTATTAACCAAGATGGTACTTCTGAAGAAATAGCGGAAATGCACGCAAAAATACTAAAAGAATCAGGACGTAGTCAGTTCTCTCACTATAGATTGTCTTATAATAACTATAGTGCCCAAATCTCTATATTGGAAGCTAAGACTATTTATAATGGGCAAGAATATGTAGTTTCTAAAGATATGATTGAGGATAAACCGCTAGCTAGTTTTGGACAAGGTTTTGATCAATTAAATCAGATAACTATCTCATTCCCTAAAGTGGAACTTGGTGCAGAAATATACTTAAAATGTAAGTTTATTAAAACGAAAGTCCCTGTAGATAATTTTTATGGTACTACTTTATTTTATGGTACGGACGGATACTTGCAAGCAGATCACACTAAGATCAATTCTAAATTGCCCCTAAATATCAAAGTAAACGACCCAAAAGGCGTATTAAAAGTTATTACCGATGCTGAAAATGACTTTCATTCGGCAGAGATTATCCTAGAGAAACCTGTTTATAATCAATTGACCAATGAACCAGGTAAGGGTATATTAAATATTAAGCACAGAACTTGGGTATCTTTATCAAGCTTAACTCAATGGCAAGATTTGGCCAAACAACTAGCTCCTGGCTATTCTAAGGTAATCAATCAACCACTTCCTACAATTTTCATGAATATAGCGGAATCTGCTCTAGATAAAAATACCGATGAAGAAAAAATTAATTTTGTCACTTCTTCATTAGCTGAGAAAATCCAATATATGGGTGATTGGCGAACAGTATCAGGTCGGTATTTTCCTAGAGATTTAGAAAAGATTGCTACTTCTCAAATTGGTGATTGCAAAGATTTTTCTGCAAGTACTGCTGCTATCTTGCAAAAGCTTGGGTTTAAGGTTCAACCCATTTTAGTAATGCGAGGTATTACTAATTTTTCTAACCCAAATGCACTACCTAATATGGGAAATTTTAATCATGTGATGCTTAAAGTAGCTAATAAAAATGGAAAAATATATTGGATTGACCCAACAAACTTTGTCAGTATGGCACAAGGAATTTTTCCGGATGTTGCAGGTAAGTTAGCCTTGGTATTAGATCTTCAGCAAGCAGGTTATACCAAAATTCCTGAAATAGCCCATCAAAATTCACAAGCTATAATGCACAATGAGTTGGTAATAAGAAATAATATTGTAGATGTGCATGGTCAGCTTGATTTGAAAGGAGAAGAAGCAGTAAATATAACAGGTGCGGGGTTACATAAGTCAAATGAACAGCTAAGGGATTTTACTTTCCACATGTTGACAGGAGTATATCTTGATGAAAAAGAGAAGAAATTTTTAAAATTACCTGATCTTACTTCTCGTATTGTCAAGGATCTTACAATTAAATACGCATATCAGCAAAAAAATCGAATTTTTAAAACCAATAAGGGGTCTGGTTTAAGGTTAAGATTATATGGGACGGAGGATATTACAAATACAGCTTTTGACCAAGTATCAGACCTTTTTATAGGTATACCTAACACTAACACAAGACATATAATTATAAAAAATATTATAATTAAAGATTGTAAAAAATTAAACTTTGAGGTTGATACTCCGTGGCTATATGTCAATAGATCATGTAAATATCAAAATAAAGATACCGAATTTACAGATATAATCTCCATAAGAAAAAGTTTGATTACCAATGAAGAGTTAAAAACTCCTCAGTATAAAAACCTCAAAAGCAACTTAGAAAATAAATTTGAGCGAGCTGCGATAGTTATTGAATGAGTATAATTATCCCACAACTGTTGAAAGTTAAAAAACAGTCTATTAGCAAAGAGACCGTCGCACAACTGTTGAAAGTTTACAAACACCTATACCACAGTGTCATTGCGAGCGTAAGCGAAGCAATCTAGGAAGCAATCTATAGATAAATGATGTTACTGGATTGCTTAGTCGGTCTTACAGCCACAACTGTTGAAAGTTAAAAATCGTCATCGCGACTCATCTTCTAGACGAAAAAGTGCTTAAAACACCTAAAGAATGAGGTTTATAAGGATTATGCTATAAGATTTGTAGTCATGTAAATGATGTTTTTTATTTGACAATGCTGGAATTTAGAGATATAATCTCTTTCATGTATATTACAACTGTTCCAAATAGAAATTCTCGTCCTGCAATATTGCTTCGTACCTCTTATCGCGAAGACGGGAAAGTATTAAATAAAACCCTAGCTAACTTAACTAACTGGGATGATTTACGCATTGAGGCTTTTAAGAAGATGCTTAAAGGTGAATTTGATGGTTTAGATGGTGTTCCTGAGGTTGGTGAAAGTTTTGGGACTATTTTTCTACTAAAAAGAATTGCTGATGAAATTGGTATTACTAAGGCTCTTGGTACTAGAAGCAAAGAAGCTTTATTGAGTCTATTTTTGGTTTTAGCACGCTTTGCTCACCAAGGGTCTAGACTTTCCAGCGTGAAATGGGCGAAATCGCATGCGATATCTGATGTATTATCTGTCGATTCATTTGATGAAAACCATTTATATCAGGCTCTAGAATGGTTAGAAGAGAACCAAGAAAAGATCGAATTAAAATTATTTAAAACTTATCAAAAGAAAAATAACAAGCCGCCTGTTATGCTTTTATATGACGTCACTTCCAGCTATTTCGAAGGAACAGAGAATGAACTTGCGGAATATGGGTACAATCGGGATAAAAAGAAGGGTAAAAAGCAAATAGTGATTGGTCTATTAACTGATGATCATGGCGAACCTTTGGCTGTTAGAGTTTTTAAGGGTAATAGTGCTGATCCTTCTACCATTTATGAGCAGATTGAGCTAGTAAAATCTAATTTTGGTATTAAGAATATCGTCTTTGTTGGTGATAAAGGAATGATTAAGAGACTAGGCAAAGAAGGCCTGACCAAAGAAGGATGGGACTATATTACAACCTTAAGTAAAGTTGAGATTGAAAGCTTAAAGAAAAGCGGAGTTTTGCAATATAGTTTTTTTGCAGAACAGCTATGCGAAGTAACCAATAATGGCAAAAGATATATTTTAAGGAAGAATGGTTCTATAGCCCGAAAAGTTGAGTTTGATAGGAATACCCGAGTTGAAAAATTGGTTGCAAAGATTGAAGAGCGTAATATATATGTATCAACCCATAAGAAAGCAAAGCCAGAACTTGGTTTAAATAATATTCAAAAAATTACCAAAGAATGGCGGATAGATAAATTTATCAACCTAAAATTAGATGGCAACCAAATAGTGGTTGAAATTGATCAAGATAAGAAAAAAGAGTTGTTTGCTCTTGATGGTTGTTATACGATTGAAACGAAAGTTGAAACTGAAATCATGAGCAAAGAATTGGTTGATAAAGCTTACCATAATTTACATGAAGTAGAATCAAATTTTAGCAGTATGAAGACAGGATTACTTGAAGTAAGGCCGATCTTTTTAAGAAAAAGCGATAGAACGAAGGGTCGTGTATTTGTATGTATGCTGTCATTAAAAATATGGCGCTATATGAAAGATAAGTTGAAACAGGGTTATGACGTAACCAAAGATGGTAAATACAATGTAACCATTGAAGAAGCATTAAGAGAGTTGGATAAAATATGTTTTTTATATTACACAATCAAAGGTTGCAAGGTAGCAAGATTACCAAAATTAAGCGAGTTTCAACAAAATTTATTCAATTTATTTGATTTAACGATGCCCCAAATGACAAAATCTGCAAAATGATAAAATGTAGTCAGTAAAGAAAATTTAATTTTCTATCCCATACACCGCATGACAATCTACTTCTATAGCATAATTTTTGCTCATATTTATCTCGAAGATGAGTAGTTAGTACCGATTACCTAAGCAACAATTTTATTGAACTGCTGCGTAACAAAATGCTTGTTAAGCAAATGGGAGCTAAAGTAATGAGCGGCTTGCATGGCGATGTAGCAATACCAAAACAAACTGGTGGAGCTACTACTTTTTGGGTATCAGAAGGGAGAAGCCCTGAGCATAGCGAGCAAGCCTTTGCCCAAGTAACACTCTCCCCTAAAAGCATTGCAGCTTACACTGATTTTACCCGCAAATTAGTGCTACAATCTAGTCCTGATATAGAAAATCTAGTACGCAGTGATCTTGCTACCGTTATTGCTCTTGAAATTGATCGGGCTGCGATAAGTGGTAGGGGCATTGGGGCTGAGCCATTAGGTATTCTTAACACAACTGGCATTGGTAATGTTACTTTTGATGACGATGATCCAATAAGTTGGGGTAAGATCGTAGACCTTGAAAGCCTAATTGCTGCAGGAAATGCTGATATTGGCACGCTTGGCTATTTATGTAATGCCAGCATACGGGGAATTTTAAAGCAAACAGAAAAAGCTGAAGGAACTGCCCAATTTGTTTGGGAAAGTAGTAGTGAGCTAGGTTTTGGTTACCTTAACGGCTATAGAGTTGGAACAACCAACCAAATACCAGCTGATACTATATTATTTGGCAATTTTGCTGATCTAATTATTGGACAATGGGGAGTGCTGGATGTATTAGTAGACCCTTACACTTTAGGAACTAGCGGTGGCATTAGAATAAGAGTCATGCAAGATGTAGACATTGCAGTTAGACACGCTGAGAGTTTTGCAGTACTAACTAGACAATAATTATAGGTAATTATTTTTGATATCACGATAAGAACTTGTAACCCGCAAAATTTGCAATGGCTTTGTTTTAGGATTATATATTATGTAGTAGTTATAAACTAACCAAAAACGTACAGGTTTATCAGTTAAATCTTCACGTTTACTTCCAATGTCAGGATTTGCAGCTAGTTTAAAAAACGCTTGTTCAAAAAGATTGGCTATTTTTTCAGCAGCTTTGGGGTTATTTTTGGCGATATATAACCAAATATCCTTAATATCTTGCTCTGCTTGAACAGTTAAGCAAAAATTATTTTTACTCATGAGACTTTAATTTATCTTTACGAAAATTCCTGAAATTTTGTAGAGCTTGGTCACCTGAAATAACCTTACCTTCAGCTGCTTGGTCAAGACCTATTTGAATTTCCTGATTAAGCCACATTTTATAGTTTTCAAAACTAGTGTTGTGAGTTTCTGATTTAATAAGTAAACGTAATGCAGCTCTTATAACTTCACTGGAAGAATGATAAAAACCACTTTCTACCTGTTTATCTATATATTTTTCGAGTTCCGGTGTTAAGGACACATTCATAATTATCAGCCATAATAACAATAATTGATATTATAATAACATAAATAGTTATGATCTTTCAAGAAGATTTTGCTGAGTTTTTAGACACAGAGCAAGGATTTGCAGTAGAGGCAACAGTAACGCCAAAAGATGGACTAGCTTACCAACTCAAAGGGATATTTGTTAACAACTACTACCCTATAGATATTGGAACAAGTGGCTTTGTCGGATTCAATCCAAGCTTTGAATGCTGTGAGGAAGAGGCAAGAAAAATCAATTATGGAGATATACTAACTATCCGGCAAACAAAGTACAAAATTGTTGAAATCAAACAAGATGATACTGGTTGGGTAGTGCTGGAATTAGAGCGACAAAGCTGATATGCTGCATGCTAGAACCAGCATAAGGCAAACTTTTGTGGATATCCTTAAAGGAAAAACGGCAGCAAAAGATAAAGTTTACGATAGTCGTTTATATAATATGAATAACAGCACTTTGCCGGGGATTATCATATTTTCTAGCCAAGAAGAAATAGTAACCAGCACTATCAGTCCACCAAGATGTAAGAGCTTGTCCGCAAACTAAGTAATAGAAGTAATCCTACGAAGAAGTAATCGACTCATAGCCAAAAAAATTATATTTTCACTAGAATCAGTAAGAAAATCATATTCCTTGGAGAGCCTTCTATTTCTATTTATCCAAGCAAAGCTTCTCTCAACAACCCATCGCCTTGGCTGTACTTTAAACCCAACTTCCCTTGTTGGCAATAGTTCTAGTGGTGTATTTTTTGGTATCCAAAATCTGCACACTGGGCGTTTAACAATTTCTAAATCTATGTTATACTTTTCCTTAATGAGACCCTTTAAATCTTTAGACTGATACCCCATATCAGCCCACATTTGTTTAATAGTAGTGTACTCTTTTTGCATGTTACTGAGTAGCACTGTAGCTCCGTATCGATCATTCTCATTCGCAGAACCGACATAACAACCTAATACAAAGCCTTGTGTATCGGTAATAATATGCCTCTTTCTGCCCTTAATTTTCTTAGCTCCATCATAACCTTTAGCTCCCCTTTTTCTGTTGTCTTGACAGACTGACTATCTATTATGCAAGCACTAGGATACTCATTTCTACCTAATTTTCGTCTAACATCCTTGATAAGTTCATGGTTCATACGTTCAAATACACCTTGCTTCTTCCATCTTCTAAATTGTTCATATACTGTCTTCCAAATTGGAAAGTCATGCGGCATATATCTCCACTGACACCCAGTACGTAATACATAAAAAATTGCATTCAAAATCTCTCTTTTGCTATGTTTTAAAGGTCTACCTCCCTTTACATACGATACTTGAAACAAACCCTCTATCCTTAACCATTCTTCATCTGTTAAATCTGTTGGATAATTTTTTCTGCTCATTCTTTTATACTTCTTACTAATAATACTTTGTTCACTTCATCATACCTTAATTTTAGTTTGCGGACAAGCTCTTAGACTAATTATCTTTCAATAAAGAATGAAGATGGTATAATTTAAGTTATATAGTGAAACACATTGAATTAGGTGAGTTTATATGATATAAATAAGAGAAAAAATGTCAACAAGCCCATATAGTCAAGATTTAAGAGAAAAAGTAATAAATTATATAGAAAAAGGTAATAGTCAAATATCTGCTGCTAAGATATTTGATATACACAAGAATACAATTAGTCGTTGGAAGGTAAGGAAGAAAAAAGAAGGAACAATATTAGCAAAAGCGAGATTAGGATTTAAAAGTAAAGTTGACAAGCAACAGTTAGAAGAATTTGTCAAAAATAATTCAAATATTACGCTAAAAGATATTGGTAAGAAATTTGGGATTACAGGCACTCAAGTTGGAAGAATATTAAAGAAGTTAGGCTATAGTTATAAAAAAAAACCTTCAGCTATTTGGAAGCAAGTGCAGAAAAACGATCTGAATATTTAGAAAAGGTCAGTAAATATGACAAAGAGCAAATGGTATATCTTGATGAGAGTGGTATAGATAGGACTATTTGCCAAGATAGCACCAAACAAACTGCTGCACATTTGTAAAAACATAAACAAACTTTGGTGGTAAGCCATCAACAACAAGGTATAGTGTTTGCGATTATTGTGTGTTAAAGTTACAGTTAGCCGAGTTGGTAAAGAGCTATAACCGACCACCACAATGGTGCAGCTTTAAGGCAGCCCGTAAGATAGCATGGTTTTGGAGTTGTTGGTAATATCATTGATGGCATTATGTGTTTATGATACGTAAGAGACCTCGTTTAAGAGATTAATTTTTTCATTCAATACTCCAACTTAAAATTAGCTCGGTCTAATTCTTAGTGTAGGAGATGATATGACAAATAAAAAGAATGATAAACAGAAACTATCTGTAATTAATCCTGATGCGGCAGGTATTGATATTGGTTCTAGAGAACATTATGTTTGTGTACCAGCTGATAGGGATGAAAAGAATGTACGAAAATTTGCTGCTTTTACCAGTGATTTAAGAGAAATGGCAGATTGGTTAAAAAAATGTGGAGTTAAGACGATAGCTATGGAATCAACAGGGATATATTGGATACCTGTATTTCAGATTTTAGAGACTACTGGCTTTGAAGTTATATTGGTGAATGCTAGGCATGTGAAAAACGTACCTGGACGTAAAACAGATGTAGCTGATTGTCAGTGGTTACAACAACTTCATAGCTATGGATTGTTAAGTGGTTCATTTCGTCCAAAAGATCAGATATGTGAATTAAGAACTCTTACTAGACAAAGAGACAGATTAACAAAGAATGCTGCAACCCATGTAAACCGTATGCAGAAAGCACTGAATGAAATGAATATCCAATTACATCATGTGATTAGTGATATAACAGGTGTTACAGGAATGAGTATAATAAAAGCAATTATTGCTGGTGAAAGGGATGCAAATAAATTAGTCACATTTAGGGATAGTCGTATAAAAAGTGATAAAAAGACTATTATCAAAGCTTTGGAGGGAGATTATCGCAAAGAGCATCTTGTAGTATTAAAGCAAGAATTAGATATTTATGAATTTTACCTAAAACAAATCAAGGAGTGTGACGAAGCAATAGAAAGCTGTTACAAAGAGTTTGATAAACGTGGTGATGGTGATGTAACAAATAAGCAACGCAAGAACAAAAATTCTCCAAAGTTTGATTTACAACAATCACTATATAACGCAGCAGGAGCAGATTTTACTGCAATTCCAGGGCTAAGTGAGCTAAGTGTACAAACGATAGTATCGGAAGTGGGGTTAGATATGGACAAATGGAGTACAGAGAAACATTTTACATCTTGGCTTGGCTTAAGTCCTGCTAATAAAATTACCGGTGGTAAAGTATTTGATACGAGAACAAAAAAGGTAGAAAATAAAGCAAGTATGGCATTCAGGATGGCAGCTCTTAATCTAGGTAGAGGTAAATCAGCACTAGCAGGATTTTACAGAAGGATAAAAAGTAGAGCTGGTACACCAAAAGCTATTACAGCAACAGCAAGGAAGTTGGCATGTATGTTTTATCGATTATTAAAATATGGTCAAGACTACGTCGAACAGGGAATTGAAACGTACGAAAAACAATACCAAGAAACAATGGTAAAAAATCTGCAAAAACAGGCAACACGACTAGGGTTTAGTGTGGTTAAAATAGAGCAGTCATTGGAATCAGTTTGTTAAGAGAGCAGTCATTGGAATCAGTTTGTTAAGAGAGGTTGGGGTAAGGTAGGAAAATTATTAATTGGACAAAAGAGTGGCAAACATTATCAAAGAACTAATATAATAGCTGGTTTGGTAAATAATAAGCTGATAGTTCCTTTTGTTTTTAATGGCACTTGCAATACAGAACTATTTAACAATTGGGTTGAGAAGTTTTTAATTAAAGAATTAAAAGCAGGACAGGTTGTAGTACTGGATAATGCTAGTTTCCATAAATCAAAGAAGACGAAAGAATTAATAGAATCAGTAGGTTGTAAGGTTATTTTTTTGCCCCCATATTCTCCTGAATTGAATCCTTACTTTTACCCACAATTCTGGGAGAGAAATATAGATAATATTTCGATACTTTCTGTAAGATTTTCGTAGCCCCTCCATAGTGTCATAGTTCCTGGTAATTTATCATTTTTTCTATTCATAAATCCTCCTAATTTACCAAGCCAGATAATAGCTTGTTTCATAGTTGGAGGTTCTTCAGGTATGAAAATAGTTTTATGCTCTCGAATATAAAGAGTTTGCCATTCTTGTGAAGTTAAAATCTTAGTACACACTTCTTGCGGATGAGATATTGCTACTTTTGATAAATATAAAATTTTAAATGCAATGATGCTTTTTATGGCAATTAATTTTTCTAGTCTTTCTTTTGTAGCTAAACGAGAATTTTCTATTTTACATCCAGATTTTAGAACTCTGAAATATTCTTCAATTCTCCATCTTAACTTATACCAATTTATCCTTTCAATCGCATCTTCAAAATTACTGACAGGAACATTAGTTAGCAAGAGCCAATCAATTGCTTCCACTCCTTTAGGGGGGACTTGTTCTTTAGCTCTTACAACATAGAGCACTACTTTATCACTGATTTTGTGTTCAGTATTTTTTGAACCATATAATGAAGGGGTTCTAATTGGTATTAAACCAGACATATATTTTATTTCAATATTTGCCATTCTTGCTGCTTCATTGTTCTTTTTTGGAACTTGAATTACTATTTCTTTCTTTGCGGATATCTGATTTATATGGGTTTGCAAATTTGTTTTTCTTCCCTCTGTAGAAATAAATTTTCTATTTTGTCTATTACGAACAATAAACAAACTACCCTTTTCTTGACACGACCATAATAGTTCAAAGATATCTGCTTCTCTGTCACCAATAGTTATAACTTTAGTATCTTTAGGTATAATATGCATAGTGTCCTTAAGTGCTGCTATCCACTTATAACTTTCTTTATCTTCAGTAGAAGATATATATTTTCTTCTTGATTTTTCTTGTGCAGTTTCTTCACGTATAACACGAGCCCAACATTGTTGACTCATCTTCGAGACGAAAAAGTGCTTGAAACGTCTAAAGAATCAGGT
Source organism: Candidatus Tisiphia endosymbiont of Melanophora roralis (assembly GCF_964026575.1). NCBI lineage: Bacteria > Pseudomonadati > Pseudomonadota > Alphaproteobacteria > Rickettsiales > Rickettsiaceae > Candidatus Tisiphia > Candidatus Tisiphia endosymbiont of Melanophora roralis. The sequence continues at coordinate 595,463 of NZ_OZ032161.1, forward strand.
TCGCAGTGGTTTTGGTATGAAGTTTGTAGTCATGTAAACATCACTTTTCTACTTGACATACTAAAAATTAGTCAACATAATGCTTCTTATGTGTATTACCATTGTTTTGTTTCAAATAAAAACTCTTGTCATTAAAGTACACTTTTATCAGTATTTCTTTATTATAAAATTCCACAGGTGAAAAAATGTAGTCAGTAACGAGAATTTAATTCTACACTCCACTCGTCGCATAATACTCACGTTCTATAGCATAATTTCTGCTCATATTTATCTCGAAGATGAGTGTTGAGAAGATAATCCTAAAGGTAATCCTTCCATTGTAAACATCAAGGCACTATGCACAATCAGCCCCATTTTATGTTTTGTATAAGACTTTGAGACGCTACCGAGCCCTTTAGTTTTAATATGAGAATCAAAATCTAGGTATGTTGTATCCTGAACTGAAAATACAAACTCATTACCTTTAATCCTTTCTTGTGTTTCTTTATAATGTGAATAATAAATTCCCGCTGGATCAAATTTTTTATTGCTAAATAATCTATACGCTCCTTTAGCCTCTTTCCAACTTCTGCAACTTTGATTTATTGAACCAAAAGCTTTGCTTTCTATAAGTGAGCTAGTTTTAATAAGTCTTTTTATAAGCCTTTGATCTCCAAAGTTAACATGCCTAAATTCCCTTTCTAACCACTTATCACCTAAGTTGTAAGCATTAGATAACGCTTGCATATTCCTCATTCTTTCCCCTTCTTATATTTTAAGTATATAATTCAATATTAGTTTATACTTAATTTTATATTTGTGGGTAAAAGTAAGGATTCAATTCAGGAGAATATGGGGGTAAATAAAGAATTTCTATATTTGTTGCAATAATTAGCTCTTTAGCTTTGTGCCATCCAGCACAATCCATAACAATAATCGCTTTTTGTTCTCCTATCTGTTTAGACATCTCTGCCAAAAATATATTTAAACAAACGGTATTGACATTTGGCATCATTAAAGTAAAATCATCACCTGTGATTGGGTTAACCGCACTATAAACATAGAAATTTTGAAAGCCCATTTTGGCTTTAACTTGAGTTCTGCTACCTTTACGAAACCAACCATAACCTAATTTAGAATGAGTCCCAAAACGTGATTCATCAAAGAAATACAAGTAACTGCTAGGGTTATTTGTTATTGTTTCTTGAAGTTTTTTTTAGACCCTTCATGAGTTTCTTTATTCTGTTTGTAATGCACTGGTCTTGGGGTAATGTATGCAAATTTAAGTTTCTGTAATACTCTATGTACAACCGATTTACTAGCATCAATCTCCAAATTTTCTTTAAGTTTTATGATGATATTTTTTATTGTCATGTTACAATCGTCTTGTAACCATTTATTTATTGCTTCACAACAATTTTTTGTTAATTTACTTTTTCGTCCTCTACCTTGTTTATATTCAAGGCTTTTATCATTACCTTGAGCAAAGCTTTTTACCCAGTTCCTAAGCGTATTGGTTGTTATATTAAATACCTTACATACTACACCAACACCATTTTCTTTAGCAGCAATTATAGCCATAAGTCTAATAGCAACTCTATTATCTCGGTTCATGCTTGCAAGTTGCTCAATAGCACGTTGGTATAACTCTTCTGTTATTAATCTTTGATGACATCCCATTATATTCCTTTCCTTAATTTATTCATAAACTTGGAATATTATAACATAATCTCATCTTTTTTCTACTATTTATACTAATTTAAATTAGGGAATTAGTATTACAAGGTTTTCAGGGGATATTAAAAGTGCAGTAAAGAAGCAGTAAAAACGCACTGCTCTTTTGGAAAATACTACAAACCCTTATACTATAAGGCTTTCAGGGGATAGCAAAAATGCATTTAAAAACGCAGCAAAGATGCAGTAAAAAAGCACTGCTTTTTTGGATTACCCGCAAACCCTTTTAGAAACTGGGATACAAGGCAGGTCAAAAAAGCAGTACGCTTTTAAATAAAAATGCGTTTTTGGACTACCCGCAAGACCTTATACTACAAGGCTTTCAAGGTAGGTCAAAAAAGCAGGATTTTACATATATATAAATATATATAGCAGACTTATAAAAAGTCTGCCGTAGATATATATTTTTGCTTCTGCTGGCAAAGTGAATCTGCAATAATTTTTACAAGGTAACAAACATGAAACATCATAAAACTGAAAGAACAGAATTAAACAAATTCGACAAAAGACCAATAGCTAGGTTTTATCGCTGTTGGCTGGAGGATGAGGCAAATGGAGTAGCAGAAGGTAAGAGGCATGGGATCAACCATGAGCAGTTTAGGGTAGCTGATCGCCTAGCTTGTAATTACCAAAGAACAACCATGTTTGGTGGTAGCGGTATAATCCAAATTGAGGCAAACAAAGACTTTAGCAAAATGCTGGGGTTGGAGAGGCAAGTACAGGCGGCTCGCATTCATCAACGAATATTTGCTAAGCTTGGCAGGAAGTCACAGGAGATAGTTGAGCATTTTTGCTTACTGGAGCTGCCGTTGCGGCAATTTGAACTAAAGCAAATACCACAGTGGTCTAAAGGTACGGGCAGCACTAGATTACGTGAGGCACTAGATGATTTGATTGAGGTTTATCGGCAAGAGGGGCTAAAGAATTCTAGCAAAAGTGTAACTTAAAGTAACATTTTTTGCCTTGAAAGCAGTATAACTCTAAGGGTGAGTAGTAACTTGCAGTAACTTTTAGTTTTAGGCTATTGCAAGCTGGTAAACCTTAGGGTATAATGAAAGGTAATAATGGGATAGTAGGTTTGGTAGCTTGGCGTAAGGGGAAAGAGGAATAAATGGCAGTAACAAGAGAAGAAGAGACAAAGAAGATGGCAAGAATTTTGGTAAAATGTAACTTAAAGTAACATTTTTTGCCTTTAAAGCACCATAATTCTAAGGGCGAGTAGTAATTTATGTAACTTTTAATTAAAAACTATTGCAAGCTGGTAAACCTTAGGGTATAATAAAAGGCAATAATGGGATAGTAGGTTTGGTAATTTGGCGTAAGGGGAAAAGAGGAATAAATGGCAGTAACGAGAGAAGAAAAAACCAATAGCAAACTGCAGCAATTGTTAGCACCAGTAGCGATTAATGCAGATAAACTTGATGTAGAGGCGGTGGATGTATCAGGTTTTGAAAGTGGTATTTTTACGGTAATGGTAGGAGCAGCTAACGTGAATCCGAACGATGACAGGCATGTACAAATCAGGTTGCAACATTCAAACGACAATGTTAACTTTACTGATTGCCTTGATACAGAGATTATAGGAGCTGTGCTTGGGGAAAATACTGGCACTTTTGCTTACCTTAAAACTAGACCTGATGATACTACTGCTTTTATGGCAGGTTATATTGGTGATAAGAGGTTTGTAAGACCAGCAATTAAAGTAACAGGTGACCTTGGAGATGGGGTTTTAATGGGTGTTGCTGCAATATTGCACGGTTCTAAATATCGTCCGGTAGTTTAAAAATTAGAAAGGTTGCAGTTATGAGTTTTACTATTGATGTGAAAAGTGATATAAACAAGATAGCCCGTTATATGGATAATATCGAGAAGAAACAGCTACCATTTGCAGTTAACTTGACTTTGAACAAAATAGCATTGCTCGTGCAAGAGCAAATCTGCAAAAGAGTACCAATCATATTCAATAACAGCAAAAAATGGTGGGACAAACACCAAAGAACTGGTATCAAGGTGGCATTTGCTAGTAAATATGCCTTAATATCTGCTGTGTACACTCAGGCTCATTTTGCCTACATTCAGGAAGAAGGTGGAATTAAAGTGCCATATCGTGGCAGTATGATTGCTGTACCAACCAGTAATGTACCAAAAAAGCAAAGAAGTTCAAAAGCTTTGAGAGATCAACAGGGGAATAGAAGTATATTTAAACTTGGCAAATCTATTTATCGTAGAGTTAGTAGTCAAAGATTGGAAAGGTTATATGGTCTAACCCATGAAGCTAAAGTTAACCCAAGGTTTGGGTTTAAGGCTACAGCAGTTAATACTTTTAATAGCCGCTTTGATAAGGTGTTTACGACTTCTTTTAACTTTGCCTTAGACACAGCAAAATAAAGGAGACAGAAGCAATTTAACAAATAGTATGGAAAAAACGAAACGAAACAAGGTACTTTCTAGGCTTGTCGAACCTGGGTGACTGACCACCCCGACCCTTGCCTAGCGATAAAAATTTTTGGTATATTTCGTTTCTTTTAATTTAACAAAAGCTCTGTAACCCCTTAAATATAAAGCTCTCACATTTTACCAATTGTAGTAAAAAACGAAATAAGCGAAATATAAAAATATAATTAGTTTAGTATTTAGTTTAATGAATAACCATAAAGTATCAGACATTGCCAAAGCTTTGCAATTAAGTGAACGTAGAGTGCAACAATTGGTTAAGGAAGCTATACTGCCTGCTCCAGTAGCTGGTAAGTATGATTTAGCTGACTGCATAAAGTCGTATGCACGGTATCTTGAATCAAGACCAGTTGGCAAAAATACCTCTGATA